>NZ_NMVP01000016.1 GCF_002250705.1 Enemella evansiae
TCGGGATGCACAGCGCCCGGGCGGTGATGCAGCGCGGGTCGGGCCCGGCCGGTGCGCCGCCCGGTTCGGCCGTCTCGGTGGGCCTGCTGCTCGGGGTCGGGGTCGGCGTCGCGCAGGGGTCGGTGACCGAGGTGGGTGACGCGGCGGGGGTGCCGGGTGTCGCACCGGGGGTGGCGCTGGGCGTCGCCGTCGGGTCGGCCGTGGGAGTCGGCGTCGGTGCGCACTGCGGGGTCGCGGTCGCGGTCGCCCGCGCGGAAGCGACCGGCGCGGGTGCCGATTCGGCAGTGGGCTCTGGGGTGGCCTCGGGGGTCGCGCTCGGCGTGGGCGAGGTCGGTGCCGCATCGGCACCCGGCCCCCCGCCGACCAGCATCGCGGCCAGCACACTCAGCACGGCCAACAGCCGCAGCACGACTCTCATGGGGGTTCCTCAGGTTCTATCGACAGGTCGATCGCCATTCTTGAGTACCACTCGTCACACGTGAAACCTGAACCACACAAGGAAATGCGGGCACCATGCGCCTCCGCGGAAGATCACACCCCTGTCATTTCAGGGTTCACCCTTACGGGGCGCGGCCCAGCGCCGGCTGAGAGAGTCTTAACCAGTCGGTGAAAAAGCATTGACCCCGGGTCGAGAGTTTCGACCCGGGGTCACGCTTCGGTGCGGTTGATCAGTTGCTGGCCTGCGTCGCGCTCTCACGCTCCGCGGTCTCCAGCCGCTCGGCCGCCTCGTCGGCCTGGCCGCCGGGATTGTCCCCGGCATCGTCGGCGTTGTACGCCTGCTCGATCCGCTCACCGATGCTGGCGTCGACGTTCTTCCAGTAGTCGAAGGCGCGCTTCAGCACCTCATCGGAGACACCGCCCTTGAGGTGGCCGACCACGGTCTTCACGAACCGGTCGCGCTGGGCGTCGTCGAAGACCTCGCGGACCAGCGTGCCGGCCTGGGAGAAGTCGTCGTCCTCGGCCGAGCGCACGGTCTGCGCCCGGCGTACCAGATCACCGTCGACCTTGAACGACTCGTCGGAGACGCCGGTCTGATCGGAGAACGGAGTGCCCTGGGTGTTCGGCGCGTACATCGCCGCGTCCCCGGAGTGGTCGTAGGCCATCGGGCCGTCGTAGGCGTAGGTGTGGCCCTGGGTGCGCGGCTTGTTGACCGGCAGCTGCAGGTAGTTGGCGCCGATCCGGTGCCGGTGGGTGTCGGCATAGGAGAACACCCGGCCGAGCAGCATCCGGTCCGGGGAGAAACCGATGCCCGGTACCAGCGCGGACGGCTCGAAGGCCGCCTGCTCGATCTGGGCGAAGAAGTTCTCCGGGTTCTTGTTCAGCGTCATCTTCCCCACGTCGATCAGCGGGTAATCCTTGTGGGAAACGGTTTTGGTGACATCGAAGATGTTGACCCGGTAGCTGAAGCCCTCCTCGAACGGGATCACCTGCACCCGCAGCGTCCAGCTCGGGAAGTCGCCCTCCTCGATGGCGGTGTAGAGGTCACGGCGGTGCGCGTCGGCGTCCTCACCGGCGACCTGGAGCGCCTCCTCGCCGGTCAACCCCTCCACGCCCTGGTCGGAGTGGAAGTGGTACTTGACCCAGAACTTCTCCCCGGCGGCGTTGATCCACATGTAGGTGTGCGAGCCGTAGCCGTTCATGTAGCGGTAGGAACGCGGGATGCCGCGATCACCCATCAGGTAGGTGACCTGGTGTGCCGACTCGGGGTCAGGGTCCAGAAGTCCCACTGCATCTGGTTGTCGCGCAGACCGTTGCCACCGCGGCGCTTCTGGGAGCGGATGAAGTGCGGGAACTTCATCGTGTCGCGGATGAAGAAGATCGGGGTGTTGTTGCCGACCAGGTCGTAGTTGCCCTCGTCGGTGTAGAACTTCAGCGCGAAGCCGCGCGGGTCACGCCAGGTGTCCGGCGAGCCCATTTCTCCTGCCACGGTGGAGAATCGGGCCAGCATGTCGGTCTTCGCACCCGGCTGGAAGAGCGCCGCCTTGGTGTATTGCGAGACGTCACCGGTCACCTCGAAGGTGCCGAAGGCACCCGAACCCTTGGCGTGCACCACGCGCTCGGGCACTCGCTCGCGGTCGAAATGGGCCATCTGCTCGACGAAGTGGGTGTCGTGCAGCATGATCGGGCCGTCGGGGCCCGCGGTCAGGCTGTGCAGGTCGGATGCCGCACCGCTCCCGGTGCCGGCCAGGCTGCCGGAGGTGTTGGCATCAGCAGGGAACTGCTCCTCGGTCATGGTGGTTCTCCTTCCCTCGGTGTACCACGAGTTTTCCAGAGCCCCGACCGCGGGCCGCAGCCGGGGGTCGGGGCTCCGGAAACCCCCGATCTCCGTTCCCTTACCCAGTTGGCGCCGCGCGATCCTCGGCCACCGCGACCGGCGGGATCACGGCGGCGTCGGCCGCGGCATGCGCCCGTCGATAGGCGAACGCGACCACGCCCACCAGCACCAGGAAGACGCCGGCGAAGGCGTACAGGGCGACGAGCGGCCAGCCGGCATCGAGCAGCATCCCGACCGCCAGCGGGGACAGGATGGAACCGATCCGGCCCACCCCGTTCGCCCAACCGACGCCGGTGGCCCGTGCACTCGGCGGGTACAGGCTGGGGGCCAGGGTGAACCAGCCGACGATCAGACCGTTGCAGAGCAGCCCGGCTGCGATCGCGACCCCGATCACCCCGCCCAGCGGCGCGGCCTGCAGGGCGAGCCCGAGGCCGACGAAGGCGAGCGCGCCGAGCATCCCGTAACCGATCACCAGGCGTTCGGCGCCGAGGCGTACCGAGATGATCCCGAAGATCAGCGCACCGGTGGAACCACCCAGGGACAGCAGCAGCCCGACCAGGGCACTCTGCTCCTGGCTGTGCCCGGCGACCACGGTCAGCCGCGGCGTCCAGCCACTGAGGAAGTAGAACGCGAACTGGGAGCAGAAGAAGCCGGCCCACAGCAGCAGGGTGCGGGTGCGCAGGTGCGGGGCGAAGAGCGCGGCCACCTGGTGCAGCAGACCCGGTGTGCGCTGCTCGGTGGGTCGCTGCGGCAACTCGGCCAGCGCCGGTTGACCGAGGCGGACCGCGATCCTGTTCAAGCGCTGCAGGGCATTTCGTGGTCGCCGGGTGACCAGATAGCCGATCGACTCCGGCAGCACGACGATCACCAGCACCAGGACGACGACCGTGATCACCGTGCCGACGACGAAGATCGAGCGCCAGCCGTAGCTGCCGAGCAGGGTCGCCGCGCCGATCCCGCCGACGGTGGCCCCGATGCCGTAACCGGCGGTGAAGATGCCGACGCTCATCCCGCGCAGCCGCGGGCTGGAGTATTCGCTGGCGATCACGTTCAGGCAGGCGATCACCCCGCCGACGCCCATGCCGGTGATCAGCCGGCCGACGATCAGTTCGGCCGGGCTCTGGGCGATCGCCGAGACAGCCATCCCGATGGCATCGAGGACCAGCGCGATGATCACCGCGTTCTTGCGGCCCAGCCGGTCGGCGAGCGGGGCGAGCAGGAAGGAGCCGACGACGATGCCGAGCAGCCCGACGCTGATCACGGTGCCCAGCTCGGTGCCGGTCAGCCCCCATTCGTCGGTGATCCCGGTGGAGGCGTATGCCACCGCGGAGATGTCGAAGCCGTCCTGGGCGTTCAGCAGCAGGCACAATCCGACGATCAGCCACTGGTATCTGGACATCGGGGCGTTATCGAGACGCTCCTGCAGACTGTTGGTGGACATCCTTGTCTCCTCATCCCAACCGGACTCATCTGATCCAATATGCCCCTCAAACTAGGACATGGTCGCAAGTTTTGCGGATATTTGATCAAATATTGGACCGAGTGGGCTTCTCCTCCAACTCTCCACAGGGTCTCGACGACCGACGAAAAAGGGCTTCACCTGGCGAGCGATCGGGCGGACACTGGAAGGGTGAACTGGTGGCTCGGGCTGCTCGGGGTGGTGCTGGTGTTCACCGGCTGGGGGCTTCGCAGGATGCGTACGCCGCAGCCGGCCGCTGCCGCGTCCCCGGACCCGGATCTGCCACTGGATCCCGCCCTGGACGAGCTGTCCTCGGCGGCGGTGGTGGCGCTGCTGGAACCGGTGATCCGGCGGGCGGCGCCACTGCGCGGGATCCGCCGGGCGCCGACGACCGGCGCCACCCGGTTGCAGTTCGCCGACGGCACCGTGGTGCTGGTCCGCAGCCAGGGTGGCCAGCTGGCCATCCTGGCGATCCGGCTGCAGCACGAGTCGATCGTGCTGGTCGGCTGCCACCCGATGGGCCGCGGCGCCGAACTCGAGTTCAGCACCGGCCGGGGCCCGGTCAAGGCGCTCGCCGTCGGCCTCGATCAGGCCGACTGAGCGCCGGCGTTGCGAGCGCCATGCCGTCGTCGAGTCGGCTGATCCGGGCTTCGCGAGACACCAGAAACTGTGGTGAGACCCCTACTGCAACTGGGGTCCGGCGACAGTTGCTGGTGTCTCGCCGCCCGTTACGCCACGGAGCGGACCTCGAAGCCGGCGGGCACCTCGGCCTCCGGGTCCTCGGTGGTCTCGACCGAGTCCACCGTCGCCGGCTCGGGACCCCGATGGGCCCAGTCGACCAGCCGCTGGACGGCATCGGCCGGCCCGGCGACCAGGGCCTCGACCGACCCGTCGGAGCGGTTCGCGACCCAGCCACGGACACCCAGCCGGCGTGCCTGGTCCAGCGTGGACTGCCGGAAGAACACTCCCTGCACCTGCCCACGGATGCGTACCCGCAACGTCACCTCAGCCATCCCACCAGTGTGGACCCCGCTCAGTAGTCGGTGACGTCGAGGGCCTGCTTCGCCTTCTCCCGGCCCAGCGCGATCATCTCGCTCGCCCGATGGAAATCCAGGGTGCCGGCCGCATCGGCGGCGATGGTGATCTGCACATCCGGCGGATTCGCCGCCATCCGGTAGCGGGTGATCATCGCCTGCATCGCATCCAGCGACTGCACGATCACATCGGTGGTCTTCAGTCCCCGCGGCAGCGCTCCGAAGACCAGGTCCGGGTCCACCTCGGCGACCGCCTGCGCGGTCTGCGCGGCCTTGTCGACGACCTCCTCGGCGGCGGTCGGCAAGGCGGCCTGGTCACCGCGCTCGGCACCCCGGGCCCGCAGCCAGTCCATGTCGAGATGGCCGAAGCCGCGGCGGATCCGCTCGAACCAGGGCGCACCGGGCTCGGGCTGGCTGGACTCGCGTACCGGCGGCCCGTGGGTCGCACCGGGCAACCCCGCCAGGTTCACCGCGACGGTGAAGTCGGCGACCGAGCCGAAGGTCGCGTCGATCGGCACCGGGTTGACCAGGCCGCCGTCGACCAGCGTCCGGCCATTGATGACGACCGGGGTGATGAAGCTCGGAATCGCAATGGAGGCACGGATCGCGGCATCCAGCGGGCCGCGCTGGAACCAGACCTCGCGGCGGCTGTCCAGGTCGGTGGCGACCGCGGTGAACGGGATCGGCAACTGCTCGATCCGGGCCCCGTCGAGGATCTGGCTGACCCGGGCGATCACCCGCTCGGCCTTGATCACCCCGGGCCCGGTCAGGGCCGGGTCGAGGAGCCGCCAGACATCCCGCTGGGTCAATCCCGTCGCCCACTCGGTGAACGGCTCCAACCGGCCGGCCGCCTGCAATCCGCCGACGAGTGCCCCCATCGACGTGCCGGCGACCGATACCACTTCATGCCCGCGCTCGTGGAGTTCGGCGATCACACCGATATGCGCGTATCCGCGCGCCCCTCCCGAGCCCAGGGCCAACGCAACCCGCATACCTCAATACACCTCCGTCGCCGATCGTACGCGGCCACGGTTCAGTCACCGGCGGAGATGACGCCGCCGACAGGTCGATGACCAACCCAGGCGCTGCCCGGGGCGATCACCTGGTTCACACAGCAGGGATATGAGTTCGGAGTGATCGACCGAGCGCCGGCCGCCCCCGGCGTACGCCGAGCTTGTCGGCGACCGCGGCACCGATGGTACGCAGCCGCGAGCGCCCGACCTCCTTGTTGGGCAGGGAAAGCCGGAAGATCGTCGCCCACACCTGACCGAGCTGACGGTGGAACGGGCCGGTCACGTATTCCAGCCCGTGCCGTTCCAGGATCGCCCGGACCTTCGGCGCCACCTCGGCCAGCCGGTTGCTCGGCAGGTCGGGGAACAGGTGGTGCTCGATCTGGTGGGACAGGTTGCCGCTGAGGATGTGCAGCAATCGGCCGCCGGAGATGTTCGCCGAGCCGAGCATCTGCCGCACGTACCAACGACCCCGGGTCTCGCCGACCAGATCCTCCTCGGTGAAGGTCTGCACGTTGTCGGGGAAGTGGCCGCAGATGATGATCGAGTTGCTCCACACGTTGCGGACCACATTGGCGACCACATTGGCGGTCAGCGTGTGCAGGAAGCTCGGGCCCGACAGCAGCGGATGGACCAGGTAGTCGCGGGTGACCTGACGGCGCAGCTTGGCCAGCACCTCGCGGGCATTGCGGCGGAACTCCTCGCGATCCACCTCACCCTTCAGGTAGGGGCCGAGTCGCATGTCATAGGCCGCGATGCCGTATTCGAAGAACATCGCGTTGAGGATGGCGACCAGCGGCTGGGGCAGCGAGGCCAGCGTCCAGGGCTGCTTCTCGTCGACGCGGATGATCCCGTAGCCGAGGTCCTCGTCGCGGCCGAGCACATTGGTCCAGGTGTGATGGGTGTCGTTGTGCGAGCGCTGCCACTGCCGGACCGGGCTGATCGCATCCCAGTCCCAGGTGGTCGAGTGGATCCTGTCATCGCGCATCCAGTCCCACTGACCGTGCAGCACGTTGTGCCCGATCTCCATGTTCTCCAGGATCTTCGCGACCGAGAGTGCGGCGGTGCCGACCAGCCAGGCCGGCGGCAGGATCGAGAACAGCAGCACCACCCGGCCGGTCAGCTCCAGGCTGCGCTGGATCCGGATGATCCGGCGGATGTACGCCGCATCCTCGGCCCCGAGGTCGGCGGTCACCTCGGCTCGGATCGCGTCCAGTTCCGCCCCGATCCGGTCGATGGTCGCCTCATCGAGCGCCCGGAAGCCGGTCTCGTCGAGCCCATCGGATCGCGCGTGGTCGCGCGCCTCGAGGGACAGGGTCATCGGATCTCCTCGGTCAGTGATCGAGTTCGCAGTCACCGGCGGCAGCCGAGACGCAGGTCTGGATATGGATCGGATCCTCGTCCGCAGTGGTCAATACCCCGTTGCGCAGATCGCGAACCGCACCGCGGCGCAGCGGCACCAGGCAGCCGCGGCAGATGCCCATCCGGCACCCCGACGGCATCGGGATCCCGGCGGCCTCCCCGGCGTCGAGCAGGGGCTGGGAGCCCTCGGCGGTGACACTGCGCCCGGAGGCGGTGAAGGACACCGTGCCGCCGGCGCCGATCGCGGCGAAGGGTGCGGGCCGGAAGCGTTCGGTGTGCAACCGGTCGCCGAGCGCGTGCTCGGCCCAGTGCGCCTCGCAGGCGTCCAGCAGCCCGATCGGCCCGCAGGCCAGCACCCGGCGGTCCCGCCAGTCGGGGACCAGGGCGTCCAGCTCGCCGAGCTGCAGCATCGGTTCGGTGGCGGTGTGCCGCCAGCGCAGTCGCAGCCGGCCCGCTGCGGCGTACCCCTCGAGCTCCTCGCGGGCGATCACATCGAGCGGCCGGGGGGCGCTGTGCAGCAGCACCGCGTCGGTGAGCTCGTCGAGGTGGTTGCGCAGCATGCCGAGGATCGGGGTGATCCCGGAACCGGCGGTCAGGAACAGCACCGGGCCCGAGGTCGGGTCACCGAGGGAGAAGTCACCGGTGGCCTGGCTGAGCCGCACCAGCTCCCCCACCCGGGCGTGCCGGACCAGATGGTTGCTGACCGCACCGTCGGGGATCGCCTTGACCGTGATGGTCAGGGTGGGTGCACCGACCGGCGAGGTGATCGAGTACGCCCGGTGTTGCCGGACGCCGTCGACATCGACGCCGAGGCGCACATACTGCCCCGGCCGGTGCCCCAGCCAATCCCGCCCCGGCTGGATCTCCAGCGTGGCGGCATCGGGGGTTTCGGCCCGGATCGCGAGGATCCGGCCGCGCAGCTCGGCCCCCGGGCGCAGCGGATCGATCAGATCCCAGAAGTCCCCGGGCGCCAGCGGCGTGGCGAGCGATTCCGCGAGCCAACGCAGCCCACCGACCAGTCGGCGGCGGCGTACGCTCTGGTGGAGGCTCACATACGCAACCGTAAGCTACGGGACCGTAAGTTTCAAAAGGTGGTCTCGTGTCCCGTCTCACATTTTGTCGACTTCCCTAGGATTTCGGCGTGGGCAACTTCTTGGGGCCGCTCATCAACTGGCTGGTCGGCCTGATGCAGACCATCGGTGCGCCCGGGGCCGGGATCGCGGTCGCGGTGGAGAACATCTTTCCGCCGGTGCCCAGCGAGGTCATCCTGCCGCTGGCCGGATTGACCGCCAGCCGGGGCCGTTTCAGCCTCACCTCGGCGATCGCCTGGACCACTGCCGGATCGGTGGTCGGCGCCTGGGCGCTCTATCTGCTGGGGGTGAAGCTGGGCGTCCAGCGACTGCGGGTGTTCGCCGACCGGATGCCGCTGATGAAGGTCTCCGACATCGATCGCACCGTCGCCTGGTTCAACCGGCACGGCCGCTCCGCGGTCTTCTTCGGCCGGTTGCTGCCGCTGTTCCGCAGCATGATCTCGATCCCGGCCGGGGTGGAGCGGATGCCGTGGTGGCAGTTCACCTTCTACACCCTGCTCGGGTCGGGGATCTGGAACACCGTGCTGATCCTGGCCGGTTGGCAGCTCGGCGCGAACTGGCAGCTGGTCGAGCGCTGGACCGGGGTGCTGCAGAACGTCGTGATCGCCGTGGTCGCCATCGCCCTGATCCTCTTCATCGTCCGCCGGGTCCGCGCGCGCCGTTCTGCGCGCCACGCGGCCGAGGACTCCTCCGAACCGGCGACTAGGCTGAACGAGTGAGCCCTACCGATCTGCATCCAGCCCCCGCGCGGCGCTCGCCGACCGTGCGCAGTGCCCGCGCGATCAGCCTGGTCGCCGGCATCATCGTGGTGGCCTCGCCGGTGCTCGGCTGGCTCGGTCACACCGACTATGCCCGGACCTTCTACGGCATCCTGATCGGCACCTTCGTCGGGTTGATGGTCGGCGTCTTCGGCCCCGGCGCGGCGACCTCGCTGACCGGGCTGATCGGCGCCTCGATCCGGCCGCTGCTGGTGCTCGTCGCGCTGGCCCTGCTCGCCTGGGCGGTGATCGGGGTGATCGGTGGTCAGGACGTCCTCAACAAGACGATCAGCCTGGTCGCGGCCTCGATCATGGTGGCGGCCTGGGTGCCGATCACCCGGCTGTCGGGGCGCTGACTCCCAACCCCCGCTGGAATTCCAGGATCCGCCGGACGGCCTCGGCGACCGCCGCCGCACCGGCCGCCAGCGAGATCCGGACCGCCTGGTCACCGTGTGCGGTGTCGAAGTCCAGACCGGGGGTGATGGCCACCCGCTGCTGGTCCAGCAGTGCCTCGCACCAGGCGCGGGAGTCGGGATGGGGGCCGAGCACCGGGGTGATCGTGGCATAGAAATAGAAGGCCCCGTCGGCCGGTGCGACGTCCACCCAGCCGAGCTCGTCGAGATGGTCGAGCACCACCTGCCGGGCGGCGGCGTAGTCGGCGACCTGCGCGACCCCCTCGGCGTATGCCTGCTCGGTGAACGCCTCCACCGAGGCGTACTGCGCCGGTACCGGTGGACACAGTGACAGGTTGCCGGTGAGCGCCTCGAAGGCGCCGACCAGATCGTCGGGCACCAGCGCCCAGCCGAGCCGCCAGCCGGTCATCCCCCAGTACTTGGAGAATGAGGAGACCACGATCGCGTTGCGGTCATGGGTCCAGGCGCAGTCGCCGACCGAGGCGCCGTAGGTGACGCCGTGGTAGATCTCGTCGCTGATCAGCCGCACCCCGCGCTCCCGGCACCAGTCGGCCAGTTCGGCGAGCTGTCCCGCGGCGAGCATGGTGCCGGTCGGGTTGGCGGGCGAGGCGACCACCAGCCCGGCGAGTGGCGCCTCGGCGTACGCCCGGTCGAGCAGGTCGATGGTGGGCTGGAAGCGTTCGGCGGGGCCGCAGTCGAGTTCGACGACCTCGAGACCGAGGCTGGTCAGGATGTTCTGGTACGCCGGATAGCCCGGCCGGGCGAGCGCGACCCGGTCGCCGGCGTCGAAGGCGGCCAGGAAGCTGGTCAGGAAGGCGCCGGAGGACCCGGTGGTGATCGCGATGTTGCGGATCGGGACCTCCAGCCCGTACCAGCGGCGGTAGTGCCGGGCGAGTCCCAGGCGCAGCTCGATCAACCCGGTGGCGTTCGAGTAACCCAGCGCGGTGCCATCGGTGACCACCTCGGCGGCGCGCCGACGCACCCCCTGGGGCGCACCCGCCGACGGTTCCCCGGCGCACAGCGAGATCACCTCGATCCCGGCGGCGCGCAGCTCGAAGACCTTGTGCAGCACCGTCATCACCTCGAACGGCGGTACGGCCGCGGAACGGGCGGAGGGGTGCAGGTGCCCCGGTTGGTGGTGGCTCGGCTGCTCGGTCATGGCGCGGATGTTACGCCCGGGCGTCCAACTCCCTGACCAGCCGGGCGGTCGCGGTGTTGCGATAGGACATGTCCGCCAGTTCGGCGACCTCGGCCCAGTCCGGCGTCACGGTGCGGAAGTTGATGCCCAGCCAACCGCCCGGGCCGTAGTAGGCCGGTACGAAGAACCGTTCGTCACCGAGCAGCGCCTCGCGCTCCTCGCGATCGGGCAGGAACAGCATGGAGTCGGCGTACTCCCCGGAACCGTGATCGCCCTTGACGACACCGCCGAAGACCGCGAACACCTTCCTGGTGAAGAAGTTCGGGTGCCCGTGCGAGATCTTCTCCGCGGCCTCGGGCAGCGCCAGGCAGATCTCCCGGACCCGCGCCAGGTGCGGGTCGTCCTCGGCGAATCGCAGCGGGTGGGCCATGCGGTGATCCTGCCATGCCCGCGTACGATCGGGGGATGCGCAGCCAGGCAGGGCACTGATGGGCCGGGTCACGGTACGCCGCCCGGTCACCCGGATCACTCTCGGCGAGGGCACGTCCCGGCGCAGCGACTCGCTGACCGCCGAGGAACCGCTGGAGATCCGACTCGACGGGACGCCACTGGCGGTGACGATGCGCACCCCCGGCAACGACATCGAGCTGGCGCACGGATTCCTCGCCACCGAAGGGATCATCGCCGGCCCCGACGACGTGCTCACCGCGCGCTACTGCGCCGGCGCGGTGGAGGAACTCGACGAGCTGCTGGTCGACGGCGCCGCGGGCGATGGTCTGCGGGTGCTCGACCAGCCGACCACCCGGAACACCTACAACGTGCTGGAGCTGAAGCTCGCGCCACACGTCCCGCCGCCGGCGGTCGACCCGACCCGCAACTTCTACACCACCTCCTCCTGCGGGGTGTGCGGCAAGGCCAGCATCGACGCGATCACCCAGCAGTTGCGCTGGGACGTGGCGAGCGATCCGGTACGCCTGGACCCGGCGATCATCGCCGAGCTGCCGGACCGGTTGCGGGAGCACCAGCGCACCTTCTCCCGGACCGGCGGGCTGCACGCGGCCGGGTTGTTCTCCGCCGCCGGTGAGCTGCTGCACAGCGCCGAGGACGTGGGCCGGCACAACGCGGTGGACAAGGTGATCGGCTGGGCGCTGCTGAACGGCCGGTTGCCGGCGACCGGCTCGGTGCTGGTCGTCTCGGGCCGGGCCTCCTTCGAACTGACCCAGAAGGCCCTGATGGCGGGCATCCCGGCACTCGCCGCGGTCTCGGCGCCCTCCTCGCTGGCGGTCGAGTGCGCCGAGGAGGCCGGCATGACGCTGTTCGGCTTCGTCCGGCCACCCCGGCTCAACGTCTACACGCGCGCCGATCGCGTCATCACCGCCAGCGATTGAAACGGTCGCATACAATTGGACCCAGTTTGTCGACACCCCGCGACGGCGATGCTCCGGGGATCTGTCTGGAGGAAGTCTTTCGTGCGGACGCGTGTTCCGATCGCTCTGGCGGTCACCACGGCCACCCTGCTGACCGCCTGCGGCGGTGGTTCGGACGACGCCTCCGGCAGCCAGAGCCCGCCCGCCGCGACCGTCGAGGACGCCGCCGCAGCCGTCGCCCAGGGCCTGTCCACGGGCAGCCTGCAGAACGTGCCGCTGCGCAGCGGCGACCCCAACGCCGACCTGCCGGTGCTGCTGCGGGGGATGAACGGGCTGCTGCCCAAGGTCACCGTGCAGGACATCCGGCGGGCCGGCAACACCGCCACCGTCGACTTCGACTACAGCTGGCC
Organism: Enemella evansiae; assembly: GCF_002250705.1. Lineage (GTDB taxonomy): Bacteria > Actinomycetota > Actinomycetes > Propionibacteriales > Propionibacteriaceae > Enemella > Enemella evansiae. Next base: position 12,318 of record NZ_NMVP01000016.1, read on the forward strand.
GCTCTCGGCCGACTGGGCCTATGAGTCCAAGGCCACCCTGGTCGATGACAAGGGGACCTGGCAGCTGATCTGGGAACCCTCGGTGCTGCACCCCAAGCTCACCACCGGCAACCGGTTGGAGCGCAACCGCACCACCACCGAGCGCGGCACCATCACCGGCCGCGGCGCGACCGTGCTGGTGCAGAGCACCCCGCTGCAGATGCTCGGACTGAACAAGGCGGCCGTGCCCAACACCGGCGACCAGCAGTCCTCGGCCCGCACCATCGCCGACCAGCTCAACCTGGACCCGGCGGCGTACCAGCAGAAGGTCGCCGCCGCCGGCCCGAACGCCTTCGTCGACGCCGCCCCGGTCCGCACCGAGGAGATCCCCGCCAACTACAGCCGGACCAAGGGTGCCGAGTCGCGCACCGTGAATCTGCCGGCCGCCAAGTCCGCCGGGTACGCCAAGGCGCTGCTCGGCACCGTCGGCTATGCGACCGAGCAGGAGGTCGCGAACTCCGGCGGCACCATCTATCCAGGTGACGTCGTCGGCCAGAGCGGGCTGCAGAAGACCTTCGACCAGCAGCTGCGCGGCCGGGGTGGCAACAAGGTCTATCTCGTCCCCCGGGACGCCGCCCCCGGCACGGCACAGTCCGGGTCGGACAACCTGGTCGCCGATTTCCCCGACGCGCCCGGGCAGACCCTGCAGACCACGATCGACGACGACGTCCAGACCCGCGTCGAGGACGCGGTGTCGAAGGCGAAACAACCGGTCTCGATCGCGGTGGTGCGGCTCGGCAGCGGTCCCGGTGGCGGCGCGGTGCTGGCCGCCGGTGACTCCCCGCCGGCCCGCGCCAAGGACGACTCGACCACCGGCAGGCTCGCCCCCGGGCTGGGCGCCTCCCCGGTCGCCGCGCTCGCGCTGATCCGCTCCGGGGTGAAGCTGAGCGACAAGGTGACGTGCGAGCGCAGCGTCAATGTCGGCGGCCGGACCATCGAGAACCCCAAGGGGTTCAGCTACAACGGCAACTCGATGACGCTGGAGCAGGCACTGGCCCGCGGCTGCCGGACGGCAGTGGCGCAGGCCGCGTCGAAGCTGCGGCCGAGTGAGCTGGAGGGTGCGGCGAAATCCCTCGGGCTGGCCCGGCAGGCCGATCTGGGCACGCCGGTGAACCTGGGTGGTTTCCCCGCACCCAGCGGTGATCTGGCCGCTGCCGAGGCGCTGATCGGCCAGGGCGGCGAGGGTGCGGTGCAGGCCTCCCCGCTGGCGCTGGCCGTGATGGCCGCCTCGGTGCAGGCCGGCCGCACGGTGAACCCGTCGGTGGTGCCCGACCGGACGGCCGGCGCGGACGGCGTACCCCCGCTCACCGACGGTGAGGCGAAGTCCCTGCAGGCCATGATGAAGCAGTCCACCGGCTCCTACGGTCAGCTCAAGGAGGCCGTCACCGGTGAGGCGGACGGCCGCCAGATCCTGGTCGGCTACTCCGACGCCTTCGCGGTCGCGATCGTGGTCTCCGACGCCGACCAGTCCAGCGCCCCGAGCCTGTCCACCCTCGCCCGGCAGGTCACCTCCAGTTCGTCCAGCTCCACGAGCTCCTCCCGCTCCTCCGGCTCGGGCTCGTCGAGCTCGGGATCCTCGGGGTCGAGTGGCTCGCGGAGCAGCCGCTGATGCTGCGCTCGGTACGCCGACCGCTCGCGCTCGCCGGCGCGGCCGCGCTGCTGTCGGGCTGTGCGGCGAAGCTCTCCACCCCGCCGGTGCCGAAGCCACCGGACCCGGCGCCGCAGGTGCAGGCGCTGATCGACGGCCTGCAGCGCACCGACCTCAGCCAGGTGCCCGCCGACCAGGACGCCGCCGGTCAGCTGAGCGAGATCGTCCGCGGCATGGACGGCGTCAAGCCGATGGTGACGGTCACCGGGACGAAGACCGATGGTGACGTCGCCACGGTCGACCTGGACTACAGCTGGCCGTTCGCCGGCCAGCCGTGGACCTATCGCTCCACCGCGACGCTGAACTACCGCGACGGCCAGTGGGTGCTCGACTGGACCCCGCAGCTGGTCCATCCCCAGCTCGGGCTCGACACCCGGCTGGTGCACACCAACACCCCGGCCACCCGCGGTCGGATCACCGGCAAGGACTCCGCGGTGATCGCCGAGGACAAGCCGGTGCTGCGGGTCGGCATCGACAAGTCCCGGGTCGATGCGGCCCGGGTCGAGGATTCGGCCCGCCGGCTGGCCCAGGCGCTGCAGATCAATCCCGACAACTATCTGAGCAAGGTCCGCGCCGGCGGCCCGGCCCAGTTCGTCGAGGCGATCACGCTGCGCCCGGAGGCGGCGCAGAACGACAGCTGGCGGCAGATCCCCGGTGCGATCGGCGTACCGTCGAACCAGACGCTGGTCACCGACAAGGAGTTCGCGCCCGAGCTGATCGGCACCACCGGACCGGCGACACCGGAGGTCGCCGCCGCGTCGAGCTACACCCTCTTCCCCGGTGATGAGACCGGGATCTCCGGGCTGCAGAAACGCGACGATGCCCAGCTGCGCGGCAGGCCCGGGACGAAGGTGTCGCTGGTGCCGCGGACGACGCCGACCCCGGCGCCGACCGCGACGGCCACGCCCGGTACGAGCGCGTCGGCGGCCACCCCGAGCCCGGCGCCGATGAAGCCGGTCACGCTCTTCGAGGCACCGGCCCAGACCGGTGGTGATGTCGCGCTGAGTCTGGATCTCGCGGCCCAGCGGAAGGCCGAGCAGGTGCTCTCCCGGGCGTCCGGATCTGCTTCCCTGGTGGCGATCCAGCCGTCCACCGGCAAGATCGTGGCGGCCGCCAACGCGGCGGGGAACGGTGGCAATCCGGATGCGACCTTCGGCCGGTACGCCCCGGGTTCGACCTTCAAGGTGGTCACCACGCTCGCGCTGTTGCGCAGCGGGATGACCCCCGACTCCCCGGTGAACTGCACCGACACGGTGACCGTCGACGGCCGGACCTTCAAGAACTACAGCGATTTCCCGGCATCGAAGGTAGGCCGGTTGAGCCTGGCCGATGCGGTCGCGTACTCCTGCAACACCGCGTTGATCGCGGAGAGCCAGCGGATCAGCCCGCAGGCGCTGCGGGAGGCGGCGGCCAGCCTCGGGCTGGGCACCGACTACGACGCCGGCTTCTCCTCCTTCTTCGGCTCGGTACCCGATCCGGCCAATGTCGTCGGCAAGGCCGAGTCGCTGATCGGCCAGGGCACCGTGGAGGCGTCACCGATGGCGATGGCCGCGGTCGCCGCCTCGGTGCAGGCCGGGCGTACCGTGATCCCGACCCTGGTCGCGGGGAACCCGCCGCCGCAGCCGAGCCGGCCGCTGACCGCCGACGAGGCGTCCGCGCTGCAGCGGGTGATGCGACTGGTGGTCTCCCAGGGCACCGCGAGCTTCCTCTCCGGCACCGCCGACGGCGCCAAGACCGGTACCGCCGAATACGGCACCGCGACCCCGCCGCGCACCCACGCCTGGATGATCGCCTACCGCGGCGATCTCGCCGTCGCCGTCTGGGTCAACGACGGGGAATCCGGTTCGAAGACCGCCGGCCCGCTGATCCAGGCCTTCCTCCGCTGACGTTCATCGAGTAGCCGACCATGCGCAGCGAAGCGGAGCAATGGTCGGCGTGTCGAGATGAACCAGATCTTCTCGACACGGTCGCTGCGCGACCTGCTCGAAGACCGTGCGAACCCGCTGGGTCGCTGCGCGACCTACTCGAAGACCGTGCGAACCCGCTGGGTCGCTGCACGACCTGCTCGACGGCCGGGTGAACCTGTTGGATGGCTGAAGAACGGACCGTACCCGCTGTCCGGCGACCCCACCGCGTACCAGCATGGTTGCCATGCCCCAACTGTCCGAAGCCCAGGCGGTCACCCGACTGCTCGACCGGTACGCCTTCTCGGCCACCCCGGCCGAGCGGGAGCGTGCCCAGCAGGCCGGTTTCCGGCAGACGCTGACCACGCTGCTCACACCGAGCGGTGATGATCCCGGCGCCGCGGCCACCCCGCCGCCGACGCTGCAGCCGACACCGAAGCGGGACCGGAACGACCAGGACAGCAAGCTCGCCTACGCCAAGGTCCAGCAGACCAACCGCACCGCGCTGATCCGTTGGTGGCTGGCCCGGATGGTCGCCGCCGAGCACCAGGGGGTGGAGAAGCTGACCTGGTTCTGGCACGGGCACTTCGCGACCAGCTTCGCCAAGGTCCGCCCGGTCGCGCTGATGCTGCCGCAGAACGAGACCTTCCGCCGCAACGCGCTCGGCGATTTTCCCACCCTGGCGAAGGAAATGCTGACCGACCCGGCGATGATCGACTGGCTGGACGGGGAGAAGTCGACCCTCAAGGCACCGAATGAGAACCTGGCCCGCGAGTTCATGGAACTGTTCACCCTCGGTGTCGGCCAGTACAGCGAACAGGATGTCCGGGAGGCCGCACGCGCGTTGACCGGTTGGGTGATCACCGGTGAGCGCGCCGTGCTGCAGCCGAAGCGGCAGGATCGGAAACCGAAGACGATCCTCGGTCGGACCGGAAACTTCGACGCGGCCGGGTTCGCCGACGTGGTCCTGCAGAAACCGGCATGGACGACCTTCGTCCCGCAACGGCTCTGGTTCCGGCTGGTCGGCGACCACCCGATCCCCGACGACGTGCTCGCCGGCCTCCCGCGGACTTTCGGCAGCGGATCGGTGGCCTCGGTGCTGACCGCGGTGGCGAGCGGACCGGCCTTCCGGGACGACCGCCATGCGCTGGTGAAGTCCCCGGTGGAGTGGCTCGTCGGTCTGCTGCGGGTGCTCGGCGTCCGGCCCCAGGACTGGTCCGATGACGACCTGGCCAGGGTGCAGCGCGCCCTGCGGGCCATGGGCCAGGTGCCGTTCACCCCGCCGAGTGTCGGCGGCTGGCCCTCGGACCAGCTCTGGTTGAACACCGGGACGGCGGTGGCACGGGCCACCCTGGCCGATCTGGTGGCCGCCCGGGCGGGTTTCGTGAAAGAGGCAGCGAAGACCAGCGCTGATGCCCGGATCTCGTTGCTGGCAACGACTTTCGGCGTCACCTGGACCGAGCGGACCAGGGCCGCACTGCAACAGGCCGACAGACCCCAGGCGATGCTGGTGACGGCCGCCTGCTCTCCCGAGGTGGTGGTGTCCCGATGACTTTCTCCCGACGCAAGTTCCTCACCTGGTCAGGGGTTGCGGCCGGTGCCGGCGCCCTGGCCGCCGGCGGCGGTTACGCCTGGACCCATCCCGACGTGCTGCGTCAGGCGGCCATCGACTCACCGCTGGATCCGCGGTCCGGGGTGCTGGTGCTGGTGACCCTCTATGGCGGGAACGACGGGTTGAACACCGTCATCCCGGCCGCCGACAGGGCCTACCAGGATGCCCGCCCGGACCTGGCGTACCAGCCGGGTGAGGTCCTCGACCTGGGCGACGGGCTCGGCCTCAACCCGGCGATGACGGGCCTGAAATCCTTGTGGGACAGCAAGGAGCTGGCGATCGTGCGCGGGGTCGGCTATCCGCAGCCGGACCGCAGCCACTTCCGTTCGATGGCGATCTGGCAGACCGCGGACCCGCGTACGCCCCAGCCGAGCGGTTGGCTCGGTCGCTGGCTCGATGCCACCGGTGACCCGCTGCAGGCGGTCTCGGTCGAGCCGGTGCTGCCACCGGTGCTGGTCGGCTCCCGGACCGCGGCGGCCTCCTGCCCACCGAAGGGATTGCAACTGGGCAAAGGGCCGACGGCGAATCCGCTGGCGATGCTCGGCCGACCCGATCCGGCGGACTGTCCGCTGCAGGCCGCCGCGGCACGATCGCTGAGCGAGGTGGCACGGATCGGCGTCGCGCTGGATCCCTCGGTGGCCCGAGCGCGCGAGGAGGCCCAGGCGCCGCAGGGGCAGGGGTCGGGCACCGGGACCGGTGGGCAACAGGCCCTGGAGCAGCAGCTCGACCTGGTCGCGGCGATGATCGAGCTCGGCGTACCGTCGCGGGTCTATTCGGTCTCGCTCGGTGGCTTCGACACCCATGCCGGCGAAAAGGCCAGCCTGGAAGGGCTTCTCGGGCATCTGTCGGACTGCCTGTCCCGCTTCCAACAGCGGCTGAACGGTACCGAGCGGGGCAAGCAGGTGGTGACGATGGTGCATTCGGAGTTCGGCCGGCGGGTTCGGGCGAACGGTTCGGACGGGACCGACCACGGAACGGCGGGTCCGATGTTCCTGATGGGCCGCGGGGTGCGGCCGGGTTTCCACGGCGATCAGCCCAGCCTCACCGATCTCGACAACGGCGACCTCAAGTCGAACCTCGATTTCCGGCAGGTGTACGCCAATCTGCTGACCCGGGTGCTGGATGCCGATCCGGCGCGTTTCCTTGCTGGCTTCAACAAGGAGCTTCCCGTCATCTCCTGATCACTGGGGTTCATCTCGACACGCTCGCTGCGCGAGCTACTCGATGAACGAGAGGGCGTCACTGCGCGAACTGGTCGGTGAGCGGGAGGGTGAGCACGAAGCGGGCGCCGCGGCCGGGTTCGGCGGGAGCGCAGATCACCTCACCGCCGTGCGCCCGGGCGTACCCGCGGGCGATGTTCAGCCCCAGCCCCGATCCGGCGCCGACCTCCTCACCGCGCAGCCGGACCATCCGGTGGAAGATCCGCTCGCGCTGGTGATCGGGTACGCCGCGCCCGGAGTCGGTGACGGTGAGCACGGCGGTGTCCCCGTCCTGCGCCAGGCCCAGCTCGATCCACCCACCCGGGCCGCCCACTGCGGCGTACCGGATCGCGTTGTCGACCAGATTCCGCAGCGCGCCCGCCACCCGGTCGGCGTCGCCGATGATCGCCAGGTCGGCCAACCCGACCCGGTGCACGGTCACCGCCGGTCCCGCCAGCTCGACCCGTTCCGCCTCCGCACCAACCAGCGCACCCAGCGATACCGGCCCCCGGTTGAGATCCAGCCCGGCATCGATCCGTGCCAGGTCGAGCAGCGAGGACACCATCGCCCCCGCCCGCTGCGCCTCGCGGGCCAGCAGCAGCTCCAACTGCTGTCGCTCCGCCGGCGACGACTCGGTGAGCAGCGCCTCGCTGGCCGCCTGGATCCCGGCCAGCGGGGTACGCAGCTCGTGGGCGGCGTCGGCCAGGAAGGACTGCATCCGCTCCGCCGACCCCTGGGCGACCTGCTCGGCCTCCCGGGCCCGCAGCTCGGCACCCTCCAGCTCGTCGAGCATCTGGTCGACAGCGGTCGCGGTGGCACCGATCTCGGTCCGCGGGTTGGTCGGCCGCAGCCGGACCCCGCGCTCCCCGCCCGCGATCCGGCGGGCCGAGCCGGCCATCCGTTTCAGCGGCCGGAGCGCGAACCAGGTCGCCAGCCAGGTGAGCAGACCGCCGAGCAGCAGCACCACCGCGGCGGCGATCCAGAGCGCCCGCTGCACCGCCGCCGACGAGGCGTTCGTCGCCGCCAGGTCGGCGGTCACGGTGAGGGTCGCCCCCTCATACGCCGCCCGGCCGCCCTGCAGCGTCGCCGTGCGGGCCCGTCCGGGCCGCTCGGGTTCCGGGCCGGACTGGTAGCGCTGCCCGCCACGCAGCACCAGTTCCACCTGCAGCTCCCGGCCCGACACCCGATCCGCCAACCCCTGGGGGCCGATCGGGGTGCGGGCCAGCTGCTGGGCCAGCCCGATCCGCTGGTTCACCAGCGTGGTCACATCCCGGCGCGCCTGGGCGGTGTAGATCTGGCCCACTGTGGTCACCAGCACCACCAGGGTGACCGCGAGCACCGCCAGCATGGCCAGCAGCACCCGGGTCCGCAGGCTGGCGGCCGGCAGGGGTGCCTCGGTACGGGGTGGTTCGGTCACGACTCCCCCAGCCGATAGCCCTCGCCGCGCACGGTGTGCACCACCCGCGGGCCGTACCGCTCCAGCTTCCTGCGCAGCGTCGACACGTGCACCTCCACCACATTGGCGTCGTATCCGTGATAGCCCCAGATGCTGGTCAGCAGCTGTGACTTGGGCACCACCCGGCCGACCTGGCGGGCGAGCAGTGCCAGGATCCTGCGTTCGGTCGCGGTGAGCTCGACCGGTACGCCGCCGCAGCTGACCCGGGTGGCCTCGTCGGCGATCGTCAGCTCGCCGATCGTGACGCTGGCGCCGATCGCCCCGGTACGCCGCAGGATCGCGTGACAGCGGGCGATCGCCTCGACCATCGCGAACGGCTTCACCAGATAGTCATCCGCACCCTCGGCCAGCCCGCGGACCCGGTCGGCCATCGTGTCCCGGGCGGTCAGCATCAGCACGCCGGCCCTGCTGTGCGCCCGGATCACCGGCAGCAGATCGAACCCGTCCCGGCCGCCGGGGAGCATCACATCGAGCACCACCAGTTCCGGCGCGAAGTCCGCCAACCTCGCCTCCACCCCGTCCCCCGAGGCCAGCTCACCGACCTCGAAACCCTGCCCGCGCAGCGCCGAGCGCAGGGCGAGGCGGATGGCGTCGTTGTCCTCGACGACGAGGATGCGGCTGGCTCCCATGTGTCCATGGTGCCGTTCGGCCGGGGTCTGCTCGGTAGGCTCGGCCGGTGCAATTCACCACTCTGCTGGCGGCGCTGCCGCTGCTGGTCGCCGTGCTCGCGCTGGCGCTGCGGATGAAGGCACTGACGGCGGCCCTGCTCTCCCTCACCGCCGCCGTCCTGCTGGGGTTGACGCTCTTCCGGGCGCCGGCCGCCGGCTGGTCCGCGGGCCTGCTCGGACTGGCGCCGACGATCGCCGAGGTGCTCGCGGTGCTGTTCGGCGGGGTGCTGCTGAATCGGGTGCTGGACCGGGTCGGCGCGCAGGCGACGATCGCCGCCTGGGTGGAGCGCAGCGGCGCCGGACAGCGGGAGCGGGCGGCGTTGCTGCTGGTCTTCGGGCTCACCCCGTTCGCCGAATCGGTGACCGGTTACGGGCTCGGTGCGATGGTCGCGGTCCCGTTGCTGCGGCATCTCGGTTTCGACCGGACGCGTTCGCTGATCCTGGCCCTGTTCGGGCTGTTCCTGACCACCTGGGGTGCGCTCGCACCCGGTGCGCTGGTCGCCTCCGCGCTCGGCGGGGTGGGTGAGATCGAGCTCGGGGTGCGCAGCGCCCAGCTCGCCTGGCTGCCGATTCTGCTGACCGGGTTGGCCACCCAGGCGCTCTGCTACCGCCGACAGGCGCTGCGGGTGACGCCGCTGCTCGACGTGCTGCTCATCGGCGCGGTGCTGTGGGGCGTACTGGTGGCGACGAACTGGCTGCTCGGTCCGCCGCTGGCCGGGGTGCTCGGTGCGCTGGCGGCGACCGCGGTGGCGCTGCTGCGGTTCCGGCTGGCCGGTGCCCGGGTCGGTCTGGATCGCGAGACCGCGGCAGCCCTGCTGCCCTATCTGGTGCTGGTCGTCGGGTTGCTGGTCAGCGGTATCGCGCTGCGGGTGACCGGGACCGGCGGGGCCTGGCAGCTGCTCGGGCTGGGGTCGCTGTGGCTGGTGGTGGCGAGCGCGGTGGCGCTGCGCCAGCACCACAGTTCGGCGGCACTCGTCCGATCCGATCTGGTCGCCTCGGTACGCCGCTGGTGGCCGGTCGGCAGCGCTACCGCCGGCTTCCTGCTGCTCGGCGCGGTGCTCACGCTGACCGGGATGAGCGCGGCGGTGGCGACCGGGTTGGCCCAGCTCGGCCGGGGTTATCTGTTCCTGGCGCCGTTCGTCGGCGGCCTGGGCGGCCTGGTCAGCGGCACGGTGGTCGGTGCGAATGCGATGTTCGTGGCCAGCCAGGCGCAGGCCGCGCACGCCATCGGCGTACCCGCTCTGGAACTCGTCGCCATCCAGAACCTCTCCTCCGGCGTACTCACCATGGCCGCCCCGACCCGGGTCGCCCTGGCACTGGTGCCGGCGGCCGACGGGGCCGGTGCGAAGGACTCCGCGGACCCGCCGCCGGACCTCGGTCACGCGCACCGCTGGCTGCTCGGGCTCTGCCTGATCACGCTGCTCGGGCTCGGCGGATTGGCCCTCACCGTCGGCTTCTGACGGACAAGTGACCCATTCGTGACCTGAGACTCCTCTCATTGCGCTGGCCCACTGTCTGCCGCGGGTCATAGGTTGCTGTGATCCCGGTCACAAGCCGGGCCATCCCATCAAAGACGACGAGGAGACACCCCGTGCGCATCCGCCGCCGATCAACCGCGCTCGCCGCAGCGCTGACAGCCACCGCACTCGCCGGATCGGGGCTCGCCGCAGCTCCGGCCTCCGCCGCACCCAATCCGAACTCGGGCGAGAAGATGGCGAGGGCCGTCTCCACCGACACCGCGATGCAGCACCTGAACCAGTTCCAGGCGATCGCCGACGCCAACGGTGGCAACCGCGCCGCCGGCACCCCCGGCTACGAGGCCTCCGCCCAGTATGTGGAGAAGACCCTCGCCGCCGCCGGGTACACCACCACCCGGCAATACTTCGACTTCATCTTCGAGCAGGTGAACGCCACCTCGCTGGACGAGGTCTCGCCGACCGCCCGCTCGGTGGAGCACACCCCGATGAGCTACTCGCCGTCCACCGGACCGGCCGGGGTGACCGCCGAACTGGTGGCCCCCGCGGTCGCCACCGGCTGCGACGCGAGCGAGTGGGGCGGCGTGGACGCGACCGGCAAGATCGCCCTGATCAGCCGGGGCACCTGCTCCTTCGGCCAGAAGTCGGCCGCGGCGAAGGCCGCCGGCGCCTCGGCCGCGATCATCTACAACAACACCGACGGCGCCCTGAACGGCACCCTCGGCGCCCCCGGTGACAACTACGTCCCGACCACCGGTGTCACCCAGGCCGAGGGCCAGACGCTGGTCGCCAAGATGGCCAGCGGCCCGGTGGTGATGAAGTTCGTGCTCGACAAGGTCGTCGAGGAGCGCCAGACCTTCAACATCTTCGCCGAGACGAAGACCGGCCGCACCGACAACGTCGTGGTGCTCGGCGCCCACTTGGACGGCGCCTATGAGGGCCCCGGGATGAGCGACAACGCCTCCGGTGCCGCCACGCAGCTGGAGACCGCGGTGCAGCTGGGCCGGGCGAACAAGGTCAACAACAAGGTGCGGTTCGCCTGGTGGGGTGCCGAGGAGCTGGGCCTGCTCGGTGCGACCTACTACGTCAACGATCTGGTCGAGAACAACCCGGCCGAGTTGCAGAACATCGCCGGCTACCTGAACTACGACATGGTCGGTTCGCCGAACTACATCATCGGTGTCTACGACGCCAACCAGTCGACCTACGAGGCCCCGGTTCCGGTGCCCGAGGGTTCGGCGGCGCTGGAGAAGATCTTCACCGACCGCTTCGATGCGATCCAGCAGCCGTGGGTGGACACCGAGTTCTCCGGTCGCTCCGACTACCAGCCGTTCATCGAGAACGGCATCCCCTCCTCCGGTCTGTTCACCGGTGCCGATGGCACCAAGACCGCTGAGGAAGTCGAGATGTTCGGTGGCACCGAGGGCATCCTCTACGACCCGAACTACCACACCGCTCAAGACGACATCAACAACATCAGCCGGGAGGCGATCGACATCAACCTCAAGGCGATGGCCTACGCCGCCGGGACCCTGGCGTACGACACCTCGATGGTGAACGGCAAGGCCAGCAACGGCAAGTCGGGCAAGCCGAAGAAGGTCCGCCCGGGCACCCCGATGGGCAAGGCCGCTTCCTGATCGTCTGGGTCCCCGGCGCTTCGGGGTGCCGGGGGCCCGGACTTTTTCCGGCGCGCCGTCCATTTTCAGCGCGGCCAACTACTTCAACTTTTGATTGTCTGCTAAAAATAATGTCGGTCGGACCCGCTCTCCCCCCGAGGAGCGGGTCCGATCCCGTTTCCGCGTCGAGTGACATCCGGGGTTGAGGAGTACGCCATGGCCGAGGGCGAGCCCGATCAGATCCCCGAGGACGGGCTGACCACCCGGCAGCGCCGCAACCGGCCACTGCTGGCCGTCAACACCGGTGAGGGCAAGGGCAAGTCGACCGCCGCCTTCGGATTGGCGCTGCGCGGCTGGCACCAGGGCTGGTCGATCGCGGTGTTCCAGTTCGTCAAGAACGGCAAGTGGCGGATCGGTGAGGAGGCCGCGCTGCGTGCCCTGGGCGGGGTGCACGAGCAGACCGGTGCGGGCGGGCCGGTGGACTGGCAGATCATGGGCGCCGGCTGGTCGTGGAGCCGCAAACAGGGCACCGAGGACGATCACGCGGCCCAGGCGGCCGAGGGCTGGGCGGAGGTGAAGCGCCGGTTCGCCGCGCAGCGCCACGGCCTCTACGTGCTGGACGAGTTCACCTATCCGATCACCTGGGGCTGGCTGGACATCGACGACGTCTGTTCCACGCTGGCCGACCGACCGGGATTTCAACATGTGGTGATCACCGGGCGGGGTGCCCATCCGCGGCTGGTCGAGCAGGCCGATCTGGTCACCGAGATGACCAAGGTCAAGCACCCCTTCGACGCCGGCCAGAAGGGTCAGCGTGGCATCGAGTGGTGAGGATCCGCTGCGCTGGCACGGTGACGACGAACTGGGTGCCGGGCCAGCCGGTGCGCTGATCGATCTGGCGGTGAACGTCCGCCGGCCCGCACCACCGGCCTGGTTGGCGGAGGTGCTGGCGGGGACCATCGGCGAACTGGGCGCCTACCCCGACGCCGGACCGGCCCGCCGCGCGCTGGCCGCGCGGCACCAGGTGGCGGTGGAGCAGGTGCTCCCGACCGCCGGCGGCGCGGAGGCCTTCACCCTGGTGGCCCGTGGCGCGGGGGTACGCCGGGCCGCGGTGGTGCATCCGCAGTTCACGGAGCCGGAAGCCGCGCTGCGGGCCGCCGGGGTGCCGGTCGAGCGGGTGCTGCTGCCCGGGCCGGACTTCGCGCTCGACGCGGACCTGGTGCCCGCGGACGCCGACCTGGTGGTGGTGGGAAACCCCACCAATCCGACCGGGGTGCTGCATCGGGCCGCGACGCTGCGCGCCCTGGCCCGGCCGGGCCGGGTGCTGCTGGTCGACGAGGCCTTCATGGACGCGGTCCCCACGCTGGTTGAGCGAGCGAGGAACGAGCGAGTCGAAACCACCCCCACCGAACCCGAATCCCTGATCGCCCCGGTGATGCCCGGCGTACTGGTGGCGCGCTCGCTGACCAAGACCTGGGGGTTGGCCGGGATCCGGGCCGGGTACGCGGTCGGCGACCCCACGCTGATCGACCGGCTGGCGGCGCAGCAGCCGCACTGGTCGGTGTCCACTCCGGCCCTGGCCGCGATGGTGGCGACGAGCAGCCCCGAGGCGCTGGCCGAGGCCGGACGCGAGGTGGCGTCGATCGCCGAGCAGCGGGCGCACCTGGTGACCCGGCTGCGGGAAGCCGGGCTCGAGATCGTCGGCGGGCGGAGCGCACCGTTCGTGCTGGCCCGGGGGCCGGTGGGGCTGCGGGAGCGGCTGCGGGCGGAGGGGTTCGCGGTCCGGCGCTGTGACACCTTCCCCGGTCTGGACGAGCGGTACCTCCGGCTGGCGGTCCGCGAACCGGCGGTCAGCGATGCGCTCGCGGCCGCGCTGGGCCGGGCCCTGGGGCACTAGGCTGCGAGGGGACCAGTCAGGCAGCGGAGGGAGCCGTCGATGGCCATCACGCCACCGGATGAGGCGGCCCGCCAGCGGGCGCGGGAGCGCAGCGACACCCTGGCCAAGCCGGTCGGTGCGCTCGGCCGGTTGGAGGAGCTCGGCGCCTGGCTCGCCGCCTGCCAGGGGGTGTGCCCGCCGCGACCGCCGGAGCGGGTCCGCGCGGTGATCCTGGCCGGTGATCACGGGGTGGCCGCGCGCGGGGTGTCGGCCTATCCGAGCGAGGTGACCGCGCTGATGGTGCGGGCCTTCGTCGCCGGCCGGGCCGCGATGAACGTGCTCGCCCGCCAGCACGGCGCCACGGTCCGGGTGCTGGACATCGCGGTGGACGCAGATTTGTCCGACCTCGGCGATGCCGTCACCCGGTTCAAGCTGCGCCGCTCCTGCGGATCGATCGACCGGGTCGATGCGATCACCCGCACCGAGGCCGAGCAGGCGGTCCGGGTCGGTCGGCAGATCGCCACCGAGGAGGTGGCCGCCGGCACCGATCTGTTGATCCTCGGCGACATGGGCATCGGCAACACCACCCCGGCCGCCGCGCTGATCGCGGCCGGTCTCGGGTTGACCGCGGAGCAGGTGGCCGGGATCGGGACCGGGCTCGACGAGGCCGGCCGGGCCCACAAGGCCGCGGTGATCGAGACGGCGCTGCGGCGGGTGGGTGAGCGCGCCGCCGATCCGCTGGAACGCCTTGCCGGATTGGGATCGGCGGATCTGGCGGTCGGCGCCGGCTTCTTGGCCGGCGCGGCCGAAGCCGGGGTACCGGTCTTGCTGGACGGGGTGATCGCGGTCGCCGAGGCGGTGCTCGCCGAGGATCTCGCACCGGGTGCGATGGCCTGGTTCGCGGCGGGACACCGCTCCACCGAGCCGGCCCAGGCGTACGCGCTGGACAAGCTCGGGCTGACACCGCTGCTCGATCTGGGGATGCGGCTCGGCGAGGGGTCGGGGGCGATGGCCGCGGTGCCGCTGCTGCGGTCCGCGGCGCTGCTGCTGGCTGAGATGGCGCTGCTCGGCGAACTGGGCGAGGGGTCCTGATGGCGGCCTTCGGCGACGGGTGGCGATGGGCGGTGGGTACGCTCACCGTGCTGCCGAGCGGGCGGTTCGAGACCGGTCCGGCCGCGGCCCGGGTGATGGTGGCCGTCGCGCCGCTGGCGGTGCTGCCGCTGGCGCTGGTCGCCGCGATCATCACCCAGGCAGGGAATCTGTGGGGATCCCCCGATCTGCTCACCGGGTTGCTGGTGATCGGCTGGCTGGCGCTGGCGACCCGGGCGATGCACGTCGACGGGTTGGCCGATGTGGCCGACGGATTCGGCGCCGGCTGGTCACCGGAGCGGGCCCGGGAGGTGCTGAAGCGCGGTGACATCGGCCCGATGGGGATCATCGCGCTGATCGTGCTGCTCGGCCTGCAGGTGGTCGCGATCGGTGCCCTGGCCGAGCAGCCGCACGGTTGGGCACTCGTCGGCGGGTCGGTGCTGCTGTCCCGTTGGGCGATCGCGATCTGTTGTCGGGCAGGGATTCCGGCGATGCCCGGGTCACAGTTGGGCCGGGCGCTGGCCGGTCAGGTACCGGGCTGGCTCGCCTGGTCCTGTGCGGCGGCGACGGTCGCCGGGGCGACGCTGCTGGCCTGGTGGGCCGGGCTGTCGCCCTGGCGCGGGGCGCAGGTGGGGTTGACAGCGGTGCTGGTGGCGAACTGGCTGGTGACCCGTGCCCGGCGGGTCTTCGGCGGCATCAACGGTGACGTGATGGGCGCGGCGATCGAGGTGTCGCTGACCACGCTGCTGATCGGTTGGGCGCTGTGAGGGTGCTGATCACCGGCGGCATCCGGTCCGGGAAGTCGCGGATGGCCGAGGAAACCCTGTCCGGGCAGGACAATGTGGTCTATCTGGCGCCCGGGCCGAAGGCGGATCCGGTCACCGACCCCGAGTGGGCGGAGCGGATCGCGCACCATCAGGAGCAGCGGCCGGCGCACTGGCGGACCATCGAGACCACCGAGGTCGCCGCGGCGCTGCCCACGCTGGACGGCCCGGTGCTGCTGGACTGCCTCGGCACCTGGCTGGCCGCCCAGTTGGGCGAGACCGGCGCCTGGGATTCCCTGTCCGGTTGGGAATCCGCGATCGCCGAGCGGATCGAGGCGTTGGCCGCCGCGTGGCGGGCGTACCCGCACCAGGCCGTCGCGGTGACCAACGAGGTCGGCTGGGGGCTGGTCTCCGACCACCGTTCCGGTCGCGTCTTCACCGACTGGCTGGGGCGTACCAATCAGGCGATCGGTGCGGCCAGCGACGAGGTCTGGCTGGTCGTCGCCGGCCGTACGCTGAAACTGACCTAGCCCTGCGAGTCGGCCGGCGACTGGAACGTGCAGACGCAGGCCTCGTTGCCCTCGGCATCGGCCAGCACCCACCAGGCGGGGGCGTACTGGTCGGTGACCAGTCGGCCGCCGGCATCCAGCACCGCCTGGACGCGCTGCTCGGCCTGATCGGCGGGCACGTCGACGTCGATGTGGATCCGGTTGCGCTGGTCGCGGCGCTCGTCGGTCGGCTGGAACCAGATCGAGGGACCGGACTTGTTCGGGTCGACGAGTTCGTCGTCGTCGACCTGGTCATAGCCGTAGACCGCCTGCCAGAACGGCAGGATCGCCGCGATGTCCTGGGCGTCGATCGCGATCTGGGTCTCGCTCAGCCCCGCCAGGTCGATCTGCCCGTCGGACACCTTGACCACCGGGACGATCGCCGCGGCCAGGTCGACATCGCGGCCGGAGATGCCGCCGACATCGTGCGAGCTGAGCGCCAGATGCACCTTGTTGTAGCGGATGTCGATCTCGGGATGGTGGTTCATCTCCTCGGCGAGCTCGCCCACCCGGTTCACGAACTCCAGCGACCGCCGAAAATCGGAGAACTTCGCCACCAGGTGCATCCGGCCGTGCACCAGTCGCCACTTCGGCATCGCCTCGACGGCCTGCTCGGCGGTGAGCTTCTCTTTCGGCCCGTATGGATTGGACATACCTCCACCGTAGGACCAGCAGCCCCTCACCGCCACCGGCCCCGCGGCGCCATCGCGCCCTACACTGACGCCGTGCCCCTCCCCGCGCTGCTGCTCGGCTGGCTCGCCGACGAGGCCCTCGGTGACCCGCGGCGCGGGCACCCGGTCGCCGGTTTCGGCCGCCTGGCGCGGCGGCTGGAGCGGCGCTGCTGGCGGGACACCCGGGCCGCCGGGGTGGCGTACGAAATCCTTCTGGTCGGCGGCACGATCGGCGCCGCGGTGTGGCTGGACCGGGTGACCCGGGCCACCGCGCTGCGGCTCCCGGTGCGGATCGCCGCGACCTGGCTGGTACTGGGCGGGCGCAGCCTGCGCCGGGAGGCGGCCGCCGTCGACGAACTGCTCGCCGCCGACGACCTGCCCGCGGCCCGGGAGCGGATCCGCAGCCTGGTCGGCCGCGACCCGAGCGCCCTCGGGCCCGACGAACTGGCCCGGGCCGCCATCGAATCGGTGGCCGAGAACACCGGGGACGCGGTCGTCGCTCCGCTGTTCTGGGGTGCGGTGGCCGGGCTGCCGGGCCTGCTCGGCTACCGCGCGATCAACACCCTGGACGCCATGGTCGGGCACCGATCGGACCGCTACCGCAGATTCGGCTGGGCGGCGGCCCGGGTCGACGACCTGGCGAACTGGCTGCCGGCGCGCTGCTGCGCCGAGCTGGCCGTGCTGCTGGCGCCGGTGGTCGGCGGGTCACCGGCCCGGGCGCTGCGCACCATCCGCCGGGACGCCCACCAGCACCCGAGCCCGAACGCCGGCCCGATCGAGGCGGCGTTCGCCGGTGTGTTGGGCGTCCGCCTGGGCGGGCGGAACAGCTATGCCGGCCAGGTCGAGGACCGCGGCCAGCTCGGCGACGGCCCGCCTCCGCGGCGTACCGACATCGCTCGGGCGAACCGGTTGGCGTTCGCGGTGGCCGCCGCTGCCGCGCTGCTGGCCGGGGCCACTAGGCTGAAATGAATGAGTAGTGATCCGATCCGAGTCGATTTCGTCTGCTGGGGCAACATCTGCCGCTCCCCGATGGCCGAGCGCGTCGCCGAGGCGTACGCCGAACGCGAGGGCATCACCGATGTCGAGTTCAGCAGTTCCGGGGTGAGCTCGGAGGAACTGGGCAATCCGATGGACCCGCGGGCCGCTCAGTGGCTGCGAGAGAACGGCTACCGGGCCGATGACCACACCGCCCACCAGGTGACCCGTGAAGAGATCGACGGCGCCGATCTGGTGGTGGCGATGGAGGATCTGCACGTCGATCGGATGCGGCGCCTGCGACCCGAGCATCCGGAGAAGCTGCGGTTGCTGACCGACTTCGACCCGGACGCCGAGCCCGGTTCCGGCGTACCCGATCCCTGGTATGGCGACGCGGACGGCTTCGGCGACACGCTCGCCAGCATCGAGGCGGCGATGCCGGGAGTCTTCGCAGAGATCGCGCGAATCCGGGCAGAATAGGCGCCATGCACATCCTCGTGGTTGACGACGATCAGGCCGTCCGAGATTCCCTGGCCCGTTCCCTGCAATACAGCGGCTACGAGGTGACAACCGCCAGCGACGGGGTGGAGGCCCTGGCCCGTCTCTCCGCGTCCCGCCCGGATGCGGTGATCATGGATGTGATGATGCCGCGGCTCGACGGCCTGGAGACCACCCGGATGCTGCGCTCCACCGGCAACGATGTGCCGATCCTGGTGCTCACCGCCCGCGACGCGGTCGGCGACCGGGTCGACGGGCTGGACGCCGGCGGCGACGACTACATGGCCAAGCCGTTCTCGCTGGAGGAACTGCTGGCCCGCTTGCGGGCCCTGGTCCGCCGCTCCGGTGGCGGCGGGGAGCCGGGTGAGTCGGAGGCCAACGAGACGCTGGTGTTCACCGACCTCAGCCTCAATCCGCAGACCCGCGAGGTCTCCCGCGCCGGTCGGCACATCAGCCTGACCCGGACCGAGTTCGCGCTGCTGCAGACCTTCATGGAGAATCCGCGCCGGGTGCTGGAACGCGGCTGGCTGCTGAACGAGGTGTGGGGATTCGACTTCCCGACCACCGCGAACTCGCTCGAGGTCTACATCGGCTATCTGCGCCGCAAGACCGAGGCCGAGGGTGAGCAGCGGCTGATCCACACCGTCCGCGGCGTGGGCTACGTGCTTCGAGAATCGGCGCCGTGATCAGACGGCTCCGCCGGTGGCTGCGCACTCCGTCACTGCAACGCCGGGTGGGCACGCTCACCGCGGTCGCGGTGTTCCTGGGTGTCGCACTCACCGGTATGGCCGGCTACATCACTGCCCGGGTCTCGCTCTACGACCAACTCGACCGGGAACTCACCTCGATGGCGCAGGTGACCGCCGAGTCCATCGCCGGCAGCGACCTGCAGACGCTGGGCGGGATGGATGCCGAGTCGCTGCGCTCGCTGAATGTGACGCTGGTGCTGCTGAAATCCGATGGCACCACGATCCGGGTCCCCGGTGAGCGGGTCAGCCTCGAGCTCGACTCGACCGAACTGGCGCTGGCCCGGTTGCAGCAGGGTTCCTCGACCCGGACCGGCACCACGACCGACGGCATGGTGTATCGGATCGCGGCGGTGCCGTTGCCGCAGGCCGGCGGCCGGTACGCGCTGGTGCTCGGCCGGCCGCTCGGGCCGACGCTGGCGATCCTGGACAGCCTGCGGATCGTGCTGATCGTGGTGGGTTCGATCGGGGTGCTGCTGGCGACCCTGGTCGGTTCGCTGGTCGCGCGGAGTTCGGTACGCCCGGTGGGCCAGTTGTCGGCGGCGGTCGCGCGGGTCACCCAGACCGATGTGCTGGATCCGATCGCGGTGCACGGCAACGACGAGCTGTCCGAGCTGACCCGGCAGTTCAACACGATGCTCTATTCGCTGGCATCGTCCAGGGCGCGGCAGAACCGGTTGATCGCCGATGCCGGGCATGAGTTGCGGACGCCGTTGACCTCGCTGCGGACCAATATCGAGCTGCTGGTCGCCGACGAGAAGAACCACATGCTGCCCGAGGGCGCGCGTCGGGAGATCCTCTCCGACATCGCCGCCCAGCTGGCCGAGTTCACCTCGCTGATCGGTGACCTGGTGCAGCTCTCCCGCGGTGACCAGGTGCGGCCGGCCCGCGAACCGGTGGATCTGCGCGATGTGGTCAATGCGGCCCTGCAGCGGGTACGCCGCCGCGGTCCGGGGTTGTATTTCGATGTCGAGTTGAACCCGCTCTATCTGATCGGCGAGCCGGACACCCTGGAGCGCGCGATCACCAACCTGCTGGACAATGCGGTGAAATTCTCTCCACCCGGTGGCACCATCCACGTGCTGCTGGAAGGCGACCAGCTGCGGATCTCCGACCAGGGCCCCGGTATCGCCGATGAGGACCTGCCGCACATCTTCGACCGCTTCTATCGCTCCGACCGTGCCCGGAACACCCCGGGCACGGGTCTGGGTCTGTCGATCGTGGCGCAGACCGTTGCCCGGCACGGCGGCTGGGTGCGGGCCTCCCGCTCCGCCGAGGGCGGTGCCGAGTTCACCGTCCGGCTCCCCGGGCGTACCACCCGGGAAGAACTGCTCGCCGACGCCGATCTGGTGAGCTGACGTTCATCGAGTAGCTGGCCCGGCGCAGCGCAGCGGAGCCGGGCCAGTGTGTCGAAGCCAACGTTCATCGAGTAGCTGGCCCGGCGCAGCGCAGCGGAGCCGGGGCAGCGTGTCGAGATGAACGCACTCCTCCCTTGGCCGCCTTCCTACCCTTGGTGCATGAGGGCGGATCGGAACCGGCAGACGGTACGCCGCAGCGCGGCCGGACTGGCCGTGGCCGCGGTGATCGCCACCTCTGCCTGCACCGCAAGCGATTCCGGCCAACCGGTACCGAGCCCGGCGGTCGGTACGACGGCGTCCCCGGCGCCCAGTGTGACGCCAACGCCGAGCCCTGCACCGACGCCGACACCCAGCGCGATACCGTCACCGGTGCCGGCGGTCTTCGAGACCGAGCGTGCGATCGCCGATGTCCGGACCCTGGCTGGCGACATCGGGCCGCGGCTGGCCACCGGCCCGGAGTTCGACCGGGCCGCGGGTCTGGTCGCGGAACGCTTCGCGGGGTTGGGATTCCGGGTGGCGCGACAGGAGTTCGAGGTACCGGCCGGGGACTCCTGGGGTACGCCGGTGGCGGCGGGGAGCTCGGCGAACGTGATCGCCGAACCGTTCGGCTTCGACCCGGCCCGTCCCTATCGGATCGTCGGCGCACACCTGGACACGATCGCGGTGGCACCGGGCGCGGAGGACAACGCCTCCGGAGTGGCGGTCATGCTCGAGCTGGCCCGAATGGCTGCCCAGGAACAGAATCAGCAGGTCCGCTTCATCGCCTTCGGCGCCGAGGAACCCCGCGCGCAAGGGGATGCGAACCATCACTACGGGTCCCGGTTCTATGTCGACGAGCTGGCCCGACAGCCCGGTGAGCTGGCCGGGATGATCTCCCTGGACCGGGTCGGCGTCCGCTCCGATCGGGTGCCGATCAGCAACGGTGGACCGCGGGGATTGCCGGTACGCAACGATCTCCGTGCTGCCGCGGATCGGGTGGGGGTACCGGTGCAGCCCACCGACAACAACCGCGCCAGCGACCACTGGTCCTTCGAGAAGGCCGGGCTGCCGGCCGCGCGGATCGGCAGCGTTCCCTACGCCGGTTACCATTCCCGCCGCGACACCCCCGACGTCATCGACCCCCGCCAACTCGAACGCGTCGGCCAGCTCGCCTGGGCATGGCTGAGCTCCCCCACCGGTTGACATCCATCGAGCAGGTCGCCCAGCGACCGCTACCCACGTTCATCGAGTAGGTCGCGCAGCGACCGTGTCGAGATGAACCAGTACGCCCCTTGCGCCGGTTGAGCGAGGAGCGCAGCGACGAGTCGAAACCAAGCCCCCACGTTCATCGAGTAGGTCGCGCAGCGACCGTGTCGAGATGAAGCGGCACGCCCCTGCGCCGGCTGAGCGACCGAGGAAGGAGGGAGTCGAAGCCAAGCCCCCACGTCCATCGAGTAGTCGGCCATGCGCAGCGAAGCGGAGCAATGGCCGACGTGTCGAGATGAATCCAGAAACTTTCCTCAAACCCCTTGAGTTATTCGAACACCATGACTATTGTTTGACCTAGCAGATGAGAGGAGGTGACCAAAGATGACCACCAACCCACGAGCCGAAGTCTTCGCAGCGATCCGCGCCGAAAGCGACACCATCGCCCAGACCGAAGCCCGCCGCCTGGTCGCGATCGCCGCCGCCTGCGACACCTACTCCGGACTGAACACCCACACCGACGAGTTGACCGCCCACGTCCTGCACGGTGAACAACTCGTGTTCCCCGGTGCGGACGGTACGCCCGGCATCACCGAGTTCTTCCACCTCGAGTTGGCCATGTCGCTGGGCTGCTCACCGGAGACCGCGCAGGTGTGGACCGCCGACGTGTTGAATCTGCGCCATCGGCATCCGATCCTGTGGCAGGCCACCTTGGACTGCGACATCCCCGTCTGGGTCGCCCGGGACGTCTCCCGGGCCGCGTTGCAGCTGTCCTTCACCCAGGCCCGCGAGTTCGACTCCCTCTGGTCACTCCGGCTGATCAACCTCACGCCCAAGCGCGCGGTAGCGACGACCGAGGCCCAGGTCGCGTTGATCCTCAACGAGGACAAGGAAGCCGAACGCCAGGCCGCCAAGAAACAGCGTCGTGTGGAGTTCACCCCCAGCCGGACCATCGCTGGCATCACCGACCTCTACGCCAACCTCGACGCCGGTGACGCCGCCCAGTTGAACGGCACCTTGGATCGGCTGGCGGATGTGCTCAAGGCCGGTGGCTCCACCGCCAGTCGTGATGAGCTGCGTGCCGAAGCCCTGGGGCACCTCGCGCATCCCGATCGGGCCCGGCAACTCCTGCAACCCTCCCTGTTCGACGGCGCCACCGTCACCCCCACCGGCGAGGTGATCAACCGCGATGGCGAGATCGTCACGCCCACCGGCGAGCGGTGCCGGCACGGTGCGGAGTTGATCCTGCACGTCCACCAGAAGGACCTCGCCAACCGCCGCGGCGGTGAAGGCGAAGCGCTCGGACCGGTCACCCTGCAACACCTGAAGGAGCTGCTCGCCCGGTGCACCGGGACCGTGAAGGTGCGGCCGGTAATCGACCTGGCCGCGCCGGTGATGGTCAACACCTACCGACCCAGCGACGAACTCGCGCAGCGGGTGAAGCTGCGGGACCGGTATGTGATGTTCCCCCGATCGAATCGCAGTGCGTTCGGCCGCGGGATCGATCTGGACCACACGATCCCCGCCCCGGAGGGGCCGACCAGTTCGGGCAACCTGGGGCCGTTGAACCGGTCAGCCCACCGCGCCAGAACCCACGCCGGATTCACCCTCGAGCAACCCTCACCCGGGGTGTTCCACTGGAAAACCCCGGCCGGGCAGGAGGCCTGGGTCAACCGCCACGGGACCTGGGACCATCCACCACCCGATCACCTGATCAACGATCCCGCCGCCTCGCTCTCCCGGACCGAACAACTCCTCCGCGACACCCTCGGCAACGGGCGAACCCAGTTGGAGAAGGAACGGGCCGAAGCCGAACAAGCAGCCGACGAAGCCCGCGAACGCGAGCGACTCCGCCGCGCCCGCAAGAAGCAACGCCTCCGCGACCTACGCCAAGCTGCCCGCGACCAGGCCGAACAGCGATCCGCATCGGAGCAGTACGCGAAGCAGGCGGAGCGACCGAAGAAACCGGCTCCGCCGGAGTCCCAACCTGCCCTGATTCCCAACCAGGACTAGGCTTCCGCACGCTCATCGAGCAGCGCGGCATGCGCAGCGAAGCGGCGCAATGCCGAGCGTGTCGAGATGAGCAACCACGCCTCGCACCTCTCGACACGGTCGCTGCGCGACCTACTCGAGGAACGTGAAAGGGACGCTCGCTGCGCGAGCTACTCGAGGAACGTGGCGTCACTGTGTCGGACGGGCGTACGGACCAGTGCTGGTACCGGTGATGTCGCCGAGAATGTCTTCCCGGGCAGTGTTTCCGGCGAGCCGCGGGGCGAAGTCATCTCCGATCTCGTAGGCGACCGGGTCGACCGCCACCACCCGACCGTCCCAGATCGTCAGCTCCACGAACACACCCTGACGTACCTGCGCCGACTGATTCATGTCGAAGACGAAATTGCCCAGCGAGTTCACCACGGTGACATCACCGACCCGGTCCCAGCCCTGCACCCAGTGCGGATGGCTGCCGATCACCGCATCGGCCCCGGCATCGACGAACGCCTGCGCGGTATCGCGCTGGGACGCCTCCGGCCGATGGGTGTACTGCGTACCCCAGTGCGGCATCACGATCACCACATCCGCCTGCTGCGACACCTCCTCGATCACCCGGGTGGTGGCCTCCCGCTGGGCGAGGTTGAGCGGCCCGGTCCGCGGCGGCATCGACAACCGGTTCACCCCCGGTGAGTTCTCCCCGGCGGCCACACCCTCGATGGATTCCGTGCCCACAAAGGCGATCCGCTGTCCGTTCACCTCCAGGATCCGCGGCGCCCGCGCCTCGGCAACATTCCGGCCGGCGCCGAACCGCGCGATGCCGGCTTCATCGAACAGGTCGAAGGTCTGCAGCAGCGCCCGCTCCCCGAAATCACCGACATGGTTGTTGGCCAGGCTGACCGCATCGAAGCCGGCGGACCGCAGCCCCGGCAGTGCCACCTCGGGATCGGCGCTGAAGGAATCCCCACCCTGGAAGGGCGGGCCGTCGTCGGACAGCGACGCCTCGAAGGTGCCGACCGTCAGATCGGCGGCCGCCAACCGGTCGGCCAGGGGCCGGAACACCGCGGCCGGATCGTTGCCGCGGGCGAGCCGCTGACCCACCCGGCGACCGAGCATCACATCGCCGACGATCGTCACCCGCGCCACGGATTCGGGCGGGCGCCCCGCGGTGCGCAGCGGATATGCCACCGGGTCGGCGAGCGGGTGGCGGCCACCGACGGTCAGCACCCGCACGCTCGGATCGACCGCATCGGCCGGTACCACCGCAAGCACATCGGGGCGCTGCCGGACACGCTCCAGGGCCGCACCGGGATCGGCGTACGACTCCGCGCCGGGCACCAGCGGCAGTGAGGTGACCACCGTCAGCGGGCCGGCCGGCAGTCCCAGATCCGCCCAGTCGTCGGCGCCCTGGTCGAGCACGGCGCGGGCGGCCTGCTCGCTCACCTCCAGCATCGGATTGCTCGCATGCACCACCAGCGCAAGCGGCGTCTGCGGCTCGGGACTGGGTTCGGGGGTCGGTTCCGGAGCGGGCGCGGCGGCGCTCGGGGTGGGCGGAACGGGAGCCGGAGCGGGCTGCGGCGCCGCCGGGGCGCAGCCGGCCAGCAGCAGCCCGACCAGCGCGGCACTCACCCCGCCGATGCCGCGACGAGCCCGATCCGCCCGATGCTTCATGCAGTGAATTTATGCGCGGCCACCAACATGGGTCGGCAGCGACCGGCGCGGCCCATGCCGTTCCGGGCGAGGCCCAACCAGCTCGATGAGCTGCTGCACCCGGTACCGGTGCCCGCGATAGGGCTCCAGCACCTCCTCGGCGGCGTCGTTGTCGAGCACCTCCCCGGTCAGCGCCAGGGTGATCATCCCCGGCACGTGATAGTCACCGGTGCTCCACGCGTCCGGGTCGCCGTGGGCGCGCTGTCGGACCTCCGCCGAGGTCCAGGCGCCGATCCCCGGCAGCGAGCAGAGCGCGGCGTGCGCGTCGGCGCTCGGGCGGGTGAGCGTACGCTCCAGGGCGGCGGCTCGGCGGACCGCTCCAACCGCCGCGCGGCTGCGTTTCTGCTCCACCCCGGCCCGCAGCCACTCCCAACTCGGGACCCGCGCCCATTGCTCGGCGGTCGGCGGGCAGACCATCCCGTACGCCCCAGCGCCCACCTGCTGCGCGGGCCCGGGGGCCGGGGTACCGAAGCGCCGCACCAGCAGCCGCTGCGCTCGGAACGCCTCGGCACCGGTCACCTTCTGCTCGATCACCGCCGGGACCATGGCCTCCACGACCAGCCCGGTACGCCCCACCCGCAGCCCGGGATGGCGTCGCCGGGCCTCGACCAGCAACGAATGCGCGACGTGAAAGCCGGCCGGATCGTCCCCGTCGCCGAGCAATTCGGGGAGCTGCTCGAGCGCCCACACCGCCCCCGCACCCCAGGCGTACCCCCGCACCCGGTCGGTGCAGCGGATCGCCAGCAGCGCCGGGCCCTCGGGCGTACTGCTGGCCCGCCACCAGCAACCGTCGACGAAGCGGTGCGTCGGATCACCGGACCCGCGCCGCAGCCGACCCAGATACGGCGCCAACGGCCGCGCGGGCAGACTGCGGGTCAACTCGGGCACGGGGTCAGCGTAGTTCCGGGACCTGACCGGCAGACATAGGCTGAGCGAAGGCGACGGCGCGGGGCGTACCCACCGGTTGCGGCGAGAGGGGTCGGCCGTGTTCGAGTTCACCGTCGGCGAGGGTGTCACCTGGCGGATCGAGCCCATGGGCGATCACACATCGCGGATCAGTGCCCGGGTGTGGGCCACGTTTCCCGCCGGACTGCTGGGGCGGGCGGTCGAGTGGATCTTCGTGCACCTGCTCAACGGGATCGAGCGGGATCGCGAGCATGCGCGGGTGGAACTTCGCCACCTGAAGCGGATCATCGAACCCCGCTGAGTTGACCCGATCACCGAATCTATGCGTTTCGCATATACTTCTGCCCATGACTGTCGACCTCGAACAGGCCATCAACGAATGGCACGAGAGCGTGAACGCCGGTGACCTGAAGCGGTCCGCGCGGGCGGTGGGCGACCCGGTCGTGGTGTTCGGCCCCAAGGGCGCCGGCCCGATCACGCCCGAACAGTTCGCTGACTGGGTGCAGCGCTCCGGCATCCGGTTGACCCCGCGCTCCTGGCATCCGATCAGCGAAAAGCTGGTGGTGGTGGAGCAGGACGCGAGCTGGCCCGAGAACGCCAAGCCCACCCGGGTGGCAACTCTGTTCCGCGCCAAGGACGGCCGGGTCACCGCCGCGCTGCGGCTGCCCGACCTCCGCCAGGCGCTCGAGCTGGCGTACCTCGTCCGCGAACTCGCCGCCACCGAATGACCGCCCGCAACCAG
This sequence comes from Enemella evansiae, assembly GCF_002250705.1. GTDB lineage: Bacteria > Actinomycetota > Actinomycetes > Propionibacteriales > Propionibacteriaceae > Enemella > Enemella evansiae. The sequence goes on from NZ_NMVP01000016.1 coordinate 38,992, forward strand.
CAGCCGGAACCGGGCCCGGGCGAGTTGCTGTTCACCTTCGTCCGGCACTGGTCCCGCCGCGCCGCGGCCGGTGACCCGCGGGCCGCCGACCAGGGCCGGTTGGTCCAGGTCACCGAGGCCGTGCACGCGCTCACCGGACGCGGCGATCCCGCCACCGTGAATGCCGTCGCCGATGACCTCGGCATTGATCAGAGCGGCGCGTCCCGGTTGCTCCGCAACGCCGCCGATGCCGGTTACCTCACCCTGGCCAGCACACCGGCCGACGGCCGGCAACGAAAGGCCACCCTCACCACGACCGGCCGGGTCATGCTGCGCAACGCACACCGCTGGCAGGAGCAGGTATTCGACGAACTGACCACCGGCTGGAGCCAGCGCCGGCGCGATGAGTTCCGGCGGGCGATGGCCGATCTGATCACCGCGGATCGACGCCGCGGCTGACCCCCTCAGCCGAGCAGCTTCTTCACCATCGGTACGACCTCATCCCCGTACCGCTGGATGGATTCGAGCTGGTACTCGTGCCGCACCGGCTGGTCGAACTTCAGGTCGAAGCGATCCACGCGCAGCGTCCGCACCGTGTCGGCGATCTTCTGGGCAACGGTGTTCGGGGAGCCGACGTAGAGCGAGCCGTTCTCGATCTCGTCCTCGAAATCGCCGGGTTCCGGCGGTGGCCAGCCGCGCTCGCGGCCCATCCGCTCGCGCATCGCGAACCAGCCGTCGCGGACCAGGTCCCGGGCCCGTTGGTCGCTCTCGGCGACCAGGCCCGGCGAATGCACCGCGAGCCTGGCGCGGGGTACGCCGAGCTGGTCCTGGGCGCGTTCGAACAGGTCGACGTAGGGCGCGAAGCGCCCGGGCGGGCCGCCGATGATCGCCAGGAAGAGCCCGAACCCGTACCGCGCGGTGCGGACCACCGACTCGGGGCTGCCGCCGACCCCGACCCAGGCCGGGATGCCGTTCTCGGTGGTCGGGAAAACCCGCTGGTCGGTGAGCGGCGCGCGGGTGTTGCCGCGCCAGCTGACCGGTTCCTCGGTGAGCAGCGCGGCCAGCAGTTCGAGTTTCTCCTCGAAGAGCTCCTCGTAGTCGTTGAGGTCGTAGCCGAACAGCGGGAAGGATTCGATGAACGAGCCCCGGCCGGCGACGATCTCGGCGCGCCCGTTGGAGACCGCGTCCAGGGTCGCGAACCGCTCGAACACGCGGACCGGGTCGTCGGAGCTGAGCACCGTGACGGTCGAGCCGAGCCGGATGTGTTCGGTCTGCCCGGCGATCGCGGCGAGCACCATCTCCGGGCTGGAGACCGCGAAGTCCGGCCGGTGGTGCTCCCCGATGCCGAAGAAGTCCAACCCGGCCCGATCGGCGACCACCGCATCGGCAACCAGGTCCCGGATCACCTGTGGGTGTGGCAGAAACTCGCCCTGCTCGTCACGGGTCAATCCGCCGAAGGTGTCCAGGCCGAACTCGATATCCATGCCGGGAAGCGTACGCGTCAGTGGGCGGGTCAGGCGCTCGGCGGGCGCAGCCGCAGGCCCTGCATGCCGCCGTCGACGGCGAGCGCGACGCCGATGGTGGAGCCGCTGGAGGGCGAGGCGAGATAGCAGATCGCCCCGGCCACCTCCTCCGGTTCGACCAGTCGCAGGTGCGGCTGGCGCAGGTTGAGCTGGCGCAGCTCCTCGTCCGGATCGGCCGCTTTCGCAAGCAGGTTGGAGATCCACGGCGTGTGCGCGGTACCCGGGCAGACGGCGTTCACCCGGATGCCCTCCCGGGCATGGTCGGCGGCCATCGCCAGCGTCATCGAATAGATCGCGCCCTTGGAGGCGGAATAGAGCACCCGCTCGGGCAGTCCTGCGGTGGCGGCGATCGAGGCGACATTGACGATCGCGGCATGCTCGGACTCGCGCAGCGCGGGCAGCGCGGCAGCGGCCACCCGGGCCATGCCGCGGACGTTGATGTTGAGCACCCGCTGCCATTCGGCGTCGTCGTTGGCGGCGACGTCACCCTGGGCGCCGATGCCGGCGTTGTTGACCACGACGTCCAACCCGCCGAGCTGCCCGACCGCCTCACCGACGGCGCGGTTGACGTCGTCGGTGTCACCGACGTCGCAGCGGATCTGGATCGCGCCCTCGGGCGCACCGTCGGGGTCGAGGTCGAGCACCGCGACCCGCGCACCGCGGCGCATCAGCTCGCTGGCGGTGGCGCCGCCGATGCCCTGGGCGCCGCCGGTGACCAGCGCCCGGATTCCGTCGAACTCGCTCATCGTGGGTTCCCTCCGCTGGAGTCTTGGACGCGGACAGTTAACGGCAGCGGGATGACCGGGTCAACCACGCGTGCGGCAGCGGTCACGGCGTACGCCCGGACAGCGGCCACGAGTTGGCCTGGCAGCCGAGCAACCCCTTGGTCTGCTGCATCATCACCGGCGCCACCGCGCCGCGACGGGGGCACTGGGCGTGCGAATGGCCGAGGAAGTGGCCCACCTCGTGGTTCACCAGATACTTGCGGTAACCGGCGACGTCACCGTGGTAGTCGGGCACCGCCTCGACCCAGCGGACCGCGTTCAGATTGACCGAGTTGCCCTGCTGGCAGGACACCTCGCCGAGGGTCCGCAGCGGCAGGCAGCGGGCATCGGTGGTGCCGGGGGTGAGCACCTTCACGGTCAGCTCGGCCGCCTCGGTACCGACGAAGTCGAACTGCGCCTCCCCGCGGGCGGTCCAGCTGCGGCCGTCCTGCAGCACGTCCGCGGCCTCCCGGGCCACCGCCTCGGGATCAAGCGGCAGGTCACGCTCCACCTGGACCCGGACCTTGACCGTCCGACCCTGCTGCCCGGGCGGGGCCGGCCGCGCGAACGCGGCGGTGCGCAGCTCACCGGAACCGCGGGCCGGCACCTGCACCTCCGGCCGCGGCGCGGGCGCAGCGGGTGCGGGAGCGGGCGCGGGGGCAGGGCCGGGTGCGCCGGAGGCCGGGGGCGCCGGGGCAGCCGGGGCGTCCGAACCCTCGGCCTCGGGGGCCGCCTGCGGCGTACTCGAACCGGTCGGCGCGGTGTTGAAGGCGCCACCCCAGACCAGCAGCCAGAGGGTGATCCCGGTCGCGATGACCCCCGCCAGCAGCGGCTTCCAGCGCTGTCTGGGCGGCGGTGGCGGCGGCGTTCGACGGCCTCGCTTTGCGACCCGGGGGGTATCTTGCGCAGAATCAGGTGTACGCATGCCCACCGCCGGAGCCGACCACCGAACCACGCATCGATGAACAAGACTAGGTCATAAACGTGTCCCACATTCACAGCAGCACGCCCGCGTCGCGATCCCCGGAGGACCTGGCGCGGCGGCGTCGCGCCCTCCGGTTGATGATCATCGCGCTGATCCCGATCGCGGTCTGGACCCTCGGCGCGCTGATCGTGATGTGGCCGACCAACGTCCAGCAGAGCATCACCCCCGGCATCTCCACCTACTCGGTCCCGGGGGCGACCATCGAGACCGGCCGGATCACCGAGATCGCCGAGATCAACTGCGAGGGGCAGACCGGGTCGGCGGCGAACGCCCCGAACCAGACCTGTGGCCGGGCCAAGGTCGAGCTGACCAGCGGCCCGGAGCAGGGTCAGACGATCGACGAGGTCACCATGAAGGCCTCCGACTACAGCTCCGGGGTGAAGGTCGGCCAGTCGGTCCGGCTCTGGCGGATCCCGGCCGAGGGCGTACCGCCGCAGTACCAGTTCAACGGCTTCGAGCGGAGTACGCCGATGCTGGTCTTCACCGCCCTGTTCGCGCTGGCGGTGATCGCGGTCGCCCGGCTGCGGGGCCTGCTGGCCCTGGTCGGTCTGGCCTTCGCCGCCTTCATCATGGTGAAGTTCATGTTCCCCGCCCTGGTCGCCGGCTCGAACCCGACACTGGTCGGACTGGTCGGCGGATCGGCGATCATGTTCGTGGTGCTCTACACCGCACACGGGTTCAGTGCCCGCACCACCACCGCCCTGCTGGGCACGCTGTTCGGCCTGTTCGCCGCCGCCGGATTGGGCTGGATAGCCACCACTTGGGCGCACTTCACCGGTGTGACCAGCGAGGACGACTTCATCCTGTCGGCGTCCGCGCCGAACCTGAAGCTCACCTCGGTGGTGATCTGCGGCATCATCATCGCCGGACTCGGCGTCCTCAACGACGTCACCATCACCCAGGCCTCCGCGGTCTGGGAGCTGGCCGAAACCGATCCCGACGGCACCCGGCTGTTCCGCCGCGCGATGCGGATCGGGCGCGACCACATCGCCTCCACCGTCTACACGATCGCCTTCGCCACCGCCGGCGCCACCCTCGGCACCTTGCTGCTGCTGAGCATCTTCCAGCGGCCGCTCTACGAGGTGATCCAGGACGAGCAGTTCGCCCAGGAGATCATCCGCACCCTGGTCGGCTCCATCGCCCTGGTCCTGGCGGTGCCCCTGACCACCGCCATCGGGGTGGCCGTGGTGAGCGCCTCGAAGAAGTCCCGCGGTGAGATCTCGCTCGCCACCGACGGGCCGACCGCCGGCCCCGGTGACGAACTGATCGACCGGGACCGCTACTCCAGCTGAACCGGAGTGGTTAGGGGTTCCCCGGGCGGCGGCGTTACCCTCCGCATATGTCCACTGATGCCCCCTACACCGACCTCATCGATGACGCCGTGGCGCTGGCCCAGCAGTGGTCCGCGGCCACGGTCGCGGGCCAGACGCGCGCCGAGAAACGGACCTCCGGTCAGCTCGCGTCGCTGCTGAAGGATCGGCGCGGTCTGGACCTGGCGGTGCGCTTCGTGGACCGCGTCGCCCGGCCCGATGATCTGCGGGTGGCGGCCAACGAGCTGCGCCGGATCGGGCGCGGTGCGACCTTCCTGTCACCGGTCGACCGGGGGCTGCTGCGGGCCGGGGCGTACGCCGCCCCGCTGGCTCCCGCACTGGTCGTCCCGCTGGCCCGGACCCGGCTGCGGCAGCTGGTCGGGCACCTGGTCGTGGACGCCACCGATCCGGGGCTGGGCAAGCATCTGGCCCGCGCCCGCGCCGAGGGTTTCCGGCTGAACATCAACCTGCTCGGCGAGGCGGTGCTCGGTGAACAGGAGGCGGAGTCCCGGGCCCGGCGCACCGCCGAGCTGCTGGCCCGCGACGACATCGACTATGTCTCGATCAAGGTGTCCTCGCTGATCAGCCAGATCTCCACCTGGGACGACGAGGGTTCGGTCGAACGCTGCGTCGAGCGGCTGCGGCCGATCTACCGGATCGCGCTGGGGAGCTCACCGCACTCGTTCGTCAACCTCGACATGGAGGAGTACCGGGACCTGGCGCTGACCACCGAGGTGTTCAAGACGCTGCTGTCGGAGCCGGAGTTCATGGGCCTGGAAGCGGGCATCGTGCTGCAGGCCTATCTGCCGGATTCCCTGCCGGTGCTGGAAGATCTGATCGAGTTCGCCCGGCAGCGGGTGGCCGCGGGGGGTGCCGGGATCAAGGTACGCCTGGTCAAGGGTGCGAATCTGGCGATGGAGCAGGTGGAGGCCCGGCTGCACGGCTGGAACCAGGCACCGTACCCGGACAAGGCCGAGGTGGACGCCAACTATCTGCGCTGCGTGGAGCGGGTGCTGCGGCCCGAACTCGCCGGCACGATCCGCGTCGGGGTGGCCTCGCACAATCTCTACGACGTCGCCGCCGCCCATCTGCTGGCCGAGTCCCGCGGGGTCACCGATGCGATGGATGTCGAGATGTTGCAGGGCATGGCGCCCAGCCAGGCCCGGGCGGTCCGCGACACCGTCGGCACCGTGATCCTCTACACCCCGGTGGTCGCGCCGCAGGACTTCGATGTCGCGGTGTCCTATCTGGTCCGCCGACTGGAGGAGAACGCGGCCCCGCAGAACTTCCTGCACTCCTTCTTCTCCGCCGACGGGTTGCGCCCCGGTGACAACCAGGAGCAGCGTTTCCGCGAGTCGGTGGCCGCGATCGGCGAGGGCACCGTCGGCCCGCGCCGGTACGCCGGGGCGGCGCGGATCGGCGACCACTTCGACAACACTCCCGATTCCGATCCGGCACTGCCGGAGGTCCGCGCCTGGGCCGAGGAGCACGTCGAGGACCCGGAGCAGACCGAGGCCGAGCGGGAGCGCCGGCTGGCGACGCTGCCCGGTGCCGCGCTGCGGGAACAGGGCCTGCTGTCCAGCACCGAACAGGTCGATGCCGCGATCGCCACCGCCGTCGGCGCGGCGGCCGCTTGGGCGGCGCGGCCGGCCGCCGAACGGGCCGAGGTGCT
>NZ_NMVP01000017.1 GCF_002250705.1 Enemella evansiae
TGGTCATCATCGGCCGGCTGCGCCGCGACCCCGACACCCAGGCCTACTTCCACCGACGCACCAGCGAACACAAGACCCGCGCCGAAACCATCCGATGCCTCAAACGCCACCTCGCCCGCACCATCTACCGAAACCTCAAAACCGACCTCATGACCACTTGACGATCTATAGGACCGTCGCAGCCCATTGCTCCGCAAGCTCCGCATGGGCTGCTACTCGATGAGCGTGGGGTCCGGGGAATGGCATGGGCCCCGGCACGAGTGCCGAGGCCCGAGCCCGGCTGGCCCGTCCCCCAACGAGCACCCCCGGGATTCACCAAGGTGTTGCCCGGAGAGCCGGGCGGTTGTCTGTCGAACACCCCGTCCAAGGGCGTGGCCACACCCTCGGTGTCGACATGACACAAAAGACTCTAGGATTTCGGGGTACGCCTGGCAAAGACATCAGTTCTGAGGGCAATAAGGGGGGCCTATGGCGCCACAGGAAGCAAGCATGCAACCGCGCAGGATCGGGCTGGTCGACGATCACTTCGCCACCTCGATGGGGATCGCGACCCTGCTCGAGGACACCGACGACCTCCGTCTGGTGGCCAACGCCGAGACCGTGGCCGAGCTGCTCGCCCAGGGCACCGACCTGGACCTGGTGATGCTCGACCTCAGCCTGGCCGACAACTCCCTGCCGGAGGACAACGTCGCCGAGCTGGCCGAGCACGGGATCGCCACCCTGGCGTACACGTCGGGGGAGAACGCCTATCTGATCCGCTCCGCCGCCCGCGGCGGGGTGCGCGGCATCGCCCGCAAGTCGCACTCACCGGCCGAGCTGATGCAGGCGATCCGCAGCTGCCTCAGCGAGGACGACGCCGGCTCGCTGACCACCGAATGGGCGGCCGCGGTGGACGCCGACCCGGTGATCGACTCCGTCGGCCTGTCCGAACGGCAGCGCGAGGTGCTGGAACTCTTCGCCTGCGGGGAATCCGCCAAGCGGGTCGCCCGACTGACCGGGCTCTCGGTGACCACCGTGAACGACTACCTGCTGCGGATCCGGGCCAAGTACGCCCAGCAGGGCCGCGAGGCGCTCACCAAGGTCGACCTCTACAAGCGAGCGGTGGAGGACGGAGTGCTGCCGCCGCCGCGGCTGGGCAACGAGTAGTCGATGATCGCCACCCGCGGGTTGCGCCCCGGTCAGCTCCGGGGGCTGGGCCTGGTGCTCGGGATGGCCTACGGCTTCTATGTCGTCGAAGGCCTGCTGACCAACCTGCTGCTCGGCCCCACCGGTGACCTGGCCCATCTGCTCGTCGGTGCGATCGCCTGGCTGCCGGGAATCCTGCTGCTGGTGCTGGCACTGCTCGACCGGGTCCGCTGGTTCAAGGTGGCCTGTCTGGCGGCCGCGATCGGCTATCCGGTCGCGGTGCTGCTCTGGCCGCTGGTCGGGATGGATTCCGACAACGCGATCCAGCGGTTCTGGCTCGGCCAGTTCATGCTGCTGCCCGGATTGTGTGCCCTGCTGGCGATTCCGGTCGCCGGGGCGGTGGGCACCCTGGTGGTCTGCTCGATCTCGGTGGAGGTGGTGCGCTGGACGCTCGGCGCACAGCGGCCCGAGGAGGTGCTGGTCAGCGGGATGTTCTCGCTGGTGTACGCCGGATTCTTCATGCTGGTGATGATTGCGGGGCTGCGCACGATGCGCGCGGCCAGCGCCCAGCTGGAATCCTCGCTGCGTCGCCGGGCCCGCGCCGGTGCCCTGCAGGCGCGCACCGATGAGACCGATCGGTTGGACCGGCTCACCCACGACAACGTGCTCTCGCTGCTGTCCGCGGCCGCTGAGGGCGTACCGGCCCGCAAGCTCGCGGTCCAGGCAGCCTCGGTACGCCGGGGTCTGGAGGACGGTTTCGCGGTCACCGACGACGCCGAACCGCTGGCCCTGCTGGGCGAACGGATCGCTGCCCAGGCAGCAGAAGCGGGACTCGAGGTGTCCAGCGACGGAACCCCCTCCGGCGTCGTCCGCCGCCGCGTCGGAGCCGAGTTGGAGGCCGCCGTCGACGAGGCCGTGCGCAACGTCACCCGGCACGCCGGTGGCCTCGGCCGGGTCGAGCTGACCCTCGGTGCCGAGCGACTGCGGGTCCGCGTCGTCGACGACGGCCCCGGGTTCGACCCGGAGCGGGTGAGCGTACGCCTCGGCGTGCGGCACAGCATCCTGCGGCGGGTGAACACCATCCCCGGTGCCCGCGCGACGATCAGCTCCCGACCCGGCAGCGGCACCACCGTGCTCGTCGAATGGACCGCGACATGACCCACCGGATGACGGCCTCGCTGGTACCGAAATCGGTGATCGGCCCGCTGGCGCCGCTCAACGCGGTACCGATCGGGTGGTGGTCGCTGGCGATGGGTCTGTTCGCGATGCTGATCACCCTCGGCTACTGGGGCAGCTATGCCAACCCGTTCGTGGTGATCGTCGCGGCCTGCTTCGCCGGTCCGCTGGTGGGGTTGACGCTCAGTCGGCCGGACCGTCCGGGCAGCGCCTGGCTCGCGCTCGCGCTGGGCTGGGGCGTACTCCATGCGGTGGTGTTCTGGCAGATCACCGGGTCGCTGAAGGATCCGGCCGCGCTGTGGCCACCGGCCGCCTCCGCGATGGCGATGGGCGGGTTGGCGATGTCGGGTGCCATCCGCCCGGTCTGGCTGGGGCAGTTGTTCTCGCTGCTGGTCGGGGTGCACTGGGCCCTGTTCAGCGGGGTACCGGCGGCGCAGAGCCTGCAGTTGGTGGCGCTGTTCGGGCCGGTCTTCCTGGGCATCTGCTACGGCGTACTGATGCGCCGCGCACTGGCGGTCGCCGACCGGGCCCAGCAGAACGAGGCCCGGGTCGCCGAACGGGTGCTCGACCTGGCATCGCGGGCCCAGGCGCGGGAGGCGTACCAGGCCGGCCTGGTCGCCGCCACCGGCACGATCCTGGACCGGATCGCCAGCGGTGCGGAGCTCACCGACGAGGACCGGGTCGCGGCCCGGCTCACCGAGGCCCAGCTCCGCGACGCGATCCGCGGCCGCAACCTGGCCACCGCCGAGGTCGTCGCCGCGGTCCGCGCGGCCCGCGCCCGCGGCGTCCGGGTGAGCCTGGTCGACGATCGCCGTGCCTGGGACTGTTCCGACGCGCTGCAGGCACAGGTGCTCGCGGCCACCATCGAGACCCTCGAGCAGGCCCGCAGCGGTGACGCCTGCACGGTACGGCTGCATCCGCCGGGTCGTCGCAACCTGGCCACGGTGCTGCTCAGCCGGGCCGATGGGGAGGGCCTGCGCCGCGACTTCGCCGCCGAATCCGGAGTTGGGCAGTCCGCCGGAAGTCGATAGCGTTGCCCAGATCGATGAATCGATGACGATGCGCGGGAAAGGGGACCCATGAACCTCGCCCATCTCGGCCAGTTGCTGACCGACTCGGTGGCGGCCCATCCCGCACGCCCGGCGCTGCGGGTGCGCCGCGGCGATGACTGGGAGCAGACCAGTTACGCCGAGCTCGGCGCCCGGGTCGCGACCGTCGCCGAAGCCCTGCTGCGGCTCGGCGTACAACACGGGGATCGGGTCGCGATCTTCGCCACCAACCGGCCCGAATGGACCGTCGCGGACCTGGCGACGCTGCTGATCGGCGGCGTCGTGGTGCCGGTCTATCAGACCTCGACCGCGCGCCAGGCCCGGCACGTGCTCGGGGACGCCGGGGTGAGCGTCGCCTTCGTCGGTGGTGCCGCCGAGCTGGACAAGGTTGCCGAGGTGCGCGCCGAACTGCCCGCACTGCGGACCGTGATCGGTTTCGAGGAGGTCGCCGGGGCCGGGGGGCGCACCGAGGGCTACGTCGCCTGGCGCGAACTGATCGCCCAGCAGCCGGTCAAGGATCCCGCGCTGGAGAGCCGGATGGCGGCGGTCACCGGATCCGATCTGGCGACGATCATCTACACCTCGGGGACGACCGGTGACCCGCGGGGGGTGATGCTCACCCACGAGGCGTTCTGCTTCGAGATCGAGGCGGTCCGCGAGCTCTTCGAGATCACCCCCGAGGACCAGAGCCTGTGCTTCCTGCCGCTGGCGCACGCGTTGGAGCGCGCCTGGACCTTCGTCGTGCTGCGCAGCGGTGCGCTGAACACCTATCTCGCCGACGCCACCAAGGTGGCCGAGATGCTGCCGCTGGCGAAACCGAGCCTGCTGGTGTCGGTGCCCCGGCTCTACGAGCGGGTGTACGCCATCGCGCGCCAGCGCGCCTCCTCGCCAGCGAAGCGGCGGGTCTTCGACTGGGCGATCAAGGTCGGTGCCCGGGCCCAGGCCGCCGGCGAGCTGACCCCGCGGTTGCGGGCCGAGCTGCGGCTCGCCGACAAGCTGGTGCTCTCCGGCATCCGGACCGCGCTCGGCGGGCAGAAGCGGGTGCTGGCCAGTGGCGGGGCGCCGCTGCGGGCCGAGATCGAGGAGTTCTTCCACGCCGCCGGGCTGCTGATCTGCCAGGGCTACGGCCTGACCGAGGCCGCGCCGCTGATCTCGTTCAACTCCCCGCAGGCGTTCCGCTTCGGCACCGTTGGCCGGGTGGTCGCCGGTGGTGAGGTGCGGATCGCCGAGGACGGTGAGATCTGCTACCGCGGCCCGAACGTGATGAACGGTTACTGGAATCGGCCCGATGCGACCGCCGAGACGCTGATCGACGGTTGGCTGCACACCGGTGACATCGGCGGGGTGGACGATGACGGATTCCTGACGATCACCGACCGCAAGAAGGATCTGCTGGTCACCGAGGGTGGCAAGAACATCGCCCCCGGACCGATCGAGGGCGAGCTGGCGGCGGACCCCCTGGTCGAGCACGCGGTACTGCTCGGCGACGGCCGGCCGTGCGTGGTGGCGCTGCTGCGGCCCTCGCTGGAGGAGGCCCGCGACTGGGCCGCCGCGGCCGGCGTCTCGGCGGCCTCCGATGACGAACTCGTCGCCCACCCCGAGTTGCGCGCCGAGCTGAAGCGGCGCGCCGATGCGGTCTCCGACGGTCTCCCGCACCAGGAGAAGATCCGCGCGGTCGCGGTGATCACCGAGGAGCTGACGATGGCCGACGGTCTGCTCACCCCGACCCTGAAGGTGCGCCGCCGCGCCGTCGAGCAGCGTTACGCGGCCCAGGTCGAGGAGCTCTACACCCAGATCCGGGAGCGGAAGAAGTAGTCCGCGGTCGAACCGGTCGCGCAATTACCTTCCGCGCGGACCCCTCGGATAGACTGCCCACTTGTGCCAGCGCCCGCGGACCGGGCGCCGGTCGGCATAGCGCCCTCCTGCCACGGGACCGACCCGCGGCCGTTGAGACCAGAGGAGGTGGAGTTCGCGTATGCGTAAGTACGAAGTCATGATCATCGTCAACCCCGATGTGGACGAGCGTCAGGTCACTCCGATGCTGGAGAAGTACCTGCAGATCATCACCAAGGGCGGCGGCACCGTCGACAACTTCGATCTGTGGGGCAAGCGTCGTCTCGCCTACGAGATCCAGAAGAAGCCCGAGGGCATCTACGCGGTGGTCGACCTGACCGCCAAGCCCGAGGACGTCAAGGAGTTGGACCGCCAGTTCAGCATCAACGAGCAGATCATGCGGACCAAGGTCCTGCGCCCGGAGCTGCACTGATCACCTGTGGACAGTGCCCTGTCGGCCGTCAGATCCGACTGGCAGGCTAGGCATCGACCACTCATTCCGATCCCGATCCGGAGATAACCAATGGCAGGCGAAACCATCATCACTCTCGTCGGAAACCTCACCGGCGATCCCGAGCTGCGCTTCACCCCGTCCGGGGCCGCGGTGGCCAACTTCACGGTGGCCTCCACGCCGCGCAACTTCGACCGGCAGACCAACGAGTGGCGTGACGGCGAAGCCATGTTCATCAACTGCTCGGTGTGGCGGCAGGCGGCGGAGAACGTCGCCGAGTCGCTGGCCAAGGGCATGCGCGTGATCGTCCAGGGCCGGCTCAAGTCGCGCTCCTACGAGACCCGCGAGGGTGAGCGCCGCACGGTCTTCGAGATCGACGTCGACGAGGTCGGCCCCGCGCTGCGGTACGCCACCGCCAAGGTCGCCAAGACCTCCGGTGGCGGCGGCGGTGGCCAGGGCGGCTACGGCGGCGGTGGCGGCCAGGGCGGCTACGGCGGGGGCAACTCCGGCGGCGGCCAGGGCGGCCAGGGTGGCTACGGCGGGGGCCAGCAGCAGGGAGGCAACTCCGGCGGCGGCGACCCGTGGGGCAACTCCGGTGGCGGCAACAACAACCGTTCCCAGGGATCGGACCCGTGGGCCACGCAGCAGAGCGAAGAACCGCCGTTCTGAGGCGTACGCCCCGCAAATTCAATCAACCAAGGCACATTCCGGCATCACGCCGGGCTCATAGTCACGAAGGAGCACCACAATGGCCGCATCGCGAAAGCCGATGAAGCCCAAGAAGGCTGTCCCGGTCAAGTCGACCCGTATCGACAACGTCGACTACAAGGACATCAACACCCTCCGCAAGTTCATCTCGGAGCGGGGCAAGATCCGCGCCCGCCGGGTGACCGGGCTGTCCGTCCAGGACCAGCGCCGCGTCGCCACCGCGATCAAGAACGCGCGTGAGGTCGCCCTGCTGCCCTACGCCTCGACGGCTCGCTGAGAAAGGACACCAGCATGAAGCTCATCCTGACTGCTGCCGTGGACAACCTCGGCATCGCCGGCGACATCGTCGAAGTGAAGGACGGCTACGGCCGCAACTTCCTGCTCCCGCGGGGTTTCGCCATTCGGTGGACCCGCGGCGCGGAGAAGCAGATCGAGGGCATCAAGCGGGCGCGTGACGCCCGTGAGGTGCGCAACCTCGACCACGCCAAGGAGCTGCGCGAGCAGATCGAGGGCCTGTCCGTCGAGCTGCCGGTGAACGCCGGCGACAACGGCAAGCTGTTCGGTGCGGTCACCGCCGCCTCGATCGCCACCGCGATCAAGAAGGCCGGCGGCCCGTCGGTCGACAAGCGCTCGGTGGAGATCGCCAAGCCGATCAAGACCGTCGGTTCGCACACCGTCGGCGTCAAGCTGCACGATGCGGTCACCGCGCACCTGCCGGTGGAGATCACCGCCGCCAGCTGATCGCCCAGGCGTACGCCAGGAAACGGCCGGTCCCCGATGGGGGCCGGCCGTTTCCCTGTCGGTAAAGGGTTTCCCGCCCGTCCTCGCGCGGTCTGCGAGGCGCAACTTCTCGGTTTCGGAGTAGTTCCGCGCCGAGACCTAAGTGGGACGAAAGACCTACTTTGGTACGGGATCGAATCTCCGCTGTTGTGGCCCGTGACACAGCCTGCGAACAATGAGGCACTCGTTGCAGCGATCCACCCCCCACAACCCCGAACTGTTGGAGATAACGTGAAACCCACACTCCGTCTTGCAGCAAGTGCCGTGCTCGGTGGCGCGATCCTCGCCAGCACGCAGCTTCCGGCGATCTCGGCGCCCACCACTCCGCCGACCCTGTCGCCGCAGAACACCCGCGTCTCGGCCAAGGCCGAGGCCCGCGTCGTGCAGAGCGAGTTCAGCCAGGAGCAGATCCAGGTGATGGCGCGCTCGGCCAACCGCACCGTGGAACAGCAGCGCAGCTACCTGGACCGCAAGGCCCAGCAGAACAATGCCTACGCCGAGGTGGCGTCGAACAACACCTACGACGGCGCATTCTTCACCGAGCAAGGGAAGCTGGTCGTCCAGGCCGCCCCGAACTCGGCCGCCGCCAAGGCCGCCGAGGCCAAGGGTCTGCAGGTGCGCAGCCCGCAGCGCGGCGAGGCCAAGCTCAATGACATGGTTGCCCAGGTGACCGCCGTGGTCGGCGACCGGGTGGCCTCGGTCAGCCCGGATCTGGCCTCCGACAAGCTGATCGTCACCTCCACCACCCCGGATCAGACCCGCCAGGCGCTGGCCCAGTTCGGCGACGCCGTCGAGGTCCGCCAGGGCGAGGCCAACCGGGTCCAGATCGCGGTCAAGGGCGGCGACAAGGTCACCATGGCCAGCGGCGGCTACTGCTCCGCCGGCTTCCCGGCGCGCACCAGCAGCGGCACCCGGGTGATGATCTGGGCCGGTCACTGTGTCGAGGGTCAGAGCACCTTCTCGGTCGGCGGCACCAAGATCGGCACCCCGGCCGGCACGGCCTTCGGCTCCTACGACGGAGTGGCGGACCGGGACATCGGCGCGGTCTACATCGACGCCGAGGACCAGATGACCACCCAGGTCAACGGTTACGGCCGGACCGTCAGCCAGGCCGACAAGGGTCCCTGGAAGGCCCCGGTCGGTACCGACATGTGCAAGTCGGGCGCCACCTCGGGCATCACCTGCGGTCAGGTCAGCAGCTACAACAACTCGGTCACCTACTCCGACAACTCCGGGCGGACCGTCGCCCAGGTGTCCGGACTGGGCCGCAGCACGGTCTGCACCGCACCGGGTGACTCCGGCGGCGCCTACGTCTCCGGCGGGTACGCCGTGGGCATGACCTCCGGCGGTCCGGCCTCGCAGACCTGCACCTTCAACGGTGGCTACCTGTCGGGCAAGTCGTCCTACTTCCAGCCGGTCACCGATGCGCTGAGCTACTACGGGCTGACCTACAACTGAGCCAACCCACCCCACCCCCAGGCCCGGGCTCACCCCGGGACGGCGAGCACCCCGCGAACCCGAGATCGCGGGGTGCTGTCGTTCCCGGACCCGGGCCGGTTGCATTCCTCGGTTTGTATCAGTACAGTCGATTGTGTTGATACGAACTGAGGAGGAACGATGGAGATCGCGATCTGGATTCCGCTGGCGATGGGCGTGCTGTTCAGCATGGCGCCGATCACCAACGGCGGTACCAGCAAGCCCAACGAGAAGCAGCTCGCGAAGTACGTCCGCAAGATGCGGTTGCCGTTGCCGGCCCAGTTGCGCGGCCCAGTGGTGGAGCGGATCACCCGCACCGAGAAGGCGGCCGTCTGGTGTGGTGCCCTCGGTGCGGTGGTGGGGGTCGTGCTGGCGCTGCTGCTCCGCGGGCTCACCGGGACCGACGGCGCCTCCGGGGCGGCGATCATGGTCGCGCTGCTGTTCGGCGCCAGCCTGGGTGGCCTGGTGGCCACGGCCCGGGGCCGCAGCCCGCTGGTGCCCGATGCCCCGCGGGTGGCCCGATCCTCGGCGACGACGATCGCGGACTACGAGAGCCGTGGCTCCAGCCGGGCCTTCTGGCTTGCGCCGGTGGCGATGGTGCTGGGGCTCGCCGGCGCCTGGCTGCTCTGGTCGGTCGCGACCTCCCTCGGCGCCACCGACACCGCAACGGCCATGACGATCGCCACCGGTTCGACGGTGCTGCTCGCCATTGGCTGGGCACTGCTGATCCCGGCCCGCCGGGCGCTGATCGAGCGGCCACAGTGGGCGCACACCGATCTCGAACTGGCCTGGGACGATGCCACTCGCAGCACCGCACTGGCCGGGCTCACCGGCACCGGGATCGCCGCCGGCATGCTTGCCCCATTCGTCTCGCTGGTTGCCGGGGCATCCCTGGTGGTGGATCGGGGCGTGCGTGCCCAGGCCATGGATCTCACGCTCTGGTTGGGAATCGGGGTCTTCGTCCTGGGCCTGGTGTGCTGGGCAATCCTGCTGGTGCCCTACCTGCGGGGCCGCTCCGCCAATCCGTCGCTCGGACTGTGGCGGGACCGGGACTTCGCCGGGCAGGCCGGCCCGTGCTGAGGATCGATCCCACCAGCCAGGTCCCGCCCTATGAGCAGCTGCGCAGCCAGCTGGTCGCCCAGATGAGCAGCGGCGAGCTGCCTCCCGGCACCCGGTTGCCGCCGGTACGCCGACTCGCCAGCGACCTGGGCCTGGCCCCGAACACGGTGGCGCGTACCTATCGGGAACTGGAGGCCAGCGGCTTCGTCCGGACCGCGGGCCGCAACGGCACCATCGTCCAGCCGCCCAACGACGGCCCGGGACAGGCGACCCAGCTGGCCCGGCAGTTCGTCGAGGCGATGCGTGGCCTCGGGGTCGGCGTGGAAGGCGCCGTGCATCAGGTCCGCCACGCGTACGCCGAACTCGGTACCAGCTGACCCAACCGCGATCCATCGAACCAGAAGTGCATCCCCCTGACCCTGGAGGGAGAGGGGGATGCACTCAGGATTCGATGGATCGCAGCAGGGGAGGGTCAGCGCATGGCGTACCGCTTGCGGGCCATCAGTACGCCGATCAGTGCCAGCGCGCAGCAGGCGGCGTAGTAGAGCCCCGGCACGGTGTTCACGCCGGTGGCCTTCACCAGGGCGGTGAGGATCAGCGGGGCGAAACCGCCGAAGATCGCCACACCCAGGCTGTAGGAGATGGTCATCCCCGAGGACCGGACCTGCACCGGGAACAGCTCGGAGAGCAGTGCCGGCATCGGCGCGAAGTAGAGGCACATGAAGATGCCGACGATCACCTCGCACAGCGTCAGCATCAGGATCGTCGGATTCGCCTGCAGCAGCAGGAACAGCGGCCACCCCGCCAGCACACCGGCGATCGCGGCCGGGATCATGATCGTGGTCATCCCGACCCGATCCGCGAGCCGGCCGACGATCGGCGAACCGATGAAGGTGATCACCCCGGCGACCACGGCGCCCGGGAATGCTGCCCAGGCAGGGAGTCCGAGACCCTTGGCGAAGGTCGGCAGATAGGTGATCAGGTAGACCGAGATGGTCGCCATCGCGATCACCAGGAACGCCGTCAGCAGCCGTCCGCCGTACTGGCCGAGCAGCAGCTTCAGCGGCGCATGGTCCTTCTCCGCGGCCTCGAACTCCGGGGTGTCGGACATCTTGGTGCGCACGTACCAGCCGACCGGGCCGATCAGCAGCCCGATCGCGAAGGCGATCCGCCAGCCCCAGGAGGTCAGGGCCGCCGGGCTCAGCAGCGAGGACAGCAGCCACGAGATACCGGCCGCCATGAACATCGACACACCCTGGGTGGCGACCTGCCAGGAGGCGTAATAGGCCTTGCCCCGTTGGGCATTCTCGGTCAGGAAGGCGGTCGCGCTGCCGAACTCGCCACCCGCGCTGATGCCCTGGATGATCCGAGCGATGGCCAGAATGATCGGCGCGGCGATCCCGATCGTGGCGTACCCCGGGGTGACGACGATGATGAAGACACCGAGTGTCATCAACCCGATGGTCAGGCTGAGGGCCGCCTTGCGGCCGTGCGTGTCGGCGTAACTGCCGATCAGCACCGCCCCCAGCGGGCGGACCACGAAGGTGATCGCGAAGGTGGCCCAGGTCATCATCTGGGCGGCGAAACTTCCACCTGGATAGAAGACGGTGGCGATGGTGCTCGCCATGAAGCCGAAGAGGA
Organism: Enemella evansiae; assembly: GCF_002250705.1. Taxonomy (GTDB): domain Bacteria; phylum Actinomycetota; class Actinomycetes; order Propionibacteriales; family Propionibacteriaceae; genus Enemella; species Enemella evansiae. Next base: position 11,299 of record NZ_NMVP01000017.1, read on the forward strand.
CGATGTCGTACCACTCCAGCGCATTCCCCAGCGAGGCGGCGACAACAGCCTTCCGGGCGCGTACCTGGTCGTGCTGAACAACGATGTCGGTCATGAAGTTTCCTTGCTGAGATGGGAAATCAGGCGATGGATGAACTCCTCGCAGGCCTGCAGCTGCGCCAGGTCCACGTATTCGTCGGCGGTGTGTGCCTGGGCGATGTCACCGGGGCCGCAGACCACCGTCTCGATGCCGGCGCCGGAGAACTGGCCGGCCTCGGTGCCGTAGGTGACCTTGCCGTCGGAGCGTACGCCGCCGAGTGCGGCGCCCAACGAGATCGCCTCCGCCTCGGCCGGGGTCTCCAGGCCGGGTACCATCGCGGGCACCTCGAAGTCGACGCCGGCGATCTCGTTCTCGCCCCTCATCTGCTGCTCCAGCTCCCGGGCGTACGCCTCGATCCGCTGCATCGTGGCGGCCGGGTCGAGCTCGGCCAGTCCGCGGAACTCGAACTCGACCACGCATCGGTCCGGCACGGTGTTGCCGGCGATGCCACCGTGGATGATGTTGGTCGACAGCGTGCTGTGCGGCACCGGGTAGGCCTCGTCGAAGGGGCCCTCGCTGCGCCACTGGTCGGCGATCCCGCGCAGGAAGACGACGAACTTCGCGGCGTACTCGATGGCGTTGACGCCCTCGGGGGTGAGCGAGGAGTGCGCCGCCTTGCCGCGGAAGGTGACCCGGCCCAGGTTGATCGACTTGTGCCCGCGGATCACCTGCATGCTGGTCGGTTCGCCGACGATGCAGGCCCGGGGGGTGAGCCCGAGCTCGGCGATGTCCTTGACGATCTGGTCGCCGCCGATGCAGCCGACCTCCTCGTCGTAGGAGACGGCCAGGTGGATCGGTTCGGTCAGTTCGGCCTCCACCATCTCCGGCAGTGCGGACACCGCGACCCCGATGAAGCCCTTCATGTCGCAGGTGCCGCGGCCATAGAGCCGGCCGTCGCGGACATCGGGGGCGAACGGGTCGGAGCTCCAGTCCTGGTCATCGACCGGCACCACGTCGGAGTGCCCGGAGAGCACCACCCCGCCGGCGGTCGAACCATCGGCCGCGGGCACCGTCACCAGCAGGTTCGCCTTGCCCTGCTGCGGGCTGGGGCAGATCTTCGGGTCCAGACCGAGCCGGCGGGCCTCATCGGCGATCAGGTCGATGACGGGCTGGTTGGGATTGCGGCTGGTGGTGTCCTGCGACACCAGCTTCACGATCCAGTCCAGCGAACGAGGGGTCTCCATGATCATATGTATACCTTCCGTTGCTCGGCTTCGGGAGATATCCCATGCTGCCGCGCCAACCGTTGACAACCATCGACCTGTTCGGTGTGAATGGGGGCAGCGAAGCGGGCGCGTACGCCCCACGCTCATCCAGCGTGTCGAGATGAGCTGAGCGAGGGCAGGAGTCGGAATCAATGGTGGATTCGGAAAGTCCCGGGTCGAACGATCGAGCGGCCTCGGACCGCGGCTGGCGGGTGGCCGTCGTCGGATCCGGGCCGAGCGGGATCTATGCGGTGCAGGCACTGCTCAAACGCGATGAGGTGACCGCGGTCGACGTCTTCGAATCGTTGCCCGCCCCCTATGGGTTGCTGCGCTACGGCGTCGCCCCGGACCATGCCAAGACCAAGAGTGTCGCCCGCGCCCTGGCCCGCGCCTTCGACGATCCGCGGGTGCGGTTCTTCGGCAATGTGCGGGTCGGCAGCACCATCACCCGCCAGGAGTTGCTCGAGCACTACGACGCGATCGTGTACGCCACCGGGGCGCGGTACGACCGTGAGCTGGGGATCCCCGGTGAGCAGCTCACCGGCAGCGTGGGTGCCGCCGATTTCGTGGCCTGGTATTCGGGCCATCCCGACGTCGGACAGCCCGCCGACCTGTCGGGCAATCGCTCGATCGTGATCATCGGTGCGGGCAACGTAGCCCTCGACGTCGCCCGGATCTCCTTGCAGGACAGGAAGATCCTCGAGCACACCGATATGCCGCGCGAGGTGGTCGCCGAGATCGCCTCCGCACCGCTGGACGAGGTGCACCTGCTGATCCGCCGTGGTCCGGCGCATGTGAAGTTCTCCCGCGTCGAGCTGGCCGAACTCCTCACCCTGCCGGACCTGCGGGTACTGCTCCATGTCGACCCGGCCGAGTTCGCCGAACGCGACGACCTGTCCAAGGAGGCCGGGGTCAACCTGAAGCTGTTCCGCGAGGCGCTGGCCCGGCAGGCCGAGTCGGATGCGGCGGGGGAGCAGCCGTCCCGGACCCTGCACGTGCACTTCTGGACCACCCCGGAACGGATCGAGGGGGAGCACCGGGTCTCCGCGGTCCGGGTCGTCACCCGCACCCCCGAGGGGGTCACCGTGGAGGGTGAGATCCCTGCCCAGGCGGCGATCCGGGCCATCGGCTACCGCGGGGAACCGATCGGTGGGCTGCCCTTCGACGAGATCGCCTGCCTGGTCCCGAACGAGGCCGGCGCGGTCGCGGCCCCGGCCGAGGTCGGCCGGGAGTTCGTCACCGGGTGGATCAAGCGCGGGCCGACCGGGGTGATCGGCACCAACAAGGGTGATGCGGCCGAGACCGTTGACACCCTGGCCGACGCGCTGGGGCGTACGCCCGGGGTGGGCGGGGAACGCCCCGACATCGCCGAACTCTTCGGCGACCGTGGCATCACCACCGTCGACTGGTCGCAGTGGCACCGGATCGAGGAGGCCGAGCAGGCCCTCGGCGATGAGCACGGGGCGCCCACGGTGAAACTGGTCGACCGCGAGGAACTGCTCGACGCGGCCCGCCAGGAGCAGGAAACTGGACTGCGGAACTGAGCGATAGTGGCCTTGTCCGGTTGTCCGGAATGGCGCACGATTCGTAACCATGAGCCGACGACCAGATCGCATCAACCGTCACCCCGAACGGGCCCGGACCGAACGCGCCCAGCTCGATGCGGTGCTCGACGCCCGTCACCACTTCGGCTCCCTGAGCACGGTGCTCGACGGCCGACCGCTGGTGGTGCCGATGTTCTATGGCCGCGACGGCGATCGGATCGTGATGCACGGCTCCACCGGTGCCGGGGCGCTCCGGCTGGTCGCCGAGGGCGCCCCCGCAGCGCTCTGCGTCAGCCTGCTCGACGGCTGGGTCTATGGCCACACGCTGTTCGACTCCAGCGCCAACTATCGCTCCGCGGTCGTGCACGGCGCGCTGCGCACCATCACCGGCGCGGAGGCCGCCGAGGCACTGACGACGCTGTCGGAGCAGCTGATGCCGGGCCGGGCCGCCGAGGTGCCCGAGCACACCCGCAAACAGCTCGCCGCCACCCAGTGCCTGACCCTGCCGATCACCGACGGCAGCTGGACGGTCAAGGTCCGCGCTGCCCCGCCCGGTGACCCGGAACCCGGCGAGCAGGTCGATCCGCGACTGTGGACCGGGGTGCTGCCGATCGAATGGGGTTACGGCGAACCGGTCTCGGCACCCCGGGCGACCGGGCTGCCGGTCTCACCCTCGGTGCGCAGCTATGCCGGCGGTGCGCCCGGTTCGGCCTGAATCCGGGCCAGGGCCGCCGCGATCAGGGCGGCGGCCTCTCGGGCCCGGGTCTCCGGCAACCGGGCGTACCCGCACACCAGCCCGCCCGATCTCGATTCGCCCGCCCCCGGGTCGCCGAGCCAGTAGTCGCTGAGCGCCTGACAGGCCAGGCCGTCGACCAGCAACCGATCACGGAGCGCGCGGTCGTCGATCCCGGCCGGCAACCGCAGCACCACATGCAGGCCGGCCTCGATGCCCTGCAGCACCAGTCCGGGCAGCAGATCCCGGCAGGCCTCGGTGAACCGGGACCGACGGGCCGCGTACCCACGCTGGGCGCGCGCCAGTTGGCGTACCAGGGCCCCCGAATCGACGAACTCGGCCAGCGCCGCGGCCGCCACCGGGTTGACCGAATCCCCTGTCCTGGCAAGGAAATCCTGCATCGGCTCCCGCAACCGGCGGGGCAGCACCACCCAGGCCACCCGAAGTTCCCGGGCCAGCATCTTGGAGGCCGTGCCGAGATAGATCACCCGCTCGGCACCGGCGTTCATGCTGTGCAGCGAGGGCATCGGCGCCACGTCATAGCGGAACTCGCCGTCGTAGTCGTCCTCCAGGATCAGCGCATCGTGCGCGGTCGCCCAGTCGAGCAGCGCGGCCCGCCGGGCCACCGACATCCGGCTGCCCAGCGGGTACTGGTGGGCCGGGGTGACATAGCAACCCCACTCGTCACCCAGGTCATCGACCCGCAGCCCCTCGGCATCCACCGGTACCGGCCGCACCCGGGCGCCACTGCTCTCCAGCGCCCGCCGGCCGGTCGAATAACCCGGCTCCTCGAAGGCGATCGCCCGGTCCGGTTCCCCGACCAGCCCGACCAGCGCCCGCAGCGCGGCATTCACACCGGGGAAGAGGAAGACGTCGGCGGCGTCGCAGACCACCGCACGATTGCGGCGCAGGTGCTCGGCCAGCGCACGGCGCAACGGTTCGTGGAAGCTGTGGCCGAATCCCGGGCGCAACGCCGTCACCGCGTCGGCCGGTGGTTGCAGCGGTGCGGCGGCGGCGCGGCGCCAGGCGCGGGCCCAGTCGCGGTCGTCGATCAGCCCGGGATCGGGATGACCCGGGCGCAGGTCGAGCCGGATCGGATGCGCGGTCCCCTCCGCCCCGGCCGACTGTGGTTCCGCCTCGGTCGGATGGGTGTACGCCCCGGCCAGCGACGCCGATCGGGCGCCGGGCCCGACCCGGGTCGCCGACCCCGCAGTGGCGACCAGGAATCCGGCCGCGCTCAACTCCTCGTACGCCGCCACGACGGCCGAGCGGGCCAGGCCGAGGTGCCGGGCCAGCGACCTGGTCGACGGCAGCGGGTCACCGTCGTGCAGCTGCCCGTCGGCGATCGCCCGCACCAGGGCGGCCGCGAGCTGGCTGGCCTGCCGACCGTCCCGGGGGTCCAGGGCGAGCGTGAGATGGAACGGCGTAGCGTGACGGGGCAAGACGATCCTTCCCATGAGCTCGGCACCTGGGTTCGGCTCAGGATAGGCGGAGTGGGGAACTGACGGCTTCAGGGTTGAAGCAGGAGGACAAGTGAGCGAAGACTTCCGCAGCGCACAGGAACTCCACCGGGCGTACGCCGCAGGGGAGCTGTCCCCGGTCGAGGAGCTGGAGCGGACGCTGGCCCGCACCGAGGACCTGCAACCGGTGCTCAATGCGATGAGCCGGATGGACACCGACACCGCCCGCGAGCAGGCCCGGCAGGCCGAACAGCGCTGGCGCGGGGGCAGTGCCCGGGGACCGCTGGATGGCGTACCGATCACCGTCAAGGACAACGTCCCGGTCGCCGGCCGGATCGCCCGCGCCGGATCGCGCGGCACCCCGGACACCCCGGGGAGGGTGAACGGCCCGGTGGTCGACCGGTTGCTGGAGGCCGGTGCGGTGATCGTCGGCGCGACCACGATGCCGGACTGGGGCTGCAAGGGTGTCGGTGATTCGCCGCTGTGGGGCACCACCCGCAACCCGTGGGACCGTTCGCTCACCCCTGGTGGGTCGAGCAGTGGCGCGGCGGCCGGGGTGGCGGCCGGGATGACGCCCTGGTCGATCGGCTCCGACGGTGCCGGATCGATCCGGATGCCGGCCGGATTCTGTGGCCTGGCAGGGATCAAGCCCACCTACGGGCGGGTCGCGATGCTGCCCGGCAGCGCCTTCGGCTCGCTCTCCCACCAGGGCCCGCTGGCGCGTACCGTCGGCGACCTGGCGATCCTGCTGGACGCGATCGCCCAGCCCGACGACCGGGACGGGATGAGCTGGCCGGGACCCGGTTTTCAGGTGCCGTCCGGTGACGGTTCCCTCGACGGGCTCCGGGTCGCCGTCGACATCGACTGGGGCCCGTATCCCGCCGCCCCCGAACTGCGGGCGGCGGTGCAGCAGACCGCGGACCGGTTGGCGGCCCGCGGCGCCCGGGTGGAGCCGGTGCCGGTCGATGTCACCGGTGCCCGGGAGACCCTGGATCTGTTGTGGGAAACGGGTTGCGCGGCGGTGATCGACCACGCCGGGCCGGAGCGGCGCGAGCTCTTCGATGAGACGATGCGCTATTTCGCGGATCGGGCGGCCGGGCACACCGCGATCCAGTACGCCGATGCGATGGCTTCCCGAACCCTGCTCGCCGGCCGGTTCGCCGCCCTGCACCGGGACTGGGACGTGCTGCTCACCCCGGTCACCACGACGCCGGCCTTCGAGGTGGACACCGATATCCCGGCCGGGTCGGGAATGGAATCCTGGCTGGACTGGGCGCCCTACACCTATCCGTTCAATCTGACCGGGCAGCCGGCGATGACGGTGCCGGCCGGGGTCGATGAGCGGAACCGACCGCTGGCGATCCAGTTGGTCGGGCCCCGGTTCGCCGACCAGCGGTTGCTGGCGGTGGCCGCGGCGATCGAGGCGGAGACCGGCGGTTTCGCCGGACTCAGCGACGGGGGCCGGCGATTGGATCTGGAGGGTCGATGAGTCCGGCCGTGCAGTCCGCCGGTCCGCCGCTGGTCGTGGTGCAGGGAACACCGGAGCAGATGGGGGAGCGGCTCGGTGACCAGACCGCCGAGTTGGTCGCCGATTCGCTGCACCACTATCTGGGGCAGTTCCGCGATCTGGCCGGGTTGGCCGAGGACGAGGTGCGCCAAGCCGGGGCCCGGTTCGGCGAGATCTGCGCTGGCTTCGACCCGATCACCGAGCGGATGCTGCGCGGCCTGGCGCACGGTGCGGGGGTGGATCCGGAACTGATCTTCGCGCTGAACGCCCGGACCGAACTTCTCTACGGTGGTGAGGATTCCCGTGAGTCGAAGGAGTTTCAGGAGGAGGGCTGCACCTCGCTGGCGGTGCTGGGATCGCACACCGCCGCCGGCCGGTTGCTGGTCGCGCAGAACTGGGACTGGCATCCCCGGCAGCAGCGGACCTCCTTCCTGCTGGCCACCCGCGACGATCGTGGGCATGCCGCGCTCACCCTGACCGAACCGGGGATGCTGGCCAAGTCGGGGATCAGTTCGACCGGGCTCGCGGTCTGCGCCAACCTGCTGGTGTCGGACCGGGACCGCGGGTGGGACGGGGTGCCGTATCACTTCCTGCTGCGTTCGGTGCTGCACGCGCCCCGGTTCAGCCGGGCGCTGCAGACGCTGCTGCAGGCCAGGCGGATCTCTTCGGGCAATCTGATGCTCGGCGCCGCCGACGAGCACGGTGCGGAGGCGATCAATCTGGAACTGGCGCCGGGCTATCACGGGGTGCAGTACCCGGGCGAGGACGGGCTGGTCGCGCACGCGAACCACTTCGAACCGCCGGTGCCGTTCACCGATCTGCGCGCCGGCCGGGCCGCGCTCACCCTGCTCCGTCCGACCCGGGTCCGGCACCGGCTGGCGGATGCCCTGGCCGCCCGCGGGGTCGATGCGGCCGCGATCGCCGCTGCGCTGCGGGACCACTTCTCCGTCCCCGACAGCGTCTGCCGGCACCAGGATCCCGACGTCGCCGAGGCCGATCAGGTGATCACCTGTTACGCGCTGATCCTCGACCCCTTGGCCGGCCGGTTGTCGATCGCGACCGGCCCGGTCTGCGAGAACCCCTTCGCCAGTTGGGATCTCACCCGTGTCTTCGACGACGACCCAGCCCCCGAGGTCAGCCTGGAACCGGATCCCCACGATGGCTGAGCGAGCGAGGAACGAGCGAGACGAAGCCACCGAGGACGAGTCCCTGCCAGACCGGCTCGGAATGCGGGAACAGCCGCCGAGCACCACGGAGTCCTGCCTGCCCTATCTAGGGCTGCTGGTGCTCGCCTGGGCGATCGGTTACCCGGTCTACATGCAGATCGTGCTGCAGATCAGGCGCGACTGCTCGATGTGTGAGGGCCCCGGGTACGCCTTGGGCCTGCCGATCTTCTGCTTCGGCCTGTTCGTGGCGCTGGTGCTGCTGTGCTGGGTGGTGCGCGCGCTGGTGCGCCGATACAAAGAATGACCATGGAATATTTGGCCCTCGGGCTGCACTATTCACATATAAGGGCGAATATTCCATGGTCATTCTCCCCGGATGGTTCAGACCCCGAGCCGCATCCACTTCTCGCCGCGGGCGCGGACGCCGAGGACGATCAGCCGGCCGAGCATCGAGATGCCGTATGCCGCCCAGAGCCAGATCAGGCCGGCGCCGAGCCGATCCACCAGCAGGGCGACGGGCACATAGGCCGCCGCCACCAGCAGTCCGCCGATCGCCAGGTATCGCGCATCGCCGGCACCGATCAGCACCCCGTCCAGCACGAAGACCACCCCGGCGATCGGCTGCAGCAGGGCCACCACCAGCAGCACCCGGGTGACCAGTGACCGCACCTCGGGGTCGGGGGTGAACACCAGCGGCAGCAGCCAGGACACCGCCGCGATCACCGCCCCGGCGACGATTCCGCCGACCACACCCCAGCGCACCATCATCGCGGTGAGGTGCCGGGTGGTCGCGGCATCACCGGCGCCCAGGTGCTTGCCGATCACCGCCTGGGCCGCGATGGCCACCGCATCGAGGGCGAAGGCGAGGAAGGACCAGATGGAGTTGACCACCTGGTGGGAGGCCAGGCCGACCGCCCCGGTGTGGGTCGCCACCACGGTCGTCGCGGTGATCGAGACCTGCAGGGCGAGGGTGCGCAGCACCAGCCAGCCGCCGTTGCGGGCGGCCGCCAGCACCCCGAGCGGACGGAACCGCAGCGGCGTACCCTCCCGGCGGGCGCCGCGGATCACCACATAGGAAAGGATTCCGGCCGCCAGCACCTGTGCGCAGACCGTGCCGATCGCCGCGCCCGCGATGCCGAGACCGATCCCGTGCACCAGCACCAGGTTCAGCACGATGTTGGCCAGGTTGAGGGTGATCGCGACCTTCAGCGGGGTACGGGTGTCCTGCAGTCCGCGCAGCACCCCGGTGGCCGCCAGCATCACCAGCAGGAAGGGGAAGCCGAGCGAGGCCACTCGCAGATAGGCGTTCGCCTGCGCGGCCACCTCGGCGCTCGGCTGGTAGAGCGCGATCAGCTGCCCCTGTGCCAGCTGCAGGAAGACGGTGACCAGCACCCCGATCAGTCCGGCGAGCACGATCCCGTCGACGCCACCGGCCAGCGCCCCGCGCCGATCGCCCGCCCCGAGCCGCCGCGCCACCGTTGCCGTCGTGCCGTAGGCCAGGAAGACGCAGAGCCCGGCGATCACGGTGATGATGTTCCCCGCGATGCCCAGACCGGCCAGTTCGATGGTGCCCAGATGCCCGATGATCGCCGCATCCCCCATCAGCAGCAGCGGCTCCGAGACCAGGGTGGCGAAGGTCGGGATCGCCAGCGCGAGCACCTCCCGGCGATGGGTCGCGGGATCGGGCCGGGTCGGTGCGCGGTTCTCCTCCTCTGCTGCCACCCGGTCAGCCTAGGGGGACGGTACGCCGCCGCGATTGCCGTCCGGGCACGTCCTCGGTTAATCTGCACATATGACGAGTCATTCAGATGTCGCGTCGGCCACTGTGCCGCGTCCGGATGCGGCGACGCTCACCCGGGCGGCCGACGCGTTCGCGCTGCTCGGCGACCCGAACCGACTGCGGCTGCTGATCTCGCTGCTGGACGGCGAGCAATGCGTCGGCGGTCTCGCCGAGGCGAACGGGCAGAGCGAGTCCGCGGTCTCGCACGCGCTCCGGCTGCTCCGCGCGCACGGCATCGTCGCGGCCCGGCGTTCCGGCCGGCACGTCTTCTATCGACTCGAGGACGCCCACGTCCGCAACCTGATCGAGATCGCCCTCGCGCACAGCGACGAGGCCGATCACCTGGACCACAGCCACCACGGCCCGATTGAAGGAGACAACTGATGGGATCTGGACACAGCCACGGCCCGGCGATCGCACCCGGGCACGCCGGTGCCCGGCAGCGCCGTCGACTCACCTTCTCGTTCATCCTGATCGCGACCTTCTTCGTGGTCGAACTGGTCGCTGGTCTGTGGACCGGTTCGCTGGCGCTGCTCTCGGACGCCGGCCACATGGCCGCCGACGTCTCCACCCTCGGCGCCGCGCTGCTGGCCACCCACATCGCGAGCAAGCCGGATGAATCGGGCAAGCGCACCTACGGCCGCTACCGCATCGAGGTCTTCGCCGCCCTCTTCGCCGCCGCGGTGATGATGGGTGTCGCGGTGTTCGTGATGATCGAGGCCATCGACCGGATCGGCAAGCCCGTCGAGATCGCGACCTGGCCGATGATGGTCGTCGGCGCGATCGGCCTGTTGATCAACGTGATCGTGCTGTTCGTGCTCCGCGACGGCGCCTCGGAGAGCCTGAACGTCAAGGGTGCCTACCTCGAGGTGCTCGCCGATGCCGCCGGCTCGGTCGGCGTCCTCGTCGCCGGTGCCCTGATGATGTGGACCGGTAACGCCTACTGGGACACCATCGTGGCCGCCGCCATCGGCATCTTCGTCGCCGTCCGTGCGGTGATCCTGGGCCGTGAGGTGTTCGCCGTGCTCGGCCAGCACGTGCCGGCCGGGATGGACCCGACCCAGGTGCGCGCCGACCTGGCCGCCCTCCCGGGCGTACGCGATGTGCACGACCTGCACCTGTGGACGCTGACCTCGGGGATGAACGTCGCCACCGTGCACCTGGTCGCCGACGACGAGCAGCAGGTCCACTCGGTCCTCGACGAGGCCCGTCAGCTGCTCGAGGAGAAGCACGGCATCACCCACGCCACGCTGCAGGTGGAGCCGGAGGATCACAAAGGTTGCGCCGAGGTCGGTTGGTGAGGCCAGAATTGCGGTCGTGACCACCCACGAGTACGCCACCACGCTGAGCTGGAGCGGATCGACCGGCGTCGGCTACGACGGCTACGACCGCAGCCACACCGTCACCCCGTCCGGTGCGCCGGAGCTGACGATCAGCGCGGATCCGGCCTTCCGCGGCGATCCGGCCCAGCTCAACCCGGAGCAACTGCTGCTGGCGGCCGCGACCTCCTGCCAGCTGCTGTCCTTCCTGGCCGTCGCCGCACGCGCCCGGATCGGCGTGGTGGCGTACGCCGACGAGGCCGTCGCGATCATGCCGGACGACGTGCGCCCGACCCGGATCACCGAGATCGTGCTGCGGCCCCGGATCACCGTGCGCGGTGACGCGAGCCGGGTGCCGAGGCTGGTGGAGATCGCCCACTCCGAATGCTTCATCGCCAATTCGCTGGCGGTCTCGATGCGGATCGAACCGACCATCGAGGAGATCTGAGCGGCGGCGTACCCCTCAGCTCACCACCCGCAGACCTCCGCCCAGCCGGCCAGTGGTGATCAGCGATCCGAGTTCGCCGAGCTTGCGGCGGGCATCGTCATCGGCCGGTTGGAAGACGGTGAGTTTGAGCCGACGATGCTCCTGCACCACCAGGCTGAGCGCGCGATAGGTGACCTCGCCGACGTGGACGGAGCGGATCGTCTTGGTGCCGGTGGCCTCGCGCAGCACATCACCGGATTCCCACAGCTCGGTGAAGCCGTCGCAGCCGTGCAACCGGTCCAGCAGCGCCGGCCAGCGCGGATCGTTCATCGTCTCGGAATAGGAGGCGCGCAGCTTGGCCACCGAGACCGCCCGGTGCCGCTCGAACTCCCGATAGCCCTCGCGCCAACCCGGTTCGGTGAACGTCAGCAGGGTGCAGTTCAACGACTCCCGGGGCAACCGATCGGTGTCATCGATCATGAAGCGCCAGGTCTGGTTCCAGGCCACCGCATAGGTCAGGTTGTCGGTGACGACCACGGGTGTGGGCCACAGGTTGTCGATCAGGGTGTGCACCCGCTCGTCGACCTCGTTGAGCCCCGGGGTGAGCGCCCGATCGGGGTAGCCGCCGAGCTGGAAGAGGTGGGCCCGCTCGTCGGCATTGAGCAGCAACGCATCGGCCAGCGAACCGAGCACCTGTTCCGAGGCGTGCACATCGCGACCCTGTTCCAGCCACGTGTACCAGGTGGTGCCGACATTGGCGAGCACCGCGACCTCCTCGCGGCGCAACCCCGGCACCCGGCGCCGCGGGCCGCCCGGGAGATCGACCTCGGCCGGGGTGAGCCGGTCGCGGCGGCTGCGCAGGAACCGCCCGAGCTCGGTGCTGCGCTGATCGTCGGTCCGGCGGTCATCCATGCGCCCATTCTCCGCCGATCACCACCCGGCTGGAAGGCCTCAGGCTGGTGGTGCCGGTACCAGCATGGGGACCGTCTTCCTGGCTCCGGTGATCGGGGTGAGAGTGGGTGTCATGTCTCGCGTCCTCTCGGTCTGGCCGTTGTACGCCGCAGCGTTCCTGGCCACCTTCCAGCTGTCGCTGGCCAACATCTCGGTACCCGACATCCGGCACAGCCTGGGTACCGGGCCGGCCGGGCTCTCCCTGGTGGTCGGCGCCTTCACCGCCGCCTTCGCCGCCGGGCTGGTCACCGCCGGTCATCTCGGTGACCGGCTGGGGCGGCGCAGGCTGTTCCGGATCGGGCTGGCCGGGGTGGTGCTGGCGACCGTGGCCGCGGCGGTGGCGCCCGGGATCGGCCTGCTGCTGGTCGCGCGGGCGGCGCAGGGGTTGGCGAGCGCGGTGATGATGCCGCAGATCCTGGCCACCATCCAGGCGATGCTGACCGGTGCCGACCGGGCGCTCGCGGTCGCGGTCTTCTCGGCGGCCAGCGGGGTCGGGACGGTGGCCGGGCAGCTGGTCGGCGGCGCGGTGATCGTCGTACTCCCGGCCGGTTTCGGATGGCGGGGTGCGCTGCTCACCGGTGCGGTGGTGGCCGCTGCGGCGTACCTCGGGGGAGCGAAGCTGCCCGACACCCGCTCCGCGCACCCGGCCCGCATCGATCCGGTCGGTTCGATGCTGCTCGCCGCCGCGCTGCTGGTGCTGGTGGTGGCGCTCTCGCTCGGCCCGACGGCCGGTTGGGCGGTGTGGGATCTGGGTCTGCTCGGGCTCGCCGTGGTGCTGCTGATCGCGCTGATCCTGCATCAGCGGTGGGCCGCGCGGACCGACCGGCCCGCGGTGCTGCCGGCCGCGGTGCTGGCCCTGCCACCGGTGTGGATCGGGATGACGATGGCCCTGGTCTTCTTCTCCGGTTTCGGTGCCTTCATGTATGACTTCGCCCTGTTCACCCAGGGATCGCTCGGGTTGAACGCGTTCGGGTCGGGCCTGGCGACCGGGCTGTTCGCGCTCGCCTTCGTCACCGGGTCGATCACCTCGACCCGGATGATCGCCCGCTTCGGCGGCCGCACGATGGTGATCGGTGCGGTGCTGCAGGGGCTCTCGCTGATCGCGGTCGGGCTGGTCTCCTGGGCGCGGGTGTCCGGTTGGGTGTGGTGGTTCCAGCTGATCGGGGTGGTGCTCGGATTCGCGCAGTCGTGGATGTTCGCGCCGCTGGTCGGTGCGGTGATGCAGGCGGTACCGGATCGGGTGGCGGGACTCACCGGTGGCCTGATCGCGACCGCCCAGCAGGCCGCCCTCGGGCTCGGGGTGGCCGTCTTCGGCGGGTTGTACGCCCAACTGGGTCCGGTGCTCGGTGAGTCGCGCGCGTTCGGCGCGGTGGCCTTCATCCAGGTCGGCCTGGCGGTCGTCTTCGGCGCCCTGGCGGTACGCCTGCTCGGCGCGCAGAACCGGGTGGTGGCCGCCACGATCATCGAGTAGCTCGCGCAGCGAAGCTGAGATTGACCGGTACGCCGGTTGAGCGAGCGAGGTACGAGCGAGTCGAGATGATGCCGCGTTCATCTCGACACGCCAGCCATTGCTCCGCTTCGCTGCGCATGGCTGGCTACTCGATGAACGTGCGGCGGTGCTTCGCTGCGCATGGCTGGCTACTCGATGAACGTCAGGAATCCTTGCGCAGCAGGAGAAATGCCTGCGGGTCGGGTTCGTTGCCGACGGGGGCGCGGCGCAGGCGGGCCAACTCCGTCGTACCGGGCCAGGCGGCGGCGACCTCGTCCAGGGTGTGCCGCCAGCGGCTCAGTGTGACCTGATGACCGAGGTCGCGATAGAACGCCGACAGGTCCTTCTCGCCCTCACCCTCCTGGAAGCCGATCAGCAGCGCACCACCCGGTGTGAGCACCCGCAGCACCTCGGCGACGGCCGGCCCCCATTGCGACAGCGGGGTGTGGATCATCGAATACCAGAGCAGCACCCCGTCGAACGCCGCATCGCCGAACGGCAGGTCGGCCAGCGGGGCCACCTCGATGGTCAACTCCGGATGCACCCGGCGGGCGTGCTCCACCATCCCCGGCGAGATGTCACAACCGGTGACCTGGGAACCGCGGGCACTCAGCTCGGCGATCATCCGGCCGGTACCGCAACCGGCGTCCAGCACCCGCTGCGGCTCCGGCACCACGCTGGTGAACGCACCGATCATCGCCAGCTCCAGCGGCTGCTCGGCGCGGGTGTCCGGCAGCAACCGGGCATAGTCGTCGGCGAGCTGGTCGTAGGCGCGGGCAGCGGTCGTTCCGGGGTCCTGGGGTTCCATTCGCGGCACGCTACCGAAGGCGAACGGGGCCGCCCGTTAGGCTGCGCCGGGTGAGCGCAGACCAGGTGCAACCCGCGGGCCGCCGATCCGCCTGGCGCGGCGTCGTCGGCTTCGGACTGGTCAGCCTGGCCGCGGACATGGTCTACGAGGGCGGTCGGTCGATCTATGGTCCGCTGCTCGCCACCCTCGGCGCCAGCGCAGCGATCACCGGTCTGGTCACCGGCGCCGGTGAGGCGATGGCCCTGGTGCTGCGGGTCGTCTCCGGGCCGCTCGCCGATCGCACCGGCCGCTACTGGGCGCTCACCCTGCTCGGTTACGGGCTGACCGCCATCTGCGTACCGCTGCTCGCGATCACCCCACTCATCGGCGCCGCCGGACTGCTGCTCGCGATCCTGCTGATCCTCGCCGAACGCGCGGGCAAGGCCGTCCGCAGCCCCGCCAAGAGCGCCCTGCTCGCCGAGGCCGCCACCCGGGTCGGCAGCGGCCGCGGATTCGGCGTGCACAAGGCCCTCGACCAGATCGGCGCCTTCGCCGGACCGCTGCTGGTCGCCGCCCTGTTGGCGGCCACCGGCACCCTCACCCCGGCGCTCGCCGCCCTGGTCATCCCCGGTGCGATCGCGATGGGATTGCTGCTCTGGTTGCGATCCCGGACACCCCAACCCGTCCGTGACAACCAGCCGCACGGCAGCTGGTGGCAGGACACCATCGGCAGCAATCTCGGCCGGCGGTTCTGGCTCTTCGCCCTGGCCGCCGCCTCCGCCACCGCCGGCCTGGTCACCTTCGGGATGATCGGCTTCCACCTCAGCAGCACCGGGTTGCTGCCGCTGGCCGCGATCCCGCTGGCGTACGCCGGGGGTCAGCTGGTCGCCGCGCTGGCCGCCCTGGTGACCGGGCTGGGGTACGACCGGGTCGGCGGCCGGGTGCTCTACGCGCTGCCGCTGCTGGTCCTGCTGGTACCGGTCTTCGCGTTCACCCGCTCGGTCTGGGCGGTGCTGCTCGGGATCGCCTGCTGGGGCGCGGCCAACGGTGTCCAGGACTCCACCATCAAGGCCGTCGTCGCCGACCTGACCCCGCGCGGCCGCCGCGCCACGGCGTACGGCGTCTTCGCCGCGGTCCAGGGTGCCGCGGCCGTGCTCGGCGGCGGACTGGCCGGTCTGCTCTACGAACGCTCGATCCCCGCCCTGATAGCAGTGGTCGCCGGATTGCAGGTGATCACCGTGGTCCTGCTGCTGATCACCGGCCGCAGTTCACCCACTCGTCCCCCGACCGTCACCGACACCTCACCGAAGCGGCCCGGCGGGTGACGATAACGTCTCCCGCATGAGCGAAACCCAGTCGAGCAACACCATCAGCCGGCGTGGCATCCTCACCGCCGCGGTCGTCGGCGGCGCCGGCCTCGCGCTCGGCGATGCCCCGGCGTACGCCGCCCAGCCCGGCCGGCCCGGCCCCGGCCGGGGGAACGCGCTGCGGCTGACCGTGCTCGGCACCACCGACCTGCACGGCAACGTCTACAACTGGGACTACTTCAAGAACGCCGAATACGACGACGCCGTGCACAACGACATCGGCATCGCCAAGGCGGCCACCCTGATCAAGGCGATGCGCACCGAACGCGGTGCGGACACCTGCATCACCCTCGATGCCGGTGACACCATCCAGGGCACCCCGCTGGCCTACTACTACGCCAAGATCGACCCGATCACCAACGGGCCCATCCATCCGATGGCCGCGGCGATGAACGCCGTCGGCTACGACGCGGCCGCGCTCGGCAACCACGAGTTCAACTACGGCCTGGACATCCTGCGCACCTTCGAGCGCCAGCTCGAGCATCCGCTGCTCGGCGCCAATGCCGTCGACTGGAGCACCGGCGAACCCGTCTTCCCGCCCTATGTGCTGAAGCGGATCAACGTGCCCGGTGCCAAGCCGGTCACCGTCGGCATCCTCGGTCTGGTCACCCCCGGGGTCGCGATCTGGGACAAGGCTGTCGTGGAAGGGAAGATCCGCTTCCCCGGACTCGTCGAGCAGGCGAAGAAGTACGTACCGAAGATGAAGGCCGAGGGCGCCGACGTGGTGCTCGTCTCGGCCCACTCGGGTGCCGACACCTCATCCTCCTACGGCGACGCGCTGCCCTATCCGGAGAACGCCGCCAGCCTGATCGCCGAACAGGTGCCCGACATCGACGCGATCCTGGTCGGCCATGCGCACAAGGAGATCCCGCAGCGCTATGTCACGAACAAGGCCACCGGTCGGCAGGTGCTGTTGTCCGAGCCGAGCTACTGGGGCATGCGGGTCACCGTGATGGATCTCAACCTGGTCAAGGAACGCGGCCAGTGGCGGGTCGACACCGCGACCGCGACCCTGCTGAACTCCAACACCGCGCCCGAGGACCCGCAGGTGGCCGCCGCGCTGCGCAGCCAGCACCGGCAGGTCCTCGACTACGTCAACGGGGTGATCGGCACCTGCACCCAGGCGATGAGCGCGGCCACCTCACGCTATGAGGACACCGCCGCGATGGACTTCATCAACCTGGTCCAGGCCCAGTCGGTGAAGGCGGCCCTGGCCGGCACCCAGTACGCCGACACCCCGGTGCTGTCGATCGCCGCGCCGTTCAACAAGAACGCCGCGATCCCGGCCGGTGAGGTGACGGTACGCGATGTGGCCGGGCTCTACATCTACGACAACACGCTGCTCGGCATCGCATTCACCGGCGCCCAGGTGAAGGCCTACCTGGAGAAGTCCGCCGAATACTTCAAGCAGGTACCCGGTCCGGGGACCTATCCGGCGGATGCGGTCACCAACGCGACCACCCCGACCGCGCCGAACGGTACGCCGGACTACAACTACGACATCATGGGCGGCCCGGACGCCGAGCTCACCTACGACATCGACCTCGCCGCACCGGTGGGTTCGCGGCTCAAGAACCTGGCCTACGCCGGCGCCCCGGTCACCGACGCGCAGCAGTTCGTTGTCGCGATCAACAACTACCGCCAGTCCGGCGGCGGCAGCTTCCCCGGGGTGACCACCGCCCCGGTGGTGGACAACCGGCAGCAGGAGATCCGGCAACTGCTGATCGACTGGGTGACTGCGAACAAGACCATCGATCCGCCCAGCTTCTTCAAGCAGAGTTGGAAACTCACTGCTGGGGGTACGCCGCTGACGATCACCGGCTGAGGGGATCCTCTCGACACGCTCGCTGCGCGAGCTGCTCGAGGATCGTGGGGGACACGCTCGCTGCGCGAGCTACTCGAGGATCGTGGGGGAAGTGGGCACCCGATAGGGTCGGGTCGAGACGCAACGAAGGGGTGTTCATGGAGGTCATCGTCAGCGACTCGGCACAGGAGTCGGCACGACTCGCGGCGGATGCCATCAGCGCGCTCTACCGGGACAAGCCGGCGGCGGTACTCGGTGTCGCCACCGGATCCAGCCCGGTCGAGGTGTACGCCGAACTGGGCCGCCGGGTCGATGCGGGTGAGCTGACGATGGCCGACGGCCAGGCGTTCATGCTGGATGAATACGTCGGCCTGCCGGCCGATCATCCGCAGCGCTACCGCAACGTCATCGACCGCGATTTCTCCGCCCGGGTTGATCTTCCGGCCGATCGGGTGCACGGCCCGGACGGCATGGCGAGCGACGTGGTGGCCGCCTGCGCGGCGTACGAGGACCAGATCCGAGCTGCCGGCGGGGTCGACCTGCAGATCCTCGGGATCGGCACCGATGGGCACATCGCCTTCAACGAGCCCGGTTCCTCGCTGGCGTCGCGGACCCGGATCAAGACCCTCACCCCGCAGACCCGCGCCGACAACGCCCGCTTCTTCGACGACGATGTGGACGCGGTCCCCCGGCACTGCCTGACCCAGGGCGTCGGCACGATCATGGATGCCAAGCACATCGTGCTGCTGGCCAACGGCAAGGCCAAGGCCGAGGCGGTGCACCATGTCGTCGAGGGTCCGGTCACCGCGATGTGGCCGGGTTCGGTGCTGCAGTTCCATCCGCATGTCACCGTCTTCGTCGACCATGCCGCGGCCTCCCGGTTGCAGCTGGCCTCGTACTACGTCCAGACCGCGCAGGACAAGCCGGACTGGCAGGGTTTCTGACCAGATAGGAGAAGTTGTGCCTCGCATCACCGGGATCGAGCTGTCCGACGTCCGATTTCCCACCTCGGTGGAGAAAGACGGATCCGATGCGATGAACAAGGACGCCGACTATTCCGCGGCATACCTGCGGCTGGTGACCGACGACCCCGCGCTCTATGGCTGCGGTTTCACCTTCACCACCGGGCGCGGCAACGACATCTGCCTGATGGCGATCAAGGAGTACGCCGAGCGGTTGGTCGGCCGGGAGGCCAGCGAGGTGTACGCCCGACCGGGCGTGGTCTATCGGGAACTCCAGGGTGACGCGCAGCTGCGCTGGCTGGGCCCGGAGAAGGGTGTGGTGCAGCTCGCCGTCGCCGCGGTGCTGAACGCGGTCTGGGACCTGGCCGCCCGCGCGGCCGGCGTACCGCTGTGGCAATTGGTCAGCGAACTCTCCCCCGAGGAACTCGTCGACGCGATGGACCTGAGCTATCTGTCCGACGAGCTGACCGCCGACCAGGCGCTGGAGTTCTTCCGCACCGCACAGCAGGGCCGCGAGGAACGGCTCGCCGCGCTGCGCGAATCCGGTTACCCCTGTTACACCACCTCACCCGGCTGGCTCGGCTACAGCGACGAGAAGCTGGCGCGGCTCTGCCGGGAGGCGGTCGACGAGGGTTACCGGCACGTCAAGCTGAAGGTCGGTGCGGACCGCGCCGAGGACGAGCGGCGCCTGTGGATCGCCCGGGAGACGATCGGGCCGGACGTCTCGCTGATGATCGACGCGAACCAGGTGTGGGAGGTCGACCAGGCCGTCGACTGGGTGCGATCCCTTGCCGGCTTCGATCTGCTCTGGATCGAGGAACCGACCAGCCCCGACGATGTGCTCGGTCACCGCAGCATCAGGGAGCGGCTGGCACCGACCGGGATCGGCGTCGCCACCGGTGAGCACGGGATGAACCGGGTGCTGTTCAAGCAGTTGCTGCAGGCCGAGGCGATCGACTTCTGCCAGATCGACTCCTGCCGGCTGGCCAGCGTCAACGAGATCCTGCCGGTGCTGGTGATGGCGGCCCGCCGCGGCGTACCGGTCTGCCCGCACGCCGGCGGGGTCGGCCTGTGCGAGCTGGTGAACCATCTGGTGATGATCGACCAGCTGATCGTGGCCGGTACCAGCGAGGGCCGGGTCGCCGAATTCGTCGATCATCTGCACGAGCACTTCGTCGATCCGTGCGTGGTGCGCGCTGGGGCGTACACCCTGCCGAGCGCACCCGGCTACTCGGCGGAACTGAAGGCTGAGACACTGGCCGAGTTCAGCTATCCCGATGGCAGCTACTGGGCGCGGGCCCGGACTGCGGAGGTGTGACATGTTGCGTGGTCCGATCATTCATCCCACCCTGCTCGAGGCGCTCGCCCGCTGCGGGCACGGCAGCGAGATCGTCATCGTCGATGCCCTCTATCCCAGCGTCACGCACGTGAACCCGGCGGCCGACCGGGTCGAGCTGAACCTGACCCCGGGCACCGTTCCCGCGGCCACCATCCTGGAGCTGGTCGGTCAGTCGCTGCAGATCGAGAAGGCCACCTACATGCGCGATGCCGACGGCGGCGTCTCCGAGCCGGTCGCCGAATTCCAGGAGCTGCTCGAGGGGCACACCCACCACGGTGGGGACGCGGTCGAGTGGGACAGCCTGGAACGCTTCGACTTCTATGCCGCTGCGCGCGGTGAGGACGTGTCGCTGGTGATCGTCTCCGGTGAGGTACGCCCCTACGCCTGCCTGATGCTCACCGTCGGGGTGCCGTGAGTCGGATCGTCGACACCCACCTGCACGTCTGGGACACCGGACTGCGGGACCACCCCTGGCTGGCGACAGCGGAGTTGCCGGCGGTCACCGGGCTGCCCGATGAGGCGGACCGCAGCTATGTGCTGGTCGAGGCCGATGCCGCCGACGCCTGGGACGAGGCGCAGTGGCTGGATCGGGTCGCGGCCGATCCGCGGGTGCATGGCATCGTAGCGAGCCTGGATCTCGACGGGGCCCGCACCGATACCGAGCTGCGGCGGCTGCGGGGGCTCGCCTCGCTGGTCGGGGTACGCCTGCTGCTGCAGGATTCCGGCCGGTTCGATGACCCCGATCTGCTGCTCGGTCTGCGGGTGGTGGCCGATCATGGGTTGCCCTTCGATGCCTGCGTCCGCGCCGGTGAGCTGGCGCAGCTGCGGGTGCTGCTGGCGCAGGTCCCGGAGCTGACCGTGGTGCTGGACCACCTCGGGAAGCCGCCGCTCGGCGACCCGGCGGGTCTGGAGCGTTGGCGGGCCGATCTCGGGGCGCTGGCCGAACTTCCCCAGGTGCACTGCAAACTCTCCGGGCTCCCGGCCGAGGCCGCCGATGAGGATCAGCTCCGGCGGATGCGCGGGCCGGTCGTCGCGCACGCGCTGGCGATGTTCGGCGCCGGGCGGTGCCTGATCGGCAGCGATCGGCCGGTGAGCCGGACCGCCGAGGACTGGTGCGCCTGGGCGCTCAGCCAGGTGGATGCCGAGGACCGGCCCCGGGTCGGTGAGCAGAACGCGATGACGATCTATCGGAGGGCAGCATGATCGATTTTCCGCAGTGGCAGCGTCTTGGGGTCGGTACCGCCCAGTTCGGCAACCTGGGCCACCCGGTCAGCGATGCCGACGCCGAGGCGGTCGTCGAGACCGCCTGGGCGGAGGGGCTGCGCTATTTCGACACCGCCCCGCACTACGGCCTGGGGCTGGCCGAACGGCGGCTCGGGCGCGCCCTCGCCGCCCGGCCGCGGGAGGAGTATCTGCTGTCCACCAAGGTCGGGCGGCTGCTGGTCGACAACCCGAACCCGGTCGGCAGCGATGAGGAGAACGGCTTCCTGGTCCCCGACGAGCTGACCCGCGAACGCGATTACACCGCCGACGGTGTGCGCCGCAGCCTGGCGGAATCCCTGACCAGGTTGGGAATCGACCGGATCGACATCGCCCTGATCCACGACCCCGACGAACCCGACGACCGGTTCGCCGAGGCCCGCGACGGCGCCGTCCCGGCGCTGCGGGAGCTGAAGGAGCAGGGTGTGATCCGCGCCTGGGGGGTGGGCACCAAGGATCCGGAGATGGCGAAGCGTTTCGTCGATCAGTGTGATCCCGATGTGGTGATGCTGGCCGGCCGCTACACCCTGCTGGAACAGGAATCGGTGGGCTTGCTGGCGGCCTGCGCCGGCAACGATGTCGGGGTGATCGCGGTCGGTGTGTTCAACTCCGGGCTGCTGGCCACCGACGACCCGGGCGCCGACGCCCGATACGAGTATGGCCCGGTGCCCGGGCCGCAGCTGGAGCGGGCGCGACGCCTCGCGGCGGTCACCGCCGAATTCGGCGTACCGCTGCCGGCCGCCGCGATCGCCTATGTGAAACGGAATCCGACGGTCGTCAACGTCTGCCTGGGGATGTCGAATGCCCAGCAGGTGCGCGACGACATCGCCCTGGACCAGGTCGCTGTCCCCGACGAACTCTGGGCCGAGCTGGCCCGCCAGGGCCTCCTCGACGCCACGTTCATCGAGTAGGTCGCGCAGCGACCGGTTGACCACGTTCATCGAGTAGGTCGCGCAGCGACCGTGTCGAGATGAACCCGTCCAGCTGGACCGCTTCATCTCGACACGGCCGCCATTGCTCCGCTTCGCTCCGCATGGCGGCCTACTCGATGAGCGTAGCGAGGCGGTCGAGCGGCTACTTCTTGACGTCGAAGCGGTCGGCGTCCATCAGCTTCGCCCAGGCGGCGACGAAGTCGTGCACGAACTTCTCCTTGGCGTCGTCGGCGGCGTACACCTCGGCGACGGTGCGCAACTCGGAGTTCGAGGCGAACACCAGGTCGGCCCGGCTGCCCTGCCACTTCTTGTCGCCATTGCTGCCGTCGAACAGATCGCTGGAGCCGTTGGCGGCGGTCCAGTGGGTGTTCAGATCGAGCAGGTTGACGAAGAAGTCGTTGCTCAGCACGCCCTCGCGGTCGGTGAGCACACCGACCTTCGACCCACCGGTGTTGGCGCCGAGCACCCGCAGGCCGCCGACCAGCACGGTCATCTCGGGTGCGCTGAGGCCGAGCAGGTTCGCCCGGTTCACCAGCGCGTACTCACCGGGCAGCACGCCCTTGCCGTCGTCGTGGTTGCGGAAGCCGTCGACGGTGGGCTCCAGGTAGTCCATCGACTCGATGTCGGTCTCCTCCTGGGAGGCGTCGCCGCGGCCCGGGGTGAACGGCACCTCGACCTCGACGCCGGCCGCCCGGGCCGCCTGCTCGACACCGACATTGCCGGCCAGCACGATCACATCGGCGATCGAGGCCTTGCCGGACTCCTCGGCGATCTTCTCCAGCACCGGCAGCACCTTCTGCAGCTGCTGCGGATCGTTGACCGCCCAGTCCTTCTGCGGTGCCAGCCGCAGCCGGGCACCGTTGGCGCCGCCGCGCTTGTCGCTGCTGCGGTAGCTGCCCGCGGCGGCGAATGCGGTCGAGACCAGTTCGGCGACGCTCAGGCCCGCGTCGGCGATCTTCGACTTCAGCTCGGACACCTCGGCGTCGCTGAGCTGGCTCTGCCCGCTCGGGATCGGGTCCTGCCAGAGCAGGGTTTCGCTCGGCACCTCCGGGCCGACGTAGCGGCTGACCGGGCCCATGTCGCGGTGGGTCAGCTTGAACCAGGCGCGGGCGAATGCGTCGGCGAACTCGTCGGGGTTCTCCAGGAACCGCCGCGAGATCTTCTCGTAGTCCGGATCCATCCGCAGCGACAGGTCGGTGGTCAGCATGTTCGGCGTCCGGTTCCGCTCGGTGCCGTGCGGGTCCGGCACGGTGTCCTTCGCGGCCCCGTCCTTGGGCTGCCACTGCTGACCGCCGGCGGGGCTCCTGGTCAGCTCCCACTCGTTGCCGAACAGGATCTCGAAGAACCGGTTGCCCCACTGGGTCGGCGCGTCGGTCCAGATCACCTCGAGGCCGCTGCCGATCGCGTCGTTGCCCTTGCCGGTGCCGTAGGTGTTCTTCCAGCCGATGCCGTTCTGATCGATCGGGGCGGCCTCCGGCTCGTTGCCGACATACTTCTCCGGATCGGCGGCACCGTGGGTCTTGCCGAAGGTGTGCCCGCCGGCGATCAGCGCGACCGTCTCCTCATCGTTCATCGCCATCCGCTTGAAGGTCTCGCGGATGTCGACCGCGGCCTTCAGCGGATCCGGGTCGCCGTTGGGGCCCTCGGGATTCACATAGATCAGGCCCATCTGGACCGCGGCGAGCGGGTTCTCCAGGTCGCGTTCGCCGGTGTAGCGCTCGTCGCCGAGCCAGGTCTGCTCCGGGCCCCAGTAGACGTCGTCGTCCGGTTCCCAGGCATCCACCCGGCCACCGGCGAAGCCGAAGGTCTTGAAGCCCATCGACTCCAGCGCCACATTGCCGGCGAGCACCATCAGGTCACCCCAGGACAGCGACTGGCCGTACTTCTTCTTCACCGGCCAGAGCAGTCGCCGGGCCCGGTCCAGCAGCACGTTGTCGGGCCAGCTGTTCAGCGGCGCGAAACGCTGCTGGCCGGTACCGGCGCCGCCGCGGCCGTCCTGCACCCGATAGGTGCCGGCCGCATGCCAGGCCATCCGGATCATCAGCGGGCCGTAGTGGCCGAAGTCCGCCGGCCACCAGTCCTGGGAGGTGGTGAGCAGCTGCTCGAGGTCGGACTTCACCTCGGCCAGGTCGAGGGCCTCGAACGCCCTCGCGTAGTCGAAGTCCTCGCCGAGCGGGTTGGTGGCGGGCGGGTTCTTGGCGAGGATCCGCAGATTCAGACGATTCGGCCACCACTCCTGATTCGTGTCCCCCTGCGTGGGTTGACCGTGCAGGACCGGGCACTGGGGCTGGTTGTCGTCATTGACTTCGGCGAGTTCGGATTCGTGATCTACGGACATGTTTCCTTCTCTCGTTCAGTTACCGGTCAGCCCGGCTCGGCCGACTGGCAGGCGGGGCAGTGGCCCCAATAGGTGACCTCGGCCTGGTGGATCCGGAAGCCGTGGTCGTCCTCGGCGGTCAGGCAGGGGGTGTGGCCGACGGCGCAGTCGACGTCCTCGACCGCACCGCAGCCGGCGCAGACCAGATGGTGATGGTTGTCCCCGGTCCGGGTCTCGTAACGAGCGACCGAACCGGCGGGTTGGATGCGGCGAAGCAGTCCGGCCCCGGTGAGTGCACCGAGGCAGTCGTAGACGGTCTGGTGGGAGACCGTCGGCAGTTCCTCCCGCGTCGCGGTGAGGATGCTGCCGGTATCGGCGTGCGGATTCCGGGCCACCGCGGCCAGCACGGCCACCCGCGGTCGGGTCACGTGCAGACCCGCAGCCCGGAGCTGTTGCGGAAGGTCTGACGTAGCTGTCATGGGACGAGTCTCATCGTCGAACTTGAACAAGTCAAGAAGTCTGTGGATCTGAGATGCAGATTCATGAATAGGATCCCTCTCCTCGGGGTAGGTGGTATGGCCCGGAACGGCAGAGAACCCCTGCCTCAGCAGGGGTTCTCGCGGGTCGGTGGGGGCAGGCGGATCAGCCGGCGTCGATGACCTCGGCGATCGGGGTGTCACCGGTGTTGAAGCGCAGTTCCCGGCCGGCGACCTGCTGCTGCTCGGCGTCGCAGACCGCGGCGATCACCGCGGCCACATCGGCGCGCGGGACCTTGCCGGCCTCGCTGGCCTGCGCGTCGATCCGACCGGTACCGGGGTCGTCGGTGAGGCCGCTCGGCATCACCAGGGTCCAGGCCAGGTCGGTACCGCGCAGGTGCTCGTCGGCCTTCGCCTTCGCCTCGGCGTAGGTGAAGAACGGATTGTCCTCCGCGATGCCGTGGTCGGTGGCCGCACCGAAATAGGAGACCATCACATAGCGCGGTACGCCGGCCGCGACCGCGGCATCCATCGAGCGGATGGCCGCATCCCGGTCGACCGCCTCGGTGCGCGCCGGGTTGCCGCCACCGGCCCCGGCGGACCAGACCACCTGGTCGTGGGCGCGGAGCAGTTCGGTGAGCTGGTCGGTACCGGCCTGTTCGATGTCGGCGACCACCGGGTTCGCACCGGTGGCGGCGACCTCGTCGGCGTGCTCGGGGTTGCGGATGATGGCATCGACCTGGTGGCCGGCAGCGGTCAGCAGCGGCGCGGCGAGCAGCGCGACCTTGCCGTGGCCGCCGATCAGCGCGATACGAGACATGAATGCTCCCCTCGGGTTGGGTGTTCTGAAGACCACGCTAGGCGCGGGCCGGTAACGGATCGAGGGAGGCGTCCACATGCCCGTACCGGTGCCGGGTCCGGCTGATCGCCTGCTCCCGCAGGAAGGTCAGCAGTTCGCGGCGGCCGGTGGCGAGCACCGGGCCGGTGAGCAGGGTGGTCGCGACCTCCGGGTGCAGCTCGGCCAGGTCGGCCGGGTCACCGACCACCCGGACGCGTTCGGGGGTACGCCGCAACCGCTCCACCAGCTCGGCCGACGGCTCCCGGCGTACCGGGATCCCGAACGAGGACAGGGAATCCGCCACGACCGGATCCGCCGACACCTCGACCTCGGCGCCGACGCAGGCCGCACCGGCGAGCAGCCGCAGCACCTCCACCGGGCGGGCATCGGCCTGGGCGCGGATCAGCACCGGCACCGGCCGGTAACGCAACACGTTGGCCTCCACCACCAGGTTGCTCGGGTCCTGCTCCACCCCCAGTTCGGTGGCGTACGCCGCGGCATCGCTGCCGGCGGCGGCGGTGAGCCACTGCTGGTCGGCGTCGGTCAGCTCCCGGGCGGCGTCCAGCACGGCCCGCGCCTCGGCACCGACCGGGGCGGTGAAGCTCGGCAACCCGTCGGGCAGCCAGTGGCCGAGCTGGGCGACGTAGTTGGGGCCGCCGGCCTTGGCGCCCGGTCCGACGGTGCTGGCCTTCCAACCACCGAAGGGTTGCCGGCGCACGATCGCCCCGGTGATGTGCCGGTTCACATAGAGGTTGCCGACCTCCACCTCGTCCTGCCAGTGGCCGATCTCGGCCGGGTCGAGGGAGTGCAGGCCACCGGTCAGGCCATAGTCGGTGCCGTTCTGCAGCTCGATCGCCTCGTCCAGATCCTTGGCGCGCATCAAACCGAGCACCGGGCCGAAGACCTCGGTGGTGTGGAAGGAGGACCCGGGCTCGACCCACTCCTTCAACCCGGGCGACCAGAGCCGGCCGCTGTCATCGAGCTGCTTCGGCTCGACCAGCCAGCGCTCCCCGGGCTGCAACTGGGTCAGGGCATCACGCAGCTTTCCCTGTGGTGCTTCGATCACCGGGCCCATCGTCGCGCCGAGGTCCTCGGGCCAGCCGACCCGCAGCGAACCGACCGCGTCGATCAGCTGCCGCCGGAACCGCGGCGAATCGGCGACCGAACCGACCAGGATGCCGAGTGAGGCGGCCGAGCACTTCTGCCCGGCGTGCCCGAAGGCGGAGCGGACCAGGTCGGCGACCGCGAGATCGGGATCGGCGGACGGGGTGACCACCAGGGAGTTCTTGCCGGAGGTCTCGGCGAGCACCCGGGCCCCGTGCGGACGCCCGGAACGCCAACCGGCAAAGAGTTTCGCGGTCTCGGTGGCGCCGGTGAGCACGACCGTGTCCACATCGGCGTGCGCGATCAGGGCCTTGCCGACCTCACCCTCGTCGGTCTCCACGAACTGGAGCAGCTCGGTCGGTACGCCGGCGCGGTGCAGCGCCTCGACGGCGACCGCGACGCAGCGCGGGGTCTGCGGCGCGGGCTTGATCAGCACCGCCGCGCCGGCGGCCAGGCCGGCGAGCACCCCGCCGATCGGGATCGCGACCGGGAAGTTCCACGGCGGGGTGACCAGCACGACCCGATCCGCGACGAAGCGGGCGCCGTCGGTGGCCGGGCCGTGTTCCAGTTCGAGCGCGCGATCGGCGTACCAGCGGGCGAAATCGACCGCCTCGGACACCT
>NZ_NMVP01000018.1 GCF_002250705.1 Enemella evansiae
TGGTCATCATCGGCCGGCTGCGCCGCGACCCCGACACCCAGGCCTACTTCCACCGACGCACCAGCGAACACAAGACCCGCGCCGAAACCATCCGATGCCTCAAACGCCACCTCGCCCGCACCATCTACCGAAACCTCAAAACCGACCTCATGACCACTTGACGATCTATAGGACCGTCGCTCGCTGCGCGAGCTACTCGATGAGCGGGGGGACACGCTCGCTGCGCGAGCTACTCGATGAGCGGGGGGACGCGCTCGCTGCGCGAGCTACTCGATGAGCGGGGGGACGCGCTCGCTGCGCGAGCTACTCGATGAGCGGGGGGACGCGCTCGCTGCGCGAGCTACTCGATGAGCGGGGAGTCAGTCGACGAGTCCGCGTTCGTACGCCCAGCCGGCGGCTTCGGTGCGCGAGGAGAGGCCGAGCTTGGCCAGGATATTCGACACGTGCACCGAGGCGGTCTTGGTGGAGACGACCAGCTCTGTGCCGATCTCGCCGTTGCTCAACCCGCGGGCGACCAGTTTCAGCACTTCCAGCTCGCGCGGGGTGAGGCCGCCGGGGCGTTCGGCACCGGCGGACCGGCCCCGCTCGGCGAGCGCCTCGAACCGCGGTACCCAGCGCAGCGCCCCACTCTCGCGCGCCAACCGCAGGCCCTCGGCGGCCGTCTCCGGCACCCCGCCCGAGCGACCCCGGAGCTGTGCCTCGGCCAGCCCCTCCAGCAGCCGCAATCGCAACCAGAGCGGGGTACGCGGCGGATCGGCCCGTAACGCATCCTGCCAGTTCTGCACACTCGGATCACCCAGCGCGCGCCAGGCCGATGACCAGACCGAGCTCATCGTCACGGTCGGCAAGCCAGCCGCCCACGACTCCAACTCCTCATCCCCGAGACCGGCCTCCGCGCCGACCAGGATCAACCGCCAGGAGTGGGTCGCGTACTCGTTGCGCATGCTGGCCCGCGTCGAGCGGATCAGGGCCGCGGCGCGATCGGGTTCGTCGCGGTCCAGCCAGTACCAGGATTCCCAGAATGCGAGTTCACCAAGGAATTGCGGTTGCGCGACGTCCGCATCGAGCAGCCCGCGCAGCTCGGTGAGCCGCTCCTCAGCGAGATCGAGATCCCCGGCCAGCCAGGCCAGCTCGAGCTGCAGGGTGAGCAACTGGGTGTAGTGGGCGAACGGCGGGTCAAGCGACATCGCCCGTGCGATCCGACGACGTGCCTCGTCCAGTTCTCCCAATGAGAGCAGCGGATCTGCCAGATTCCCGGCCAGCATCGAACCGGCCGATCGCTCCAGACCGAGCCCGCGGGACATCTGCACTCCGGCCCGCGCCACCTCCACCGCCTGCTGGTATTCACCCATCTGATTCAGCAGATGCGAGAAGTTGGTGAAGTGCCGCAACTGGTTGCGCTGGGGGTTCATCGAGAGATCCGCGGTGGTCGGCAGCAAATCGGTGAACAGCGCCACCGCCTCGGTCTCCTGTCCCATCGCGCCGAGGCAGCTCGCCTGGGTGTTCAGCAGCCGATCCACCGTCACCCTGTCATCCACCGCGAGTGCCACCTCGATGCCGGCCCGGCAGAACTCCAGCCCCCGCGCGCGATCGTCGCGCAGCATCAGGATGTTCGCCACCGAATCCAGCGCCCGGGCGCGTTGCACCGTCGGCGGATCCTCCGGGGTGAGCGCCAACGCCTCTTCGGCGATCGCCAGCGAACCGGCCCCGCCACTGAACTCCAGCGCCCGCGCCTGGGTCAACAGGCGATCCGCCCGCACCAGCGGATCCACATCGGCCGGTGTCGCCTCCAGACAGGCCGTAGCGAGCTTGAGTCCCTTCGCCGCATCGCTGAACCAGGACGCGGCAGCGGCCGCATTGGCCAGCAGCACGTCCCGGCCGCCGGCAACCGCC
Organism: Enemella evansiae; assembly: GCF_002250705.1. Lineage (GTDB taxonomy): Bacteria > Actinomycetota > Actinomycetes > Propionibacteriales > Propionibacteriaceae > Enemella > Enemella evansiae. The sequence continues at coordinate 1,894 of NZ_NMVP01000018.1, forward strand.
TCCGGGTCGCTCACCCGATCCCACAGCTCGAGTGCGGTCTCCAACAGCCCCAGTCGGTCCAGATGCGCCTCACCGAGTGCGTCGGCGCGCTCCAGGCAGGCCCGGAATGCTTCATCGACGCGACCGGCGGCGAGCAGGTGCCGGGACAGATCGTGGCCCGGGAAACGCCACGTGTCGGCCCCGATCACATCCGCGTACCGCCCATGCCAGCGTCCCGCCTCCCCTGGCAGCAGCTCCTCGGTGAGCACCTCGCACAACAGGGCGTGCCGGAAGGCGTACCCGTCCTCGTCGCTCACCAGGACGCCGGCGTCGAGGGCCTCACGAAGCCTTGTGGACAAGGAATCCGGCTCACCCAGCACCTCGGCCAGCAGGTCCTCGTCGAAACGTACACCCGCCACCGCGGCGACCCGCAGCAACCGCTGGGTCGCTTCAGTCAACCCGTGCACCCGGACCAGCAGCGCCTCGCGGAGGGTGTTCGGCAGCTTCCCGTGCCGACCGGCCACCCGCGCCATCTCCTCGGCGAAGTAGGGCACCCCCTCACTGCGCTCGACGATCCGCGCCACCATCGCCGGTGTGGCGTCCCGGGCGACACCGGTCACCAGCTCGGCGGCTGCGCCCGAGTCCAACACTCCCAGCGGGATCCGGCGTACGCCCGGGCGGCGCTGCAGTTCGGCGAGGGTGGCCCGTAACGGGTGCCGGCCGGTGAGTTCGTCGCTGCGGTAGGTGGCCAGCATCAGGATCGCCGGGCTGTCGGCCAGCGTGGTGGCCAGGAACTGCAGGAGGCTGGCGGTGGACGGATCGGCCCAGTGCAGGTCCTCGATCACCACCACCAGCGGGGTTGCCGCCGCGGCCCGCTCCAGCACCGTGGCCACCGCCTCGAACTGCTGCATGGCATCGACCGCGCCGGCACCGCCGAGACCCAGCGAGGGCACCAGCCCGGCCAGCGCATCCCGACCGCCACCGGCCCACTCGATCACCCGGTCGGCACCGTGCACCGCGACCAGCCCACGCAGCACCTGACTGACCGCGGCGTACGGCATTGCCTCCGAGCCGAACATCAGGCACTGTCCGGTGACCACCGTCGCGTCGCTCAATCCCTCGGTGAACGCGCGGACCAGGGTCGTCTTGCCGATCCCGGCCTCCCCACCGAGCAGCACCAGGTGGGCGTGACCGGCGCGGGCCTCGGCCCAAAGCTCCGCCAGGGCGGCCAGCTCCTCGGTACGCCCGACGACGCGGTCTCGCAGCACGGCAGCCATGTTGCCACGGCGTGGCACGTCGGAGCTGCCACGCCGTGGAACTGCGCTGCTCAGCGCGCGCCGACCGGGCGGTGGGCCGGTCGGCGGCCCGGGGGACGCTCCCCGTGGCCGCCGACCAGATCGTGGAAGAGCCGCCGCAGCCACCCGCGACCGGTCAACTGGCGCGCCAGCCGATCGTTGGAAGCCTCGGCCAGCAACTCGTTCTCTCGTTGATGGAACATCTGCATCTGGTAGTAGTCGCTGTTGCTCATGACTCAACACTCGTGCTGAGGCCCCGGTCCGCACATGGGGCGACTGCCCGATCTTCATCGGGTACGCCTACCTCAGATCGGCGCTGAGGTAGGCCTGAGGCACCCTCAGTGGCTGTATCGGGGCACCGCGGCGCCCCGGGTACCGCGCAGGAAGCCGAAGTCGCAGCCCTCGTCGGCCTGCAGCACCTCGCGTACGTAGAGACCCTGATAGCCACCACTCATCGCCGGCTCGTGTGCCGGCAGCGCCGCCATCCGGGCCGCCAGTTCCTCGTCGCTGACATGCAGATGCAGCACCCCGGCATCGGCATCCAGCTCGATCTCGTCCCCGTCGCGGACCGCTGCCAGCGGGCCACCCGCGGCGGCCTCCGGGGCGACGTGCAGCACGACCGTGCCGTACGCCGTGCCGCTCATCCGGGCGTCGGAGACCCGGACCATGTCGGTGATCCCGCGGGCCAGGAGCTTCGGCGGCAGACCCATATTGCCCAGCTCCGGCATCCCCGGATAACCCTTCGGGCCACAGTTCTGCAGCACCATCACGCAGTGCTCGTCGATATCCAGCTCCGGGTCTTCGATCCGCGCCAGATAGTCGTCATAGTCGCGGAACACCACCGCCCGGCCGCGGTGCGTCATCAGTTCCGGCGTCGCCGCCGAGGGCTTCAGCACCGCACCCCGGGGCGCCAGATTGCCGCGCAGGATCCGCAGGCTGCCGTCGGCCACCAGGGCATCCTCCAGCGCCCGAATGCAGGTCTCGTCATAGACCTCCGCGCCCGCGGTGTTCTCCCGCATCGTGCGGCCATTGACCGTGAGCGCCTCCGGATGCGGCAACAACCCCTCCGCATCCAGCCGGGCGATCACCGCCGGCAGGCCACCGGCATAGTAGAAATCCTCCATCAGCAACCGCCCCGACGGCTGCAGATCCACGATCGTCGGCGTGTGGTGCCCGATCTCGGTCCAGTCCTCCAGTTCCAGGGGTACGCCGAGGCGGCCGGCGATCGCCTTCAGGTGGATCACCGCATTCGTGGAACCACCGATCGCCGCGCAGACCCGGATCGCGTTCTCCAGCGCCTCCCGGGTGAGCACCTGCGACAGTCGCAGGTCCGCGTGCGCCATCTCCACGATCCGGGACCCGGACAGATGCGCCAGCACGTAACGCCGGGCGTCGACCGCCGGGATCGCCGCATTGTGCGGCAACGTGACCCCGAGCGCCTCGGCCAGGCAGGCCATCGTCGACGCGGTCCCCATCGTGTTGCAGGTACCGGCCGAGCGGGACTGGCTGGATTCGGCGGAGAGGAACTCCGCCATCGAGATCTTGCCGGCCTTCACGTCTTCGCTCCACTGCCAGACCATCGTCCCGGAGCCGATCGTCTGCCCGCGGTGCCGGCCGCTCAGCATCGGCCCGCCGGAGACCACGATGCTCGGCAGGTCCACCGAAGCGGCGCCCATCAGTAACGCCGGGGTGGTCTTATCGCAGCCGGTCAGCAGCACCACCGCATCCACCGGATTCCCGCGCAGTGCCTCCTCGACATCCATCGACGCGAGGTTGCGGGTCAGCATCGCGGTCGGACGCAGATTCGATTCCCCATTGGAGAAAACGGGGAATTCGACCGGGAAGCCACCGGCCTCCAGGACCCCACGGCGGACGTGTTCGGCGAGCTTGCGGAAGTGCGCATTGCACGGGGTGAGTTCGGAGAAGGTGTTGCAGATGCCGATCACCGGTCGGCCGTCGAACGCGTGCTCGGGAATACCCTGGTTCTTCATCCAGCTGCGGTACATGAAACCGTGTTTGTCGCGTCCCCCGAACCAGCCCTGGGATCGCAGCCGTCGCTCCGCATTGTGCTCAGCCATGGCCACCACCCTCGCGTACCCTGACCGCTATGACCAGCCCTTCCGAACTGCGAGCCGGTAACGACGATCGGGAGCGCGCGATCGCCGTCCTGCAGGAGGCGTACGCCGAGGGCCGGCTGAGCGTCGAGGAGTTGCGCGACCGCGCCGCCGCGGCCCAGCAGGCAGTCACCTTCGCCGACCTGGATGCGTTGCTGGCCGATCTGCCCGTGGCCGGCGCCAGTGTCTCGCATCAGTCGCAACCCGGGTCGTCGATGGAGAATCCCCTCATCATCGATGCCGGTTGGAGCATCGAGAAACGCGATGGCGACTGGCAGATCCCCGAGTTCCTGCTGCTGCGCGGCAGTGCCGGATCGGTGAAGCTGAACTGCCTGGCCGCGCGGACCACGCACCAGGTGATCCATGTCTGGGTGGACGGTGGGATGGGGACGGTGCGGATCGTGCTGCCCGACGGCTGGGCGGCCGACACCTCGGGGGTGATCAAGTCGATGGGCACGGTGCGCAACAAGGTCGACGACACGCCGCTCGCGGGCCGCCCGATCCTGGTCGTCAACGGGCAGGCCGGAATGGGCACCCTCATCGTCCGGTACGCCAATGGCTGGGAGCGGAAGAAGGCCGCCAAGGAACTGCGCTGATGGCCGAGTTCCTGATTCGGATACGGTCCCCGCTGGCGCCGGAGGAGACGCTGGCAGCACTCTTCGACCTGGCCGCGCACACCGCGGTGATCCCGTTGACCACCGTGAATCACGACGGGCGGGGGTTGCGGGCCGGTACCGAGTTCACCGCGCACACCGGGCTCGGGCCGGTCGGCTTCGACGATCCGATGCGGGTGCTGGAATGGACCCCGCCCGAGCCGAACCGCACCGGGCGGGTGCTGATCGCCAAACAAGGGTGGCTACTCGACGGCCGGATCGAGGCACTGATCCGCGCTGCCGATACCGGCTCGGTGGTCGAGTGGCGGCAGGAGTTGCTGGTCCGCGGGTTGCCGCGCCGGTTCGACCCGCTCATCGCCCGGGTGGGCGCTGCGGCGTACGGGATGGTGATCCGGCAACTGCTCATCCGAGGGGGTCGGCGTACCATCGCGGCGTGAACACGCCGTCGCAGCCGAACAGACCCAGCAAGTGGACCGAGCTGGTCACCGCCGACCCCGAGCATTCGCACCGCTATGCCCAGCGGTTCCGGGAGTTGGCCGACCAGGGCCAGGACATCTATGGCGAGGCCCGATTGGTCGATGCGCTGCTGCCGCGTGGATCGCGGGTCCTGGACGCCGGGTGTGGCGCCGGGCGGACCGGGGGGTATCTGGCGCGGGCCGGGCACACGGTCGTCGGGGTGGATCAGGATCCGGTGCTGATCGAGGCAGCGCAGGCCGACTATCCGGAGGGGACCTGGTTGGTCGGTGACCTGGCCGAACTGGATCTGCCGGCGCGGGGTATCGGTGCGGGGTTCGACGCGATCGTCTGTGCTGGCAATGTGATGACCTTCCTGCATCCGGAGACCCGGGTGGCGGTGCTGCGCAACTTCGCCAACCATCTGAAGGCCGACGGGCGCGCGGTGGTCGGCTTCGGCCGGGACCGCGGTTATGACTTCCAGAGCTATCTGGATGATGTCGCCCACGCGGGTCTCGATGTCCAGGTGGGGGTCGCCACCTGGGAGCTGCGGCCCTTCGAACCAGACTCAGATTTCCTGGTCACCGTGCTCGGCAGGGCGGCCGGATGAGTTCCCCCGGCCGCCCGGAAAGCCGAACCAGCAAGAAGAAGCGGTGGTTGGCGGCCCTGCCGGTTGCTGGCCTGGCGGGGTTGGCGATCCAGGACCTGCTGCAGCGCCAGCACGCACTGCGGCACAACTTTCCGCTGCTCGCGCGGGCCCGCTATGCACTGGAGGCGATCGGACCGGAGCTGCGGCAATACATCGTCAGCGCCAACGACCAGGAACGGCCCTTCAGTCGGGACCAGCGGCGTTGGGTGTACGCCTCGGCGAAGGCGGAGAACAACTATTTCGGCTTCGGCACCGACAACGATGTGGAACAGCTGAACTTCCCGGTGATCAAACACCGCACCTTCACCGAGATCGCCCCGAATCCCAACCTGGACGACCTTTCCGCGCCCCTACCCGGTGCGAAGGTGCTCGGTGGCCCGCGTGCCCGCCGGCACGCGTTCCGACCCGAATCGGTGGTCAACATCTCGGCGATGAGCTTCGGTTCACTCAGCCCGCAGGCGATCCAGGCGCTGAACAAGGGCGTCCGGCTCGCTGGCTGTTGGCACAACACCGGCGAGGGCGGGCTGTCGGATCATCACCGCCAGGGCGGCGATCTGATGCTGCAGGTCGGTACCGGATATTTCGGCTGCCGGGATGCCGCAGGGCGCTTCGATCTGGACCGGTTGTGCCGGGTCGTCGAGTCGGCGCCAGTGCGGGCGATCGAGTTCAAACTGAGCCAGGGTGCGAAACCCGGCCTCGGTGGACATCTGCCGGCGGCCAAGGTGAACGCCGAGATCGCGCGCGTCCGGGGCGTACCCGAGGGTCAGGATGTGGAGAGCCCCGCCCGGCACACGGCCTTCCGCAGCGTCGACGAGATGCTCGATGTGGTGGAGCTGGTCGCCGAGCGGACCGGGCTGCCGGTGGGCATCAAATCCGCAGTCGGCGATCTGGAGTTCTGGGACCATCTGGTCGAGCAGATGGCCGACGGGCAGCGCGGAGTCGACTTCGTCACCATCGACGGCGGCGAGGGTGGTACCGGGGCGGCGCCACTGGTGTTCGCCGACAATGTCTCGTTTCCCTTTCGGATCGGCTTCGCCCAGGTCTATCGGCGCTTCGCCGAGGCCGGGATCACCGACCGGCTGACCTTCATCGGCTCGGGCAAGCTCGGCCTGCCGGACAACGCGGTGGTGGCGTTCGCGATGGGTGTCGATCTGGTCAATGTGGCCCGGGAGGCGATGCTCGCGGTCGGTTGCATCCAGGCCCAGCAGTGCCACACCGATCGCTGCCCGACCGGGGTCGCCACCCAGGACCGCTGGCTCGCCTCGGGCTTGGATCCGGAGCTCAAGTCGGTGCGGTTGGCGAACTATGTACGCACCCTGAGGCGCGACCTGCTGAAGCTGGCCGAGGCCACCGGGGTCCCGCATCCAGCTCTGATCTCCCCCGACGATGTCGCCCTCGCCGACGGCAACCGCAGCCAGCAACCCCTGGCCGAGATCTGCGGCTACCGATCCGGCTGGGGCGTCCCCGGCCCCGCGATCTCCCAGGAGATCACCGCCCTGATGTGCACCCCACACGCCGGTTGAGCGAGCGAGGCACGAGCGAGTCGAAACCAAGCGCCAGTTATCCACAGCCCTCGCCCGATCGCCAGGCATGTGGGTGTCACGGTCGCCAGACTGATCGGATGGCTTGGCAACGTAGGGGAAGTTTCCACCCCCTCTGAGGTGTCGGTCGGGACCCGGTTCTCCCTAACGTCGGGGACACGAACCGAAACCCCTGGGGGAGATCATGAACCGCAAACTGGCAGCGATCGTCGCAGCCACCGTTGTGACCGTCGGTGGGCTGGGTGCCTTCGTCGGCCAGTCGGTGGCCGCGCCGCAGAGTGCGTACCCGAAGCCCGTACGCGACTACGTCACGCACCCCAAAGGATTCAACGATTCCGCAGACGTGAAGGCCAGCGGCGGCAAGATCAGTTGCCCCGGCATCAAGACCGCGAAGGCCAGCTACGGCGGCAAGTCGGCCAGCGTGCGCAGCGAGCTGGCCCCTCTGGTGAGCGAGCTGATGCGGATCAGCGAGGAGAAGTACAACTACGACATCAAGGTCATCTACGGCTACAACTGCCGCATGGTCCGCGGTTCGTCGTCGACCCCCTCCAATCACGCGTACGCCCGCGCGGTGGACATCAACCCCGAGCAGAACCCGTACCAGTCGAAGTTCAAGTCGGACATGCCGCCGGAGATGGTCGCGACCTGGATGAAGTACGGCTTCTACTGGGGCGGGCACTACAAGAACACCAAGGACGCCATGCACTTCGAGTACATCGGCGACAAGGCGAAGATCGACGAATACACCGCGGCGGCCAAGAAGGACGGCCGGAAGTCCGAGCCGACCAAGTCGCCGACGAAGAAGCCGACCGCGACCAAGTCGCCGACGAAGAAGCCCACGGTGACCAAGAGCCCCACGAAGCCGGCCAGCCCGAAGCCGACCGCGACCAAGACCAAGACCCCGGCGACCCCGAAGCCGACGCAGGTCCCGTGCCTGGTTCCGCTGGACGGCAACAAGAAGGAGATGAAGCCGGGACCCTCCTGCCCCCCGCCCCCCACCTGCCTGACGGCCCGGCCGCAGAAGCCCGGCCAGGTCGATCCCCAGATCGCCCGGCTCTGCAACACCCCGAAGCCGACCAAGACCGGTACCGCGACCCAGAAGCCGACGAAGCCCGCGACCCCGACGGGCAAGCCGACGAACAGCCCGAAGGCGACCCCGACCAACCCGGTCCCGCCGACCACCGATCCGGTGCCCCCGACGACCGATCCGGTCCCGCCGACCACCGACCCGGTCCCGCCCACCGATCCGGCCCCGCCGGTCGATGAGCCGCCGGTCGATCCGGCCCCGGTCGGAGACGGCTCCGATCCGGCCCCGGTCGGAGACGGCTCGGACGTGGCCCCGGTCGATGACGGGTCCGATGTGGCCCCGGCCGATGTCAAGGACTCCAAGGACACCGGTGTGAAGGAGTCGGTGGGCGGCCTGGCCAGCACCGGCGTCTAGAACCGGCCCACCAGGCGTACCCAGAAATCGGCCCCCGTTCCTCGGAGCGGGGGCCGATTCATGCCCCGGCGGGGTGTGAAATGTGAGTCGGCCGCCGGTGCCGTGGCAGACTGGCGAATCGATCAGCCCCGGCAGTCCAAGGAGTGATGAGTTGAGCGCGGAACCGCAGCCAGGCGAGCCGTCGCCCGACGACGGCAACCCCGGCCACGGCAGACTCGACCCCGCCCTCGGCAGCGACGACGAGTTCGTCCCCAACAGCGACCTGCCCAAGGTGCCCACCGGTTCGAAGACCGACCTGGCCCCCGGGGTCTACAACCACTACGGCCCGCACCACAACGGGCTGCCGCCGCTGAAGAAGTACCTCACCGAACTCTGGCAGCGCCGCGAGTTCGCCTTCGAGCTGTCCCGCTCCAACATGCGCGCCACCAGCTCAGACACCTTCTTCGGCCAGATCTGGCTGGTACTGAACCCGCTGCTGATGGCCGGGGTCTACTTCCTGCTGGTCGCGATCCTGTCGAACCGAGTGGCCTCCGACCCGGTCTACTTCCCCTTCCTCACGACCAGCCTGTTCGCCTTCACCTTGGTCACGACCTGTGCGAATGCCGGCTCGACATCGGTCACGACGGCCGGAAAACTGCTGTTGAACACCGCCTTCCCGCGGCTACTGATCCCGCTCGGTGCGGTGCACACGGCGTTCTTCCGGTTCCTGCCGACACTCCCGGTCTCGCTCGTGATCTACCTGTTCTGGTGGCGGGCCATCGAATGGAGCCCGAAGCAGTTGCTTGCCAGCTATTTCCTGCTCATGATGCTGCTGTTCGGCGCAGGATTGGCTGCAATCTTCGCCACCATGCAGGTCTACTTCCGCGACACCAACAACTTCCTGCCGTTCTTCATCCGGATCTGGACCTACCTGTCACCGATTCTCTGGTCGCCGATCCACTTGGCGGACAAACCCGAGTGGCTGCAGACCGCCGCTCAGCTCAACCCGGCGTACTCGATGCTGAGTGGCTATTCCTCGCTACTCATCGAAGGTGATTTTCCGCGGCTCTCCTACTGGCTGATCGCCACCGCCTGGGGGGTGGGAACACTGATCGTCGGGTCGCTGTTCTTCATGTCGAGGGAGCGTGAGTTCGCTGTCCGGATCTATTGAGCGCGCCCCGCGGCGTACCCGCGACGGCTTCACCCTGGAACCCGACCGCAAGGATCTCGCGGTCCGGGTGCAGGACCTGCGCATCACCTACAAGACCACCTTCGAGAAGCGCCCGACGCTGAAGCAGGCAGTGGTCCGCTTCGGCCGCGGTACCCGACAGGTGCACACCGTCGAGGCCCTCAAGGGGATCAGCTTCGACGTGAAACTGGGCACCACGGTCGGCGTGATCGGCGCCAACGGGGCGGGCAAATCGACCCTGCTCCGCGCCCTGGCCGGCATCCTGCCGCCGACCTCCGGGCACATCGAGACCTGGGGCAAGGCGTCGACGATGCTGGCCCTCGGTGTCGGCTTCAACAACGCGCTCACCGGCCGGGAGAACATCATCCTCGGCGGGTTGGCGGCCGGCTTGTCGAAGAAGGCGGTACGCGAGCGCGCGGACCAGGTCGCCGAGTGGGCCGAGGCCGGTACCGACCCGTTCATCGACCGGCCGATGCGCACCTACTCCTCCGGCCAGAACGCCCGCGTCGGCTTCTCGGTCGGCGTACACATGGATCCCGACATCCTGATGGTGGACGAGGCCCTGTCCACCGGTGACGCCGGCTTCCGGGAGCGGGCGGCGGCCAAGCTGGAGGAACTGCGCGCCAAGTCGCGGGCGATGTTCTTCGTCAGCCACGGCCTGGCATCGGTACGCGAGCTGTGTGACGACTGCATCTGGCTGGACCACGGCAACCTGATGATGCGCGGTCACCCCGACCAGGTCACCGAGGCGTACCTGAAGTTCCTGCACGTGAAGAACTCCGAGCAGAACTCCGAAGAGGTCTGAACGCCCCGCCTTCGACAGGCCTCCGGTGGGTAGGGCAGGGTGGAACGCATGGGATTCCGCGACGCCATTCGTGATGCGATGGGCAGCAAGGTGCGCGCCACCCCGGCGAGCCAGGGCGGCCTGGATCTGGACGACCTCGGCTTCGACCAGGTGAACGACAACGACTGGATCCGGTTGCAGCTGCGCGCGACCGAGGCCGGTGACCCGGACCAGCACAACCCCGGGCTGCCCGCCGGGCGGTTGGTCCGGATGAACGTCACCGGCCGCTCGGAACCGATCGCGCTCTGCTGGCTCAGCGATCGGTCGGATCAGTTCAGCGAGGAGTGGTACGCCGTCGCGGACCGTTTCCCGAACGCCGGGATCTGGCCGGTCCTGGTGGAGGGCGCGTCAGCGGTCGAGCCCGGCTGGCTGGCCGGTGGCGTGGGCGCCCCGCAGGCGGTCGCCGACGATGCCGAGGCGCTGCTCGCCCGCACCTATTCCGCCGCCGAGGAGCTGGAGGGCCTGGAGCCCTGGCGCAGCCGCTGGCTCGGTCTGGCGGCCGGTGAGCCCGCGAAGGACCAGCTGGTCGGGGTACGCCCGGTGGCCGGCGAACGATCGCTGCTGCTGACCCCGGTGACCCGGCCGGCCGATGTGCCCGCGGCGCTCGGCTGGACCGGTGCCGAGGGCTACGAATACACCGGTGGCGACGTCAGCGCCGTGCTGCGCAGCTGGGAGGACCGCTTCGGCGCGGTCCTGGTCGGACTGGGCCCGGACCGACTGCGGCTCTCGGTGGAGCGCCCCCCGCGCTATCCCGAGCAGGCCCGGCAGCTGGCCGGTGAGCACTACGGGCTGGCGCCCGATGTGATCGATCAGGATCCCGAGGCATACGCCGAGCTGCTCTTCTCCCGCCGCGAGTGGGACTTCTGGTGGAACTAGCTCATCGAGTAGCCGACATGCGCAGCGAAGCGGAGCAATGGCGGCGTGTCGAGATGAGCCGCTGACACCTAGGTCCAGAACGTGCCACGCGTGTGCTGGCGCGGTGCGCTGACCCGCATCCGCTCGTCACCCCCGAGGCACGCGTGGCACATTCTGGACCTGGGCACGGCGGAGCTGGAAGCGCACGGTCTGCCCCGGGCGCGCCTGCCCGAGCAGGTCGCTGGCATGGTCGTCGATGACGGCGATCACCGGGTACCCGCCGGTGGTCGGGTGATCCGGGCCGAACGCGATCGGCTGGCCGGACGCCGGCACCTGCACCGAGCCGCGGACCATGCCCTCACTGGGCAACTCACCGTCGCGGGCGCGCTCCAGGACCGGGCCGCTGAGGCGTACCCCCACGCGGTTCGCGTCGCCGGAGACCTCCCAGGCCGCACGGGCCAGGGTGTCGATCGCGGCCGGGGTGAACCAGTCGTCGCGCGGGCCGAGGACCGCCGGGAGCAGGATCTCGCCGCTGCCGGAGCCGGGGATGACGTCGACCGGGTGCGGCGGGTTCGCCCCGGGTTCGCCGATGGCGATGGTGTCACCGGCGACCAGCGGAGCCGGACCTAGACCGGTGGTCGGGTCGCTGGCCAGCGAGCCGAGGAACTCCGGGCCCCGGACGCCACCGCGGACACCCAGATAGCAGCGCACCCCGTGCTCGGGACGACCGATCTCCAGCAGCTGCCCGGCGGACAATCGCAGCGGTTCACCCCAGGCGGCCGGGCGGCCGTCGATCCGCAGCGGGACGTTGGCGCCGGTGACCGCGATCAGCAGGTCGCGTTCGGCGCGCAGGGTGGCGCCGCCGAGCAGGATCTCCAGGCCCGCCAGGTGCTCCTCGTTGCCGAGCAACCGGTTCGCCAGCCGCAGTGCGCCGCGGTCCATCGCCCCCGAGGCGGTCACCCCGAGCCGGGCGTTACCGGGCCGGCCGAGGTCCTCGATGAGGAGTTGGGCACCGGGGTCCTCGACGGTGAGGCCGGTTTCCTCGAGGATGTGGCTTCGACTCGCTCGCGCGGATCCCTTCGACTCGTTCGTTCCTCGCTCGCTCAGGGAACGGTCGTCGTCCTGCTGGAAGCGGACGCGGGCGCCCGGGACGAGCAGGGCGGGTGGGTCGCGCTCGACGTCCCAGAGCACCGCATCGGTGCTGCCGATCAGCTGCCAGCCACCCGGGGAGGCCTGCGGATAGACCGCGGAGAACTCGCCGGCCAGCGCCACCGAACCCGGTGGTACCCGGGTCCGCGGTGAGTCCCGCCGCGGGACCTCGAGGTCACCGGATTCCCCTGTCAGGTAACCGAATCCGGGCATGAAGCCACCGAACTCGACGGTCCAGACCTGCCCGCTGTGCCGCTCGATCACCTCATCGACCGAGATGCCCAGGTGCTCGGCGACGGCCGCCAGATCAGGGCCGTCGTAGCGCACCGGAATCGTCACCTCCGCCACCTCGACCTCGGCGACATCGACCCCGGTCAGGTCCACCTCGGCCAGCCACGACCTAACCCGGGCCAGCGCGGGCTCGTCGGCGCAGCGCACCAGCACGGTGCGGGCGGCGGGCACGTGCTCGACCACCCCGGTCAGGCGTCCGTCGGCCACCGAGATCTCCAGTGCGGCATCCAACCGGCGGCGTTCGTCGGCGTCGGCCAGCTCGACCAGCAGCGCCCGGTCACCGCTGGGGCGTACCTGCGGGGTCATCAGAAGGGCCGGATCTCGATACCCGCCCCGGTGAGCGCGGTCCGGACCTGCTCAGCCATCGCCACCGCACCGGGGGAGTCCCCGTGCACACACAAAGAATCGGCCTCGATGCGGATCACCGACCCGTCGATCGCGGTCACCTCCCCGGTGGTCACCAGCTGCACCATCCGTTCGGCGACCTGCCGCGGATCGTGCAGCACCGCGCCCTCGGTGCGCCGGCTGACCAGGGTGCCGTCGGCGTTGTAGGCGCGATCGCAGAACGCCTCGCGGACCGTGCGTACGCCGGCCGCCGCGGCCTTGTCGAGCACCACCGAGCCGGGCAGGCCGAGCAGCGCGAGCGGCTCGTCGCGCCGGGTATTGAAGTCGGAGACCGCGCGGACCACGGCATCGGCCTGCTGCTCGTGCTGCACGATCGTGTTGTAGAGGGCACCGTGCGGCTTCACATAGGTGACGCTGCCGCCGGCCGTCCGGGCGACGCCGTCGATCGCGGCGAGCTGATAGAGCACGTCGGCGTACAGCTGCTCGCCCGGTACGTCGATGAACGACCGCCCGAAACCGGCCAGATCCCGATAGGCGACATGCGCCCCGATGTGCACGCCGCGGGCCACCGCCTCGCGGCAGGTCGCCCACAGCACCGAGGGATCACCGGCGTGGAAACCGCAGGCGACGTTCGCCGAGCTGACCACCTGCAGCAGCGCGGCATCGTCGCCCATCCGCCACATCCCGAAGGACTCACCCAGGTCCGAGTTCAGATCGATGGTCGCTGCCATGATCGGCAGCCTTGTTCAACCCTCCGGGTCAGTCAAGCAGCTGTCCGCAGCATGAGTCCGCCCAGAGCAGCAGTGCTGCACACTCGGCGATCGACGGAGTCATGCTGATCCCATGAGCGAAGAGATGAAGACCCTGCCGCTGAGTCGGCGCACCGCGAAAGACCTGCTGGGCAGACGGATCCTGATGCTCGACTCGGCCCTCGACGACGAGATCGGCAGCCAGCTGTGTGCGCAACTGATGCTCCTGTCGGCCGAGGACCCGGTGACCGACATCGGGCTGTGGATCAACTCCCCCGGTGGTTCGGTACCGGCAATGCTGGCGATCGCCGACACCATGCGGTTGATCCCCAATGAGGTCATCACCGTGAATCTGGGGATGGCCTACAGCGCCGGCCAGTTCCTGCTGTGCTGCGGAACGCGGGGGAAGCGGCTGATCCTGCCGCATGCGAAAGTGCTGCTCCATCAGGGTTCCGCGGGCATCGGCGGGTACGCCCCGGACATCGAGTTGCAGGCCGACGATCTGCGGCAGAATCGGGACACGATCATCGGCATCATCGCCGAACGGACCGGTCAACCCACCGAGAAGGTGTTCGAGGATTCCCTGCGGGACCACATGTTCAGCGCCCAGGAGGCGATCGACTACGGTTTCGTGGATCAGGTGGTCGGCGCGGTCGACCAGCTCCGCCCGACACCCCAGACCGCGGCCGGGTTCGGCGGCCCGCGATGAGCAGCTACACCATTCCCAACGTGATCAGCCGTACGCCGCAGGGCGAGCGGGTGATGGACATCTACAGCCGCCTGCTGGACGAGCGGATCATCTTCCTCGGCACCGAGATCGACGACGGGGTGGCGAACGCGCTGATCGCGCAGATCCTGCACCTGGATTCGGAGAACTCCGAGGCGCCGATCAACCTCTACATCAACTCACCGGGTGGCTCGGTGATGGCGACCTTCGCCCTCTACGACACGATCCGCTCCTGCCGTGCCCCGGTCGCGACCACCTGTGTCGGCCAGGCGCTCTCCTCGACCGCGCTGCTGCTGGCGGCGGGCGAACCCGGCCGGCGGTCGGTGCTCCCGCACGCCCGCGTACTGCTGCACCAGCCGGCCGGTCAGGGCCGGGGTACGATCCCGGATCTGATCCTGGCGGCCGAGGAGATCCTGCGGACCCGTACCGAGATCGAGGAGGCGCTGAGCCGACACACCGGTCAGGACCTGGAAACCCTGCGCCGCGACACCGACCGGGACCGGATTCTGCGGGCGCAGGAGATCGTCGACTACGGCATCGCGGATGCGATCATCGACTCGCGGGAGCTGCCACGCTCCTAGGCGGCCAGCGCGACCGGGCCGCGGAACCGACCGGGCGTCCTGGCGTACGCCGAGCGCACGGGCAGGCAGCGGACCGAGGCGACCGAACGCTGGCTCAGTTCGCGGCCCACCTCGTGGGTGAGTTCCAGCAGGGAAAGGTCGAGCGCGCCGGCGACGGCGGCGAGCAGCTCGCTGGAGGCGTCCTTGCGGCCACGCTCCAGTTCGGAGAGGTACTGGGTGGAGACACCTGCGCGGCCGGCGGTCTCGACCAGCCGTTCGCCGCGTTCGTGCCGGTGCCGACGCAGTACCCGGCCGGTCACCTCGCGGAGGAGTGGTTCGGGTTCGGTGGCTTCGACTCGCTGCGCGCGCTCAGCCGACGTGATCTCGCCCATGGACCGATGCTAGGGCGAGCCCGGGCAGGCGGACCGGTGCTTCTGCTCAGAGCAGAACACCCACCCACCGACTAGCCTGACGGAGTGAATTTCCTGCGCGGCCTGCGACGCCTGTGGCGCCACCCGCTGTTCCGCAAGCTGGTCGCGGTGCGGATCGCGACCCAGGCCTCGGACGGCACGCTGCAGATCGGGATGGCGGCGTACGTGCTGTTCTCTCCGCAGGAACAACCCGACGCCGCCTCGATCGCGCTGGTGCTGGCGATCACGTTGCTGCCGTTCTCGATCGTCGGCCCGTTCGTCTCGCTCACCCTGGATCGCTGGCATCGACGGCAGGTGGCGGTGGTCACCGACGCGATCCGGGTCGGCATCGCGATCATGCTCGGGTTGCTGGTGCTCAACCCCGGGCTGCGCGAGCACTGGACGATGTGGCTGTTCTACGCCGGCGTACTGGTTGCGATGAGCCTGAACCGCTATCTGCTCGCCGGGTTGTCCGCGGCGCTGCCGCACACCGTGGACGAAGATGAGTATCTGCTGGCCAGCTCGGTGATGCCGACGATCGGCCCGGCGGGGGTGATGATCGGCGCCGGGGTCGCCTTCGGGATCCGCTTCGGCACCGGTTCGTTCCTGCAGAGCTATCAGGCCGATGCACTGGTCTTCGCGACCGCGGCCGCCGGCTTCGCGCTCACCGTGCTGCTCGCCCTGCGCATCCCGAAGGCCGCGCTCGGCCCGGATCTGACCACGATGGAATCGCGCACCACCAGGACCTCGGAGGTGCTCAAGGGACTGGTGCACGCCGTCGGTCACCTGCGCGAGCGCAAACCGGCCGGGATCGGCCTGATCACCATCGGCGTGCAGCGGATCCTCTACGGGATGACCCAGGTCGCGACGATCCTGATGTTCCGCAACTGGTTCCATCGGGTCGACCAGGTGGACGCCGCGATGGCCGACATCGGCCTGTGGGCGGGCGCGACCGGTGCCGGGTTCATCGCCTCGGCCGCCGTGGTACCGCCGCTGGCCCGTCGGGTCGGCGTACGCCGCAGCATCGTCGTGGTGCTGATCGCGGCCGGGGTGCTGCAGATCGTGCCCGGTTCGATCTTCTCGCTGTGGCCGCTGGTGATCGCCGGGTTCGGGCTCGGCGTCTGCTCGCAGTCGCTGAAGATCTGTGTGGACACGCTGGTGCAGGCGCATGTGGACGACGATTTCAAGGGCCGGGTGTTCACCCTCTACGACATGATCTTCAACGCCTGCTTCGTGATCGCGGCCTGCCTGGCGGCGCTGCTGCTGCCCGCCGACGGGCACACGCTGATCGGCTTCGTGACCCTCGGCGTACTGCTCGCGCTGACCGGGGTGCTGTTCTGGTTCGGCACCCGGCGGATCGGTTCGGCGACCTTCGATCGCGGTACCGAGTTCGAGCAGGCGACGGCGGACGGAACCCCGATCCGACCCTGAGCGTCGGGGATGGGCGTACGCAATCCGCGTCCCTCCCGAAAGGTTCCGACGATGTCCCTCCACCTGGTTTCCTCGCAGCCGACTCGGCCGGCCGGCCTCCTGATCACCGATGCCGATTCCGGGCTCACCTGCCATTTCGACGGTCGTCGCGGCGGCGTCCTGTTCTTCGAGGTGCGCGGATGTTGCCGGTACGCCGAGGACGACTTCCTCGGTGCGGCGCTGCTGCAGCTGGCCGTGGCCGACGCCCCGATCCAGTGGCTGGTCCCGCACCAGGCCTGCGCGGCCCGGGTTGCCGCGGTGCTCGATGAGCACGGGATCGATCGGATCACCGTCAGCGGCCCGCTGGCCGCCTGATCCCTTCAGCCGGGTTGACCCTCCGAGACGTTTCACTGGCTCCGTGGGCGCCGCCAAAGTACCGCTGAAGGGCTTCATCAAGAAGTACGTGGATGATCTGCTGCGGGTCACCGAAGATCGTGCAGCTCGGTACGCGGACAATGTGGCCGCACGCAATGGGCCCCAGATCTCACGCTCGGCGGAGCTCCGATTCCGGCCCGGTGGCAGGTTGCGCGAACGGATGCAGCGAAATCCCGCGCTGCGCGACGAGTATCGTCGCCACCTCGCCATGCAGGAGCGCGGCCTGAACGCGATGAGCGTCGACGAGTTTCTCAGAACAGGCGGAACTTCGGGAACTTCGGGCGTGGCAGCGGTCGGACGCAGCGAGTCGCACGAGAGCGGCTGCTCGATGAGGCCACAGACGACATCTTGGCTGAGATGCGGAGCAGAGCACCGGGCCGCGTTTCACCCACAGACCTGGAACGCATGCGAGGCGAGGCGCGTGCGCTCGCGAACGATGAGCTGAAATCCCGCAATGTTGATGCCCTGCACAACCCGGATATGGTCGCCGGTGGTGCGGACCAGATCCATGCCTTCGGTGACAGCGGGGTCAACGGCAGCCTCGGCTCCGGGTGGCAGAACAACATGGGTGAGATGGACGTGTTGGAGCGCCAGCTTCGAGAAGATCTGGCCGCCGGTAGGTTCAGACCAGGTGACCGGATGAACGTGCGACTCACCCCTCAGCTTTGACTGGCCCGGCGGAGAACGAGGAGATCGTGGAACCCTTCCTGGAATTCTTGATCGACAAGCAGGGGCCGGTCCTCCGCGGGCCGGACGCGAGCCCAGCCAAGATCGAGGCCTGGCGCGGCAAGATGCCCGAACTGATCCTCACCTGGTGGCAGGAGGTCGGCTTCGCCGGGTTCGCGGAAGGTCTTATCTGGCTCACAGACCCCGACGAATGGACCGATATCGCCGCAGATTTCATCCCCATCTGTCAGGTCCTTTCACCCGCACTCGAGCCGGTCGCCCACAACGGCCCCTACTACCCGTGGTTGCGCACCGCCTTCGGCGAGATGTTCTGCTGGTCCCCCGTTCATGGAGCGGCCATCCGGATCGACCCCATCACCCGATTGATCAGCGGCCGGGACTACGCGCGCGATGTAGCTGACGGACAACCCGACAACGGACTCGAGGCCATCATCGTGTCCGACCGGAGCCGTTTCGACACCATTGACGAGCACGAGAAGCCGCTCTTCCGGCGGTTGCTGAAATGGCTCGGCCCGGTCGCGTCCGACACCATGTACGCCCTCACCCCCGCCGCCGTCGTCGGCGGCCCGGTCATCGAGAGTAACTTCAGCATCGAACCCGCCGAAGCCCACGTCGCGGTCCTCGCCAGCCTCTAGTTCAGATCGAGCCAGGAGTCGTCGCTGTTGCGGCGCTGCTGCTCCGGGGTCTGCGGACGCTGCTGGTCGGCCCCCTGCTGCGGATGCTGGGCCTGCTGCTCAGCGGCGCGCCGGCGCTCGTTCTCCTGGTGCTCGCTGGGCGCGTACCCGGGCGGGGAAGCCTCGGGACGGCGTACGCCGGAGTCCGCGGGCTCGGCCTGCGGCCGGCTGCCCTCCCCGGGGTCGACCTGCTGCTCCATCTGCGGCCAGTTGCCGGGGCCCGGTTGCTCCGCCGCGGCCCGTGCGATGGACTGCGGGGTGGCGCCCGGCTCCCCCTCGGCCAGCGGTACCGCGATGACGGCGGTGCCATAGGCGCAGACCTCGGTGAAGCCCTGGGCGATCGACCCGGTGTCGAAGCGCATCGCCAGGACCGCGTTGCCGCCGCGCTTGACGCACTCGCCCCACATTCGGTTCATCACCTCGTTGCGGCTGTCGTAGACGATCCGGGTGTACTCGGGCACCTCACCGCCGCCGAGGGAGCGGAAACTGGCGGTGATGTTCGACCCGAAGTTGGCGCTCCGCACGGTCATCCCCATCACCTCACCGAGTACCGCCTCGATCCGATAGCCGGGAATCCCGTTGCTGGTCACGATGATCATGCGCACAGTATGGCGGGCCGGCGGACCAGCCAACCGGCAACCGGCAACTTCCGGTCGCTCGCCCCTACCGGTGAACCCGGTGGCTGATGCATTGGCCCCATGGCAAGTTCCGGCAAGGCTCTCAAGGGCTTCGTCAAACCTCTCGTCGACGATCTGCTGCGGGTGGCCCCGAAGGCGGGCGCCCGGAGTGCCGACGTGGCCGAGGGCGCCGCGCGACGCGCGCCGCGCACCAATCCACGGATCAACCGGCACCGGAGCGCCGACAGTTGGAATGGCCCACGAGACGCCAACGGCAATCCGCGCACCCATGTCGACGACGACGGCGTGGTGCAGGTCGCACCCGGGGACACCCGCCCGTACCTCAGGCCGGGCAGCCGCCCGAGCATGCGGGACAGCACGGTCCGTCAGGTCTGGGACGACGCCCAGGACTCCCAGGGCCGGGTATTCGATCCCAACACCGGCGAGCGGATCGATTGGACGCCGGGCACCTCCCGCCGCGATGTCTGGGATATGGGCCACACCCCGGGCAATGAGTACCGGAACAGCTGGGACGACTACGTCAACGGACGACCGCCGTACGACGGAGCCAACGGAACCGACCCGGCCAAGGTGTTCCGCGATCACTACAATGATCCCGAGATCTACCAGCCCGAGTTGCCGAGCGCCAATAGGAGCCGCAGGTATGAAGCCGACTGAGCTGTTCCAGGCCGTGCGTGACGGTCGCCTGAGCGAGGTCGAGGATGAGGTGCGCGAGCAACTGGATCTGACGCTGGAGGACGGTTCCACCCTGCTCGAGGCGGCCGCCCTGATCCTGGGGGACCCGCAGCTTCGCTACCAGTCCGTGCAGCGCCTGATCGAGCTCGGCATCGACGTACCGGTCGCCAGCCGGGGCCGTTCCGGGGTGCTCAACGTCCTGATCGGGGCGAAGAAGCAGGAACTAGACGGCCTGCTGACGACGACCCGGATCCTCCTGGACAAAGGAGCCGATGCCGGATTCGTCAGCCAACAGGACCGGACGCCGTCGATGGAACTGGTCAACTCGAAGTTCGATGAGTCCGAGCTGGCTCCCCTCTATCCCGACTGGTTCGCCCGCGACGACCTGAACCTCGGTCATCGCAACAAGGCCGGGGTTGACGCGCAGACGCTCGCCGAGCGGCGCGAACGCCCGGAATTCCTCTCGGCGGCACAGGACTGGGTTGCCGCACACCCTGGTTAGGAGCATCGGCTATGGCTACTGAGTTCATCAAGGGTGCGGGCGCGGCCATCGCGTCCAAGCTGGTGCTTTCGCAGCAGAGCCCCCTCAAGTGGGCCGTCCGGGAGAACCCGATCGAACCGCCGGACACCGGCTGGCGCTTCTTCGCGCTGGACGACACCGACGAGACGCTCAACGACCCCGCCAATATGCAGGTGGTCGACTACAACGCGGTGTGCGAGATCGAGCCGGCGGTGATCGGGATCTACAACCTGCCGGTCGGGAGCGACCTCCAGATCATCCAGGAGGGGCCGGGTACTCCGATCCGGTTCCTGGACAACAACACCGACGAGTTCCTGGACCCGAGCACGTTCCGCTGAGCAACTCTGCGAACATCTCGACTTCGCGGCCCAACTCTTACTCCGCGGCTTGCATGCGTCCGCGGAGTGGGAGTTGAGCCGCAGAGTGGGAACGACCGGCTCATCTCGACACTCAATCCCGGCTTCGCTTCGCTGCGCCGGGATCGCTACTCGATGGCCGTGCGGTCGGACCACCACTGCCTGAGCAGTTCGGTGGCCCGCTGCTCGCCGAGGGGGCCGTGTTCCATCCGCTGTTCGAGCAGGAACTGGTAGGCCTTGCCGACCTCGGGGCCGGGTTTCAGGTCGAGCAGCGTCATGATCTGGTCGCCGTTCAGGTCGGGACGGATCGCCTCCAGCTCCTCCTGTTCGGCGAGTTCGCCGATCCGCCGCTCCAGATCGTCGTACGCCCGGCGCAGCCGGTTGGCCTTGCGCAGGTTGCGGGTGGTGCAGTCGGCCCGGGTCAGGATGTGCAGTCGCTCCAGCTGATCCCCCGCATCGCGCACATAGCGGCGGACCGCCGAATCGGTCCAGCCCTTCTCCTCATCGAACAGCCCGTCACCGTACCCGTGGAACCGCAGGTGCAGTTCGACCAGCTTCGCCACCGCCTTGATCTGCTCGCTGGAGAAGCGCAGCGCCTGCATCCGCTTGCGAACCAGCTTCGAGCCGACCACGTCGTGGTGGTGGAAGGTGACCTTGCCGCCGTCGGTGAACTTCCGCGTCGCCGGCTTGCCGATGTCGTGCAGCAGTGCCGCCAGTCGGCCGACCAGATCGGGCTCGTGCCCGCGGGCCTGCTCCAGATCGATCGACTGCTGCAGCACCGTCAGCGAGTGCTCATAGACATCCTTGTGCCGATGATGCTCATCGACCTCCAACCGCAACCCGGGCAGCTCCGGCAGCACGTGGGCCGCCAGCCCGGACTCGACGAGCAGGTTCAGCCCGGCCCGCGGCTGGTCGGTGAGCAGCAGCTTGGTCAGCTCGTCGCGGACCCGCTCGGCCGAGACGATCTGGATCCGCTCGTTCATCGCCAGCATCGCCGCCAGCACATCGGGATCGGGGACGAAATAGCTGCCGTCGGGCCGCTGCAACTGGGACAGGAACCGGACCGCCCGCATCATCCGCAGCGGGTCGTCGGAGAACGACTGCTCCGCGGTCGCCGGCGTCCGCAGCACCCCCGACGCCAGATCGGCCAACCCGCGGTAGGGATCGACGAACTGCCGTCCGGGCAGCGCGATCGCCATCGCATTGACGGTGAAGTCCCGGCGTACCAGGTCGCCGTCGATGGTGTCGCCGAAGACCACCTCGGGCTTGCGCGAATCGGCGCTGTAGCTGTCGGCGCGGAAGGTGGTGATCTCGATCAACCAGGGCTCGTGATCCGACCCCGCCGGCATTCTGGCCCCGATGGTGCCGAATTCCTTGCCGATGTCCCAGACCGCCGCACCCTTCACCCCGCGGGTGAACTCGCGCAGCAGCTTCTCGATCTCGGCCGGCCGGGCGGAGGTGGTGAAGTCCAGGTCGTTGCCGAGCCGGCCCATCAGCGCATCGCGGACCGAACCGCCGACCAGATAGAGCTCGTATCCGGCCGCGGTGAACAGCTCGCCGAGTCGGTCCGCCACGGGGGCGATCCGCAGCAGCTCGGCGAGCGCATTGCTCTGGGCGGCGGTCAGCGCCCCGGCGGGGCCGGTGGCGGGCGATTCGTTGTCAGGCACGGGCTGACATTCTAGGCCAGGTACGCCCCAGCGCGCCCGCGTCAACTCCCGGAGACATGGTTTCTCCCCTCTACCATGAACGGGTGAGCAGACCCGTGCGCCCCGACACCGACCCGCGCCGGGTGGGCTCGATCGGTGTGCGGATGCTGCTGGTACTGCTGCTGGCGCTCGCCGGCCTGATCCTGCCCGGTCCGGGGCAGGCGTACGCCCTGGAGGACGAGCAGCCCGTCGGGATCACGATCACCGGGATGGACCCGGCCCTGCCGGACCGCAACGCCACCATCACCCTGACCGGTACCGCCACCAACAACGCCGCCGAACCGCTGAGCGGGGTGCAGGCGATCTTCTGGCGGGACCAGTCGCCGATCACCGACAACGACGGTTTCACCTCCGCGCTGAACTCCGCGGCCACCCAGCCCTGGGGGTCCCGGGTGTTCGACAAGCCCGGTGCCTTCGTCGATCTGACCAGCCAGCAGCGGCCGACGATCGCGCCCGGGGAGACGGTCCCGTTCAGCGTCCAGGCGAAGGTGGCCGACCTGGAACTGCCGCGGACCGCCGGGGACTATCTGATCGGTGTGCACGTGCTCGGCCGCGTGGGCCGCAAGGGCAATGCCACCATCGGCCGGGCCCGGTTGTTCGTCCCGCTGCCGCGGACGGGCAGCAACGACACCCCGCCCACTCCGGTGCAGACCGTCACCGCGGTGGTGCTGTCCAGTCGGCCGAGCAAGGTCGGCCCCGGGCTGTTCACCGACGACCACCTGGCCGAGGAGCTCTCCGCCAACGGCCGGCTGACCCTGCTGCTGCGGGCCGCGAACCGACAGAACGTGTCCTATCTGATCGACCCGGCCCTGCTCGACGAACTCAACGCGATGACCGCCCCCGAGGGTTACCAGGTCCAGCAACCCGACGGCCGCACGGTACCGGGACAGGGCAGCCAGCTGGCCCGCCGCTGGCTCGACGAGTACGCCCGGTTGAACACCCTGAACGGCTACCGGCTGCCGTTCGGTACGCCCGATCTGTCGGCGCTGGCGCACCAGCAGCTCGGCAACGTGGTGCAGCGCAGCGTGGCCGCCGGCGACCGGATCGGCCAGGTGAGGGATCTGCCGCTGATCGCCTGGGGTTCGAACGGTCAGGTCGCCCCGGACAGCATCGCGACCTGGGAGCAGACGAAGGCGACCGCGATCCTGGCCGCCGATGCGGTGACCAGCCAGGCGCTGCTCCGCCCGCTGGGCAGCACCCAGCTGATCAGCTACAACCCGCGGCTGTTCGACGGCGGGCCGGGCCCGGACCCGCGGACCACCCCGATCCATCTGCGTCAGCGGTTGCTGGCGGAGAGCTACCTCGATTCCCTCACCGGCCGCAGCACACCGGTGGTGCGGGTGATCACCACCGCCGATCAGGCCACCGCCGATCTGGCCGCCGACGCCCCCTGGGTGCAGCGGCAGCCGCTCGGCTCGCTGCTCTCCGGCCGGCCCGCGGAGTGGTCCAACCAGCTCGACTATCCGGCCGCCGCGGCCGAGGCGGAGTTGAACTCCCGGCAGGCCGCGCGGATCCGTGAACTGGGTGCCTCCTATGCGGCGTACGCGGATCTGGTCGTCGACCCGGAACCGGTCAACCAGCTCGCCGACGAGTCGGTGGCGCGGTCGGCGAGCAGCTGGTGGCGGCGCGATCCGGCCGGTTTCGACGCCTTCCTGGAACCGCAGACCGCGCAGGCCAAGGCGCTGGTCAGCGGCGGGACGGTCACCCTGGCGGTGCAGCGGTCGGTGATCATGTCGGGGCAGAGCGGTTCCTTCCCGGTCACCCTCACCAACTCGCTGAATGCGCCGGTCCGCGTCACCATCGACTGGGATTCCGACCAGCCGCAGCGCCTGGACATCCCGCCGCAGCAGAACATCGTGATCGAGGCCAAGGGCTCGGTGACGGTCAACGTGCAGCCCAAGGCGACCGCCAACGGCCCGGTCCGGGTGAGTGCCCAGCTGACCACCCCGAACGGCACCCCACTGGGTCGGCGTACCTCACTGATGGTGAACGCCACCAACTTCGGCTTCGTCGGTTGGATCATCGTGGTCGCCTCCGGCATCGTGCTGCTCGGGGCGACGACGCTGCGGATCCGGCAGGTACGCCGGGAGCGGGCGGCGGATCAGCAGGAGTCGCGGCCGGGACCGGAGGCGGCCGGTGCGGGAGATGAGCACCCGACCCCGCCGGTGGTGCAGATCGATCCGCTGCCCGAGCAGACCCCCGATGAGAACCATCCCGACGAGACCGACCAGAAGGCCACTCGGTGAACCAGACCGCACAGAACGAACGCGCCTCGACCAGCCGGCTGCTGTCGGCCGGTGCGCTGATGGCCGGCGGCACGATGGTGTCGCGGGTGCTCGGTTTCGTCCGGGTCGCGCTGCTGGCGTACGTGCTCGGCAACGGCACCCGGCAGGCGGACGCGTACGCCGTCGCCACCACGGTGCCGAATGCGCTCTACATCCTGTTCGCCGGTGGCGCGTTGAACACCGTGCTCGTGCCGCAGCTGGTCCGGGCGGTGAAGAACGACCCCGACAAGGGCGAGGCGTACACCAACCGGATCATGACCGCCTTCCTGCTGATCATCGGCGTGGTCGCGGTGCTGCTGACGATCGCCACCCCGGCGGTCACCTGGCTCTATTCGGACGGTCAGTGGAAGCAGCCGGAGCTGGCCGACCACTACCGCGCGATGGTGCTGCTGGCCTACTTCTGCCTGCCGGAGATCTTCTTCTATGGCGTGTTCTATCTGCTCGGGCAGGTGCTGAACGCCCGGGACAAGTTCGGCCCGATGATGTGGGCGCCGATCGCCAACAACGTGGTCCAGCTCGGCGTGCTCGGGGTCTTCCTGGCGGTCTGGGGCCAGACGAACGGCGCGGACCCGTTCAGCGGCCCGCAGATCTGGGTGCTCGGTGGCGGCCACCTGCTCGGCATCATCTTCCAGACCGCGGTGATGGTCTGGGCGCTGCGGAAGGTCGGGTACCGCTACCGGCCCCGGTTCGACCTCAAGGGCACCGGGCTCGGGCACACCTTCAGTCTGGCCAAATGGACGCTGGGCTTCGTGCTGGTGAACCAGTTGGCGCTGGTCGTGGTCACCAAGCTCGCCACCTCGGCGACCGCCCAGGGCGACGGCGCCGGACTGACGGTCTACAACAACGCCTACCTGATCTTCGTGCTGCCGCACTCCCTGATCACCATCTCGCTGGCCACCGCGATGCTGCCCTCGGCCTCCCGGCTGGCCGCCAACGGTGACCTCGAAGGGGTGGGCCGGGAGACGCTGCGCACCATCAATCTGACCACCACTCTGCTGCTGCCGGCGGCCGCCGCGTTCATCGCGCTGGCGGGGCCGCTGACCGGACTGATGTTCGGGCAGGGCCAGGGTGCCCAGGACGCCGGTTACGTCGCCTGGACGCTGATCGCGTTCGCCGTCGGACTGGTGCCGTTCACGGTGCAGTACATCTGCCTGCGCGCCTTCTATGCGCTCGAGGACACCCGCGCGACCTTCGTCCAGCAGTGCCTGATCGCCGGGTTGAACATCGGCTTCGCGCTGCTGCTGGTGGTCCCGGTGCACCGCCCGGAGTGGGTGGCGCCGGCGCTCGCGCTGTCCTATTCGCTGGCGTACCTGATCGGCGTCGGCGTCAGCTATCAACGCCTGATGAAACGCCTGCCCGGGCTGTCCCCGGCGCCGGTGCTGCGGCATCTGCTGCGGGTCGGGCTGGCGGTCGCACCGGCCGCGGTGGCCGCGTGGTTCATCGCCCAGCGAATCACCGGTGGGATCGGCATGCAGGTGCTCGGCCTGTTGGTCGCCGGCCTGGTCGCGGTCGGGCTCTTCCTCGGCCTGGCGAAGCTGTTGAAGATCGGTGAGGTCACCTCGATGGTGTCGATGGTGCTGCGTCGCGGGCGTACGCCGCAGCCGGCCACCCCCGCCGCCGAGGACCCGAACACCACCCCCGCCGAGGTCGGCGCCGAGACCCCCGAGGACGACGCCACCGCCATCCGCGAGCTGGCCGATCCGGATGCGACCCGCATCCGTTCCCTGAGCGATGATTCCCCACGTTCCCTGAGCGAGGAGCGCAGCGAGTCCCCACGTTCCCTGAGCGAGGAGCGCAGCGACGAGTCGAAGGGTGGCTTCGACTCGCTGGCGCTCGCTCAGCCAGCGGACGGGGTCGCTCAGCCAACGGATGACGAACCGACCGAACCGGTGGAGAACACCGCGGAGGATGTGCACCCGATCCAGGTGCGTTCCGGGATGGAGCTCGGCGGCCGCTACCGGCTCGAGGAGGTGCTGGTCCGGCGGGCGAACACCCAGACCTGGAAGGCCTTCGACGAGGTGCTGTCCCGGCCGGTGCTGATCCACCTGCTGCCGCCCGGTGGCGACAACGACGACCTGATGAACGCCGCCCGGAAGGCCGCGGTGGCGACCGACTCGCGGTTCCTGCGGGTGCTCGACGCCGCCCCCGACCCGGCCCCCGGCACGGCGCAGCAGGACGACGACGGCACCCGGCTCGGCCCCTACATCGTCTGCGAGTATGCCGCCGGGCAGTCGCTGCAGACCCTGCTCGCCGCCGGCCCGCTGAGCGCGCTGGAGGCGGCCTGGCTGGTCCGCGAGGTGGCCGATGCGCTGTCCGGGATGCACGTCCAGGGCCTGTTCCACCAGCGGATCTCCCCGGACACGGTGATCATCACCGCCACCGGCAACATCAAGATCGTCGGCTTCCTGCTGGAGGCCGAGATGGTACCCAGCCATCACGAGATCGCCGCCGGGGAGGACCCCGAGACCGTCGATGTGATGGATCTGGGCCGACTGCTCTACTGCACCCTGGTCTCCCGCTGGCCGGGTGGGCACGCCTATGGGATGCCGGAGGCGCCGATGGACGCCGAACGCCGGATCCTCACCCCGCGCCAGGTCCGGGCCGGTGTCTCCCCGGCACTCGACCGGATCTGCGACCAGATCCTCTCGGAGTCC
Source organism: Enemella evansiae (assembly GCF_002250705.1). Taxonomy (GTDB): domain Bacteria; phylum Actinomycetota; class Actinomycetes; order Propionibacteriales; family Propionibacteriaceae; genus Enemella; species Enemella evansiae. The sequence continues at coordinate 29,118 of NZ_NMVP01000018.1, forward strand.
CCCCGGCACCGCGAGGTGGCACTGCGTACCGCCAACGAGGTCGTCGTCGCGCTGACCCGGGTGCTCGGTACCGCCGATGCCGCGCACGATCTGGAGCGCCGGATGCGCTACCCGGTGCCGGTCGTCCAGGTCGACGGGGAGGAGCCCCCGCTGGCCTCGCCGGCCGCGCTGTCGCCGGGCTCGGCATTCGCGGAGCAGGACACCGCGGCGATCCGGACCAGCGATCCGGACGCGCCCACCGGGGCGTACCAGCCGATCAGCACCCAGCGGATCGCCGCGGTACCGGCCACCCCGCGCACCCCCGATGACGCCGAACAGACCGTGGTCCGCGGTGTACCCGCGCACGGCGCCTCACCGGCACCGACCCGGCGCACCGAGAACCGGGCCTGGCTGGGCTGGTTGATCGGGCTGGTGCTGCTGGTGCTCGTCGGCAGCCTGATCGCGGTCGCGCTGCGGCAGAATCCGGCCGCCGGTCCGGGCGCGGCGCCGAGCCCGGTGCCGACACCCACCCAGTGGCAGATCGTCCGGGCCGCCGACTTCGACCCGCAGGGCGACGACCGGACCGAGAACCCCGGCCAGGTGCCGCAGGCCTATGACAACAACCCGGACACCGCCTGGCGCACGGTCAACTACCGCGAGGCCGAGATGAGCGACAAGGACGGTCTCGGCATCGTCTTCGACCTCGGCGAGGTACGCCCGATCGCGCGGGCCGAGCTGCAGCTGGTCGGCGCACCGACCGCGGTCGAGCTGCGGATCCCGGCGGCCAACCCGGAGACGGTGACCGCCGCACCGATGAACTCCGCGGCCCAGTGGCGTTCCCTGGCCCAGACCCGGGCCACCACCCCGCAGGTCACGCTGGCACCGGCGCAACCCGTCCGGTCCCGATTCGTGCTGGTCTATCTGACCGAACTGCCCGCCGACGGCAGCACCTACCGGGGTGGGATCGCGGAGGCACGCTTCGTCGGTTGAGGTGCAACAGCCCTCGGCGTGGCGTAACCTACGTCCGTTGCCGCCCGCCACTTGATCCAGTTCGATGAAGGACGCCCGCCCGTGACCGATGAGCGCACCGACCCGGAGCTGTTGCGCGCGCACGTGGATGGTGACCCGGACGCGTTCTCGATCCTGGTGGCCCGTCACCGGGATCGTCTCTGGGCGGTGGCGCTGCGCACCATGCGCAATCCGGAGGAGGCCGCCGACGCGCTGCAGGAGGCGTACATCTCCGCATTCCGGCGGGCGCACACCTTCCGCGGCGATGCGAAGGTGACCACCTGGCTGCATCGGGTGGTGGTGAACGCCTGCCTGGACCGGATCCGGCACAACAAGGTACGCCGGGCCGAGCCGCTGCCCGAGGATCCCGATCGGTCCGCCGAGCTCAGCGTCGCCGACGAGTCGGACCAGCTCGAGGTCAAGGAGCGCCGCGCCGACGTGGCGGCCGCGCTGAACCAGATCAACGCCGACCAGCGGGCCGCGCTGGTGCTGGTCGACATGGAGGGCTATTCGGTCGAGGAGGCCGCGCAGATCCTCGGCTGTGCCGTCGGCACGATCAAATCCCGGTGTTCCCGGGGCCGTGCCAAACTGGTACCACTGCTCGTCCACCTCCGCGAGAGCACCACCTCGACAAGTCGGTGAGCGAGGGAACCGAGCCCGTCCCGGGCGTCGTCCAAGCCCCGTCGCCGGACCTGTCGACAGCCATGACTACGTGAGGAGCGCAGTGAACGACGAACCGACCGCCGCCCCTCGAGCCGCCACCGGGCACGTCTCGATCGAGGAGTTGTCCGATGCGGCCGAGCAGTTGCTCACCGCCGAGGATGCCGCCCGGGTGACCGACCATGTGCAGGCCTGCGCGCAGTGCGGTGAACTCGCCCGCGCGCTCGCCGATGCCTGCGACGCGCTGCGGTCCGAACCCGCGCCGCCGATGCCGGATGCCGTCTTCGACCGGTTGTCCGCGGTGGTCCGCGCCGAGTCCGAACGACGCAGCAGCGGTACCGCGCGGGCCGAGGAGGAGGCCGAGCGCGCCGCCCGCGCGAAGCGGACCGTCGGCACCTTCGGCGACCATCCCGATTTCGACCGCACCTGGGAGCCCGACCGGTCCCGGAGCGAGTCCCGGAACTGAGCTCGACGCCGTGCTGGCCCCGGGGTGGCAGACTGGGGCCAGCACAGCGTCGACCCCTGGGGGATCAATGAGTTCGCCACGGCCCCCTTCGGCCACCTCGGACCGCACCGTCTGGTGGGGATTCGGGGTGCTCACCGTCGTCCTGATCGCCAGCCTGGTGGGCTTCACGCTGCTGCCCGCAACGCCTGCGCCGGCGGGCGCCGGCGCCGGTCAGCAGGCCGGCCGCGCGGGTGGCGGGGCCTCCCCGGACGCGTCGCCTTCCCCGACGCCGAGCCCCACCCCGACCCCGCCGACGCTCACTGATCCGACCGACTCGCCGTTGTACCGGCTCGAGCTCAACGTAGTCGCCTGCCCGGGGTTCACCGAACGCACCGACCGGGTACCGGCCGGTGAGCTGCGTGGCTATCTGCAGACGGTGCTGGACTGCCTGGTGGCCAGCAACCGGGAGGCCCTGGAACGGGCCGGGTTGCCGACCGTTGCCCCGACGCTGGCCGAGGAGGGTGAGATGGCGTCCTCCCCGTGCGGCGCCGCGGAGGAGCAGCAGAACTGGGCTGCGGCGTACTGCGGTGGGAACCAGGTGATCTACTACCACGCTGACTGGCAGGAGCAGCACGGGCCCTATGTAGGTGTGATCGCGCACGAGTACGCGCACCATCTGCAACTGGTCACCGGTCTGCTGGAGATCAACCACGAACAGCGCCAGGCGACCCAGGGGCAGCCGAACGGCAAGATCAAGGAGAACGAGCTGACTCGGCGCAACGAGCTGCAGGCCCAGTGCGTCGCCGGGGCCCTGCTGAACGGAGACTGGAGCCCGCTGCGCAGCAGGGTCGGCTATCAGGAGTTCATCGACGGAACCCGGTCGATGGATCCCCAGGGAGCCAGTACCCACGGCACCGGCCGGGCCAACAACCGGTGGATCGCCGCCGGCGGGACCAGTACCGGGCCGATGTACTACAAGGCCTGCAACACCTATTCCGCCCCCGCCGACCAGGTGGAGTGAGGCTCAGAGCCGTTCCGCGACAACGGTGTTCACGCACTCGCCGAGCTGCTCGATGCGGGTGGTGACGATGTCACCGTCGGCGAGGAACACCGGTGGCTTGCGGCCCGCGCCCACGCCGCCGGGCGTACCGGTCGCGATCACATCGCCGGGATGCAGGGTGACGAAGGTCGACACGTAGCGGACCAGGTCGATCGGGTCGAAGACCAGATCGCCGGTGCTGTCGTCCTGGCGGACGTCGTCGTTGACCGAACAGCTGATCCGCAGTTCCGGGCGTACGCCGCCGGGCAGCTCCTCGGGGGTGACCAGCCAGGGGCCGAGCGGGGTGCTGTGCTCGAAGTTCTTGCCCTGGTCCCACATCGGCGTACGCCGCTGCCAGTCGCGCATCGAGACATCGTTGAGGATCGAGAAACCGGCGATCGCGGCGGTCGCCTGCTGCTCGTCGGCGCGGCGTACGCTGCGGCCGATCACGATGGCCAGTTCGGCCTCCCAGTCCACCTCGGCGGATTCCGGGGGCAGCGTGATCTCGTCCCGGGCGCCGATCAGGGTCTCGGTCCACTTGGCGAAGATCGTCGGGTGCTCGGGCAGCTCCCGGCCCATCTCGGTGATGTGGTTGGCGTAGTTGAGGCCGACGCAGACGACCTTGCCCGGCCGGGTGACCAGGGGCGCGTAGTCGAAGTCGGCCAGATCGACCCGCGGCCCGTCACCGGCGGCCCGCTCCACCCAGTCGGGATCGGCGAGCAGCTCACCGATATCGGCCACCCCGAGGTCGACCCCGTGTTCGTCGTCGATCACCCGGACCACGGTGGTCAGGTTCACGGTGCGGATGGTGGCGAGCTTCATCAGCTGAGTCCTCTCGGCGGTGGTCGAGGGCGACGATACCCACCTCAGCCGGGGCGGGTCACCGGGTCACCCCGCGTGGGCGGCGATCACCGCGGCCGCGATCGCGGTCCGTTCCGGGATGGTGGCCACCACGGCGTGCTCGTGCAGGGCGTGCGCACCGGCACCGGTCGCGCCGAGACCGTCCAGCACCGGCAGGCCGAGGGCGCTGGCGAAGTTGCCGTCGGAGGCACCACCGACCGAGATCTCGTCGAGCCCCAGGCCGAGCTGGGTGGCGATCTCCTTTGCCTGGTTGAAGATCCGCGCGTTGGCCTCGGTACGCTCCATCACCGGCCGGTTCCAGCCGCCACCGACCTCGATTCTCGCGTCGGGGTGATGGGTGGCCAGGCTGTCGAAGGCCTGCTGGATCCGCTGCTGTTCGGCCATCGTGGCGACCCGGACGTCGATGGTGGCCTCGGCGCGACCGGCGGTGACGTTGTTGCGGGTGCCGCCGCGGATCACCCCGACGTTGACGGTGGTACCCGCGGCCAGGTCGGTGAGGCCGTGCAGCTGCAGGATCAGCCGGGCCAGTTCGTCGATCGCGCTGACCCCCTTGGTCGGGTCGAGCCCGGCATGGGCCTCGACACCGGTCACGGCCAGGGTGAAGATGCCGACCCCCTTGCGGGCGGTCTTCAGCCTGCCGTCGGCGGCGGCCTCGAAGACCAGTACGGCGGCGGCGTCGCGAGCGGCGTCCTCGATCACCGGGCGGGAGTTGTAGCTGCCGGTCTCCTCGTCGGTGTTGATGACCAGCCGCAGGGTGGGCAGCGGGCTGTCGAGCTGCCGCAGCGCGCGCACCGCCCAGATCGCCTGCACGACACCGACCTTCATGTCGAAGCAGCCGGGGCCGCGCAGTACGCCGTCGGTGACCGCGGCGGGCCGTTCGGCGACCGTACCGGTGGGAAAGACGGTGTCGACGTGGCAGAGCATCGTGACCGGTTGCGACCCGGAGCCGGCCAGCTCGAGCACCACGGCCGCACCGGCGGTCTCGCTGGCCGGGTGCTCGGTGACCACCTCGAAGCCGGGGACGCGGCGGCGTACCCAGTCGACGATCTGCGGCAATCCCTGTTCCAGCAGGCCAAGATCGTCGCTCGGGGTCTCCAGGTCGACCAGCCAGCTGGCGTCGGCCACCAGTTCGTCGGTGTGGTCGCGGAGCCAGTCCAGCAGCTCGTCGGGGGTGGTCATCGGGCGGTCGCCTCCAGTCGGTCGATACGGTCGCTCACGTCGGCTGAGCGAGCGAGGAACGAGTCTCCTGCTACGTCGGCTGAGCGAGCGAGGAACGAGTCTCCTGCTACGTCGGCTGAGCGAGCGAGGAACGAGCGAGTCGAAGCCACGTCGTCCCGACACCCTCACGCTAGCGGCCCCGGCGTCAGGCCACGAGGAACCAGAAAACCGCCTCCCTGGATCCGGGAGGCGGTTCGTGGTCGGTGCGCCTAACTGGACTTGAACCAGTGACCTCTGCCTTATCAGGGCAGCGCTCTAACCGTCTGAGCTATAGGCGCGGGCGGCGCATCAGCACCGAGGATGAAGGCTACTACACCCGGCGCTGACGCCTCAAATCAATACCGCTCAGTCTTCGGCGAGGGTGACCTCCAGGCCGCCGATCATCGCCGAGGCCAGGTTGTAGAGGAAGGCACCGAGGGTGGCCAGCGCGGTGAAGATCACCACATCGATCACCGCGATCAGCGCCGCGGTGCCCATCACCTTGTTGGTGTTGATGTAGTCCTGGATCCGGAACGGGGTGGTGTCACCCGGGGTCTGGATCACATCGCCGACCATCTTGTTGATCTCGTCGAACAGGCCCGACGAGCCGATCACGGCCCAGACGGTGCCGGTGGCGACCCAGAGCACGATGCCGGCCGCGACCGAGAACAGGAACGCCGTCTTCATCACCGACCACGGGTCGACCTGGGAGAGCCGCAACCGGGCCTTGCGAGTACGCCGGGCGGCGCCCAGCGTGCTGCGGGTCGCGGGGCGGCGGCTCAGCTCGGCGGCCGAACCCTCGGGCTCGTGGGTGTCCTCACCGGACCGCGCCGCCGGCGGCGGCACGGCAGCGGCCGCGGCACCGGTGTCGCTGCTCGGCTCGGTGAAGCTCGGGCGCCCGCTGCCGGCCTGGCCGGCGTTCGGGTCACCGGTCCGGCTGACCTGCTGACCGGCCGTGGTCTGGTCGCCGCGATCACGGCCGCGGA
>NZ_NMVP01000019.1 GCF_002250705.1 Enemella evansiae
CCCGCACCGGGCTACTCGACGGCCTCGAACGGACCATAGATCGAACGGTTTCAGCACCCAGCCGACCACCCCCACCCCATTCTCAGCCCGGAACGGGCGCCCCGCCAGGGGCACAGTGGCTACTCGATGAACGTGGGGGCTTGGTTTCGACTCGTCGCTGCGCTCCTCGCTCAGCCGGCGTACTGGTTCATCTCGACACGGTCGCTGCGCGACCTACTCGATGAACGGAGGGGCGTACGGGGAGGTCAGCCGCGGGGGAGGAGGGTGAGCAGGGTGGCCTCGGGGCGACAGGCGAAGCGGTAGGGCGCGAACGGTGAGGTGCCGAGGCCGGCGGACACGTGCAGGGCGGAGGTGTGGCCGCCGGCGGTGTGGGTCGAGAGTCCCTTGACCCGCGGGGCGTCGATGTCGCAGTTGGTGACCAGCGCGCCGATCCCGGGCAGGCAGACCTGACCACCGTGGGTGTGGCCGGCCAGGATCAGGTCCATCCGGTCGGTGGCGAAGGCATCCAGCAGCCGCAGATAGGGGGCATGGGTGACCCCCAGATTCAGCACCGCGTCCGGGTCCGCCGGACCCGCGACCTCGGCGTACCGGTCCCGACCCAGATGCCCGTCGTCGGTCCCGCGGAAGGCGAACGGCATCCCCTTCACCGGCAGCGTCACGCGCCGGTGGGTCAGGTCCTGCCAGCCGGCCTGGGCGAACGCCGCGCCGAGCGTGCGCCAGGGCAGCTCGCGGTCCGGGGCGCTCTCCGGCTGCACCGGATCGCTGGGGCCGGAGAAATAGCTCAGCGGGTTCTTCATCTTCGGCGCGAGATAGTCGTTCGAACCCCAGACGAACACCCCGGGCACCCCGAGCAGCGGCTCATACGCCTCCAGCACCCGCGGCCAGGCATCCGGATGCGAATGGTTGTCGCCGGTGTTCACCACCAGATCGGGCCGCAGGCCGGCCAGCGAGCGGACCCAGTCGACCTTCTTCTGCTGACCGGGCAACAGGTGCAGATCGGAGACGTGCAGCACCCGGACCGGATCGGCACCGATCGGCAGCACCGGTACGCCGAACTCCCGCAGCGTGTACGCCCGGGACTCGACCAGCGCACCGTACCCGACACAGGCCGCGCCGGCGGCAAGCACTCCGACGCCGGCCCGGGTCAGGTTGCTCACGGCTTGTTCTGGCCGTTCCCGTTCCCCTGCCCGTTGCCCTGACCGAAGGTCTGCTGGGGCTGCGTGGTCGGAGCGGGGGCCGGCGGGGGCGGCGGTGCCGGCGCAGGTGCCGGGGCGGGCGGCGGCGCAGCAGGTGCCGGGGCAGCAGGCGGCGGAGCGGCCGGTTGCTGCTGGGCCGGCGGCCTGGTGGTGGCCGGCGCCTGGGTCTGCTTCGGTGCCGGCTTGGCGGCCGGACCGGAGGAATAGACCAGGTTGATCGTCGACCCCATCGGGGCGGTGCCGTACTGGCTCAGCCCCAGGTAGGTGCCGGACGAGGAGTTGTCGGTCCGGGTGGTCCGGCCGACGGTGAAGCCGGCATCCTCCAGCGCGGCCTTCGCGGCATCGGGGCTCATCCCCTTCACCGACGGGATGGCCACCGGCTTGCCCTCGGTGACGTCCTTGCCGACATTGCCGAACTTCGTCTTCGGCTTGCCGCGCAGCGCCGCCGACATCGATGGGACGTAGACATCCGCACCGGCGTCACCGCCACCGGAGCCCTGCATCGTGTACTTCTTCCGGGTCGGCAGCGTGATGCCCTTCAGCGTCGGCTTCCGGTTGCCGGAGGACCACTGCCGCGACTTCCAGTACGGGTGGGTCTTGTCGACCGCGATCATCGCGACACCGGTGACCTCGGGGGTGTACCCGGCGAACCAGACGGCCTGATTGTCATCGATGGTGCCGGTCTTGCCGGCCTGCGGGTAGCCACCGGGGATCGTCGCCGGACGGCCGGTACCGCTCATCACGCCGGCGAGCAGCGAGTTCATGCCGGCGGCCACCTGCGGGGTGATCACCTGCTTGCAGTTCGCCCCCTGGACCGGGATGTCCTTGCCGTTCTTGTCGGTGATCTTCTTCAGGATGATCGGCTCGCAGTGCTTGCCGCCCGAGGCGAAGGTGGCGTACGCCTCGGTCAGCGAGAGCGGGGTGATCTCGGCCGAACCCAGGGTGAAGGAGGGGATGGCGTTGAACTGGTCGACGATGTTGCCCTTCGAGCCCAGCTTCACGCCCAGCTTCTCGGCCATCTTGGTGGTCTCACAGCCGCCGACGTCCATGATCAGCTGGACGAAGTAGGTGTTCACCGAGTACGCCGCGGCCTTGTACATGTCCATCACACCGTTGGTGCCGGTGGAGTTCTTCACCGTCCAGTCGCCGAAGACCTTCTCGGTGCCGCGGCAGGACTTGTACTTCTTGCCGGCGAAGTCCATCGACGCCGCCGCGTTGTAGGTCTTGGACAGCGGCATGCCCTGTTCCAGCGCGGCCGCCGCGGTGAACGCCTTGAAGGTGGACCCGGCCTGGTAGCCCTCGGCGCCACCCATGTCGTTGTCGCTGGTGGAACCACCCACGGCGTAGTTGTAGTAGGACTCACCGGCCCCGGCGTTGTCGCCCATCACCGGCCGGGACTGGGCCATCGCCAGGATCAGGCCGGTACCGGGCTGGATCATCGTCATGGTGGAGATGACCGGGTCGCGGGCGTCGATGTTCTTCGCGATCGCCTTCTCGGCGGCGTCCTGGGTGGTCGGGTCGATCTCGGTCTGGATCGTCAGTCCACCGCGCTTGAGGGTGTCGAGCCGCTCGGAGGGGGTGTTGCCCAATGACGGCATCTTCTCCAGCGACCGCTTCACGTAGTCGCACAGGAACGGGTAGCGGGTGCCGACACAGCCGTTGGGGAAGCGCTGGATCTTGGAGGCGTCGAACTGGACCTTCTTGGCCTCATCGGCGTCGGCCTGGTTGACGATGTTCAGTTCCGCCATCCGGTTCAGCACCACGTTGCGGCGCTCGGTGGCGATGGTCGGGTTGTTGACCGGGTCGGTCGCGGCCGGGTTCTGCACCAGGCCGGCCAGCATCGCTGCCTGGTCGAGGGTGAGGTCCTTGGCGGTGGTGTTGAAGTAGTGCTTGGCGGCCTGCTCGACACCGTAGGCGCCGTCGCCGTAGTAGGCGATGTTCAGGTAGCGCTCGAGGATCTGGTCCTTGGTGAGCCGCTTCTCCAGCGCGATCGCATAGCGCAGCTCCTGGATCTTCCGGGAGACGGTCGGGGCCTGGGCCTTGAAGATCCCGGCCTCGTCACCGGCCTGCTTGGCGGTCTCGATCTGGACCTGCTTGACGTACTGCTGGGTCAGCGAGGAACCGCCCTGGGTGCCGGCGGAGGAGGAGGTGTTGCGGACCAGCGCGCGCAGCGTGGCGCGGGTGTCGAGGGCACCATGCTCATAGAAGCGATGGTCCTCGATCGCGATCTGCGCCTTCTGCATCAGCGGGCTGATCTGATCCAGCGGCTTGTAGATCCGGTTCTCTTCCCAGAAGGTGGCCAACACCTCGCCGTTGTTCATCAGCACCTTGGACTGCTGCGACTGGGGCGGGGTCTCCAGCTCGGCCGGGAGGTTGTCCATCCCGGTCGCCACAGCCTTGGTCGCCGCGCCCGCCATCCCGGCGAAGGGGATGAACAGGCCCGCCACCAGCAGACCGGCGAACACGCTCACCACGAAGAACATGATTGCGCGATAGACGAGGCTGCCCGCGCGCGCGGAGGTTTTGGCCATGCGGAACAGACTACGTGACGAGGCAACCAGTCGCGAAAACCCGCACGGTGCGCGGGTCGGATCGCCTCAGCCTAGCCACAGCCGGGCCGCGGGCGCCACCGGGCCGGTCGGAGGGTCCCCGCAAAGGTATGAGTTTGGTCTCATAACCCCTCCTGAGTGGCGGAATCCGCGCGGTTTTCTTAGTATTTCGCCACCACTGGCAACGCAGCCCGACCGGGTCGCGCGTACGGTGGCGCCACTCATGAGGTGGCCAGTGTGATCGGGGGAGGGCGAGGACATGTTCCTCACACAGGAATGGACCATGCAGGCGAAGTGTCTGGGCTCTGCGGACGCCTTGTTCGTCGAGGGAGCGGCCCAGAAACAGGCCCGTCAGCTCTGCCAGGGCTGCGGCGTACGCACCGAATGTCTGGCCGAGGCGCTGGACAACAAGATCGAGTGGGGCGTCTGGGGCGGCATGACCGAACGGGAGCGGCGCCATCTGCTGCGTACCCGCACCGATGTCGGGTCGTGGTCCGCGCTGCTGCTGGGCAAGTCAGCGGGCCACGGTGTCCGCCGCGAGCGCAGCTCCCACCGCGCGTAGCGTCGCCAGATCGTTCACATCCGTCGTCTGTGCCGGGATCTCGGCCAGGCGTACGCCCGGGTTCGCGACCCCGAACCGGTGCACCAGGTCCCGTTCGCGTTCCTGACCACGCATCCGCTCGGCGTGCCGGTGCAGCGCCAACCGCGACGGCCGGTCCTTCTCCGGCACCTCCTCGGCCAGCGCCATCGCCCGGTCCGCGGAGAGGTCGACCGTCGAGGTGTGCACCCGATTCACCACCACACCGGCCAGCGGCATCTTCTCCTCGCGCAACCGTTCGGTGAAGTACGCCGCCTCGCGCAGCGCATCGCGGGTCGGGGTGGCCACCACCAGGAAACGGGTGTGCGCCGAGGACAGGTTCGTCAGCGTCTTCTCCGCCCGCTGCCGGAAGCCGCCGAACAGGGTGTCGAAGGCGGTCACGAAGGTCTGCACGTCGCGCAGCACCTGGGCGCCGAGGATCTTGTCCATCGCCCCCATCACCAGATTCACGCCGACCGACATCAGCTTGAACGGGCCCCGGGCGGGGGCGAGCAGCATCTTCAGCATCCGGCCATCGAGCAGCCGGCTGAGGTGCTCGGGGGCCTCCAGGAAGTCCAGCGCCGACCGGGACGGTGGGGTGTCCACCACGATCAGATCCCAGCGGCCCTCGCGGCGCGCCTGGTCGTGCAGCTGGCCGAGCTTCTCCATCGCCATGTATTCCTGGGTGCCGGAGAACGAGGTGGACAGCGCCTGATAGAAGGGGTTGGCCAGGATCTGCTCGGCCTTCTGCGAGCTGGCGTGGGCGAGCACCACGTCATCGAAGGTCCGCTTCATGTCCAGCATCATCGCGTCCAGCCGGCCGCCGGCCGCGGTGTCGACGCCGACCACCTCGCGCGGGGTGTTGTCCAGCTCGGTCAGGCCCAGCGACTGTGCCAACCGGCGGGCCGGGTCGATGGTCAGCACCACCACGCGTCGGCCCTGTTCGGCGGCCCGCAGCGCCAGCGCCGCGGAGGTGGTGGTCTTGCCGACCCCGCCGGAACCGCAGCAGATCAGGATCTCCACGCCCCGGTCGGCGAGCAGCGGGTCGATCTGCAGGGCATCACGCGCGGCGCTCATCGGCCGACCTCCTCGGGGAGCTGGGTGCGGAGCTGATCGGCGATCTGGAACAGCGCCGCCTGGTCGATCCCACCCGGATCCGCGGCGATCAGGGCGAGCGGCAACCGCTTGGCCCGGTGTCCCGCGGAGCGGCTCACCGGAGTACGCAGCATCTCCAGACACTTGCGTTCCTCGAGGATCCAACCGGCCTCGTCGGCGAGCTCGGCGGCCAGCTGCGTCGTCGTCGCGCGGTCCAGGCCGGGCACCTTGAGCGGCAGCTTGCCGCGGATCGCGAGATCCAGTTCGGCGTCGTCGAGATCGGTCTCGGTGACCATGTTGCAGATGATGTCGGCGACCTCGATCCCGGTCGGCGCGAGCTCCTCGATCGCCTCCAGGGTCTCGGTGACCGGCATGTCCTCGGCCAGTGTGACCAGGTGCACCGCGGTCTGCTCGGAGCGGAACACCTCGATGATCGAGTCGGCCTGGTTGCGGATCGGGCCGACCTTGGCCAACCCGGAGACCGCCTCGTGCACGTTCAGGAACGGGGTGATCCGGCCGGTCGGCGGGGCGTCCAGGACCACCGCGTCGTAGTCGTCGGAGCGGCCCTTGCTGCGCCGGCGGACGGCCTCGTAGACCTTGCCGGTGAGCAGCACGTCCCGCAGGCCGGGGGCGATGGAGGTGGCGAAGTCGAAGACCCCGAAGCGGTCCAGCGCCTTGCCGGCCATGCCGAGGCGATAGAAGGTCTCCAGGTATTCATGCAGCGCGGATTCGGCGTCGATGGCCAGTCCGAAGACCTCGCCGCCGGCGGGCGTACGCACCAGTCGGCGCTCCTCGCCCGGGCCCAGCGGCGGTACGCCGAACAACTCGCTCAGCCCCTGCCGGCCCTCCACCTCGCAGAGCAGCACCCGCCGATCGGCCTGTGCGGTGGCGCAGGCCAGGGCGGCGGCGATGGTGGTCTTGCCCGTACCACCCTTGCCGCTGACGATGTGCAACCTGGTCGGATCGGGCTGGCGCTGGCCGCGGCGGGACCTCGGTGAGGGCATACCGGCAAGGCTACTCGCCGGTTCGAGAGCGACGGTGCGACCGGGGCGTCCGCCACACCGCTCGGGCCGGCTCAGGCCAACAGGCGCTGCTGGATCAGCTCGAGCGATTCCAGGTGAGCGGTGTCGTCGGTCCCGAGGTCCATCAACTGGGCGCCCAACCGGACCGACATCGCGATCGTGGTCCGGGCAGCCGCCTCCTCCGCGGAACAGAATCCCCGGAACAGGTCGCGCAGATAGTCGCCACGAGTCCGGTCCACCCGGCGGACGGTGCGCGCCGCCGCCTCGTCATGGCGGGCCCAGTCCCGGATCGCCAGCTCGGTCCCGATCCGCATCGCCGGGGCCGATTGGTCGTCGATGATCGCGATCAACCGGGCGAGCCGGGCCCGGGGATCGGTCGCGGCCGCGGCATCGACCTGTTCGGTCACCGAGACCGTCACGGTCTGTTCCCAGGTCTCGAGCATCGCTGCCAGCAACGCGGGCCGGTCATCGAAGAAGCCGTAGAAACCGCCCTTGGTCACTTTGAGCCTGCGCGCCAGCACCTCGATGCGGACCTCGGCCAGCCCTCCTTCGGCCAGGGCCTCCAGTCCGGCGTCCACCCAGGCCCGGCGCGGGGTCTTCGTCACTGCCATCGACCTCATTGTACGCCAGCGTATACACGGTCTATCCTCGAATATACGGAACCGTATAAATCATGGGAGCCGACCATGCCCACACCAGACCCCGCCCTGCCGCCGGTGACCGGTGGCCGGGTCGACGCCGGCACGATGACGCGCCCGGCGAACGCACAGCAGCGCGCCAGGCTCACCCTGGTCCCCGACTATCTCGACGTCTTCACCCTGACGACCGGCACCGCGGCCACGCCACGGGACTGGATGACCGCCTGCTTCGAGCAGGGGATCGAGAGATCGGATCGGGACCTGATCTTCAATCGCCTGCTCCGGTTGCGCACAGCACCCGACGGCCGCCCCGGGCATGTGGCCGGCTGGCAGGTGGCCCAGGAGGAACCCGGCCACCTCACCGTCGCGGCCGCGGGGCCGCTGGTGGCGGGCAACCTGGTGCTGGACGTGCTGCCCGATCGGATCCGGCTCAGCACCGCGATCGGCTACCGGACCCTGGGCGGCCGGATCCGCTGGGAGCTGCTCAGCCACATCCACCGCCGCCAGGCGCCCGGCGTACTGCGAACGGGCGAGCAACTCCTCCGGCAGCGGCTGCCCTAGGCTCGACCCATGACCAAGTGGGAATACGTGACCGTGCCGGTGCTGGTGCATGCCACCAAGCAGATCCTCGACAACTGGGGCGCCGACGGCTGGGAGCTGGTGCAGGTCGTGCCCGGCCCCAACCCGGAGAACCTGGTGGCCTACCTGAAGCGCCCGCTGCCGGAGAAGGCGTGAGCGCCTCGGACCGGTTGGACGCCCTCGGGGTGATCCTGCCGCCGGTCCCGCAGCCGGTCGCCGCCTACGTGCCGGCGGTGCGCAGCGGCGAGCTGATCTACACCTCCGGCCAGGTGCCGATGGTGGACGGCAAACCGGTCGCCACCGGCAAGGTCGGTGACGAGCTGACCCTGGAACAGGGTGTCGCCGCCGCCCGGGTCTGCGCGCTGAACGCGGTCGCCGCCGCCGCCGAACAGGCCGGCGGCATCGACAACATCGCCCAGATCGTCAAGGTGACGATCTTCGTCGCCTCCGATCCCGACTGGTACGACCAGCCCAAGGTCGGCAACGGTGCCTCCGAGCTGCTCGGCGACATCTTCGGCGACGAGGGCCGGCACGCCCGTTCCGCGGTCGGCGTCGCGGTGCTGCCGCTGGACGTCCCGGTCGAGGTCGAGCTGATCGTCCGGGTCCGCTAGGGCCCGGAGCCGACGATGACGTTCACCGGCGCGCATTCCTGGGAGGTGCTCGAGGTCGTCCCCGCCGAGGTGATGACCCGGGTACCGAGCAGCTGGGCGGCGAAGAGCCGCGCCCCGCTGCCACCCGGGGTGCAGCCGGTGACGCCGCGGCTCGCCGCCACCCTGGTGCTGGTGCGCGAAGGGGCCGACGAGGGGCTGCGGGTGTGGCTGATGCGGCGCAGCGGCGGGATGAAGTTCGCCGGCGTCTGGGCCTTCCCCGGCGGCAAGGTGGAGCCGGTCGACGAGCAGCAGCCCGACCCGCTCCTCGCCTGCGTACTCCGCGAATGCCGCGAGGAGACCGGACTCGACCTGGCCGCCTCCCGCCCGATCCCGTGGGCGCGCTGGATCACCCCGGACACCAGCCCCTACCGCTTCGACACCTGGTTCTTCGTGCTGCCGGTGCCCGACGGGCTCGAGCCCCAGAACACCTCCAGCGAGGCGGATCTGGTCGGCTGGCAGTCCCCGGAGGCGGTGCTCGCCGAAGACCGGGCCGCCGCCGACGGCGCGGTGACCCTGCTGCCGCCGACCCGCTCGGTGCTCACCGAGCTCGCGCTGCTGGGCAGCCTGGCGCGCCTTCGCGAGGCGGCGGCGCAGCGGGTGATCGAACCGGTCTCCCCGCGACTGGTACGCGACGGTGCGGGCTGGCGGGCCAGCCATCCGCGCCGGGACGGGAGCTGGACATGAGCTGGCAACCGGAACTCGTGCTCGCGCCGAATGCGGGCCCGATGACGCTGGAGGGCACCAACACCTGGCTGCTCGCCCCGCCGGGGGAGCCGGCCGTGGTGATCGACCCCGGGCCGGACGATCCCGGCCACCTGGCAGCGATCGAATCGCTGTGTCCGCAGGGAATCCGCGAGATCTGGGTGACCCACCATCACGCCGACCATCTGGAGGCCACCCCGGTGCTGGCGGCCCGGGCAGGATCCGAGGTGCGGGCGTACGATCCGGAACTCTGCGACCGCCCGCTGACCGACGGTGAGACGGTTGAGCTGGGTGGCCGGGAACTGCTGGTCCGGCACATTCCCGGGCACACCGCCGATTCGATCGGGTTCCTGCTTGGTGATGATTTCTTTTCCGGGGACATGGTGCTCGGCCGTGGGACCACGGTGATCATGCACCCCGACGGCGATCTCGCGGCCTATCTGGACTCACTCACCGTGATGCAGGACCTGGTCGCCGACCGGGGCGTACACCGGATCCTGCCCGGGCACGGGCCGATCGTCGACGATCCCGCCGAGCGGCTGGCGCACTACCGGGAACACCGGTTGGAGCGGCTGCAGCAGGTGCGCGACGCGCTGGCCGCCGGCGCCCGCACGGCCGAGGAGGTCGTTGCGGTCGTCTATCCGGATGTCGATGAGGGGGTACGCCGGGCCGCGGAGGCCTCCGCCCGTGCCCAGCTGGCCTATCTGACCTGGGGCCGGTTCAGCGGGCGCGGCGCTCGACCCGCTCCAGGTCGGTGATCGTCACCGAACGGGGTTCGAGACGGATCCAGCCGCGGGTGGCGAAGTCGGCGAGCGCCTTGTTGACGGTCTCGCGAGAGGCGCCGACCAGTTGGGCCAGCTCCTCCTGGGTGAGCTCGTGGTGCACCACCAGGCCGGTCTCGGTGCGCTCGCCGAAGCGGGAGGCCAGATCGAGCAGCGCCTTGGCCACCCGGCCCGGCACGTCGGAGAAGACCAGGTCGGAGACCACGTCGTTGGCGCGCCGCAACCGGCCGGCGAGCTGACCGAGCAGGCCGCGGGCCACCTCGGGGCGGCCGTCGAGCCAACGGATCAACTCGTCGTGCTCGAGCACGCGCAGTTCGCAGCGGGTCACCGCGGTCGCGGTGGTGGAGCGCGGGCCGGGATCGAAGACCGACAGCTCGCCGAACATCTGGCCCGGGCCGAGGACGGCGAGCAGATTCTCCCGGCCGGTGCTGCCGTGCCGACCGAGCTTGATCTTGCCGTCGACGACGACGAACAGCTGATCGCCGGTGTCGCCCTCATGGAACAGGGTGGCCCCACGGTTCAGCGTCACGGTCTGCATGGCCGAAGCCAGCGACTGGTACGCCTCCTGGTCCAGACCCTTGAACAGGGGCGCCTGCTTGAGCACGTCCTTTGGTTCCACGAAACTCTCCTGTCAATCTGCCTATCGGTCAGCCTATCGTTCCGATCCAGTGTGGGCAGCGTCACGGCCCCGCGCGCCGGGCACTAGGCTGGCCGCATGCCGAGCAGCCGGACCGAGGTGGCCGAGAAACCGCCGACCGCACTGGTCCGCCGGGCCCGGAAGATCAACCGGATCCTGGCCGAGACCTACCCCGATGCGAAGGCCGAGCTGGACTTCACCAATCCGCTCGAACTGCTGGTGGCCACCGTGCTCTCCGCCCAGTCGACCGACAAGCGTGTGAACATGGTCACCCCGGAACTGTTCCGGCGCTATCCGGATGCCGCGGCCCTGGCCGGCGCGGACCGGGCCGAGCTGGAGGAGCTGATCCGACCGACCGGCTTCTTCCGGGCCAAGTCCGACTCGCTGATCCGGATCGGGCAGGCCCTGGTGGAGCGGTTCGACGGCGAGGTGCCGGGCAACCTCGAGGACCTGGTGACCCTGCCCGGGGTCGGGCGCAAGACCGCCAATGTGGTGCTCGGCAACGCTTTCGGGGTGCCGGGCATCACGGTCGACACCCACTTCAAACGGCTCTCCCAACGCTTCGGCTGGACCACCAGCAGCGACCCGGACCGGATCGAGGCCGAGGTCGGTGCGCTGTTCCCGCCCAAGGACTGGGTGATGCTCTGCCACCACGTGATCTGGCACGGCCGGCGCTGCTGTCACGCCCGCCGGCCCGCCTGCGGCGCCTGCCCGGTGGCCTCGCTCTGCCCCTCCTATGGCGAGGGCCCCACGGATCCGGAGGTGGCGGCCAAGCTGATCCGGGAACCGCGCGGATGAGGCGTACCCGGTTGCCGGCCGTCGTGCTGGCCGCGGTCTCGGCGGTCTCGTTGCTGGCCGGGTGTGCCGGTACGCCGCCGGTCACCGCCTCGCCCGGTGCGGCGGCACCCGGGGCCGGTGGGGCCGAGACCGGTCCCGACGCGGCCGACGCACCCGGCACGGCCCCGTTGCTGGACGCCCGTCGGGCCGCCGGGGTCGCCGACTGCCCGGCCGCCGATCCGGGCGTACCCGCGGTGGCCAACGGATTGCCCGAGGTGACGCTGCCGTGCTTCGGCGAGGACTCCCAGGTCCGGTTGGCCGGGCTGCGCGGCACACCGCTGGTGATCAACGTCTGGGCGCAGTGGTGCGGGCCGTGCCGGACCGAGGCGCCGATGCTGGCCGAGTACGCCGACCGGGTCGCCGCCGCCGGTGAACCGGTGCAACTGCTCGGCATCGACTACGCCGACCCGCGCCCGGATCTGGCGCTGGAGTTCGCCCAGCAGGCCGGCTGGCGCTATCCGCAGCTGGTCGACCCACAGCGCCGGATCCAGCCCGGGCTGAGCATCATCGGCCCGCCGCAGACGATCCTGGTCCGTGCCGACGGCACCATCGCCTATCGCCATCCCGGCCCGGTCACCTCCACCCAGCAGCTCAGCGACCTGGTCGCGGACAAGCTGGGGGTGCGGGTGTGACCGGTACGCCCGCGGCGCCGCCCCAGCTCGCCCGGCTGGTCGCGGCCCTGGACCAGCCCGACCAGGTGCACGGCGTGGTCGCCGACCGGCCCGGCCGCGGCGGCCGCCAGGCGGGGGTGCTGGCCCTGTTCGCGACCGAGCCGGAGCTCGCGGTGGTGGTCACCGAGCGGGCCGTGACGCTGCGCTCGCACGCCGGCCAGGTGTCCTTCCCCGGTGGCGCGATGGACCCCGGCGACCCCTCGCTGGAGGCGACCGCACTGCGTGAGGCAGCCGAGGAGATCGGGGTCGATCCGGGCACCGTCGAGGTGCTCGGCCGGGTACCGGCGGTGCACGTGGCGGTCAGCGGCTTCGATGTGAACACCGTCGTCGGCTGGTGGCGTACGCCGCATCCGATCTCGGCGGTGGACGCCGCCGAGGTGGCCTCGGTGCACCTGATCCCGGTGGCCCGGTTGGCCGACCCGGCGAACCGGCGGGTCGCCCGGCACCCCTCCGGTTATCGCGGGCCGGCGTTCGTGATCGACGACCTGTTCATCTGGGGGCTGACCGCCGGGCTGCTCGCCGGGTTGCTCCGGCTGGCCGGCTGGGAGCAGCCGTGGAACCGCCGGTTGGAGGCCGAGGTGCCGGCCCGGTTCCTGCGTGATCGCTCGCGTACCGAGCCGCGTACCGGCCCGGACACCCACTGACGGTATTCAGACTCGGCTGACAGGTCGGTCAGCGACTGCGTAGGTTGGGGGCATGAGTTCGGCATTCGTCGTCCCCGCCCATCGCGCAGACCCCGACTGGTGGCGCAGTCAGGTCGTCTACCAGATCTATCCGCGCTCCTTCGCCGACTCCGACGGTGATGGGATCGGTGATCTGCGCGGCATCATCGACCACCTGGACCACCTGGCCGACCTCGGGGTCGGGGTGGTCTGGCTGAGCCCGATCTACCGCTCGCCGCAGGACGACAACGGCTACGACATCTCCGACTACACCGATGTCGACCCGATGTTCGGCAGCCTGGCCGATCTGGACGAGCTGATCGCCGGGCTGCACGAGCGCGGCATCGCGTTGGTGATGGATCTGGTGGTGAACCACACCTCCGACGAGCATCCCTGGTTCGTCGAGTCCCGCGATCCCGATTCGCCGAAGCGGAACTGGTACTGGTGGCGTCCGCCGCGGGTCGCCGAGGACGGTACGCCGCTGCCGCCGACCAACTGGGAGTCGGCGTTCTCGGGGTCGGCCTGGGAGTTCGACGAGGCCTCCGGTGAGTACTACCTGCACCTGTTCAGCCGCAAGCAGCCGGACCTGAACTGGGAGAATCCCGAAGTGCGCAAGGAGATCCACGCGATGATGCGGTGGTGGCTGGACCGCGGCGTGGACGGCTTCCGGATGGATGTCATCAACTTCATCTCCAAGACCGAGCCGCTGGTCGACGGGCCCGAGATCCCGGGGCGGGCCTATTCGCCGGCGTTTCCGATGGTTGCCGACGGCCCGCGGATGCATGAGTTCCTGCACGAGATGTACGCCGAGGTGCTGGCCGACCGGAATCTGATCACGGTGGGGGAGATGCCCGGGGTCACCGTCGCCGAGGCCCGGCGCTACACCGCCGCGGATCGCCACGAGCTGGACATGGTGTTCACCTTCGAACACGTCGCCCTGGATGTCGGTGCCACCAAGTGGGACCGGGTGCCGATTTCCCTGCCGGTGTTGAAGAAGAACCTGGCCAGCTGGCAGGAGGGGTTGGCCGACGAGGGCTGGAACTCGCTCTACTGGGACAACCACGACCAGCCGCGCGCGGTCTCCCGGTTCGGCGATGACGCACCCGAGCACCGGGTCGCCTCGGCCAAGACGCTCGCCACCGTGCTGCATCTGCACCGTGGTACGCCATATGTCTATCAGGGCCAGGAGATCGGCATGACCAATGCCGGTTTCACCGAGATCGGCCAGTATCGCGACATCGAGGCGCTCAACCATCACGCGGAGGCGGTTGCCGGTGGTGCCGACCCCGAGGTGCTGCTCGCCCAGCAGGCCGTGCAGACCCGGGACAATGCGCGCACCCCGATGCAGTGGGACGATTCCGCCTCGGCGGGGTTCAGCTCCGGCACCCCGTGGATCGGCGTGAATCCCAACCACACCGAGATCAACGTCGCCGCCCAGGCTGGAGACCCCGACTCGGTGCTCGCGCACTACCGGGAGCTGATCGCGCTGCGACGCAGCGAGCCGGCGATCGTCGACGGCCGTTTCGAGCTGCGGTACGCCGACGACGAGCAGCTGTGGGTGTTCACCCGCAGCACCGACACCACCGTGCTCACCGTGCTGGCCAACTGCTCCAGCGACCCGGTGGCCGTCCCGACCGACCTGGCCGCCGAGCTGACCGATGCCGAACTGCTGCTCGGAACGCACGACGAGCGTTTCCCGGATTCCCTGCAGCCATGGGAATCCCGCCTGCTACGCAGTGCCCGCTGAGCGCGGGCCGACGGGTCGGTAGGTGGCGGTCAGGAAGGTACCGCTGCGCCCCGCGCTGACCAGCTCGAGGTCGAACGGCACGGGGAACAACGGTTTCCCGGCGCCCAGGGTGACCGGTGCGATGGACAGCAACAGCTCATCGAGCATTCCCGCGGTGGCGAATCGGGTCGCGAGCTCGCCGCCGCCGACCACCCAGACGTCCTTGCCGCCCGCGATGCGCTCCAGTTCCGTCCGGAAGTCGGCCGGTTCGCCCGCGACCAGGCGTACCGTGTCGGTGGCCGGTGTCAGGTCGCGATGGGTGAAGACGAAGCAGGGTTGGGAATACGGCCAGTCCTCACCCGAGGCGGCCAGGTGGTCCAGCACCCACTGATAGGTCGCCGCGCCCATCACCAGCACACCGATCTCGGCGATGAAGTCCTCATAGGCAGGGATGCCGCCCGGTTGGTCCGGATGCTCGGTGGCGGGGGTCTCCGGTTGGCTGAGCAGCCAGTCCAGCGAATCGTCGGGGTCGGCGAGATAACCGTCCAGGGTGGTCGCGGTGTAGTAGCGGTAACGGGTCACGGGGTTCCTCCGGTGAATCGGCGATGCCAGATGATCGGGTCGGGATCGGGCCCGGGCGCGGCGCCGAGGGTGCGCAGCATCCAACGGGCGAGTTGTCGGCGGTGGGCGGAGAAGGTCAGCGAGTGCGCGACGACCTCGGACAGCAGGAAGCTCTCCGGCGGTTCACAGATCGCGTCGATGATCCGGTCGTTCCAGGCCTGCCGCTGATCGATGTCGGCGATCAGCCGCAGCCAGCGCTCGGACACCGCGCGGTGCCTCGCGACCAGGCCGGCCACCTCGGATTCGCCGTCCAGCTTCGGTTCCTCGGCGCCCTTGATGGCGGCCAGCCACGGCTCGTTCGCCAGTGCCAACTGGCGCAGCACCTGCCACAGCGTCTCCTCGGGACCGGCCCAGTCGAGGCTCGCACCCCCGGGCTGCAGCACTCGATGCAGATCCCCGGTCGGCACATCGCAGGCACACTCCAGCAGGGCAGCGACATCCCAGCTGTCGTGTTCGACCAGGATCGCCAGCACCCCGGAACCGACACCCGGTGGACCGTGCACCCACAGCGCGGTCGGGGAGTGGAAGTGGATCCCGTTGACCGATTCGAGCCAGTGCCCGCGCGCGTCGTCGATCGGGGTCTGACTGGGTGCGAAACCGTGGGCCCGCCGGTACGCCCGGGTGAAGCCGTCCACCGAGTCGTAACCGGCATCGAACGCCGTATCGGTCACCGACGCCCCGCGCTGCATTCGCCAGGCGGCCCGCTCCAGCTCGATCCGCCGGCGCAGCGCCACCGGTGACTCACCGGCCAGTCGGGTCACCTCGCGGCTGAAATGGAAGGGTGAGGAGTGCGCCGCGGCGGCCATTCCCGCCAGCGAACCCTCACCGTCGAGCACGGCATCGAGCAGCTCGCGCAGGCGGTCCCGTCCGGTCATGGCATCAGTATCACCGCCCGGGCCGTCAGCGCACCCGACCGTTCTTGCTCGGTGCTGCCGCCCGCAGCAGCTCCCTGGCGGTGCTCTCGTCGATCACCAGGTCGGTCGCCACCCGGGCACGCAGCGCCGCCAGGGTCGCGCGCACCTTGTGCCGCCCCGAGACCACACAGACCCGCCGGCCGATCGTCTGCAGCTGCGCCGGGGTGGGACCGGAGGCGCGATCGTTGATGTCCAGATCGGCGTACGAGCCATCGGCCCGCAGCAGCACCGTGCAGACATCGCCGACGACACCGCCGGCGCTCAGTTCGGTCATCGTGTCCTGGTCCAGATAACCGGAGGTGTAGACGTGGCTGGGTCTGGGCCCGGCCAGACTGCCCACCCCGAAGAGGGCCAGGTCGCACTCGGCCTGCCGGGACAGCACACCGGCGATGCTGCGCTCCCGCCACAGCGCCCGCTTGGTCTCGGCATAGTCGAAGAACGCGGGCACCGGGAACCAGTGCACCTGGGCGTCGAAGGCCTCCGCCGCGGTGGACAGAATGCTTTCCGAATAGGGGATCCCGGAGGTGGTGGTGTTCGCCGACCCGTTCAGCTGGACGATCGAGACACCCGGGGTCGGGGTCCGTCGCAGCCGGGAGGCGACCGCGGCCACCGTGCTGCCCCAGGCCATCCCGAGCGTGCTGCCCGGACGGACCAGCGACTCCGTCAACCGCGCCGCCGCCGTCGTCACCTGGTCCAACCGCTGCTCATCGGTGGCGCTGGCCCGGGTCGGCACCAGGTGGGCGCGGACGCGGAGGGTACGCCGCAGTCGCGCGGCGAGCTCGGAGTCGCCGCCGGGCCGGGGTCCGAGCGTGATCCGGACCCAGCCCTCGGCGCGGGCGCTGGACAGCAACCGGGACACCGTGGACCGGGAGACCCCCAACTGGGTCGCGATCGACTCCATGGTCTCGTTCTGCAGGTAGTAGAGCTCCGCGGCCCGATAGGCCTCCTCGTCACGTCCGTCCATCCGACACCCGCCTTCCTGCACGTTTGTGCACTAGTGTTGCTCGTTCGTGCAGGGCGGGCAAGGATGGGAACACGAACCCCGACCTGGAGGAGTGACCGTGGAGTCCACCAGCCTGAACCGCGCATCCCGACTCGCCGCGCTCTCGGCGATGTCCGACGACGAGGGCCTGGACGTGCTGGTCGTCGGCGGCGGTGTGACCGGAGCCGGGATCGCACTCGATGCCGCGACCCGCGGGCTGCGCACCGGGATCGTCGAGATGCAGGACTGGGCCCAGGGCACCTCGTCGCGGTCCAGCAAGCTGGTGCACGGCGGACTGCGCTACCTCTACAACCTCGATTTCGCGCTGGTGCACGAGGCGCTGCGGGAACGCGGCCTGCTGCTCGCGCGGACCGCACCGCACCTGGTCAAGGCCCAGCCCTTCCTGTGGCCGTTGAAGATGCCGGTGATCGAGCGCTCCTATTCGGCGGTCGGCGTCGGGCTCTACGATGTGATGGCCCGGGCCGGCGCCAAGGGCCACCCGGTACCGCCGCAGCGCCACTACACCAAGGCCGGCGCCCTGGCGGTCTTCCCCGACATCAAGCCCGAGCAGCTGACCGGTGCGATCCGCTACTTCGACGCCCGGGTGGACGATGCCCGGCTGGTGCTCGGCCTGGTCCGCACCGCCGTCGGCTATGGGGCGTACGCCGCCTCCCGCACCCAGGTCGTCGACTTCACCCGCAACGAGCGCGGCCGGGTCACCGGTGCACTGGTCCGCGATCTGGAGAGCGGCGCCGAGCACACCATCCGTGCCAGCCGGATCATCAACGCCACCGGGGTCTGGACCGAGCAGTCCGAGCAGCTCGCCCTCGACGGTGACGCCAGTGACGGCAGCCTGAAGGTCCTTGCCAGCAAGGGAATCCACCTGATCTTCGACAAGGATCGGATCAAGGGTGACACTGGGTTGTTCCTGCGTACCGAGAAGTCGGTGCTGTTCATCATCCCGTGGCAGCGCTACTGGATCGTCGGGACCACCGACACCGCCTGGCACCAGGCCCGCCAGCATCCGGTGGCCACCACCGCCGACATCGACTATGTGCTCGAACACGCCAACGAGGTGCTGGCCAGCAACCTGACCCGCGACGACATCATCGGCACCTACGCCGGGCTGCGGCCGCTGCTGCAGCCGACCGTCAAGAACGGCGGCGACGGTGACACGAAGTCGACCAAGGTCTCCCGCGAGCACACCGTCGCCGAGGTCGCCCCCGGCCTGTCGGTGATCGCCGGTGGCAAGCTGACCACCTACCGGGCGATGGCCGAGGACGCGGTCGACTTCGCGCTCGGTCCGCAGATGGCCGCCGGGCTGCCGTCGGTGACCGCGCAGACCCCGCTGGTCGGGGCCGCCGGGCTGGAGGCGGCCAGTCGACTGTTCGCCAACCAGGCAAGGGAATTCGGCTGGGACGAGGATCGGGTCGAGCACCTGCTCGGCCGCTACGGCACCGAGGTGTCGGTGCTGCTCGAACTGATCGCCGACCACCCCGAGTGGGCCGAACCGATCCCCAGCGCGCCCGCCTACCTCAAGGTGGAGGCCGCCTTCGCGGTGCTGCACGAGGGGGCGCTGCATCTGGAGGACATCCTCAACCACCGGATCCGGCTCAGCTACGAGACCCGCGACCGCGGGGTGTCCGCGCTGGCCGACCTGTCCGCGATCGTGGCCCCGCTGCTCGGCTGGGACGAGCAGGAGGTGCGCCGGGAGCAGGACTCCTATCGCGCGGTCGCCGCCGCCGAGGACGCCGCCGAGGAGGAGCAGACCGACGCCGCCGCGGAGAGCATCCGGCTGCAGGCACCCGACCTGGTGCCCCTGGTCTGACCCGGTGACGGCTAACCGGCGAGGCCCAGCGCGAACGGCAGCACCGCCGGGGCCCCGGCGAGCCGCAGCTCGCGGGCGGCGACGGTCAGCGTCCAGCGGGAGTCCACCAGGTCGTCGACCAGCAGCACCGGTCCGGACAACCGGCCCAGCTCGGTGCGCTGCTCCGGCGTCAGTCCGAAGCGCTCCCACACCGAGGCCAGCCGATAGGCGCTGTTGCCGGGTGCGGTCGCGGGCACACCCGGCCGGGGCGCCAGCACACCGAGATCGGTGAGCCGCCCCAGCCGGGCCAGCCCCTCGGCCAGTGAGCGGACCAGCCGCGGCCGACTCAGCGAACCCACCGACATCACCGCCACCGGCCGCTCGGCCCAGTCCCACTCCCGCAGCACCTCGACGCAGGCCCGGGCCAGTGATTCGGGCACCTCGGCATCCACCGGTCGACCCTGCTCATCGGTGCTGAACAGCTGCCGCAGCGCCGCACCGTGCCCCAGATCGGTGAGCCGCGCGATCGCCCGGCCCTCGGCGTACGCCTCCTCCGCCGCGATCCGGCCCTTGACCGGCACCGACAGCCGGTCCATCCCCGACGGCCACTGGGTGCGCGGCTCGATCGGTACGCCGACCCGGGCCAGCCCGGCATCGGCCCGCTCCGCCCAATCGGTCGGCACCTCGGTGGCGTACCAGACCGGTTCGCCGGCCGCGCGCAGGCAGTTGTCGCAGCGTCCGCACGCGGCCGAGGTCGGGTCGTCGAGCTGCCGGGTGAGGAACTCCATCCGGCACATCGGGCCCTGCTCGAAGTCGATCATCGCCTGCTGCTCGCGTTCCCGGGCCTCGGCGATCCGGTCGTAACGCTCCTTGTCATAGCTCCAGCCCCGGCCGGTGAGCTGCCAACCACCGCTCACCTTCTCCACCGCACGGTCGACCGCGAGCACCTTCAACAGCAGCTCCAGCGGGGACCGGCGCAGATCCACCCGTGCCTCCAGCGCCGGCACGCTGAGCGGCTTCCCGGCCTGTTCCAGCGCACCGAGCACCTGGCCCACCTTGTGCTCGGTCGGCATCGAGGTGGTGGCGAAGTAGCGCCAGATGTCCTTGTCCTCGGTCCCGGGCAGCAGCAGCACGTCGGCGCGTTCGGTGGCGCGGCCGGCGCGGCCCACCTGCTGGTAGTAGGCGACCGGGGAACTGGGTGCGCCGAGATGCACCACGAAACCCAGATCGGGCTTGTCGAAGCCCATCCCGAGCGCGCTGGTGGCGACCAGCGCCTTCACCTCGTTGTTCTTCAGCGCCTGCTCGGCGGCCTCCCGATCGGCCGGGTCGGTCCGGCCGGTGTAGGCCAGCACCCGGTGACCGGCGTCGGCGAGCAGCCGTGCGGTGTCCTCGGCGGCCGACACGGTGAGCGCGTAGATGATGCCCGAACCGGGCAGCTCGGTCAGGTGGGCGAGCAGCCAGCCGAGCCGCTGCCGCGAGGTCTGCAGCCGGAGCACACCCAGCCGCAGCGAATCCCGGGCCAGCGCCCCGCGCAGGGTGAACACCTCGGCGCCGTCGCTGCCGAGCTGTTCGGCGACATCGGTGACCACCCGCTCGTTGGCGGTGGCGGTGGTGGCGAGCACCGGGACACCGGGCGGCAGCTGGGTGATCAGCTCGGCGATCCGGCGATAGTCGGGCCGGAAGTCGTGGCCCCAGTCGGAGATGCAGTGCGCCTCGTCCACCACCAGCAGGCCGAGGTCGGGGATCAACCGGGGCAGCACGGTGTCGCGGAAGCGCGGATTGGTCAGCCGCTCGGGGGAGACCAGCAGCAGATCGAGATCACCGGCCCCCAGCCGCTCGATGATCTCGTCCCACTCCGTCGGGTTGGCGGAGTTGATGGCGGCGGTGCGCACCCCGGCCCGCTCGGCCGCGGCGACCTGGTCGCGCATCAGCGCCAGCAGCGGTGAGACGATCAGCGTCGGGCCGGCACCCGCACGGCGGCGCAGCAGGCTGGCGACGAAATAGACCGCCGACTTGCCCCAGCCGGTGCGCTGCACCACCAGCGCCCGCCGGCGATCCCGGACCAGCGCCTCGATCGCCTCGAACTGGCCGTCCCGGAACTCCGCAGCGGGATTGCCGGTCAGCCGGCGCAGCACCTCGAGGGCGGAATCGTGCAGGGTCTCTTCGGTGACAGCCATGCCCCCAAGTTAAACGCTGCCCACCGACATCGAGCTGACCACTGCACCGGTCGCGATCGACTCGCGGATCATCGCCACCCGTGCGGCCGAATCGACGAGCACGTCGAAACCGGCCCCGCCACCGGTGGCGATCAGGCTGAGCTGCCGGGCCATCGGGGTGGTGGTCAGCGGGATCCGCTCGATCCGGTTGGTGTAGAGGGTCATCAGCGGTGAGGCGAGATCCACGAACGCCTGGCCGTGGCTGGCCAGCAGCCGATAGCGGTGCACGCTCTCCGGGACGCCGGGGCGCGGCGAGCCGATCATCGCGGTGAAGATGCAGCCGTCCCGCCAGGTGCCGGAGAGGGTGACGCTGGAGCCGCATTCGACCGCGTGCAGGGTCAGCTCCCCGGCCGGCACGAACTGCGAGATCAGATCGAGTACGCCGGCGGTCAGCCAGGGCAGCGCCCAGGTCCCTTCGGTGACATCGGCATTGCCGGCCAGCAGTTCGGCGTGGATGGCGTGGATCAGCCCGAACCGGCCGCCGGCGACCGAGGCGAGCAGCGGGGTCACCGCGGCGTGGTGCCGCCACGGGGTCAGCGGACGCAACCGGTCGGCGTACGCCAGGCCGCGCAACCGCTCGACCTGTTCCCGGTCGGTGCCGATCAACCGGTCCGCGGCCACCATGCCCGCCCGGCCCAGCTCGGGGGTGCCGAGCAGCGTCTCGGGATGCAGGGTGCCGACGACCAGATCGGTGTCGCCGAGCTGCCCGGGATCCAGCACCCGGGTTCCGAGTTGCTCGGCCAAGCCGGCGGCGTCGCCACCGCCGAGGGCCAGCACCCCCTTCAGGGCCAGCTCGGGACATTGTTCGGCCGCCGGGCCGAGGACCGCCGGAATCCGTTCCGGGGAACCGGGCCGGCCGTCATGGGCCAGGACCACCGACTCGAGCCTCATCGGGCCACCTCCTCGACCCGGTTGCTGCGGGCCGCTCGGGTCACGGCATCCGCCACCGCGACGGACTGGACCGCATCGGACAGCGACGGATTCACCGGCCGACCATCGAGGATGGCGTCCGCCCAGGAATCCAGCTGCAGCCGGAACGGGTCGTTGAACGCCGCCGCCAGCGGGCCGCTGGCCTCGTCGGTGAACGCCACCCCGCCGTCGGAGGACCAGGCGCGGACCAGGCTGCCCGCGCTGCCCTGGACGACCACCTCGAACAGGGCGGTCGCCCGCGGCCGTTCACCCCGGGAGATCTCACAGATCGCCGAGGCGCCGGATTCGGCGACCAGGGTCGCCACCAGTGCGTCGTCGATCGCCAACCGGCCCGAGGTGAGCTGCTGGCCGAGCGCGCTGGCCCTCACGATCGGCGAGTGCAGCCACCACGAGGCCAGGTCATAGAGGTGTACGCCGTTGTGCAGCGCATGCCCGCCGGAGCGCTGATGGTCGAGCACCCAGCCCTGCCAACCGGGCCAGATCCACCCGCCGGTGATCGCGATCCGGATCGCCTCGATCGTGCCGAGCGCACCGCTGGTGATGCAGTCCTGCACCGCCCGGCCGAGATCGGTGTGCCGATGCACGTGCCCGGCCTGGAAGACCAGTCCGGCGGCGGCGAAGGCGTCGGTCATCGCCCGCGCGCTCACCGGTTCGAGCGCGATCGGCTTCTCGATCAGCACATGCTTGCCGTGCCGACAGGCCGTCATCGCCAGGTCGACGTGGGTGTCGTTGGGCGTGCAGACGATCACCGCATCCACCTCGGCCGAGGAGATCAGCGCCTCCGCATCGGGCATGGCGACACCACCCCAGCGGGAGATGAAACGCTGCGCCGCCTCGGGTGCCCGGTCGTGGATCGCGGTGAGCGTGGTACGCGGACTGCCGGCGATGGCTCCCGCATGGGAATCGGCGATGAAACCGGTCCCGATGATGCCGACCCTGATCAAGGGGTCCTCCCGTCGGTTGTTTCGGTATCGTGTCGAGCAACGTGGCACACCGTGCCATGTGGATCTCTTCGGCGATTGGAGTGCGGATGGCGACGTCCACCCAGGGGCGCAGCGCAGCCAACTATCACACCCAGGCGCTCTCCCGTGGTCTGCGGCTGCTGCAGCTGATCGGCGCCCATCGCGGCCCGATGACGCTGGCGGAGCTGCACGAGAGCAGCGAATTGCCCAAGAGCACGCTGGTCCGGTTGCTCAGTGCCCTGGTCCAGGAGGATTTCCTGGTCCGGGTGGACGAGCAGCCCTCCTATCGGCTGGGTCATCAGGTGATGGCGCTCTCCCAGGCCTACCTGGGTGGTCTGGATGTCAGCGCGCTGGCGCACGACGAGCTGACCGACCTGGCCCGCCAGTCCCGGCAGACCGCCAACCTCGCCATCCTCGACGGCACCGAGGTGCTGCACGTGGCCGTGGAGCGCCCCGACCGGGCGCTGCGGTTCGATGCCACCGTCGGTTCGCACGGGCCGGCCTGGTGCACCGCGCTGGGCAAGATGCTGCTGTCGGATCTGGCGCCGGAGGATGTCGAGCGGCATGTCCCCGACGAACCGTGGGCGACCCCGACCGGGCGGACCGCCGCCGACCTGGCGGCACTGCGCCGCGACCTGGGTCGGATCCGCCGTCGTGGCTACGCCTTCGATGACAACGAGTACGCCGAGGGGCTGTCCTGCCTGGCGGTGCTGGTCACCGACGACCGGGGCACGATCGGCGCGTTGAGCCTGTCCGGTGCCTCCGGTGAGTTCGCCGGGCCGGCGCAGAAGCGGTTGCTGCAGCAGCTCTCCGACAGCGCCCAGCAACTGGGCAGCAATCCGGCGATGGTGGATGCGCTGCGGGCGGTCGCGCGCGACTGACGCCGCCGGTCTGAAGCACTCCATTCGTACGCCTCAGCTCGCCCGGTCCGTCTTGGCGCGGATCGGGGTGGTGAGATCGCCGATGCCGCCGATCGATGCGGTCATGGTGTCCCCGTCAACCAGGAAGGTGCCGGTGCTGGCACCGACCCCGGCCGGGGTACCGGTCATGATCAGGTCGCCGGGGGAGAGGGTGCAGAGCCGGGAGCAGAAGGCGATCAGCTCGGCGCAGCTGTGGATCATCGCACCGGTGCTGGACTGCTGTTTCAGCTCCCCGTTCACGGTCAGGGTCAGCTCCAGTGCCTGCGGGTCGATGATCTCGTCGGCGGTCACGATCCACGGGCCGATCGGCGCGGCCCCATCGGCCCATTTCCCTTCCAGCCAATCGAAGAAGCCGACCCAGGCGTTCTCGGTGTCCCGCTCGAAGCCGAGCGCGAGTTTCCGCAGCGAGATGTCGTTGCCGACGGTGTAGCCGAACACGTGCTCGAGCGCGTTCTCGACCGCGATGTCCCGGCCGCCGCGGCCGATCACCACGGTCAGTTCGGCCTCCCAGTCGGCCCCGGCGGAGATCTCGGGGATCTCGAAGACATCACCGGGCCCGGCCAGCGAGGTGTGTGGCTTGGTGAAGATCTTGGGGCTGGTCCGCGCGGGGTCGACCAGTTGCCCACCCCCCTCGTCGATGTGGGCCTGGTAGTTCGAGGCCGCACAGAGGATCTTCGGCGGGTCGAGCAGCGGTGCGACCAGGGTGGCCTCGTCGAGTCGTAGTCGGTCCCCGGTGTTGCGGACCGGCGGGGTTCCGTCGGAGCCCAACGCGATCAGGGCCGACAGGTCCCCGGGGCCGAGGTCGTCGATCAGCTCGTCGTCACCGAGCCTGCCGTGACGAAGCTCGTCGTCGGAGGTGCGATAGCTGCACAGGCGCATGGTTTCCTTACTCGGTGTGGTTTCAGGCGGTCTGTCCGGTCGGCGCCAAGGACCCGGTCCGGGGCAGTTCACCTGCTGCCGCCAGTGTCTCAGCCGTGTCCCGGGCCGCTGCCAGGGCACCCTCGATGTCGGCCTCGGTGAACGCCCCGGACACGTGGTTGCGCTTCATCGCCATCGGCAGCAGCAGGTGGCCGCGGTCGATCATGCCGCGCAGGTAGGCGTGCGAGGCGGCGCGGTCCAACGCCACCAGGTCGCGGTAGCCCAGGGCCTGGTCGATGCCGAAATAGATGGTGAACGTGCCCCCGTGGCCGGCGACCGTGGCCCGCACCTCGGTCTCGGCGAAGATCTGCCGCAGCCCGCTGCGCATCCGTTCCCCGAAGGCGTAGGTGCGGTCATAGAAGTCCGGATGTTCTTGCAGATAACCGATCGTGGCCAGGCTGGCGGCGCAGGAGACCGGATTGCCGTTGAAGGTTCCCATCACCGACACGTCGCCGCCCTTGGCGGGATCGGCCTGCCGCATCACCCGTTCCGGGCCGCCGACGCCCGCTGTGGCGTACCCGTTGCCCATCGCCTTGCCGAAGGTCGTCAGGTCGGGGGTGATGCCCGCGATGCTCTGATAGCCGCCGAGGGCGTGCCGGAATCCGGTGATCACCTCATCGAAGATCAGCAGGGCGCCGCGGTCGCTGGTCAGTTCCCGCAGGCCGGCCAGGAATCCGTCGGTGGGCAGCAGGGCACCGACGTTGTGCGGGATGGGTTCGACGATCACCGCCGCGATCTGGTCGGGATGTTCGTCGAAGAGCCGACGGATCGAGTCGAGGTCGTTCCATTCGGCGATCAGGGTGGCGGCCAGCACCTCGGGCAGGATCCCCGCCGAGATCGGATCGTCGCCGTATTCCCGGCCCGGGGCGGAGATCACGTTGCGGGCCACCGCATCGGACCAGCCGTGGAAACCGCCCTGCACCTTGATGATCAGCCGCCGGTCGGTGTGGGCCCGGGCGATCCGCAGGGCGTACGCCACCGCCTCGCTGCCGGTGTTCACCAGCAGGGTCTGCTCGATGCTCGGGATGGTCCGGGCGAGCAGTTCGGCGAGCTGCACCTCGGTCTCGGTGACCCCGTAACCGACCAGATCCACCCCGTCGCGGCTGGCCGCCACGGCGTCGTCGACGATGGGGTGTCGATGGCCGAGCAGGATCGCGCCGAAGGCGGCGTGGAAGTCCAGATAGCGCCGGCCGTCGGCGTCGACGACGTACGCCCCCTCGGCATCGGCCAGGCTGAGCGGGGCACCGTTGGCGCGGGTGCCGGAGTTCACCCCACCGGGGATCACCGCACGCGCCCGATCCCAGATTCCCTGTGATCGTGGGGATTCGCTGGTGCCACTCATCAAGACCTCGACTTCGTCGTAGTGCAGGAGGTCGCGTGGTGGAACCCTCGCGACACATTCATGAAATGCTATTCCACGCCAGCGGTCAAGCGTTCCGGCCGAGATGGGCGATCGCGTCGATCTCCACGCGCACGTCGGGATGGCCGAAGGCGACCACCACCGTGGTCCGCGCCGGCGGCAGCTGTGGGAAGCGGCGGGCATAGATCTCGTTGAAGCGGGTGAAGTGCAACGCGCTGCCGAGCCAGGCGTTCACCTTGACCACATCGCCGAGGCCGGCGCCGCCGGCTTTCAGGATCGCCTCGACATTGTCCAGGGTGAGCTCCACCTCCTGGGCGAAGTCACCGACCAGCACCGAGCCGTCGGGACGGCTGGCGACCTGGCCGCTGACGAAGATGAAGTCACCGGCGCGCATGCCGGGGGAGAGTGGTACCGGCGGGGCCGGGATGTCGGCGGGATGGACGGCTTCGGCCATGGAGACTCCTCTGGCGGGATCGAACGGTCATGGAATAGAGTTCCACATTATGCCCACCGGTGTTCCCCCGCCAGCAGCGTCGCTGCTGCTCCGCGGCGGCCGTGTGATCGACGGCACCGGGGCGCCGGCGATCCCGGCAGAGGTGTTGATCACCGATGGTCGGGTCGCGGGGTTGCTGCCACCGGGGACCGCGGTCGATGCCGAGGTGGTGGAGGTCGCCGGCAAGATCGTCTGCCCCGGGTTCGTCGACATCCACACCCATTCGGATCTGACCCTGCTCTCCGATCCCCGCGGGCAGAGCAAGGTGCGCCAGGGGGTGACCACCGAGGTGGTCGGCAACTGCGGGCTCGGTGTGGTGCCCCGGCCCGCTGCGGACCCGGTGGGCATGCGCGCGGCGGTCGCCTATCTCGACCTGGATCCCGCGGTACGCCTGGACCAGACCGATCTGACCGGTTACCTGGACGCGCTGGAGCGGGTGGGGCCGGCGCTGAACGTGGCGGCGCTCGTCGCGCACCTGCCGCTGCGCTGGGGCGTACGGCAGGGGGTGGCGGGGCCGGTCACCGACACCGAGCTGACGCGGATGCGGGACCTGCTCGCCGAGGCCCTCGATCAGGGCGCGGTCGGGTTGTCGACCGGATTGATCTATCCGCCACTGCAGCACGCCGATCATCGAGAACTGTGTGGGCTGGCCGAGGTGGTCACCGAGCGGGACAAGCTGTTCGCCTGGCACATCCGGGACTACACCGATGGGTTGCTGGAGTCGGTGGCCGAGGTGCTCGCGGTCGCTCGCGAGACCGGGTGCCGCACCCAGATCTCGCATCTGATGTCGGTCGGGCGGCGGAACCGCGGTGTCGTCGGTGAGGCGCTGGCGATGATCGACCGGGCTCGGTCCGATGGGTTCGATATCGGCGTGGACATCTATCCCTATCTGGCCGGCAACGCCCCGCTGGCGCAGTTGCTGCCGGGTTGGCTGCCGGTGGGTGGGCAGCGGGCGGTGCTGCTGCGGGACCCGGCGACCCGGCAGCGGATCGCGGCCGAATGGGAGCACAATCCGGTCGGATGGGACGAGATCATGATCTGCGCGATGCCCGGGGAGGATCAGTCGCTGGTCGGTCGGATCCTCGACGAGAGTGCCGCCGAGCTGGGGCGCCCGGCTGCCGAACTCGCCCTCGATCTGCTTGCTGAGCACGACAATGCGGTGATGATGGTCGCCTTCGGCCGCGCAGAGGAGGATCTGCGACAGGTGCTCGCCCATCCGGCGACCGTGGTCGCCTCCGATGGGCAGGCGTTGGCCGATACCGGGGCGACCGCTGGCGGCGTACCCCATCCGCGCAGCTTCGGCTGCTTTCCCCGCTATCTCAGCGAATTCGCGCCCGATCTGGTCGAGGGGGTACGCCGCTGCACGTCGGCGCCCGCGGATCGGGTCGGACTGGATCGCGGCCGGATCGCGGTGGGTGCGGTCGCGGATCTGGTGGTGCTCGATCCGCAGCGGCTCGCCGACCGGTCCAGCTTCACCAGGCCACGGATGGAGCCGGCGGGGATCGAGCTGGTGCTGGTCGGCGGCCGGCCGGTGGCGGCCGATGCGGAACCGGGGAACGGAACAGGAGCAGTGATTCGGATGACGAAGGGAACTCGATGATCGACGTCCACACCCACGCGCAGCTGTCGGAGCACTGGGGGTGCGAGTGGCACGACCACTGGCAGCCGATCTATGGACACGAGTGGGTGGACACCACCCCGGAGGCATATGACGAGGCGATGCAGGGGGTCGACCTGGCGTTGGTCTTCGGCATCCGGGCGACCGCGGTCGGGATGACCTCGCCGCATGAATACATCGCGGACTTCTGTCGGCGGACGAAGACGAACACGATCGGCTTCATGGCTCTGGATCCGACCGATGACGACGTGTTGGAGCAGCTCGCCGATGGGGTGGCGCACGGGTTGCGGGGGATCAAGCTCTATCCGGTGCTCGCGTTGTTCGACCCGCGCGACGAACGCTTCGACCCGTTCTATCGGGCCGTGGAGGAGGCCGGGTTGGTGCTGCTCTGGCACATGGGTGCGACCCCCTCACCGGTGGGCAGGCTCGAGGTTTCCAATCCGCTGGTCGTGGACGAGGTCGCCCGCCGGCACCCCGGGATCACCCAGATCATCGCCCATATGGGGCATCCCTGGCAGCGCGAGACGATCGCGGTGATCCGCAAGAATCCGCGCGTGTTCTCCGACGTGTCGGCCGCCTGGGCGCGGCCGGCGGACGGGCGCCGCGCGCTGATCCGGGCCCAGGAGTGGGATGTGGTGAACAAGTTGCTGTTCGGCTCGGACTATCCGATCTGGACCCCGGCCCAGGCCCGGGAGGGATTGCTGGAACTCCATGCCGACAAGACCCCGGGGCTGCCACCGATCGCCGACGAGACGGTCGACTGGTTGCTCAACGGTGACCCTCGGGCGGCCCTCGGCCTCGACTGACGGTGGTCACCTCGGCTGAGTGTGCGTCCTTTTCACGTTCCTCGAGTAGGTCGCGCAGCGACCGTGTCGAGAGGAATCCCATGCTCGCTGAGCGAGGAGGAACGGCGAGTCGAAGCCACGGCGTCAGCGTGACGATGGTTTCGACTCGTCGCTGCGCTCCTCGCTCAACCAACGTG
Source organism: Enemella evansiae (assembly GCF_002250705.1). Classification (GTDB taxonomy): domain Bacteria; phylum Actinomycetota; class Actinomycetes; order Propionibacteriales; family Propionibacteriaceae; genus Enemella; species Enemella evansiae. The sequence goes on from NZ_NMVP01000019.1 coordinate 29,047, forward strand.
GGGGCCGCGCTCCCGTGGTCGGGGCATGGGAGTTCGGTTGGGGCATGGCACACCATGCTCGGACCGAAGGACGATGCCCCGACCGGATCAGAACGGTAGGGGCTCGGCGGATTCGCTGCCACGGTGGGGAATCAGGGCAGGCCGGTGCTCCGGGTGAGCCGGCTTCTTCGCCTTCTGCTTCGCACTCTTCTGTTTGGCTGCCTCGGCTTGTTCGCGGGCTGCCTGGCGTAGGTCGCGGAGGCGTTGGTTCTTGCGGGCGCGGCGGAGTCGCTCGCGTTCGCGGGCTTCGTCGGCGGCTTGTTCGGCTTCGGCCTGTTCCTTTTCCAACTGGGCCTGGCCGTTGCAGAGGGTCTCCCGAAGTAGCTTTTCGGTTCGGGAGAGCGAGGCGGCCGGGTCGTTGATCAGATGATCGGGCGGTGGATGCTCCCAGGTCCCGTGGCGGCTGACCCAAGCCTCCTGCCCTGCCGGTGTTCGCCAGTGGAACACCCCCGGGGAGGGTTGCTCGAGGGTGAATCCGGCGTGGGTTCTGGCGCGGTGGGCTGACCGGTTCAGCGGCCCCAGGTTGTCCGAGCTTGTCGGCCCCTCCGGTGCGGGAATGGTGTGATCGAGGTCGATCCCGCGGCCGAACGCACTGCGATTCGATCGGGGGAACATCACATACCGGTCGCGCAGTTTGACCCGCTGCGCTAACTCGTCGGAGGGCCGGTAGGTGTTCACCATCACCGGCGCGGCCAGGTCGATCACCGGCCGCACCTTCACGGTCCCACCGCACTGTGCCAGCAGCTCCTTCAGATGCTGGAGGGTGACCGGTCCGAGCGCGTCGCCTTCACCGCCGCGGCCATTCGCGAGGTCTCGGGAGTTCATGTGCAGGATCAATTCGGCACCGTGCCGGCAGCGCTCACTGGTGGGTGTGACGATCTCACCGTGCTTGTTGACCACATCACCACCAGGGGTGACGGTCGCGCCATCGAACAGCGAGGGTTGCAGCAGTTGCCGGGCCCGTTCCGGGTGGGCCAGATGGCCGAGGGCTTCGGCGCGGAGCTCGTCACGGCCGGCGGTGGACCCGCCGGCTTTCAAGACGTCGGCGAGGCGGTCGAGGGTGCCGTTCAACTGTGCGGCGTCACCGGCGTCGAGGTTGGCGTAGAGGTCGGTGATCCCCGGGGTGTTCCGGCTGGGGGTGAACTCCACGCGGCGTTGCTTCTTGGCGGCCTGGCGTTCGGCTTCTTTGTCGTCGTTGAGAATCAACGCGACCTGGGCCTCGGTCGTCGCCACCGCTCGTTTCGGGGTGAGGTTGACCAGCCGGAGTGACCAGAGGGAGTCGAATTCGCGGGCCTGGGTGAAGTTCAAGTGCAGGGCGGCGCGGGAGATGTCGCGGGCGACCCAGACGGGGATGTCGCAGTCCAAGGTGGCCTGCCACAGGATCGGATGCCGATGCCGCAGATTCAATACGTCGGCGGTCCAGACCTGCGGCGGTCTCCGGTGAACTGCCCAGCGACATCGCCAACTCGAGGTGGAAGAACTCGGTGATGCCGGGCGTACCGTCCGCGCCGGGGAACACGAGCTGTTCACCGTGCAGCACGCGGGCGGTGAGTTCGTCGGTGTGGGTGTTGAGTCCGGAGTAGGTGTCGCAGGCGGCGGCGATCCCGACGAGCCGGTGTGCTTCGGCCTGGGCGATCTGCTCGCTTTCGGCGCGGATCGCGGCGAAGACCTGGGCTCGTTCGGTGGTCATCTGTGGTCACCTCCTCTCATCTGCTACATCCAACATTAGTCATCGTGTTCGAATAACTCAAGAGGTTTGAGGAGATTTTTTCTGGTTCATCTCGACACGGTCGCTGCGCGACCTACTCGATGAACGGGGTACTGGTCGCTGCGCGACCTACTCGATGAACGTGGGTACTGGTCGCTGCGCCCTGGTCGATGAACGTGGGACGATCAGGGTATGACCGGGGCACGGATCCGTCAGGCGAGTGAGGCCGATGCGCCGCTGGTCGCGGCCCTGGTGATCCAGGCCGCCCGGGCGGAGGGGCTCGAACCGGGCCAGGGATTCATGGACCGGTTCGTCGACGCCTGGCGGGAATACCGCGACCAGCACCCGGCCTGGTGGGCCGAACTCGACAACCAGCATGCCGGCCTGCTGCTCACCGCCCGGATCCGACCACTGCCGTGGCCCGGGCGTACCGGCGGGGGAGAGCTGCGCGCCGAACGCCTCTTCGTGCCCGACGCCTACGCCGACCGCGGTGTCGCCGACGCACTGCGCGCGGCCGCCCGGGACTGGGCGACCGCGCGCGGCATGGACTGGTACGACCTGGCGGACCTCAGCGATCGATGATCACCCGGTCACCGCGATAGCCACGCAGCACGACGAACCCCGCCAACAGCAGCACCAGACCGGTGACCACCCAGAAGTACCGTCCCTCGGGTGCCAGCCCGGAGAACTGGCCGATCAGGTTCGATACATGGAAACCCGCGTGTACGCCGACCGCGGACCAGATCGATCGGGTGCGCAGCATCAGGGCCGCGGCCAGGAACCCGAACCCGAGCGGGATCAGCAGATAGAGCAACCGGTCCACCAGATTCTGCTGACCGCCCTTGGAGACCAGGTGAATCACCGCGAACAGACCGGCCGAGGCCAGCGCGGCCACCCGGGGCCGCTCCGCCAGGGCCTGCATCAGATAACCCCGGAAGAACAGCTCCTCCGGAATCCCCTGCAGCAGGAACGCCCGGATCAGTGCCAGCGCGATCGTTGCCGCGATCATCCCGGTCGACAGCAGGTCCGGCGGCAGTGTCACTCGCTGAGTCTGGCCGACCAGCAGACCGCCCCACATGACGAGCTGGCCGATCACGACGACGATCAGCAGACCGAGTCCGAGCGCCGGCAGGCTGTGCCGGGTCCAGACCAGGCCGATCCGCCGCAGCGGGGCGCGGTCGACCAGGCGCATCAGCAGTGCGATCACCCCGAGCACCGCGACGGTGACCAGCAGTGCGCCGCCGAGATTCGACAGCACGACCAGCAGCAGATTGTTCGGATCGGACATCGCCGCGGTGACCCCGGGGATGGCGCTGTAACCGAGCTGGACGACCATCACGGTCGCCATGAACAACACCGGTACCAGCACGGCGCGCAGCCAACCGGGGAGTCGTGGTTTCTTCGTGCTGGCATTGGTTTCGGACGGGTTGGGAGTTTCGATGATTGCAGGCATGACTCCACCGTGCCGCGGAGCGACCGCCGGATCCGCTGGCCCGGGTCACGACCCCGCCCCCGAAACCATGACCACGGTCACTCCTCGACCGGGCCCGGGGTCCCTAGGCTGAAGCCATGAAAATGTCACGCCGGATGCTGGTGCTGCTCGATGTGCTCGTCGGCGTGCTCGTGCTGTTCAACGTGGTCACCTCGCTCGCGGCCCAGCGACAGTACTTCTGGTTGCTGGTGACCGGCTGTGTGGGCAGTGTCCTGGTCGCGCTGTGCTGGATCGCGTGGCGGGTGTGGCGAGACCCTCGGCTGCTCCAGTTGATGCTGATCGCCTCCGCGCTGGCCGCGGTCGGTGGTGGCGGTGCGGTGCCGTTGCTGCTCACCCTGTTGTCGATCAGTCTGGTCATCGCCAGCAACGGTCTCTGGTACGGCATCGCAGGTCTCGCGGTCTACGCTCTGGTGGCGACCGTGACGATGGTCCTCGTCCAACGCAGCTTGGCATTCCTGCTGCTCGAACTCGTTTCGCTGACCGTCCTCGGCGGGCTCGGGCTGGTGCTCGGGCAGTTGCTCCGCGAACTGGCCGCCGAACGGCGTACCAACCAACGGCTCCTCGGCGAACTCCGCGCCGCCACCCATGTGGAGAAGGAGCTGATGCTCGCCGACGAACGCGCCCGCTCGGCCCGCGAACTGCACGACGGGCTCGGACATCGGCTGACGCTGATCGGGATGAGTCTTGAGTACGCCGAACGGATCCACGAGCGCGAACCCGGGGCGGCGTACGCCGAAGTCGGCCAGGCCTGCGAACAGGCCCGCGATGCGATGGCATACATGCGGCGCTGGGTCCGGGCACTGAACCCACCGCGCGAGGCGAATCTCTCCGGAATCGCTGCCTTCGAAGCGATCGCGGACAGCTTCCGCGGCACCGGACTGGAGGTGGTGGTACGCCAGCGCGGCATCGAGCAGCCACTCGGCCACGCCGCCTCGCTCTTCGCCTACCGGCTGGTGCAGGAGGGGCTGACGAATGTGCTGCGGCACTCCACCGCCGACCGGGTGGAGATCACCGTGCACTGGCGCGACCGGGGCGTCGAGATCGAGATCGGCGACAACGGCGCCGAACGCGGTACCGAACTCGCGGAAACCCAACCCGGCTTCGGGTTGCGGTCGTTGGCCGAGCGCGCCGAGCAGCTCGGCGGCAGCTTCTCCGCCCGCAGCGACGCACGCGGTGTGGTGCTCACCGGGAGCCTCCCGGAGGCCGCCGCGTGACCATCCGATTGTTGGTCGTGGACGATCAGCAGCTGCTGCGCCGCGGACTGCGGATGCTGTTGGAGACCGCCGACGGTCTCCAGGTCGTCGGCGAGGCGGCCGACGGCCGGGAGGCGCTGGCGGTGCTGCCGCGCTGCCGTCCCGATGTCGTGCTCACCGATGCCCGGATGCCGGGAATGGACGGCCTGGAACTCGTTGCGGCACTGGCCGAACGCCATCCCGGCCTGCCGGCGCTGGTGCTCACCACCTTCGACGACGAGGCCGTGGTGCTCGGCTCGCTGGGTGCGGGCGCGGCCGGTTTCCTGCTCAAGGACGTCTCCACCGACCGGCTCGCCGAGGCGATCCGCGAGGTGGCCACCGGGGGTGTGGTGATCGATCCTCGGATCGCCCGGATCGCCTTGTCCGGTGGAGAATCCGCCGACCGAAACGATCCGCTGGCGGCGCTCACCCGGACCGAACGGCTGGTCGCCGAACGAGTGGCCCGCGGTCTCACCAATGCCGAGATCGCGGCCGAGCTGGTGCTCGCCGAGGGCACCGTCAAGAACCATGTCTCCACCCTGCTCCGCAAACTCGAGCAGCGCGATCGCACCGGGCTCGCGCTGGTGCTGCACCGGGCGTTCGGCGGCTGACTCGTCTGGACGCCTGCTCATCTCGACACGCCTGTTCATCTCGACACAGTGAGGATGGTGGTGGGGGTCCGGTGGCCTTGGGGATGATGTCTTTGGGGTCTGGGTTGTTCGTTTGACCGATCTCGACACTGGCGCTGTTGGTTGGGTGCCTTGAACGCGACTTGTCGACGGCCGGCCCGCCGGGCCCCTCTTTCGGTTTGGATGGCCAGACCGGGCGGGTGTGACTTGATAGGACCTTGATCGGTGTCTCATCACTGTGGTGTCCGCCCGGCCTGGGAGGTCATCCCTCGATCCAGTTGTAGAGGGAGACATCACCCATGATGACCACCAACCATGCCACGCCTCAAGACCCGACCCCGGTGGTGGCCGGGGTCGATACTCATCAACGCACCCATCACGCGGTCGTGCTCACCGAGACCGGGGTGTTGTTGGCTGATCGGGAGTTCCCGGTCTCCCGCGCGGGTTATGCCGCGTTGGTGGACTGGGTCGCCGGCCACGGACCGATCACCGCGATCGGGGTCGAGTCGACCGGTTCGTATGGGGCCGGGTTGACGGTGCATCTGCTGGCGGCCGGGATCGAGGTGATCGAGGTCAACCGGCCCGATAAGACCACCCGG
>NZ_NMVP01000020.1 GCF_002250705.1 Enemella evansiae
TGGTCATCATCGGCCGGCTGCGCCGCGACCCCGACACCCAGGCCTACTTCCACCGACGCACCAGCGAACACAAGACCCGCGCCGAAACCATCCGATGCCTCAAACGCCACCTCGCCCGCACCATCTACCGAAACCTCAAAACCGACCTCATGACCACTTGACGATCTATAGGACCGTCGCCCGCCATTGCTCCGCAGGCTCCGCATGGCGGGCTACTCGATGAGCGTTGCGGACGCACCCTGCCGATGGCGGGCTGCTCGATGAGCGTCGGGAGGCGAGCGTCCAGCGGCGCGTCCCCGTGATGCAGGCCCATCAAGGAGAAATCTCGCGTCTACTACGCCACCGGGCACCGACCCACCGCGGGATTTCGACGACTGGGCCGAAGAGCGGGGTCATGGCGCGCCGCGCGCGAGCCGACATAAAGACGCCCGGAAGTATCCGGCGGAACCATCCACCCCCACGACTCTGGTCGCTCGCACCCGGCTGTCCCTAACGTCCCCGGTGTACATCCCGGCAAGGGGCTCCCCCCAGAGAGCGAGACCAGAAAATGTTCGAGGGCAAGAAGAAGATCGTCGCCGCCACGATCGCGGTGCTCGCCACCGTCGGTGTCGCGGCCCCGGTCGGCATCTCCGCGGCGTACGCCGCCAGCGCACCTGTGCTCAAGGAAGGCACCCGTTCCAACCGCGTCAGCGGCCTGCAGTATCTGCTGCGCGCCAATGGCTTCAACATCGAGATCGACGGCAGCTTCGGTCCGGCCACCAAGAGCGCGGTGAAGGGCTTCCAGGCCCGCAACGGCCTGGTGCAGGACGGGATCGTCGGCCCCAAGACGCTGGCGAAGCTGAGCGTCGTGACCCGCTACGGCACCGAGGGCAACCGGGTCCGCGCGGTGCAGACCCTGCTGCGCAACTCCGGCCAGTCGGTCAGCGTGGACGGCTCCTTCGGTCCGCGGACCCTCGGTGCGGTCAAGGCGTTCCAGAAGTCGAAGGGACTGGCGCAGGACGGGGTCGTCGGACCGCAGACCTGGGGTGCCCTGTTCGGTGCCACCAAGGATTCCACCCCAACCCCGCCGCCGGTCGATCCGGGGCCGCCGAAGGCCGGTGACATCACCCGGGGTGACCTGGAGAAGATGTTCCCGGGCCGGGTCGCCGACACCAGCCGGGTGGAGCAGGGGCTGCCGTATCTGAACGCCGAGATGCGCAAGCGCGGCATCGCCAGCACTCCGCAGCGTAAGGCGGCCTTCCTGGCCACGCTGGCACACGAGTCCACCTTCGACTACGCGATCGGCGAACGCGGTTACGACCCGTTGCGATACCGGGGTCGTGGCTACATCCAGATCACGGGTCCGTACAACTACGAGGCGGCCGGTAAGGGCATCGGGGTCGATCTGATGGGCGACAATCAGGTGCGCGCTTCTCAGTTGCCCTACTCGCCACAGATCGCCGGCTGGTACTGGACGCAGGCTCGGCCGAACAGCAATGCCGCGGCCGACCAGTTCAACATGGGCCTGATCAGCAAGTACGTCGGTTACGACAACACCAGCACCGCTCGGGCGCGGGCCGAGGATGGGGAGCGCTGCGAAAGCTTCAAGCGCGCCTACAAATACATTGCCGGCAGGGATGCCCCCGCATCCACCAAGTGCAACCGTCCCTGAGTCGCGCCGCTCCAACGTGAAGGGCCCGTACGCCGAGGCGTACGGGCCCTTTCGCTGTCCGGATGGGGATCGAGCTCAGATCGGCAGCTTCTTGAAGATCGGCCGTGGGATGTGCTGCAGCACCAGCATCACCAGCGCGAAGGCCGGCGGCGCCCAGACGATCAGCTTCTTCTTGTCCACGCCCTTCACCGCGAGCTTGCCGACCTCTTCCTTGTCGACGGTCAGCGGTGCGTCGTCGAGGTGTGCCGACATCCGGGTGCGGACCTGACCGGGCCGGATCACCAGCACCCGCGGCCCGTATTCCTCGAGCGCCTCACCCAGGTTGGTGTAGAAGGCATCCAGGCCGAGCTTGTTGGAGCCGTAGACGAAGTTCGTCCGGCGGACCCGCATCGCCCCCGCGGAGCTCATCGCGATGATCTGGCCGTAACCCTGGTCCTTCATCTTTTGCCCGAGCAGTACGCCGACCGAGACCGCCGCGGTGTAGTTCAGATTGCAGGCGAGCACCGCCAGCTTCTGGTTCTGCCACTGCTCCTCGTTGTCACCGAGCATCCCGAAGGCGACGACCGCGATGTCCACGTCACCACCGGCCCAGGCGGCGTCGATGCTCGCGGGATGGGAGTCGAAGTCGACCGCGTCGAAGTCCAGCCAGTCCACCTCGGTGGCCCCGGCCGCCCGCAGCTGGTCCAGCGCGGTGTCGCGGCGCGGGTCGTCGGCGAGGCCGGCCAGCACGACCTTCGCCGGTTGCCGGGCCAGGAACTCCGACACAATGGTCAATCCGATCTCGGAGCTGCCACCGAGCAGCAGGATCTTCTGCGGGTTTCCAACGGCATCGATCACTGGGATTCCTTTCGTGTGGTCACAGGAGTTCGAGGCGGCGGGCCATGTCGGAGGCGAAGACACCGGTCGGGTCGACCCGGCGGCGGACCGCGATCCACTCGTCCAGCCGCGGGTACATCCTGCGGAAGTCGGCGGCGGTGACCCGGGAGTCCTTGGCGGTGTAGACCCGCCCGCCGAACTGCAGGATCTGCTTGTCCAGTTCGGAAAGGAACTCGTGCAGGCCCGGGCGGATCGGGAAGTCGACGGCGAAGTTCCAGCCCGCCATCGGGAAGGACAGCGGCGCCCGGTTGCCCTCGCCGAACAGCTTGAAGACGTTGACGAACGAGTAGTGACCCGAACCCTGGACGGTGTGGATCAGCTTCTTGAAGCCCTCCATCGCATCCATCGGCACCAGCGACTGGTACTGCAGGAATCCGTTCGAACCGTAACCCCGGTTCCACTCCCCGAACATGTCCAGCGGGTGATAGAACTGCGTCAGGTTCACCACCTTGTTCTGATACGGCTTCGCCTTGGCGTACCAGACATCGGAGGCGAGGGTGAAGGTGAACTTGTTGGCCAGCCCGTTGGGGAAGGCGTCGGGCAGGTCGAAGAATTTCGGCGCATCGAAGGCCAGCGGCGCCGGGCGCAGCTTCTTCGGCAGCTCGTCGAGCAGCGCGTGCCGGCCGCGGGAGATCTCGGCGCGACCGAGCCGCGGCGGCGGGTTCACCGCATCGAACCAGGCGGAGGAATACTCGTACTGCTCCTCGGTGCCGTCGGTGTGCGCCGCGATCGTCTCGTCGAGAGTCTCGGTGACCCGGCAGTCGGCGAGGAAATATGCCGTCTCCACCTTCCGCAGCTGCAGCTTGGCGCGCAGGATGATCCCGGTCAGGCCGACACCGGCGACGGTGGCCCAGAACAGCTCACCCTCGGGGTCGTCGGGGGAGCCGTCCGGGCGCAGGGTGAGCACCCGGCCGTCGGCGACCAGCAGCTGCATCTCCAGCACGGTGTCGCCGAAGGATCCCGTGGTGTGGTGGGATTTGCCGTGGATGTCGTTGGCGATCGCCCCACCGATGGTGACCTGTCGCGTACCGGGCAACACGATCACCCAGAGCCCGAACGGCAGCGCCGCCCGCATCAGCTGATCCAGGTCCACACCACCGTCGACATCGGCGATGCCGGTATCGGCGTCGATCGAGTGGATCTGGTTCAGTGCGGTCATGTCGACCACCAGGCCGCCGCCGTTCTGCGCCGGGTCGCCGTAGGAGCGACCGAGCCCACGCGCGATCACGCCTCGGTGCAGGTGCCGCGGCTTGCTGTCGTTGTCCTCGGCGACCTGGCTGACCGCCCGGGCGATCAGTTCGACATCCGGGGTGGACAGCACCTGCGCGGTGGTGGGTGCGGTACGCCCCCAGCCGGTGAGCTTGCGGGCCTCGGTGGGCAGAATCTCGTTCGACATCACCCCCGAGGCTACCGCCTCGGCGCCGTGGCCGCGGCATCTGTGGCGGCCATCGCACCAGCTCCCGGACCAACCGCGGAGATATCGATAACATCCCAGCCATGGACAACGAGGTCACCGACGAAGAGGTCACCGACGACGAGGCCGCGCTCCGGGAACGGGCACTGACGGTGCTGGCGGACAACTGGGTCGCCGACTCCGGCTGGACCGTGCCCAATCCGGACAGTTATCCCCATCTGTGGCTCTGGGACTCCGCCTTCCACGCGATCGCCCGCGCGCGGTTCGGCGATCCGGATGCGGTGCCGGAGGTCACCGCCCTGCTGGGCGGGCAGCTGGCCGAAGGGATGGTGCCGCACATGCGCTACGGGCCGGCCGGCCCCGACACCTTCCTCGGCCCACTACCGGATCGCTCATCGCTGACCCAGCCACCATTCTTCTCTCACGCGCTGGCCGAACTCCAGCGCGCCGGGATCGAGACACCGGTCGCACTCGCCGAGCGCGCGGTGCGGCACTTCGACTGGCTCTGGCGACACCGGCTGGTGACCGACCTCGGCCTGCTGGCGATCGTGCATCCCTGGGAGGCCGGCAACGACCACTCACCCCGCTTCGACGGCTGGGGTGCACCGGGGCGCACACCGGCCGACTACGACCAGCGCGTCCGCTCGCAGTGGAACAAGGAGTTGATGGCCTCGGTGCGGTTCGCCGCCGACGGTGCCGCGGTGGACAACGACCGCTTCCGCTGCGCACCGGCCGGGTTCAACGCCTACGTGGCGTTCAATCTGCGCGAACTGGGGCAGCTGCTGGGTCGGGCCGACCTGACCGAGCGGGCCGATCGGCTCGCGGCCGCCATCGACGACCGGCTCTGGCAGGACGGTCAGTGGGTCGATCTGCCGCTGACCGGTGGCACCCGGGCCAGCGCCGCGATCCGGATCAGCGATGGCCTGATGCCAGCACTGGTCACCGCCGACCGGGACCGTGCCGAGCGGGCGCTCGCGGCGCTCGGTGATCCCCAGCTGTTCGGTGGGACGGCGTACGGACCGACCAACGTCGCCCGCAACGATCCGGCGTACGACCCGACCGCCTACTGGCGCGGTGCCGCCTGGCCCAACCTGAACTATCTGTTCTGGCTGGCCGCCCGCCGCTGGGGGCGTACCGACCTGGCTGCGGAACTGGCCCGCAGCACGCGTGCCGGCGCGGTGGCCAGCGCCTGGTCGGAATACTGGAATCCCGAGACCGGGCAGGGATACGGCGCCTCGCCGCAGTCCTGGACGGCGCTGGCCGCGCTGCTCGGCTGAGGGCCTAGCGCAGGTCGTCGACGCGGTCCGGGTTGCGGAAGGTCTTGCGCTCCAGCTCGGCGGTCTTGGCGTCGGCGTTGCCGCGGGCGATCGCACCCTTGACGGCCTGGATCGAGGTCTCGGCCTGGGCGATGGTCCGCTCCGGTCCCTTCACCTTGCTGAACTGACCCTTGCCGATCAGCGCCAGGATGCCCGCGATCAGGAAGATCAGCACGGCCATGATCACGAAACCGAGTGCCACCCAACCGGTCGGGGCGCCGAACAGCTTGCCGATCCCCAGCGCACCGGCCAGGAAGAGCAGTGAGACCCCGTTCATCGCGAAGTAGCCCGCCCCGCCGAACAGGCCCGCGCCGACACCGGCATGTTTCGCGGACGGAACCAGCTCGGCCTTGGCGAGGTCGATCTCGCTCTTGACCAGCGCCTTGACATCCTCGCTGATCAGCTTGGTCAGGTCGCCGACGCTGCGGCCGGCGTCCGGCTGGTCGACGTTCTGCACATTCTGTGGGTACGCCATGGCAGGAGACTAGCAGCGGGGTCAGGCGTTCTCCGCGTCAGCCATCCGTTGCCGGGTACGCCGCCGCAGACCGACCGTCGCGACGAGGGCCGCGATCAGCGAGGCGATCAGGATCGCTGCCTTCGACTCCTCGATCAACAATTCGTTGCGGGTGAAGGCCAACTCGGAGACGAACAGCGCCACGGTGAAGCCGACACCGGCCAGCATGCTGACCGAGAACACCTCCGACCAGCGCAGATCCGGGGCCAGATTCGCCTTGGTGAAACGGGCGGTGAGATATGCCCCGGCGAACACGCCGATCGGCTTGCCGAGCACCAGACCGAGCACGATGCCGAGCCCGACCGGGGTGGTGAACACATCGCGGATCGCGGTCGCATTGACCGCCACACCCGCGGCCATCAGCGCGAAGATCGGCACGATGACACCCGCCGAGATGGGGTGCCAGGTGTGCTGCCAACGGTCCACCGGGTCCTTCGGGTCGTTGGCATCGGAGCGGGTCAGCAGGCCGAACAGCACACCGGCGATGGTGGCGTGCACACCGGAGGAGTACATGCACCACCAGCCGAGGATGAACAGCGGGATGTAGATCCAACCGTTGTCGACGCGCTTGCGCTGCAGGAACCACCACAGCGCCGCGCAGGCCAGGGCACCGGCCAGCCAGGCCAGCTTCAGTCCCGAGGTGAAGACGACCGCGATCACGATGATCGCACCCAGGTCGTCGACGATCGCCAGGGTCAGCAGGAAGGCACGCAGGCTGGTCGGCAGCTTGGAGCCGACCGCGGCCAGGATGGCCAGTGCGAAGGCGATATCGGTGGCCATCGGAATGGCCCAGCCACCCAGGTTGCCCTGGTCGCTGGACAGGTTGACGATGATGTAGATCGAGGCCGGCACCACCATGCCCGCGATCGCGGCCACCACCGGCAGCAGCGCCTCGGAGGGTTTGGCCAGCGAACCGCTGGTGAACTCCCGCTTCAGCTCCAGCCCGGCGACGAAGAAGAAGACGGTGAGCAGCCCGTCGGAGGCCCAGTGCTGCAGGCTCATCGGGCCCACATAGGTGCCGCGGACAGCGCTGTAGCTGTCGCTGCCGAAGTTGGCCCACAGCAGGGCGGCGACGGTGGCGGCCAGCATCAGCGCACCACCGACGGTCTCGTTGCGCAGCAGTTCCGGCAGCACCCGGGTGTCGTCGGGGCCGAGCCGGCCGAACAGCAGCACCTTCCGGCCGCCGTTGCTGCCTCCGGTGTCGGAGTCGTTGGTCTCCGAGGGGTCGGACTGGGCACTGCTCATCTGGGTCTCCATCATGGACGGGGATGTTCTGGGTACGCACGCTTCACGCCGACCAGACTTCCCGGCACACCGCGGGGCAGTCTACCGGTCGCCCACCGGGGCGTACCAGCCGATCACTGGCTGGGAAACGGACGGACGCCCCGGATTCCCATTCGAGAAAAGGAATCCGAGGCGCCCGATTTTCTACGCCGCGGCGTACCTCACTTCTTGCCGAGGTCGGCCTGGATGGTGTTCATCACCTCCGAGTCGGTGAGGGTGGTGACATCACCCACCTCGCGGCCCTCGGCGATGTCGCGGAGCAGCCGGCGCATGATCTTGCCCGAACGGGTCTTCGGCAGCTCGTCGACGATCAGGATCTGCTTCGGCTTGGCGATCGGGCCGATGTCGTTGCCGACATGGGTGCGCAGCTCCTGCACCACCGCGTCCCGGTCGTTCTCGGCATCGGCAGCGGCGTCGGAGCGCAGGATCACGAACGCGACCACGGCCTGGCCGGTGGTCTCGTCGGTGGCGCCCACCACCGCGGCCTCGGCGACCTTCGGGTTGCCGACCAGCGAGGACTCGATCTCGGCGGTCGACATCCGGTGCCCGGACACGTTCATCACGTCGTCGACGCGGCCGAGCAGCCACAGATCACCGTCGGCGTCCTTCTTCGCCCCGTCACCGGCGAAGTAGATGCCCTCGAAACGGGACCAGTAGGTGTCGATGTAGCGCTGGTCGTCACCCCACAGGGTGCGCAGCATCGCCGGCCAGGGGCGGGTGACCACCAGCAGGCCCGACTCGTCGTTGCCGAGCGGCTTGCCCTCGTCGTCGACGACATCGACCATCACCCCCGGGACCGGGGTCATCGCCGCGCCGGGCTTGCCGTCGGCGACCCCGGGCATCGGTGCGATCATGTGCATCCCGGTCTCGGTCTGCCACCAGGTGTCGGCCACCGGGCAGTTGTCGTGGCCGATGTTCTCCCGGTACCAGTTGTAGGCCTCGGGGTTGATCGGCTCACCGACCGAACCGAGCACCCGCAGGCTGGACAGGTCGTATTCGGCCGGGATGTCGGCACCCCACTTCATGAAGGTGCGGATCGCGGTCGGCGCGGTGTAGAGGATCGACACCTTGTACTTGTCGATGATCTCCCAGAACCGGCCCTTGTGCGGGGTGTCCGGAGTGCCCTCGTAGATGACGCTGGTGGTGCCGTTGGCGAGCGGGCCGTAGACCAGATAGGAGTGTCCGGTCACCCAGCCGATGTCGGCGGCGCACCAGTAGACATCGGTCTCCGGCTTCAGGTCGAAGGTGCCCCAGTGGGTGTAGGAGGTGCCGACCAGGTAACCGCCGGTGGTGTGCAGGATGCCCTTCGGCTTCCCGGTCGAACCGGAGGTGTACATGATGTAGAGCGGGTGCTCGGCCGGGAACTGCTCGGCCTCGTGCTCGGGGGAGGCGTTGCCGACCACGTCGTGCCACCAGACGTCCCGGCCCTCGGTCATCTCGGTGTCCTGACCGGTACGCCGGACCACGACGACGCTGCGCACGTCGGGGGTCTTCTCCAGCGCCTTGTCGACCGCCGGCTTGAGCGCCGACGGGGCACCGCGGCGGTAACCACCGTCGGCGGTGATCACCACCTCGACGCCACAGTCCAGGATCCGGGTGGACAGCGCATCGGCGGAGAAACCGCCGAAGACCACCGTGTGCGGAGCGCCCAGTCGGGCGCAGGCCAGCATCGCGACGATCGCCTCGGGGATCATCGGCATGTAGATGGCCACCCGGTCCCCGGCCTTGACGCCGAGTTCGGTGAGGGCGTTCGCGGCCCGGCTCACCTCGTCCTTCAGCTCGGCATAGGTGATGGTCCGCTCGTGTCCCTCGGGTTCACCCTCCCAGTAGAAGGCGACCCGGTCACCGTTGCCGGCATCCACGTGCCGGTCCACGCAGTTCACCGCGGCATTCAGGGTGCCGTCGGCGTACCACTTGGCGAACGGCGGGTTGGACCAGTCGAGGGTCTCGGTGGGCTCGGTGCCCCAGTCGAGTCGTTTGGCCTGCTCGGCCCAGAACGCGTCCGGATCCGCCCAGGACTTCTCCAGCGTCTCCTGGGTGATGTTCGCGTTCGCGGCCAGCTCGGCCGGCGGCGGATAGCTGCGGTCGTGGTGCTCGGTCTCGGGCGCGTCGTTGCTCACCTGAACTCCTAGTAGCCGGGATCACACTGTTCTCCGCCGAAGCCTACTCTTGGCCATATGGCGCAGCGCTGGACGGTCGATCGGGTGGTCGCTGCGGCCCCCGATTCGGCCGCCGAGGTCGCCGGTCGCAAGCTCGCGAACCCCGGTCCGTGGCAGCACGTCGGCAGTCAGGGCGCGGTGCTGTGGGGTGAGTGCCGCGGGTCGGCGCGGACGCCGTACCGGGTCGTGGTGGACACCGAGGGGCCCCGGTATCGCTGCAGTTGCCCGTCGCGCAAGTTCCCCTGCAAGCACGCGTTGGGGTTGCTGTTCCTGTGGGCGGAGGAGCGGTTGCCCGACGACGACGAGGGCGCCCCGCAGGCGTACGCCGCCGACTTCATGGCCGGCGGCCGGGCAGCGGCCGAGCCGGTCGAGAAGGATCCGCAGGAGGTACGCCGGGCCGCGGCCGAGCGGGCCGCCGCCCGCGACGATCGGGTGGCCGCCGGCCTGCTGGAGCTGCAGCAGTGGCTGGCCGATCAGGTGCGGGGCGGACTGGCCCGGCTGGTCGGTCGACCGCAGGAGTTCGAGCTGCTGGCCGCCCGGATGGTCGATGCCCAGGCGCCCGGGGTGGCGCGCTGGATCCGTTCCCTGGCGTACATTCCGGCCAGCGGGGGTGACTGGCCGGAGCGGTTGCTGCGGGAGTTCGGGCTGCTCTGGTTGCTCGCCGAGGCGATGCGGAACCGGGAACGCCTGGACCCGGCCGAGTTGACGATGCTGCGTGGTCATCTCGGCTATCCGGTGGCCTCGGCGGAGGTGCTGGCGGGGACCCCGGTGCGCGATGCCTGGGTGGTCTTCGGGCTGCACGACACCGATGACGACGAACGGGTGCAGACCCGCCGGGTCTGGCTGGTCGGGCAGCGCACCGGCCGATTCGCGCTGGTGCTGTTCTTCTCGGTCAACGGTGCGCCCTATGAGATGTCGATCGCTCCCGGGATGCTGCTGGAGGCCGACCTGCACTTCCACGACACCGCGCTGCCGCTGCGGGCCCAGATCGGGCAACGCCACGGCAACCCCGAACCGAGGGTGGCCGGCTGGCCGCTGCACGCGCCCGGGATCGCCGGCCTGCGCGAGGGGTACGCCGCAGCGCTCGCCATCGACCCCTGGTTGCGACTCTGGCCGACCGCCGTCCGGGGCCGGCTGGGGCGTACCGGTGAGGACTTCGTGCTGGTCGACGAGGACGGCGCAGCGATCCGGGTCACCGGCCCGGAATCGCTGCTGTGGAAGGCATTGCTGGTGACCGCCGGGCAGCCGGCCGACTGGCTGGGGGAATGGGACGGTGCGGGGTTCAATCCGCTGTCGGTGCTGGACGAGCGGGTCACCGGTGGGACGGTGGTGGTGCTGTGAACGAGCTCAGCGGACTGGTTGCGGCCGCGGTCGTCGGGACCGGCCGGCGCACGGTCGACTGGAGTCGGGTGCCGGCGGCGTTGCGGGGTACGCCGGCCGCGGCGGAGGATGCGGTCGGTGCCGAGGAGGCCGCGGTGCTGGCGACCGCCGGCCGGGTGGCGGTCGCCGGGCGCGCCACCGGTGGACTGGTCGGCGCCGCGGAGTTGCCGCCGGGGGCGGCGCCGGAGACCCGTTCCGCACCCGGCGGACAGTTCCTGCGGCTGTTCGCCGAGGCGGTCGGATCGCGGCGCCTCGAGCTGGTCACCGACGGGCTGCGGATGCTCGCCGACAATGGCCGCCGGCTGCCGATCGGTTCGGTGGTGCCGGTGCTGGAGCTGGCCACCGGGCGGCGGGAGCTGCGGCCGCTGGTGGTACCGGTGCTCGGCGAGCGCGGTGCCTGGCTGGCGCGGCAGAACCCCGCCTGGCGCTTCGACGAACTGCTCCTGCCCGCGGTCGACGACGACCGGCCGTGGACCGAGGGCGGCACGGCCGAGCGGGTCGCCTGGCTCGCCGCCGTACGGGCCGCCGACCCGGATCGGTCCCGGGAACTGCTCGCCGCCGCGCTGCCGCACGAACCGGCCGAGGTCCGGTTGCGGCTGCTCGAGACCCTCGGCGAGGGGCTGGGCCCCGCCGACGAACCCCTGCTGGAGCAGGCATTGGACGACCGCGGCCGGTCGGTCCGCGAACTCGCTCAACGGTTGCTGCCCCGGCTGTCCGGCTCGGCGTACCTGGCCCGGATGCGGGAGCGGGTCCGGCACCGGGTCCGCCGCGGCCGGCCCGGCGGCTGGCGGATCGACCTGGCCGAGCTGACCGCCGCCGACGAACGCGATGGGCTGATCGCGGTGAAGGGGGAACGGCCGCCGGGGGAGCGGGCGATGGCCACCTTGGTCGGTGCGATCCCGATTGCCGACTGGCCCGAGCTGGTCGGCCGGTCGGCGATCGAGCTGGTCGGCGCCGAGGTCACCGGCGGCCCCGGATTCGATTCCGGGCTGGCGATCGCGGCGCTGCGGGAACGAGATCCGGAGCTGGCGCTGGAACTGCTCGGTGAGCAGGACATGCTGGACGAGGACCTGTTCGAGCTCACCGAGGTCGAGGCCGGTGACCGGTTGTTGGATCGCCGGATCGGCCGGGACGAGCCGAAGCAGTGGCTGGCCGCGCTCGGGGTACGGCACTGGTCGCCACGGCTCACCGATCTGGTGCTCCGCTGGCTGGAGTCACCGCAGGCCGGTGGCGGGCGGCCCGGGGTGCTCGCGCTGTGCGGTTCGCATGGCAGCCTGCAGCACCGCGTGGACGCGGCCGGTCGATTGCGGCGGATGGCGCGCGGATTTCCCGGCCCACAACAGAATCAGGCGTTCAACGCGGCGATGAACCTGGAGCTCCGCCGGGGGCTCGCCGAGGCACTGACATGATGGAGACACGATGAGCGAAACCGTTGACCAGGTGCAGTTCGAGGGCGTGGGCGAGCTGCTGCGCCCGCACGCCGAACAGCAGTACGCCGAGGAGCTGGCCCGGTTGGCCGAGCTCGACGACCGGCCCCGCCCGGCCAGCTGGAAGCTCTCGCCGTGGGCGGTGGTGACCTATCTGATGGGTGGTGAACTGGCCGGCGGGAGCGTACTCACCCCGAAATATGTGGGCAGTCGCCGGTTGATGGAGATCGCCGTCGCCACCCTCGCCACCGACCGGGCGCTGCTGCTGCTCGGCGTACCCGGCACCGCGAAGTCCTGGGTCTCGGAGCACCTGGCCGCCGCGATCTCGGGGGATTCGACGCTGCTGGTGCAGGGCACCGCCGGTACCGCGGAGGAAGCGGTCCGCTACGGCTGGAACTATGCCCGGCTGCTGGCCGAGGGCCCGAGCCGGGCCGCGATGGTGCCCTCCCCGGTGATGAATGCGATGCGCACCGGGGCGATCGCGCGGATCGAGGAGCTGACCCGGATCCCCTCCGATGTGCAGGACGGGCTGATCACGATCCTGTCGGAGAAGACGCTGCCGGTGCCCGAGCTCGGCGATCAGGTGCAGGCGGTGCACGGGTTCAACGTGATCGCCACCGCCAACGACCGGGACCGCGGGGTGAACGATCTGTCCTCGGCGCTGCGCCGGCGGTTCAACACCGTCGTGCTGCCGCTGCCGGCCTCGGCGGAGGAGGAGGTCTCGATCGTCACCCGCCGGGTCGCCGAACTGGGCCGTTCGCTGGAGCTGCCGCCCATCGACGACGCCGCCACCGAGATCCGCCGGGTGGTGACGATCTTCCGCGAGCTGCGCGGCGGTCTCACCGATGACGGCAAGACCTCGCTCAAGGTGCCCACCGGCACGCTCTCCACCGCCGAGGCCATCTCGGTGGTCACCAACGGGCTCGCGCTGGCCGCGCACTTCGGCGACGGGGTGCTGCGCGCCGGCGACGTCGCCTCCGGCATCGTCGGCTCGGTCGTCAAGGACCCGGTCGCGGATTCCGTTGCCTGGCAGGAATACCTGGAAACCGTGGTACGCCGCCGCGAGGGCTGGAAGGACTTCTACCGCGCCTGCCGCGAGGGCTGACTCCGTTCATCGAGTAGTCGGCCATGCGCAGCGAAGCGGAGCAATGGCCGACGTGTCGATATGAACCGCTTCACCCCTTCCGGTACACCGAGACGTGCTTGCGGCTCGCTGCGGTGGGTCGGCTGCCACCCAGTTTCCGCGATCCATCGAATCCTGGGTGCATCCCGCGAGCCCTGGAGGGCAAGGGATATGCACTCAGGATTCGATGGATCGCGTGAGGCGGGTAAGGAGCTGGCGCAGCCGCCGGGCGTCAGCGGCCGAGAGTTCGGCGGCGAGCAGCTCGTCCTCGGCGGCGCGGATGCGGCGCTTCGCGGTGGCGTACGCCTTGTCACCGGCCCGGGTGAGCCGGACCGTGCGCTGCCGCTGATCGGCGGACCGCTCCCGGCTCACCAGCCCACGGGACTCCAGCTCATCGAGATGCTTGCCCAGTCGGGTGGGGTCGCGCCGGGTCCGCCGCGACAGCTCCACCTGGGAGAGTGCCTCCGCGGCGGCCAGCTCGGTCGCGATCGTGTACTCCCACATGGACAACCCGGCCGCGGCCAGGATCGGTTCCTCCATCGCGATCAGCCGGGGGAAGAGCGCGGCCAGCAGCGCACCGAGATCGGGATCGTCAGGCATCGACAGCACCCTCCAATTGCTCTACCGTGGTAGATGACTCATCTACTGCGGTAGATGATCTGCGATCCGGGAAGGACGAACCCATGGACCTGTCGCCCCTCGAATCGGCCAGCGCCGAGCTGGCCGCGTACCTCTCCGAGGTCACCCACGGAGACCTTGGCACCGCGGTCGGCCGGGACGGTGGATCGATCGCCGACCTGCTCGTGCGCATCATCGAACGAAACCTCCACGTCACTGCGTCCCTGGCGGGGACGGTGGACCCCGCACCGGTGGACCGGGCCACCCTGCTCGCCCCGGCCGACACCTGGGGCACAGGATACGAACTCGCCTACCGCCGGGCCGCCGCCGACGCGCAGGCGGCCCTCACCGCGGCGCCCGCGGATGCCCGGGCCGAGGAGGCCTGCGCCGCCCTGCTGAGGGCCACCGAAGCCGAGACCGGACGGCTCCGCGCCACCCTTGAGCTCGGCTGACCACCGCCACCTACGATGGGCCCATGACGGCCGAGACCAGCGACCCCCGGGTCCGCGTGCTCGGCATCCGGCACCACGGCCCCGGCTCGGCGCGCGCGGTGGTCCGGGCCCTGGCCGAACTCCGGCCCGAGGTGGTGCTGATCGAGGGCCCGCCCGAGGCCGACGCGCTCGTCGACCTGGCCGCCGACGATGAACTGCAGCCCCCGGTGGCACTGATGGCCTACGCCACCGACGATCCCGGCCGCTCCGCGTTCTGGCCGCTGGCGGTCTTCTCCCCCGAATGGCAGGCGATCCGCTGGGCGGTGGAGCACGGCGTGCCGGTGCGCTTCGCCGACCTGCCCGCCGCGACCGTGCTCGCGCTGCGGGACGAGCCCGACCCCGAACCGGCCGACGCGGGCCAGAATCCCTTGACCGACGAGGGATCCGGGCCCCAGCAGTGGGTCCGTGACGACCCGATCGCGGTGCTCGCCCGGACCGCCGGCTACGACGACCCGGAGCGTTGGTGGGACGACGTGATGGAGCTGCGCTCCGGCGGGGACCCGTTCGAGGCGATCACCGAGGCCATGGCCGAGCTGCGCACCGACGACTCCCGCCGCCGCAGTGCCGCCGACGAGCGCGAGGAACAGCGCCGGGAGGCCTACATGCGCAAGGTGCTCCGCGCCGAACTCAAGGCCGGGCGGGAGCGGATCGCGGTGGTCTGCGGTGCCTGGCACGCGCCCGCACTGACCGGGAAGCTGCCCCCGGCCGCCGCCGACAACAAGGTGCTCCGCGGCCTGCCGAAACGCAAGGTCACCCTCACCTGGGTGCCGTGGACCCATTCCCGCCTGGGCTTCGCATCCGGTTACGGTGCCGGCGTCGAGTCACCCGGCTGGTACCAGCACCTGTTCACCGCCGAGAACGATGTGGTCACTCGCTGGCTGACCCAGGTCGCCCAGGTGCTCCGCGCGCACGACCTGCCCGTCTCCTCGGCGCACGTCATCGAGGCGGTACGCCTGGCGGAAACCCTTGCGGTGCTGAGGAATCGGCCGCTGGCCGGACTGGCCGAGGTGCAGGATGCCACCTTGTCGGTGCTCTGCGACGGCAACCGACTGGCCCAGGATCTGGTCACCCGACGGGCGGTGATCGGTGAGCGGCTCGGTACGGTGCCGGAGTCCGCACCCGGCGTACCGCTCGATGCCGACCTGCGCCGCACCGCCCGCTCCCTGCGGCTCAAACTCGCCGCCGAGGAACGCGAACTGACCCTCGACCTGCGCAAGGACAACGACCGCGCCCGCTCGCAACTGCTGCACCGATTGCTGATCCTCGGCATCGACTGGGGTGAGCGGATCGAGGTGGGCAGCACCGGAACCTTCAAGGAGGGCTGGCTGATCTGCTGGCGGCCCGAGCTGTCGGTTCGCATCGTCGAGGCCTCGGTGTGGGGCACCACCGTGGAGACCGCCGCAACCGCCGAACTGCTGTCGAAGACCGACACCCTGGCCCAGGTCACCCAGAGCCTGGAACTCGCTCTGCAGGCCGACCTCACCGACGCGCTCAGCCCGCTGGTGCGGATCCTCGACGAGCGCGCCGCCGCGGACACCGATGTGGACCATCTGCTGGAGGCCCTGCCCGCCCTGGCCCGCGCGCAGCGCTACGGCGATGTCCGCGGCACCGACACCGGGGCGCTGACCGCGGTCGCCGAAGCGCTGCTGCTGCGCGTCTGTGCCGGTCTCGGACCGGTCGCCGGCGGCCTCGGCGAGGAGGCGGCCCGCGAACTCAGCCAGCGCATCGAGGCCGTGCACCAGGTGCTCACCCTGCTGCCCGACGGCCCCGGCCACCAGGTGTGGACCGAGACCCTGCACACGCTGGTGCACCGCGGCGACGTGCACGGGCTGCTGGCCGGCCGACTGGTCCGCCTGCTCACCGACGCCGGCGAACTGGACGCCGAGGAGTCCGCCGGGGCCCTCTCCCGCGCGCTCTCCCGGGCCGTCCCACCGGCCGAGAAGGCCCTGTGGGTGGAGGGATTCCTGGCCGGCGGTGCGGTGCTGCTGATCCATGACCGGTGGCTGCTGCAGCTGCTTGACCGCTGGGTCGCCGACCTGACCGAGGACGAGTTCACCGACGTGCTGCCGCTGCTGCGGCGTACCTTCGGCGACTTCGCCCCGGCGGAACGACGCAACATCGCCAACCGGGCCGCGGAACTGGAACGCGACGATGCGATGACCGACCCCGGCGGACCGGACACCGCAGAACTCACCCTGGCGCTGCCGGCGCTGGCCCGACTCGATCGACTCACCGGGGTGCACGGTGGCTGAACCACAGACCGGTGAACGCACACGGCGCTGGCGACTGCTGCTCGGTGCCGATGGGGACGACGAGCAGGGCACCGGGCTCAGCGGTGCCGACCGTGCCCTGGGCAGAGCCCTGGGCGCCCTCTACGACCGCACCGAGGCGGGTGACGGCGCCACGAGACGCAGTGGCGGCCTGGGTTCCTCGGCACCGCGGATCAGCAAGTGGCTGGGTGAGATCCGCGACCTGTTCCCGAACACGGTCGTGCAGGTGCTGCAGCGCGATGCGATGGAACGCCTCGACCTGGCGACACTGCTCCGCGATCCCGAACTGATCGAGTCGATCGAACCGGACATCCACCTGGCGAGCACCCTCGCCCAACTCGGTTCGGTCCTCCCCGAACAGGCGCGCGCCGCCGCCCGCCGGGTGGTGCAGCGGGTCGTCGACGACCTGCAGCGGCGGCTCGCCGAACCCACCCGGGCGGCCACCCTCGGTGCGCTGAACCGGGCCAGCCGCACCCACCGGCCACGACCCGGTGACATCGACTGGAAGCGCACCATCGCAGCGAATCTGAAGCACTACCTGCCCGAACACCGCACCGTCGTGCCGCACCGCCTGATCGGCCACGGTCGGCGCAGCGTCGGCATCCAGCGGGAGGTGGTGATCGCGCTGGACCAGTCCGGGTCGATGGCCGAATCGGTCATCTATGCCTCGGTGTTCGCCGCCGTGCTCGCCGGACTGAACACCGTGCACACCTCGCTGGTCGCCTTCGACACCTCGGTCGCCGACCTGACCGACCGGCTGGCCGACCCGGTCGAGGTGATCTTCGGCGCCCAGCTCGGCGGCGGCACCGACATCAACCAGGCCATCGCCTACTGCGCCGAGCTGATCGACCGGCCCGCCGACACCGTGCTGGTGCTGATCTCGGACCTCTTCGAGGGCGGCGACGAGACCGACCTGGTACGCCGGTTGCGGGCCCTGCGGGAGTCGGGGGTGACGGTGGTCTGCCTGCTCGCACTGGACGACTCCGGCGCCCCCGCCTACGACCGGGAACTCGCCGGAATCCTCGCCCAACTGGACATCCCGGCGTTCGCCTGCACCCCGGATGCATTCCCCGAGCTGATGCAGCACGCCATCGCCGGTGACGACCTGAGCAGCTGGGTGAGCGGCTACCAGGCCCGCCGGGCCCAGGGCCCGGCCCAGCGGTAGGGATCAGAGATAGGGCTGCCGCGGATCGGTCTTCGACGAGCCGATCTCGTGCGTACGGTGGAAATAGAAGCGGTTCAGCAACAGGGTGAGGATGCTCAACCCGACCCCGACCGCCATCAGGATCCCGGCCACCTTGTAGTCGTCGGTGCTGCGCCCCGACAGCGGGCTGGCCAGATAGGCGCACAGGATCGCGCCGAGCGCCGGCAGGATCAGCGGGGTCTTGAAGTGGTCCCGCTTGGTGGGCTCCTTGAACCGCAGGATGATCACCGCCACGTTGACCAGGGTGAACACGCAGAGCAGCAGCAACGAGGTGGTGCCACCGAGGGCGGTCAGATCGGCGAAGGCGATCAGCGCAAACGCCAGCAGGGTGGTGAAAATGATCGCCACGTGCGGGGTGCGGCGCCGCTTCAGCACCCGGCCGAGCGGCCCGGGCAACACCTTCTCCCGCGACATGCCGTAGAGCAACCGGGAGGCCATCATCATGTTGATCAGCGCCGAGTTGGCGACCGCGAACATGGTGATCCAGGCGAAGATCCAGATCGGGAAGCCCGGCGCACCGGCCTGCACGACCTTGAGCAGCGGGGTGGACCCCTGCCCGAGCTCCTCCGCCGAGACCAGGGTGATCGCCGAGATCGACACCAGCACATAGATCACACCGGTGATGCAGAGCCCGATCAGCATGGTCCGCGGGAACACCCGGACCGGATCCTTGGTCTCCTCGGCCATGTTCACCGAGTCCTCGAAACCAACCATGGCGAAGAATGCCAGCGCCGTGGCCGCCGTCACCGCACCGAAGGGTGACTCACCCTCGGGCACGGTGAACTGGGTCAGCCGCGACGGATCACCGAGTCCCCGGGACAGCGCCAGCACCCCGACCCCGATCACGATCAGCAGACCGGTCAGCTCGATCACGGTGAGCACCACATTCAGCTTCACCGATTCGCCGACGCCGCGCAGGTTGACCAGGGCGATCGCGGTCATGAAGCCCAGGGCGACCAGCAACACCGTCCAACCGGTCGAGTTCGGCACCCCGAGGGCCGCGAACAGGTTGCCGGCAAAGGCTTTCGCGGCACTGGAGGCCGAGGTGAGACCGGAGGCCATCACCGCGAAGGTGACCAGGAAGGTGATGAACTGGATCCGGAACGCCTTGTGCGTGTAGACCGCTGCGCCGCCGGCCTGCGGATACTTGGTGACCAGCTCCAGATAACCGAACGCGGTCAGCAGCGCCACCAGGAAGGCGCACAGGAACGGCAACCAGACCGCCCCGCCGACCTCGCTGGCGACCTTGCCGGTCAAGGCATAGATGCCGGTACCGAGGATGTCGCCGACGACGAACAGCAGCAACAGGCCCGGGCCGAGCACCCGCTTCAGTTCGGGATTGTCGGAATCGGCTTTCGGGGTGGTCGGATCGGCCGTGGTGCTCATGCGAACTCCTTGCGTGTTGCGTGGCCCTCACTTCCGGGGGTGGGTTCATTCGACCACAGCGGACGCGATCGGTACAGGCTCGCAGCGGCACCGATCAGAAGCGCATCGAGATCCGCAGACCGTCCTCGCTCACCGGCATCGTCAACTCGGTGTGATCCACCAGCGCCCGTCGGCAGGTCGCCTGGAAGGGCAGCAGCAGCGGCTCGGGTGGCCGCGCGGAGGCGTCGTAGAGGGCGCCGACCTGGTCCAGCAACTCCGCCAGTCGCTCGGTCTGGAGCGCCGCCAGGGCAGGCCGGGAGCGGACCATCTGCAACAACCCGTCGCGATCGATCGGCATCCAGTTGCGGAAGGACTTCTCCTCCACCTCGGGGAAGTAGGGGGACTCGTCCAGTGCGGCAACGGTCTCGGTGCCGTAGTCGCCGCGCATCGCGGTGGGGTCCTCGCTCTGCAGCAGCCGGGCCAGTCGTTTCACCCAGGGCACGGTGTCATCGCGGGTGTTGAAGACCACCGCCAGATGCCCACCGGGGCGCAGCACCCGGGCGAACTCGGCGAGCGCCAGTCCGGGTGCGAACCGGGTCACCGACTCGCCGACGGTGACCACGTCGAAACTCTCCGAGGCGAAGGGCAGGGATTCGGCCTGGGCCACCGTGTGCAACCCGGTCGGCAACCGTGCCGCGATCCGGCGTACCCGGTCGGGATTGCTGTCCACACAACAGACCCGGTGACCGGCCCGGTCGATCATCGCCGCGAACGCACCGCTCCCGGAGCCGACATCGAGCACCCGACTGCCCGGAGCGGGAACCATCCAGTCGATGGCCGGCTCCGGATAGCTGGAACGTCGACGCGGCTGCATGCGGCACACTCTATGAGGTGAATGACCCGCTGGCAGATCTTGGCCGACTCGAGGGCGTGCCGTCCGCGGTGACGGCGGCCCGGGACGCGACCGATGCGGTGCTCCGCGACCGTGGCCGCCGCAGCGTACCGGCCGAGGACACGGCCCGGGCACTGCTCACCGGAGCCCGCGCGAGCGCCGCCATCGAGGGGGAGCAGTGGGAGCCGGGCGCGGTCCGGCTGTCCACCGAACTGATCGAGCTGGCCGCTGCGGTACGCCGCTCACCCGGTCAGGTGCTGGCCCGGGCCCACGCCCTGCTGGCCAAGGGGATGGTCCCCGACGACCGGCTGGGCCGGGTCGTCGCCACCGAACCCATGGACGGGCTGCTCGGGCTGCTCACCGGCACCACCCGGGCACCGGCGCTGGTGCAGGCCGCCATCGCCCACGCCGAGATCGCGCGGCTGGCGCCCTTCGGCGGTGGGGACGGGGTGATCGCGCGGGCCGTGGAGCACATGGTGCTGATCGACGCCGGGATCGACCCGCGGGCGGCGCTGGTGCCCGAGGTCGGCCATCTGGCCGCCGGGGCCGGCTATCAGCAGGCCCTGCGGGGGTACGCCAGCGGCGGCGCGGACGGGGTACGCGGGTGGATCCTGCACTGCGCCAGTGCGCTGACCAGGGGTGCCGAGGAATCACCGCTGGGGGCGGCTCGCCGCTTCCGCGACGACCGTGTCTGACCCCGGACATGGATGTGGCACCCGCCAAAAAGGGCCGGGTGCCACAAACCCACTCCAGACCAGGCGACCAAGCGTGCAATCTGCGTGTTGGCCCGGGCAAGCCCAAGGTCGCAACAACCCACGAGATGGTTTGGTCGACGCGTGGGTACCTGACTGTCGTGCAAGGAATCCTTGCCCCCATTTGTACGCTCCCGGCCGGTAAAAGGGAAGACGTTCGATCCGATTTTTCTGCTTTGTCCACAGGCGAAGCGGGATACCGAGTTGTCCACAGGCGGCCGGGTGCGGGTGCACGATCCGGAGCCGGCACACCCATGGTGGGGCATGGAGACCAGCGACACCCGCCCGCTCGTCGCGACCGCCGATCCGCGGTTGCGCGACCCGGTGCTCGCCGCCGTCGCGGCGGCCGGCCTGGAGGCCGAACTGGTCGAGGACGCGGCCGGCCTCGCGGCCCTGCGGCGGACCCCGTCGGTGCTGGTGGTCGGGGTCGATCTGGCACCGGCGCTGGCCCGGCAGGAGCTGAACCGGCGCGTCCGGGTGCAGCTGGTCGGCGAACGCGCCGACAGCGACCGGCTCTGTGCCTGGTCGGCGGCGCTCGGGGCCTCGGTGACCACCCTGCCCGAGGGCATGCGGTGGCTGACCTCGACGCTGGCCGGCACGCCACCCGACGGTGGCGGCCGGCTGGTGGCGGTGCTCGGCGGCAGCGGTGGTGTGGGCGCCTCGACCCTGGCGGTCGATCTCGCCTGGCAGGCCGCCCAGCGGGGTACGCCGACGGCGGTGGTCGAGCTGGACCCGGCCGGACCGGGTCTGGATCTGCTGCTCGGGGTGGAATCCGAACCCGGCTGGCGCTGGCCCGCGCTGCGGGCCGCCGAGGGATATCTCGGTGAGCTGCGCGACCAGCTCCCGGCGCGGGATGGGCTGGCGGTGCTGGCCCAGTCACGCGGCGAACGCACCCCGCCGCTGGTGCCCGCCGTGCGCGCGGTGCTGCGTTCGCTGCGCCGCGAGCACGACCTGGTCCTGATCGATGTCGGGCGGCGCGCGGAGCCCGAGATGCTGGCGGTGCTCGACGAATGCGATACCGCGCTGCTGGTCTGCCGCTCCGGGGTGACCGGGGTCGCCGCGGCGGTCGCGCTGCTGGACAGGTTGCCGACCTCGGTGCCGATGGCGGCACTGCTGCGCGGTGCCCCGGCCGGCCGGTCCGTGGTCGGCGAGCTGCTCGGAATCCCCGTGGTGGCAGAGATCGCGGACGATCGCCGGGTGGCGGCCGCGGCCGATCGCGGCGAGCTGCCCAGTCGGGTCGCCGGCCGCGGGTGGCGTCGCGGCACCCGGCGGCTGCTGACCGAGCTGGTTGGTGGGTCCCGATGAGTGGCCGCGAGCTGGATCAGCTGCGCGAGGAGCTGGTGCGTCTGGGCCGGCCGGCCCAGCCGGCTGATGTGGCGACCGCGATGCGCCGGCTCGGGCTGCCGGTCAGCGACCAGGCGTTGATGGCGACGGTGGAGGCGTTGCGCCGGGACGCGGTCGGTGCGGGCGCCCTGGAACCGTTGCTGCGGCTCGCCGGGGTCACCGACGTGCTGGTCAACGGTGCCGGTCAGGTGTTCATCGACCGCGGCCGGGGACTGGAGCTGACCGAGGTGCGGTTCGAGGGTGAGGAGGCGGTCCGCCGGCTCGCCAGTCGGATGGCCGCCGGTGCCGGCCGACGGCTCGATGACGGTTCCCCGTTCGTCGACGCCCGGCTCGCCGACGGCACGCGGATGCATGCGGTGCTCGCGCCGTTGGCGCATCCGGGCACCTGCATCTCGCTGCGGGTGCCCGCGGATCGCCGGTTCCGGCTCGCCGACTGGGTGGCCGCGGGATCGCTGCCGCCGGCCGGGGCCGAGCTGCTCACCGCGCTGGTCCGGGCCCGGGCGGCCTTCCTGATCTCCGGGGGCACCGGCAGCGGCAAGACCACCCTGCTCGCCTCGATGCTCGCCGAGGCCGGTGCCAGCGAGCGGTTGGTGGTGGTCGAGGATTCGCGCGAACTGCACCCGGACCATCCGCACTGCGTGCGGCTGGAGGCCCGGGCCGCCAACGCCGAGGGGGCCGGTGCGATCGCGCTCACCGATCTGGTCCGCCAGGCCCTGCGGATGCGGCCGGATCGGATCGTGCTGGGTGAGGTGCGGGGTGCGGAGTTGTGCGACCTGCTGACCGCATTGAACACCGGGCATGGGGGTGGCTGCGGCACCGTGCACGCCAACTCCGCGGCCGATGTGCCGGCCCGGTTGGCCGCGCTCGGGGCGCTCGGGGGGATGAGCCTGCCGGCGCTGCTGGCACAGGCGGCCGCGGCCCTGGACCTGGTGGTGCATGTGGTCCGTGACCGGGGCGGCAGCGGCGTGGCCGGCCGCCGCCGGGTCGCGACGATCCAGTTGCTGGACCGTGACCGGGACGGGTTGCGGATGGTGCCGGCGGTCGAGTTCACCGCGCAGGGCCGGCTGCGGGAGCTGGCCGGATTTCCTGCCCTGACACAGTTGTTGGCCCGATGATCGGCCTCGCGGTGCTGTTCGCCGCCCTCGGGGCCGCCCTGGCCGTGCCCGCGCCGCGGCGGCTGCCCACGGG
>NZ_NMVP01000021.1 GCF_002250705.1 Enemella evansiae
CCGGGTGGTCTTATCGGGCCGGTTGACCTCGATCACCTCGATCCCGGCCGCCAGCAGATGCACCGTCAACCCGGCCCCATACGAACCGGTCGACTCGACCCCGATCGCGGTGATCGGTCCGTGGCCGGCGACCCAGTCCACCAACGCGGCATAACCCGCGCGGGAGACCGGGAACTCCCGATCAGCCAACAACACCCCGGTCTCGGTGAGCACGACCGCGTGATGGGTGCGTTGATGAGTATCGACCCCGGCCACCACCGGGGTCGGGTCTTGAGGCGTGGCATGGTTGGTGGTCATCATGGGTGATGTCTCCCTCTACAACTGGATCGAGGGATGACCTCCCAGGCCGGGCGGACACCACAGTGATGAGACACCGATCAAGGTCCTATCAAGTCACACCCGCCCGGTCTGGCCATCCAAACCGAAAGAGGGGCCCGGCGGGCCGGCCGTCGACAAGTCGCGTTCAAGGCACCCAACCAACAGCGCCAGTGTCGAGATCGGTCAAACGAACAACCCAGACCCCAAAGACATCATCCCCAAGGCCACCGGACCCCCACCACCATCCTCACTGTGTCGAGATGAGCCGGATCAGGACTGGGAGTCGATGTCCGGGCGGACCGAGATGGTCATCGCAATGGGCTTGGCGACCTCGGCGAAGAAGTCGTTGCCCTTGTCATCGACGACGATGAAGGCCGGGAAGTCCTCCACCTCGATCTTCCAGATCGCCTCCATCCCGAGCTCCTCGTATTCGACCACATCCACCTTCTTGATGCAGTCCTGGGCGAGCCGGGCCGCCGGGCCACCGATCGAGCCGAGATAGAAGCCGCCGTGGGCGTTGCAGGCATCGGTGACCTGCTTGGACCGGTTGCCCTTGGCGAGCATCACCTTCGACCCGCCGGCGGCCTGGAACTGGTCGACGTAGGAGTCCATCCGGCCGGCGGTGGTCGGCCCGAACGACCCCGACGGCATCCCCTCCGGGGTCTTCGCCGGGCCGGCGTAGTAGACCGGATGGTCCTTCAGATAGCCCGGCATCTCCTCACCGGCATCGAGACGCTCCTTGATCTTGGCGTGCGCGATGTCGCGGGCCACGATCAGCGTGCCGGTCAGCGAGAGCCGGGTCTTCACCGGATGACTGGACAGTTCGCTCAGGATGTCGGCCATCGGACGGTTCAGGTCGATCTTCACCGCGGCGCCCTTGCCGGTACCGGAGACCCCGTGGCTGTCCTCCTCGAGGTCCGCATCGACGGTGTCCGGCAGGTACTTGGCCGGCTCGAACTCGAGCTGTTCGATGAACACACCCTCGGGGGTGATCTTGCCCAGGCACTGCCGGTCGGCGGAGCAGGAGACCGCGATCGCGACCGGCACCGAGGCGCCGTGCCGCGGCAGGCGTACCACCCGCACGTCGTGGCAGAAGTACTTGCCGCCGAACTGGGCACCGATGCCGAGGTTGCGGGTCAACTCCAGCACCCGTTCCTCCATCTCCAGGTCCCGGAAGCCGCGCGCGGTGCGGGCATCGCCGGTGGTGGGCAAGGTGTCCAGATACTTCGCGGAGGCGTACTTCGCGGTCTTCAGCGCGAACTCCGCCGAGGTGCCGCCGACCACGATCGCCAGGTGGTAGGGCGGGCAGGCCGCCGTGCCGAGGGAGCGGATCTTCTCCTCCAGGAAGGTCATGATCCGCTCGGGGTTCAGGATCGCCTTGGTCTCCTGATAGAGGTAGGACTTGTTGGCCGAGCCGCCGCCCTTGGCCATGAACAGGAACTTGTACGCCTGCTCGTGACCGGGCGCGGTGTCGGCGTACAACTCGATCTGCGCCGGCAGGTTGGAGCCGGTGTTCTTCTCCTCGAAGAAGGTGATCGGGGCGTTCTGCGAATAGCGCAGATTCAGTTTCGTGTAGGCGTTGTAGACCCCGCGGGCCAACGGCTCCTCATCGACCCCGGCGGAGAGCACGTGCTGGCCGCGCTTGCCCATGATGATCGCGGTGCCGGTGTCCTGGCACATCGGGAGGACGCCACCGGCAGCGATGTTGGCGTTCTTGAGCAGATCGAGGGCCACGAACTTGTCGTTGTTGGAGGCCTCCGGGTCGTCCATGATCTTCGCCAGCTGCCCGAGATGGACGGGCCGCAGATAGTGCGCGATGTCGTGCATCGCGGTCTCGGCGAGCAGCGTCAGCGCCTCGGGCGCGACCTTGAGGAACTGCATCCCATCCGGGCCGGTCGCGGTGCTCACGCCCTCGTCGGTGAGCTTGCGCCAGGGGGTCTGATCCTCCCCGATCGGCAGCATGTCCTCGTAGGCGAACTCGCTCACTCCACTCCTCCTCGCAGCGGCCCCGAATGGGCATATCAGGGACCTCGATGGGGCGCACTGTATACCTGTCGCAAACCCATGGTCTTGTTCGCTGGGGTGTGATTCCCTGCGGTATGAGTACTACCCACTCCGACAGCAGAGTTTCCGAAACCACCCGACGATTCATCACCACTGCCGAGCGATCGGCGGCCAAGAACTACAACCCGCTGCCGGTTGTGCTGAGCAGAGCCGAGGGGGCCTGGGCGACCGATGTCGACGGCCGACGCTACTTCGACGCACTGGCCGGCTATTCCGCGATGAACTTCGGCCATGCGAATCCGCGCCTGGTGGCGCGGGCCACCGAGCAGCTGCAGCGGCTCACCCTGACCGCCCGGGCGTTCCACAACGACCAGTTCAACGGCTTCGCCGAGGCGCTCACCCGGCTCACCGGCAAGGACAAGATGTTGCCGATGAACTCCGGTGCCGAGGCGGTCGAGACCGCCATCAAGCTGAGCCGGCGCTGGGCGTACCAGGTGAAGGGCGTGCCGGCCGACGAGGCCGTGATCATCACCATGCGCGGCAACTTCCACGGCCGGACCACCACCATCGTCAGCTATTCCGACGATCCGGAGGCGCGGATCGGTTATGGACCGTTCACCCCCGGCTTCCGCAATGTCCCCTACGGTGATGCGGCCGCGCTGGCGGAGGCACTGGCGGAGGAAGGGGCGAACGTCGCTGCGGTGCTGATGGAGCCGATCCAGGGCGAGGCCGGAGTGATCATCCCGCCGGAGGGTTTCCTGCGGGAGGTACGCGAGCTCACCAGCAGACACGGGGTGCTGATGGTGGCCGACGAGGTGCAGTCCGGGCTGGCCCGGACCGGGACGACCTTCGCGGTCGAGCACGAGCAGGTGGTGCCGGATGTCTACATCATGGGCAAGGCGCTCGGCGGCGGGCTCTATCCGGTGTCGGCGATCGCGGCGGATGCCGAGATCATGGATGTCTTCACCCCCGGTACGCACGGGTCGACCTTCGGCGGCAATCCGCTGGCGAGCGCGATCGCCACCGAGGTGGTGTCGATGTTGGAGGAGGGCACCTACCAGGAGAACGCCCGGCGGATGGGTGCGCGGATGGAGGCCGGCCTGAAATCCCTTGTGAGCAACGGAATCATCGGGGTACGCATCCGCGGCGCCTGGGCGGGTGTGGATGTCGATCCGGCACTGATGACCGGCCGCCAGGCCTGTGAAGCGATGCTCGAGCGTGGGGTGCTGGTGAAGGACACCCACGGGTCGACGATCCGGCTGTCCCCGCCGCTGGTGGCCAGCGACGAGGACATCGATTTCATGCTGGAAGCCTTGGAATCCTCATTGCGGCAGTGAACGGTCCTCGAGTAGGTCGCGCAGCGACCGTGTCGAGAGGACTCAGGCGGCCCGGCCGGTACGCGCACCGTACCTGCCGGGTCGCCCCCACCCCGTTCATCGAGTAGCTCGCGCAGCGAGCGTGCTTCTCCACGTTCATCGAGTAGCTCGCGCAGCGAGCGTGTCGAGATGAACCCCTCAGGCGCCGTCACCACCCCGGCCGGATTCTCAACGCTGGTGTCGATCGCGGCAGATCAGCGCGGCGGGGCGGCGGTGGAGGACCGCACGATGAGTTCTGCCGGCATCCGCACATGCTCGTACGGGGCCCCGTCCAGCATCGCGAGCAGCAGGCGTACGGCCTCGGCACCCATCGCCGCGAGCGGTTGGCGCACGGTCGTGAGCTGCGGCACGTGCGCCGCGGCCTCCGGCACGTCATCGAAGCCCGCGACCGACAGCTCGTCGGGGACCCGCAGGCCCCGCTCGCGCGCGACGCGGATCATCTCGATCGCGGAGAGATCATTCGCGGCGAACACCGCGGTTGGCGGTGCGGCCAGGTCGAGCAGGGCGTGCGCACCGGCGGTCGTGCTCGCGGTGCGGTAATTGCCGTCGACGACGAGTGCGGGATCCACCGGGATGCCCGCCCGCTCCAGCGCGCGCCGGTAACCGCGCTCGCGCTGGCGTGCGGAGTCCAGGTCGGTGCGGCCGCGCAGGTGCGCGATCCGGCGGTGGCCCAGTGAGATGAGGTGCTCGGTCACCGCGAAGGCGCCCTCGGCGTTGTGCACGCTCACGGTCGCGGGGCCGTCGGAGCCGGTGGACGCGGACGGGTCGATCGCGACCAGTGGCACGCTCGCGTCGGTCGGCATCGTCGTCGGAGTGACCAGGATGGCACCGTCGATGAGCGTTCCACCGAGCCGGGACAGCGAACGGCGCTCCCAGCCGAGATGCTCCCCGGCGGAGACGCTGCCGGCATAGGCGAGCACATCGAACCGCGTTCCCTGCAGTGCCGAGGAGACACCCTGCAGCAGCTGCACGGCGAACGGTTCGAACTCGGCCACCAGCACACCGATCACGTCGGTCCGGCGTCGCCGCATGGATGTCGCCACCAGCGAACTCTCATAACCCAGGCGCGCGACGATCTCCCGCACGTGCTCCAGCGTCGTGGGGGCGACCCCGTCCCGGCCATTGATGGCCTTGGAGACGGTCGCCACGGAGACACCGGCAGCCTGCGCGACGTCGTGGATCGTGATGCGGCGGCTCATTCCTCCAATCTAGCGATAGAAAACGTTATCGATAACGATTGACAGCCGCGTCGTGGCGGTGTCACAGTGGGCGGACGGTAATTCGCTGTAGTCGGCAACAAATAGCCGCTCGGTGCTGGACTCAATGACGAGGGGAACACAGCATGAAGATCCGCAAAGCCCTGGCCGCCGCCGTTGGCCTGACATTCCTGGGAACGATCGCGCTCGCCGGCTGTTCCGGCGGCTCCGAGGGAGGTGACGGCGGCAAGCAGGAGCTGACCGTGTGGCAGAACTCGAGCACCGGAGCCGGCAGGCAGTTCTGGACCGATGCGGCCGCGGCATTCCAGGCGGCCAACCCCGATGTCACGGTCACGGTCACCTCGATCCAGAACGAGGACATGGACGGCAAGCTGCAGACCGCGGTCAACTCGGGTGACATGCCCGATGTCTTCATGGCGCGCGGCGGCAGCAAGCTCGCCGATGTCGTGGCCGCGGGCCAGGTCAAGGATCTGAGCGGCAAGATCGACCCGGCCATCGAAAGTGCGATCGGCGAGGCCGCCCTCAGCGCTTTCACGGTGGACGGCAAGGTCTACGGCGTACCCACCGCGGTGCTGCCCGGCGGCATCTTCTACAGCAAGGACCTGTTCGCCAAGGCGGGCATCACCGAGCCCCCGAAGACGATGGCCGATCTCGAGGCCGCCGTCGGCAAGCTCAAGGCCACCGGCGTCGCACCCAT
The DNA here is from genome assembly GCF_002250705.1 of Enemella evansiae. Taxonomy (GTDB): domain Bacteria; phylum Actinomycetota; class Actinomycetes; order Propionibacteriales; family Propionibacteriaceae; genus Enemella; species Enemella evansiae. Next base: position 5,613 of record NZ_NMVP01000021.1, read on the forward strand.
CGCCCTCGGTGCGAAGGACGCCTGGCCGGCCGCGCACTGGTACTACTTCTTCGCGGTCCGCGCCTGCGGCAAGGACGTCATCACCAACCTGGCGACCACCAAGGACTTCAAGAACCCCTGCTGGATGACCGCGGCGAACAACCTGCAGAAGTTCGCCCAGGTCCAGCCTTTCAACGAGGGCTTCCTGACCACCTCGGCCCAGCAGGGTGCGAACTCCTCGGCCGGTCTGCTCGCGAACCACAAGGCGTCGATGGAGCTGATGGGCGGCTGGGAGCCGGGCGTGGTCGCCAACCTGACACCGGATCAGAAGCCGCTGGCGGATCTGGACTGGTTCCCGTTCCCCGAGGTCGCCGGCGGCCAGGGCGAGCCCGGCGCGATGATGGGTGGACTGGACGGCTACTCCTGCTCCAAGGAGTCACCGTCGTCCTGCGAGAAGTTCCTCAACTTCGTCGCGTCGAAGCAGTGGCAGGAGAAGTACGCCCAGGCGTTCCAGACCATCCCGGCCAACCAGGACGCCAAGGGCGCGGTCGACAACCCCTCGTTGAAGCCCCTCATGGAGGCCTACGGTGAGGCGCCCTATGTCGCACTCTGGCTCGACACCGCCCTGGGGCAGAACGTCGGCAACGCGCTGAACACCGGCGTGGTCGAGATGCTGGCCGGGCGGGGCACCCCGGAGAGTCTGGTCCAGAAGATGACCACCGCTGCGGCACGGGGCTGAGCAAGAGCATGACTGGCACCCAGGTGATGACCGGGGCCGCGCCGGAGAGCGACCGTCGCGCCGGGACCGGGCCCGCCCCGGCCCCGGTGCGACGAGCCCGCGCCGACTGGCGCAAGCGCGGTGAGATCGCACTGCTCTCCGGACCCGCCCTGCTGATGTTCGTCGGATTCGTGATCCTGCCCGTGGCGATGGCATCGGTCTACGGCTTCTTCAGATGGAACGGGTTCGGCCTGCCGACCCAGTTCGTCGGCCTCGACAACTACGTCAACATGTGGCAGGACGACACGTTCCGCGCCGCGGTCACGCACAACTTCGCGATCGTCGTGCTCTCGTTGGTCCTGCAGGGCCCGATCGCGATCGGTTTCGCCCTGCTGCTGAATCAGAAGTTCCGCGGGCAGTCACTGGTCCGCATGTTGATCTTCGTGCCCTACGTGGTCTCCGAGGTCATCGTCGGCACGGGCTGGAACCTCATGATGCAGGACGCGGGCGCGGTCAACTCGCTGCTCGGCAAGCTCGGACTCGGCTTCCTCCAGCAGTCCTGGCTCGCGGACCCGAAACTCGCGCTGTGGACGCTGATGATCATCATCACCTGGAAGTACATCGGCTTCGCGGTCATCCTCATGCTCGCCGGGATGCAGTCCATCCCCGAAGAACTCCACGAGGCCGCGGCGATCGACGGTGCCGGGTTCTGGCAGACCCAGCGCAACATCACCCTGCCGCTGCTGGGCCCGACGATCCGCATCTGGGCCTTCCTGTCGATCATCGGTTCCCTGCAGCTCTTCGACCTGGTCAACATCATCTGGGGCCAGTACATCGCCGCCACGGCCGGCACCTCGACGATGGCGACCTACATGTATCAGAACGGGCATCTCGCCGGCAGCTACGGCTTCGGCAACGCGGTCGCCGTGATGCTCTTCCTGATCTCGCTCGTCGTCGGTCTGATCTATCAGCGATTCGTGCTGCGGCGCGACACCGATGGCGCACTGACCGGTGACAAGGGGAAGGGCCGCCGATGACCAACGACACTCTCGCCACCACGGCGCCCGGGCGGCCGCGTGATCGCCGGGCCACCGTCCGCGGCTCGAACAAGGCCCCCTGGGGGAGCCCCGGGTTGTACCTGATCGCGATCGTGCTCGTGACGATCTGCATCACGCCGGTGCTCTACATCATCATCGGCGGCTTCCGCACCAACTCGCAGATCACCCAGGATCCGTCCGGTTTCCCGGCGCCCTGGCAGGTCACCAACTACTCCGACGTGCTGGCCGGCTCCGAGTTCTGGACCGCCCTGGTCAACTCGACCATCGTGGGGATCGGCACGACCGCCGGCGCCGTGGTGCTCGGCGTGATGGCGGCGTATGTGCTCGCCCGGTACGAGTTCGCGGCCAAACCGGTGATGTACGCGGTGTTCGCCGCGGGGCTGATGTTCCCGGTCACCGTCGCGATCACCCCGTTGTACCTGCTGATCCGCAACCTCGGCCTGGTGAACAGCCTGGCCGGGATCATCGTGCCGCAGATCACGTTCGCCCTGCCCGCCACGATCATCATCCTGGTGCCGTTCCTGAAGGCGATCCCCAAGGAGCTGGAGGAGGCGGCGGCCGTCGACGGCGCCTCCCGCCTCGGCTTCTTCTGGCGGATGGTGATCCCGCTGAGCCTGCCGGGGGTCGTCACCGTCGGCATCCTCGCCTTCGTCGGCTCGTGGAACGGCTACATGCTGCCGCTGTTCATCCTCAACGACCCGAGCCTGTTCACCCTGCCCCTGGGTGTGCAGAACTTCTCCTCGCAGTACTCGGTCGACACCGCCCGCGTGCTCGCGTACACCTCGCTGTCGATGCTGCCCGCGCTCCTCTTCTTCGGCCTCTTCGAACGCCGCATCGTTGGCGGCCTGACCGGCGCGGTGAAAGGTTGAGCATGACCTCGGACACGACCATGAAGCCCGCCGCCACGGAGGACATCCCGGCCTTCCCGATCGCCTCGGAGCGGGTCGGCGAGCTGCTGGCACGGATGACGCTCGAGGAGAAGGCCGCCCAACTCGTGGGGTACTGGCTCGATCAGGGCGGTGAGGTGGTGGCGCCCCTGCAGGACGAGATGGCGGCCGCCGGTCGCCAGGACACGCTCACCGAGGTGACCCGCGACGGCATCGGCCACTACACCCGCGTCTACGGCACCCGACCCGTCGAACCCGCGGAGCGCGCGGCCTGGCTCTGGGCGGAGCAGCGTCGGCTGAAGCGCGAGACGCGCCTCGGCATCCCCGCACTCGTGCACGAGGAGTGCCTGACGGGGCTGGCGGCGTGGCAGGCCGCGACGTTCCCGACGCCACTGGCCTGGGGCGCCTCCTTCGACCCCGAGCTGGTCGCCGAGATGGGGGCGCTCATCGGGGAGTCGATGCGGACCCTCGGCATCCACCAGGGTCTCGCCCCCGTGCTCGACGTCGTCCGCGATCCCCGGTGGGGACGGGTCGACGAATGCATCGGCGAGGACCCCTACCTGGTGGGAACCGTGGGTACCGCCTACGTCCAGGGCCTGCAGTCCACCGGCCTGCATGCAACGCTCAAGCACTTCCTCGGCTACTCGGGCTCGCGCGCGGGCCGCAACCACGCCCCCGTGTCCGCGGGGCCGCGCGAGGTCGCCGACGTCTTCCTGCCACCGTTCGAGATGGCGATCCGGGACGGCGGCGTACGCAGCGTCATGAACAGCTACGCCGAGATCGACGGCGTACCGGTCGCCTCCGACCCGGCGCTGCTCACCGACCTGCTCCGGGAACGACTCGGGTTCGACGGTGTCGTGGTGGCCGACTACTTCGCGATCGCGTTCCTGGAGGTGATGCACGCGGTCGCGGCCGACCGGGGTGCGGCAGCCGAGCTCGCACTGCGGGCCGGGATCGACGTGGAGCTGCCCTCCGGTGACGCATACCTCGAACCGCTGATCGAGCGGGTCCGGACCGGCACCCTCGACGAGGCGTACCTGGACCGCGCCGTGATCCGCGTACTCACCCAGAAGGAGCAGTTGGGGCTTCTGGACCCGGACGCCTTCGAGGACGATGCCCCCACCGCCGTCGATCTCGATACCCCGCGGCACCGATCCGTCGCGCGCCAGCTGGCGGTGGAATCGCTGGTGCTGCTGTCGAACGATGGCGTCCTGCCGCTGCCGGCGACCGCACGGCGGATCGCGCTCCTCGGCCCCAACGCCGACCGCTCGGATGCGTTGCAGGGTTGCTATTCGTTCGCCAACCACGTGCTCGCGCACCACCCCGATCACGAGCTCGGCATCGAGATCCCCACCGTCCGCGAGGCACTCGCCGCCGCCGTCCCGGAGGCGCAGATCGTGCACGTGCGCGGGGCCGCGGTCGAGGGCACCGATCGCTCCGGCCTGGCCGAGGCCGAGCAGGCCGCCGCGGACGCCGATGTCGCGATCGTCGTGGTCGGCGACCAGGCCGGTCTCTTCGGGCGCGGCACGGTCGGCGAGGGCAACGATGTGGAATCGCTCGACCTTCCCGGTGTGCAGCGCGAGCTCGTCGAGCGCGTGGTCAGCACGGGTACGCCGGTGGTCATGGTCGTCCTCTCCGGCCGGCCCTACGCGATCGACTGGGCGCTCGACGACGGGGCAGCCCGCCCCGGGGCGGTGCTGCAGGCCTTCTTCCCGGGTGAGGAGGGCGGCCCGGCGATCGCGGACGTGCTCACCGGTGCGATCTCCCCCTCGGGGCGCCTGCCACTCGGCCTGCCGCGGTCCTCGGGCGCGCAGCCCTACAGCTATCTGCACCCCATCCTGGGCGGACCCTCCGAGGTCACCTCGACCGATCCGACACCGCTGCGGCCGTTCGGCTTCGGACTGTCATACACCCGCTTCGCCCACGAGGGCTTCGCGGTCTCGGCCGAGGCGCCCACGGACGGGGTCTTCACCGCGAGCGTCACCGTCGCCAACACCGGCCCCCGACGCGGCGCCGAGGTCGTGCAGCTCTACGGGCGGGACATGGCGGCGAGCGTCACCCGCCCGGTGGCGCAGCTGCTCGGCTACGCCCGCGTCGAACTCGATCCCGGTGAGCGGCGCACCCTCCGCTTCGAGGTGCCCGCCGCCCGGTTCGCCTTCAGTGACCGCCGCCTGAGGCGGGTCGTCGAACCGGGTGAGGTACGCGTGTGGACGGCCGCCCACGCCGAGGCGTCGGCCGCGGCGGCGCTCCCGGTCCGGCTCACCGGCGGTGTGCACGAGGTCGGTCCGGCCGACGCGCGACGGGTCACGGTGTCGAGCGCATGATCGAGGCCAGCAATCCGATCCTGCCCGGCTGCCATCCGGACCCGTCGATCTGCCGGGCGGGTGAGTGGTACTACCTCGTCAGCTCCACCTTCGAGTACCTTCCGGGCCTGCCGGTGCTGCGCTCCCGCGACCTGGTGCGGTGGGAGACGATCGGGCACGTGATCGACCGCCCCGGGATGCTCGATTTCGACGGCATCAAGTCCTCGGGCGGGCTCTATGCACCGACGATCCGGCACGGGCTCGGGCAGTTCTGGGTCGCCTGCACGCTCGTCGACGACGAGGACCCCACCCGAGGCGGCAACTTCCTGGTCACCGCGAGCGATCCGGCGGGGCCGTGGAGCGATCCGGTGATGCTCGATGTCGAGGGCATCGATCCGTCGATCGCGTTCGACGACGAGGGCCGGGTGTGGCTGCACGGCACCCGCCTCGCCGCGGAGCCGGAGTGGCACGACCAGACCGAGGTCTGGGTCCGCGAATACTCACCGGCCCGGCGCGCCCTCGTCGGCGACGAGCAGGTGATCTGGCGCGGCGCCGTACACGGCGCGGTATGGGCCGAGGGACCGCACCTGTATCAGCTCGACGGGCGCTGGTTGCTGATCGCCGCCGAGGGCGGGACGGAGTTCCACCACGCGGTCAGCGTGGCGTACGCCGACCAGATCACCGGGCCGTATGTCGGCAATCGGGCGAATCCGGTGTTCACCCATCGGCAGCTGGGGCGTACCAGCCGCGTGATCGGCGCGGGCCATGCCGACCTCGTGCAGGCGCCGGACGGCTCCTGGCTCGCGGTGATGCTGGCCATGCGCGCGGCCGACGGCCGACACTATCCGCTCGGGCGGGAGACCTTCCTCTGCCCGGTGGTGTGGGAGGACGGCTGGCCGGTGTTCGCCCCGAGTGAGGGGCGGTTGCCGGATGCGGTCCCGGTCCCGTGGGCGGTCGAGGACGCACCGCCGGGGTCCTGGCAACCGGATGACCGCATCACCGGCGTCGTCGGGCCGGCGGACCCGCGATGGACCGCGCTGCGCGCGCTGCCCGCCGAGGTCGCGGTCGTCGAGGGCGACGCCTGGCACCTTCCCGTGCGTACGGCATCGCTGCACGAGGCGTCGACCCCCGCGTTCCTGGGACTGCGCCAGCAGCATGCCGACGTCGACGTGCGCTGCACGCTGGACGTGCGCGAACTCGCCATGCAGGAGAGCGCGGGCCTGGTGCTGCGGCAGTCCGAACGGGACCACGTCGCCGTCATCGTCACCCGCGCACCCGACGGGCTGCGCCTCTGGGCCGAGCACTGCCGCCGCGGAGAGCAGCAGCGACGCGATCTCGGCGCGCTGCCCGAGGCTGACGAGGTGGAGCTGGCCCTACGCGGACGCGGCTACGACTACACCCTGCGGTGCGGGGAGGTCGAGGTGATCACCGCGGACGGGCGGGACCTGGACGCGTCCTCCACCGGAGGCTTCCTCGGTCTGTGGATCGGTGCGTACGCCACGAGCGACGGCAATGAGCCGCGCGGTGACGTGCGCATCACCCGATTCACCTACGCGCCTGCACAGGCCGGCGGCGATCGCTAGTCTGAGGTCCCCACCGCGTGCCGGAAGCGAGAGACGCATGAGCCAACGCGCCACAACCGTCGAAGGGGTGCGGCGCACGAATCTCGCCGAGGTACTGCGCCTGGTGCACCATTCGGGCCCCCGCTCACGGGCGGTCATCACCGGGGAGACCGGGCTGAACCGCTCCACCGTGTCGGATCTCGTCGGTCGACTGGTCGCGGCGGGGCTCGTCGAGGAGCACGAGCCCGATCCGACGCGTCGCGTCGGGCGCCCCTCGCCGGTGGTCGCGCCCAGTTCCGATGTGGTCGCGATCGGCGTCAACCCCGAGATCGACGCCGTCGAGATCGGTGCGGTCTCGCTGGGCGGTGCGGTGCGGGAGCGGGTACGCATTCCCGTCGACGGACCGGATGTCGCGGACGTCGTCGACATCGTGGTACGCGTGGTGGCGGGTTGGCGCGACGACGAGCTGCGCGGGAGCCACGTGGAAGGCGTCGGACTGGCGGTGCCCGGCCTGGTGCGCGCCTCGGACGGCCTCGTGCGGCTGGCCCCACATCTCGAGTGGCGTGATGCCGACATCGCCGGACCCCTCCGCGCGCGGCTGGGACTCGAGGTCGTCGTGGGCAACGACGCCTCGCTCGGTGCCCGCGCCGAGCGGTTGTTCGGCGCCGCCCGGGAGCACCAGGACGTGGTGTACCTCAACGGCGGTGCCAGCGGCATCGGCGGCGGCCTCATCCTGCACGGCACCCTCATCGGCGGTGTCGGTGGATACGCCGGCGAGTGGGGGCAGACCTCGGCGAGCGTGTCCGACGCCGCGGATCGGCGCGCCGACGGTGGCGTGCTCGAGGACGAGGTGAACCGCGCGCGGCTCGTGCACGCGGTGGGACTCACCGCACCCGACGACGAACAGTTGCGCGCCGCACTCACCGCTCCCCCGTCGGGGCGGGTGGCGGCCGAGGTCGCGCGGCAGCGGCGCATCCTCACCGCCACCCTCGGCAACGCCGTGAACGTGTTGAACCCGTCGATGATCGTGCTGGGTGGCTTCCTCGGGATCCTGCGAGATCTGGATCCGGAGGCCTTCGACGAGGAGGTGCGCCGGCGCGCGCTCGCCGCATCCGCCGAGGGGTTGGAGATCTCCACCGCCGCGCTCGGTGCGGACCGGTTGCTAATCGGCGCCGCCGACGCCGCCTTCGAACGGTTGCTGGCGGACCCGCTGGGGTGACGCGCCGACGGTGGACGAACCGTCCCGTCGGTCAGCCGGCCCGACCGGTCCGCGCGAGCACGCGTACCTGCCGGGTCGCCCCCTCGGCTGCGGCCAGCGGACCGCTGAAGACTCCGGGGGCGTACGCATGCTCCCCGAACCCGTCGATCGAGGCGTCCAACCGGTCCAGCTCGGCGTCGGTGAACGGCTCCTGCTCCCCCTGGGACGCGGCCAGATCCCAGCGGTGCACGATCAGGTCGAAGCCATAGAAACTGCCCAGCGAGGCGCCGATCGTGGTCTCACCGAAGGCACCGGTGTAGCGGCGCTCGGCCACGGTGTCATCGGCCAGCAACGCCCGGACCGCGGTCTCGTGGGCCACCCACCGGGCGGCCGGATCCTCAATGCTGGTGTCGATCGCGGCCAGTTCGATGCCCTGGCCGCTGAGGAAGACGTGATCCAACACGTCGGCGGCCGTCCAGCCCGCACACGGGCTGGCCGCCGTCCAGTCGGCGACCCGGTCGACGACGGCGGTGAACGGGTCGGCGACGGCGATCCAGCCCTGCTGGGTGGTCTGGGTTCCGGTCATGAAGGTGCCTCTTTCTGGTCGGTGTCGATCCCGAGGCTAGGGAGACGCGGTGGTGCGGGTCTTGATAATTTCCGACAGGTGCAGGGAAACGTGCCGCGGCGCTCCGATGACATCGAGCGCGCCCATCTGCGCGATCCGCGCGACGAGCGGTTCACCATCCATCGCTATCCGCCGGGCCCGGAGCTTTCGGGGCTGATCCGGCGCTATTGGATCCCGGTCTGGCAGGTGCCCGCCGGTCAGCGTTCGGAGCAGAAGGTGCTGCAGTATCCGATCTGCCTGGCGATCACCACCCCGGCATACTCGCGCTTCGTCGGCCCGAACCGGGGTCTCTCGATCACCGTGCTGGAAGGGAGTTCCTGGGGTTTCGGGGTGATGTTCACTCCCGCTGCGGGGGCACTGCTGCTCGGCGGATCGGTGGCGAGGTTGACCGACGCGTTCATCGACCTGGACTCGGTCGAGGCGTTCGCCGGGGTGGCCGAACAGCTGCTCGCGCTGATGACACCTGATCCGCACGACGCGGTGGCCCATGCCGCGGGGCGGTCGGTGATCGAGGACCGGTTGCGCGGGTTGCTGCCGTTGGACGAGGAATCGGCACTGGTGAACGCGATCGTCGAGCGGGTGGAGTCCGACGAGTCCGTGCGGAGCGTCGGCGAACTGGGCGAGGTGTTCGGGCTCGGGGAGCGTACGCTGCAGCGCCTGCTCAGCCGGCGGATCGGGCTGAGCCCGCTGTGGCTGATCCGACGACACCGGGTGCACGAGGCCGCCGATCGGCTCGGCCAGGGCATCGGTTCGCTGGCCGAGGTCGCCACCGAGCTCGGGTACGCCGACCAGGCCCACTTCTCCCGGGACTTCAAGACCGCCACCGGCTGGACCCCCGGTGAGTTCGCCCGCCTCCGCCACGGTTGAGGATCCATCGTCCAATGACTTACCGGGTGGTCGAACCCCATTCTTCTACCCCAGTGCCTGAGTAGTGACGAGCGGATGCGGGTCTGCGGGCCGCGCTCGAGCACGAGGGACGGATTCTGGGGGTTGACCGCGCGGTAACCACGCCCGCTGCGGGGAATATCATTGAACATTCAATCGTTCGGATAGGCGTACGCTCATCTCCAAGGAGGACACCATGCCCGCTGTTACCGCCGACACGATGACCCTGCCGCGCCTGCAGCCCGCCCGGCCCGACGAGCGCGAGCGCCGCGTGGTGTCCCTGACCAGGGGCCCGAGCGGTTACGAGGGCGAGGGGTTCCCGGTTCGCCGCGCGTTCGCCGGCGCCAGCCCCAAGCTGCTCGACCCGTTCGTGCACATGGACCAGATGGGCGAGGTGGAGTACGCCCCGGGTGAGCCGCGCGGCACCGACTGGCATCCGCACCGCGGCTTCGAGACCGTCACCTACATGATCGACGGCCGATTCCAGCACCAGGACAGCCACGGCGGCGGCGGGATGATCGAGAACGGCGCCACCCAGTGGATGACCGCCGGTTCCGGTGTCCTGCACATCGAGACCCCGCCGGCCGCGCTGGTCGACTCCGGTGGCACCTTCCACGGCATCCAGCTCTGGGTGAACCTGCCGAAGAGCGACAAGTTCCTCAACCCGCGCTACCAGAACCTCACCGGTGATCAGGTCGGCCTGCTCGCCTCCGCCGATGCCGGTGCGCTGGTCCGGATCATCGCCGGGGAGATCGAGGGCCACCAGGGCCCCGGTTCGACGCACACGCCGATCACGATGGCGCACGCCACCATCCAGCCCGGTGCGCGGCTGTCGCTGCCCTGGCGCAAGGACTTCAACGCGCTCGCCTATGTGCTGTCCGGGCGCGGAACGGTCGGCTCCGACGAGCGGCCGATCTCCGAGGGCAACCTGGTCGCGCTGGCCGACGGTGACCGGATCTCCTTCGCTGCTTCGGAATCCCAGGATTCCAAGGCGCCGGCACTGGAGCTGATCCTGCTCGGTGGGCAGCCGATCAACGAGCCGGTCGTGCAGTACGGGCCGTTCGTGATGAACTCCCGCGAGGAGATCATCTCCGCGATCGAGGACTTCCAGACCGGCCGCTTCGGCCAGATCCCGGCGGACGCCCTGCGGCCCTACCACGGTCAGCACCGCTGACCCCCAACGCTCATCGAGTAGGTCGCGCAGCGACCGTGTCGAGATGAGCTGACTGGCCCTCAGCGGCGTACCCGCTCGGCCAGGAACTCGTTGATCAGCTCGGCGGCACGATCCGCGCCACCTTCGGCGCGCATCGTGCCGCCGAGTTCGATCGCCGCCGAGTCAGCGCGGGGTCGTCCACTGCTCGCTGCACCGCATCACGGAGTGCGGCGGCGGGGACCGGGCGGTGCGCCAGGCTCTGCCGCAATACGGTCGCGGCCCCCTGATCGGCGAATGCCTTCCCGATAAGGAATTGCTCGACCTGCTGCGGGATCACCACCAGCGGTACGCCGGCGGCGATGCCTTCGAGTGCGCTGTTCATGCCGCCGTGGGTGACGAAGGCGGCACTGCGCGCGAGCACGGCCCGCTGCGGCACCCGGGTGCGCCAGCAGAAACCCGACGGCGCCCCCGCGACCGCGGCTGGCGGGGTGTCCCGGCCGGTGGCGATCACGACACGGATCGGAAGGTCACCGAGCCCATCGACGCAGGTGGCGAAGAAGTCGTCCCCGGCAGCGTGCAGGGTGCCGAGCGAGACGAGCACCACCGGCTGGTCGGTGTCGAGGAAGGCGGCCAGTTCCGGGTCGAGGTCGTCGGTGCTGCCCGGGTCGGCGGTCGGCCCGACGAACACGCAACTGTCATCGAGCCGGGCGTCGGGACCCTGCAGTGTGCGGGGCACCGGCAAGATCGTGAGGTCACCGCGCAGCGGGAGCATCGGGGTGGCGGGCACCAGGTCGGCGCCGAAGGTGCGCACGAGCGTACGCCGGGCGCGGATGGCGGCCGGCAGATTCCGCAGCGTCGGCCCGGTCTCTGCGAGCGCCTCGCGCACGCTGAGCGCCTTCACCGCACCGCTGCCGATCAGGATCGTGGTCATGAACGACACCGTCGGCAGACCGGTCAGCGCGGCCCCGATCCGGCCCCAGAGGGCATTCGAGTCATGCAGCACGGCCGCGGCGCCGCAGGACCGGGCCTGCTCCGCGACGAATGGTGCGAACTCACCTGTCGCGGTGAGGATCTTCACGATCACCGCGACACTGCCACCGGACCGGGTCGCCGCGGCGATGTCCGCCGATCCGAGAACACCGGGCGGATAGCCCACGAACTCGGCGCCGGTCGCGCACAGGGCGTCGGCGAACTCCTCGGTCCCGGCGGCCACCACCGTGGTGCCGGAGCGAACCAACCGGGTGAGCACCGGCAGCAACGGATTGACGTGCCCGGCGGCGGGCATCGTGGCGACGAACAGCGGTGCGGACACCCTCCGACCCTACGCCGGTTGAGCGAGCGAGGAACGAGCGAGTCGAAACCCCGGCCACCGGCGTCAGCGCAGATCGAGTTGCCGGCCCAGGACCGGGCCCATCCGGTCACCGAGGTCGTGCCCGACCCCGGGCGGGAACTCGTGATCCACGCGGATGCCGGCCGCGGCGTACCAGCGCTCACCGGCTTCGGCGGTGGTCACCGAGTTGAGCCGGCCGGCCGTATTGGTGTCGTCGGCGCCGACATAGAAGAACATCCGGAAATCGTTGCGCAGTTGGGGATTCAGCTCGGCGGTCTGGTCCGACGGCGGCCCACCACCGGAGAACAGCACCGCTCCCCCACCGCCGATCAGTTCCGATCGGGCCGGGATCAGCTGGCGGGTGAGGAAGTGTGCACCGCCGGAGTAGCCGACCAGCCAGATCCGGCGGTTGTCGGTGTCGTAGCGGTGCTGCAGGTCGGTGAGCAGTTCGGCGGTCCACGCCGCGTTGGCGGCGCCGTTGCGGTACCAGGTGTTGGTGCCGGTGTCGGGGGTACGCAGCAGCGCGGTCACCAGGTTGCGGCGGCGGGCCTGCTCGATGATTCCGCCTGCCCCGCCCAGGGCGGCCGACCGGGCCGGATCGGGCTCCCAGGCCCCGTCGCCGTGGAAGAACAGCAGCAGGCCGGCGGGCCGGCGTACATTCCTGGCGAAGACCAGATAGTCGGAGACCAGCCCGGCGGAATCGGTGAAGCGGCGAGGTTTCCGGTCGTCACCGCCCGCATCGTCGGTCGGGTTGGAGCAGGCGGTGAGCAGCGCGAGGAACCCCACCCCCAACACCGCTCGCCTGTGCACCGTTGCAGCCTAGACGGCGCGGCCTCGGGAGGTGGGAGGATCGGCCCATGGCACCGTTCAGCGCCGCACACACCATCCGGATCGACGTCCCGCCCGGGCGCGTGCATCCGCTGATCGACAACCTGTTCCGCTGGCCCGAGTGGTCACCGTGGGATCACGCGGATCCGGGTCTGGAGCGACAGTTCTCCGGGGCCGAGTTCGGGATCGGCGCGGAGTACGCCTGGCAGGGGGATCGGCGCGGGGGCGCCGGGAATCTGTCGATCACCGAGAGCACGCCGTTCTGGATCACCATCGACATCCATCTGGACCGGCCCTGGCGCTCGCACAGCCGGATGCGGTTCATCGTGCTGCCCGGCAACGACCAGACCACCACCGAACTCGTCTGGACGATGACCCAGGAGACCACCGGGTTGAGCTTCCTCTCCGCCCTGTCGCTGAACATGGAGGCCGTCATCGGCACGCTGTTCAAGGAATCGCTCGGTCGGATCAAGGAGATCGCGGAGAACCCACGGTCCGCGAGCTGACAGACCGCTAGGCTCCCCAGCAAGGGGGCGTACCTCGGCCCCCTTGGCAGCCAGGAGGCCAGATGAGCGTCGATCCCGGTACCGATCTGCGACAGTGGGTCACCGACCATCTCCAGGACGCCGACGAGTCCGCCGCCGCACTCGTGCGGGCGGCCTTCGACGGACCGGACGCGATCCGTCAGGCGCTCAGCGGAGATTCGCCGACCCCGAGCGACCCACCTCCGCGGGACGACCTCCCGGCGGTCTGGCTGAAGCGGTTGACCGTGGAGGGTTTCCGCGGGGTGGGTGGGGCCGTCCATCTGACGCTCGACCCGATTCCGGGTCTCACCGTGATCAGTGGCCGCAACGGGTCCGGGAAGTCGTCGCTGGCCGAAGCTCTTGAGGTCGCGCTCACCGGGAAGACCCACCGCTGGGGCGACCATCGGCTGAACACCCAGTTCGACCCCGAGTGGCGCAATCTCCACACCGACGCGGAACCCGCCATCTCGTTGACCCTGACCGAGGACGCCGGCGAGGACTTCTCGATCGATGTCGCCTGGGCCGAGAACGAGACCGACAAGTCCCGATCGACCAGCACCGTGCTCCGTGCGGGTCAGATGGGTGACTTGACGCAGTTGGGCTGGGAGAACGCGCTGACGGTGTTCCGGCCGCTGCTCTCCTACGAGGAGCTCGGCCAGTCATTGCTGCAGGCGAACCAGCGAGCCACCGCGAGCGCCTTCGAACGGGGACTCGGGTTGCAGCAGCTCACCGCCGCCAGCGAGGCGCTGCGCGGGGTCAGCAAGGAGGTCAAGGGTGCCGCCGGGTTGGAGAAGGAACGCCGCGACGCCCTGCGCACGTGTCTCGAACAGTCCGAGGACGAGCGTGCGGTACCGCTGTTGGCGGCCCTGCCAAAACGGTCGACCCCGAACATCGACATGGGCCCGTTCGCGGCCGCGGCCGTGGTGCGCGACGGTCCGGGTGGGACCGCGGTGCTGGATCGGATCGCCGAGATGAGCGTTCCGAATGGGGACCAGGTACGCCTGGCCGCGGCCCGGCTGCGGCAGGCGGCCGAGGGCTCACGGGCCGTGCATTCGGCCGACGATGAGCTCGACCAGCGTCGGCGGCGCCTGCTCGAACTGGCCATGGAACTCCACGATCCCCAGGGCGTCGAGGAGTGCCCGGTGTGCCGGGTCGGCACACTCGATGCCGACTGGCGCGCGCAGACCGCAGCGGTGCTGCAGCAGACCTCGGAGCAGCAGCGTGCGGTTGCCACGGCGGACCAGGAACTGGCCGCCGCCTGGGCCGGGTTGCGCCGGCTGGTCGGTAGTACGCCACCGGAGTTGAGCCAGGATTCGGTGCCGCTGAGCAATCAGGCCGCCGCCGCAGCGGCCTGGTCGTCGTGGGCAGTGCTGCCGAACGATCCGGCCCGGGCGGCGGACCATGCGGAGCAGGGCCTGGTCGAGGTGGCCCGGTCGACCGGGGCCTGGCAGACCGAGGCGCTGGCCGAGGCCGAGCGACGCCGCGACGAGTGGCAACCGGTCGCAGAAGCACTCATCGCGTGGGTGTCGGCATTCCGCGATTACCGCACGGAATATGAACGAGGCAAGCGATTGGCGGCCGCTGAGGGCCTGATGAAGCAGGTCATGGCCGCTGCCCGAGAGCACCAGATCGGGCCGATCAGACAGCGTGCGCAGGAGATGTGGAAGATGCTGCGGCACGAGAGCAACGTCGACCTGGGTGACCTCAAACTGAGCGCGCAGAAGCTGGAGATTCCGGCCGAGGTCGACGGGGTGCAGGCTGGTGCCCTGCGGGTGATGAGCCAGGGTGAGCTGCATGCGCTGGCGTTGGCGCTCTTCCTGCCGCGGGTAGCAACGGATGCGAGCCCGTTCCGGTTCGTGGTGCTGGACGACCCGGTGCAGGCGATGGACCCGGCCAAGGTCGAGGGACTGTTGGATGTGCTGCTGTCGCTGGCAAGGACCCGCCAGGTGGTGGTGTTCTCCCACGACGACCGGCTGGCCGCCGCCGCGCGCCGAAGGATGTTGAGCAGTGCCGCCACCATCAAACTGATCCAGGTGGAGCGGGGTGCGCGATCCAGGGTCACGGTTCGCGGGGCGGAGGATCCCGCGCGGGTGTATGTCGCCGAAGCGGGTGCGTTGCTGAAGGATCGCCGGCTGCCGGACAGGTTGAAGGAGCGGGTGGCCGGCGGGCTGTTCCGGATGGCGATCGAAGCCGCCGCACGTGATCGATGGTTCATCCTGGGCAGGAAGGTCGGGCTCGGTCGCACCGAGGTGGAGCAGCGCTGGGATGCGCGGCGGACGACCGCGGACCGGGTCGCGCTTGCGCTCGGGATGGACGACTGTTTCGCCTGGTACGACACCGGCCCCCACCGCCGACGGGCGATCACCGCGGCCAGCAGGGGGCAACACGAGGCGCTGGCGGCCTCCCGGTTGGAGGATCTGCGCCGGGATGTCGAGTCCACCGTCGATGATCTGCGAGCCCGCGATGCGTGACCATCAGGCTCTGCTGACCGCGGCCGGGCAGCTGGTTGACGGCGGTGGTCCGCGGCACGTGCACATGGCCTGCTGGCTGGGCCGCCAGGCATTCGAGGTGCTGTTGTCGGATTTCGCGGACGAGGTCGCACCGGGTCTGCAATGCAGTACGCGCAGCCGACTGGCGGTGGTGATCGTCGGTTTCGAGGGCACCGAGCTGCCGCAACGCGCCGTCTCAGCATGGGCGAATCTCTCGCGCGCGAGCCATCTGGCGGCGTACGAACTCACCCCGACCCAGGCCGAGGTACGCGGCTGGCTGGACGACGTGCACCTCCTTGCCGAGATGCATGTCCGCCTGGGGCTCAGTGACAATCAGCTGCCGGGAGGCTGAGCGTCACACTCCGAGTTCGCGCGTTCGTCGACAGCATGTTCAAGCGCAGCGACGAAGCCGTCGAGGATCTCCTGCAGCAGGCGCGCCTTGCGCAACGCGTTGGCGACGTCGCGGTCGCTGTAGATGTCGAAGTCCAGCGTGGCCGACCGACGGCAGTCGGCGATGGTCAACTGGGCGCAGACATCGGGGCGCTCCCCCCGCTTGCCGGGCTCCAACTCCACTTCGGCGACCACGTACGCATTGGCGTGATGTCCACGACGGTTGAGAAAACGACGACGATAGAAAAGGCTGCGCCCCATTTCACATCTCCAATCCGGAACTACTCCCGCCCGGATGGGCGAGATTGGTATCGCCCCCTCGTCGTCTTCATGGCAGCAGCGTAGACCGGCCGGGACCGGTCAGCCACCGGTTTGTGGGACCAACGGGTTGATGGCGGAACGGCCGCGGGTCACCGAAAGGTCAAACCCCAGAATCGGCCTCTCGTTCGTCGCCGTGGACCGCAGACCCGCATCCGCGCGTCCCCGCTCGACCACTCGCGCTGGATCCTGGGGTTCGACCACTCGTTCGGGTGCTTCATCTCGACACAGTGAGGATGGTGGTGGGGGTCCGGTGGCCTTGGGGATGATGTCTTTGGGGTCTGGGTTGTTCGTTTGACCGATCTCGACACTGGCGCTGTTGGTTGGGTGCCTTGAACGCGACTTGTCGACGGCCGGCCCGCCGGGCCCCTCTTTCGGTTTGGATGGCCAGACCGGGCGGGTGTGACTTGATAGGACCTTGATCGGTGTCTCATCACTGTGGTGTCCGCCCGGCCTGGGAGGTCATCCCTCGATCCAGTTGTAGAGGGAGACATCACCCATGATGACCACCAACCATGCCACGCCTCAAGACCCGACCCCGGTGGTGGCCGGGGTCGATACTCATCAACGCACCCATCACGCGGTCGTGCTCACCGAGACCGGGGTGTTGTTGGCTGATCGGGAGTTCCCGGTCTCCCGCGCGGGTTATGCCGCGTTGGTGGACTGGGTCGCCGGCCACGGACCGATCACCGCGATCGGGGTCGAGTCGACCGGTTCGTATGGGGCCGGGTTGACGGTGCATCTGCTGGCGGCCGGGATCGAGGTGATCGAGGTCAACCGGCCCGATAAGACCACCCGG
>NZ_NMVP01000022.1 GCF_002250705.1 Enemella evansiae
TGCCAGCCCCGGCGCCTCGGCACGCGCCGCCCGGGCCGCCTCGGCGGACTCCGGGTCGGGCCCGGCATCGGCCGCCCGGGCCACATTCGGCCCGCCACGGAAGTAGTTGTAGTTGGTCGAGTTGATCTGGATGCCGGGCTGCGGCGGCGGCTGGTTGGCGAGCTTGTCCGCGGCCTCCTCACGCGCCTGGCTGGAGCGTACGCCCGCGCCGAGCGCCGCACCCAGCCCCGGCACCCGGGCCAGCGGACCGGCGGCCGCGGCACTGACCCGGCCCGCCTCCTCCGCACCGAGTGAGCGGACGATCTCCTCGCGCACCCGGAGCCGGTTCCGCTCATCCATCGGGGTGCCGTGCTCGCTGACCCAGCGCTCCTCGGCCTCACTCAGTGCGGCCGCCACCCGGGCGTCCTGCTTGCGCCGGGTCGGTGCGTTCAGGCTGCGGCCCATGGTGCCGGGCCGGTTCACCCCCGGTGCCCGGCCGGCCGGGCCGCCGTTGCGGGACACCGCGGTGGACCCGCCGCCGGCCATCCGGTTGCGGGCCGCGGTCATCTGGGCCAGCGCGGCCGCCGGCAGATTGGTCACCGTCTGGGTGATGGTCCGGGGCTCGTCCCGCCCGGCCCGGGCCTCGACCGACCCGGAGGCGGTCGCGGTCGCCGGTTGCGCATCGCCGCGGATCAGCGAGACCACCTTCCACAACCCGAGCAGCAGCATCACCATCAGCACGGCCTTCATGCCCATCCCGGTACCGGGCAGCTTCAGCGCCGCGGTGACCAGCAGCATCGCGATCGTCTGCAGCAGTTGGAAGACGAAGCTGAGCAGCAGTGCCTTGAACCAGGTCATCAACCAGGCCCGGAAAATTCTCTGGGTGGGTGGGAAGAGCCCGAGCAGCGCGATCACCGGTAGGAAGAAGAACAAGGCCACCAGCACCGAGTTCCACAACAGCAACAACCCCGAGGTGACGACCAGGAAGGCGCCGACGAGCACCGCGAGCAGCATCGAGAACAACCCGAGGTTGACCCGCTCCCCGGCGTTCGCACCCTGCCAGGTCGGGTACTGGTCGTGGTACTGCGACCACACCACCTCGCGGACGATGTTCCACTGGCCCTGCCGGTTCTCGATCTTGTCGTCATTGGGATCGGTCGGATTGCCCGGTGGTCGATCACCCCAGGTGGCCTCGGTGGCGGTCTGGCCCTGCGCCCACAGCTGCACCAGCCGGACATCGCTGCCGGGCTGGTTCGGCGGCGGGATCAACCGATCCGCCGATGCCTTGAAGCGCTTCACCTCCCCGGTGGTGAACGGCATCGGATCGGACAGCGAGGTGCCGAACTGGCCGGTCGCCCACGGGTCGAGCACCACGTTCTGATAGATCAGGCAGTCGAAGGAGCGGCGGGCGTCCCCGCTGCTGGTGGAGCAGAACGGGCTGGACTGGTTGGGCAGCAGCACCGAGGAGAGCTGACCGTTGGCGTCGTTGATGGTGTTCAGCGCCGAACTGGTCAGCCAGTAGTAGTTGGGTTTCTGTTCGCTGCCGCCACCCTGGGTGACCTGGGTGGAGGGCAGCACCAGGAAGGTGCCGATCACCATGAAGATGCCGACGCCGATCAATGCCTGCAGGGTTTCCCGCTGTTTGCCCGGCCCGCGCATCCCGCCGGTGAAGACCACCAGCAGACCGGTCAGCATGATCATCACCACCGACATGGACAGGAACAACCCGGTGGACAACCGGTTCACCGGCGCGACCGCCTGGGTCAGCAGATTGATCACCAGCTGCGGGTTCGCGGCCAGCCCACGGACCGAGATCGCACCGGCGCCGACCAGCTTCGCCAGATCGAAGATCGAGTTGGCGACCATGTTCAGCGCCGACGGCAGGTACGCGCAGTTGTAGTCGGTACGCGGCGGGAAGTCCTTGAATCCCTCCTGCTGCGCGAGTTTGGTGTGCGACCAGGTGGCGCCGGAGGTCCCCATCGCCTCATAGAGGGTGTACGCCGGCATCGGGCGCCCCTTGGCGGTGTCCCAGACCTCGACCGGTCGCCCGCGCGGGTCGAACAGCTGCCCGACCGCCATCATCGACGCCGCGTCCTGGGCGTACGGCTGGTTGCCCGAGAACATCGGCAGCGGTGCACACTCCGGCGGCTCGGCGGCCCGCGAGGTGCCGGTCGGCAGCAGTGCGACCACCGCCACCACCGCGAACACCAGCACCAGCAGGGCTTTTGGGATCCGTCGGCTGAGCGAGCGAGGAACGAGCGAGTCGAAGCCACGTCGCTTCGGGGGATGCCCCTTCGACTCGTCGCTGCGCTCCTCGCTCAGGGAACGGGGGGAGGTCACGACTGGCCCCCGACGGGTTCGGCCGCCTCGGCGTCCTCCTGCTCGCCGAGCACGCCGGCTTCGGCGACGGCGGCCTCGCGCTCGTCGTTGGTGATGAACTCCCACTCCCACGGGTCGGCGGAGATCGGATGCCGCTGGGAGGCGGAGCGGGTGGTCGGGTTGGTGTCCGAGGCGCGCAGCAGTTCCTTGAACAGCAGGTCGATGTCGGTCAGTGCGACGTGGAAGTCCATGTCCCGGAACAGGCAGCGGCCGGTCTCCAGGTGCCCACCCATCCCGATCGGCAGCAGCGCGGCGGAGATCACCTCGCTGTTGTGCCGGGTGAGCAGCGGGGCGACCTGCCGGGCGTCGGCGTCCGAGCGCTGAAGGAACGCGAACACCGACTGCACCTGGTTCGCCGAGGGCCCCGCATCCCCTTCCCGGGAAGAGGTTTCGATCTGCCCCAGCCGGGAGGCGAGCTGGTCGATCAGCACCGTGATCAACCCATAGGACCGGCCCTGGGCGAGGGTGGTCAGCAGCAGTTCGCGGCCGCCCTTGGTCGCGGTGACCAGATAGGACTCGTCGACGAACAGCATCTTCGGCTGGATGTCACCGGTCCGCCCGGTGACCGGGTTCACCGACTGCTTGTTGTCCAGCATCTGCGCGGTATATTTCACCAGCACATACATGATCGCAGCGGCCAGCCGCTCCTCCTTGGACCAGGTGTCCTCACCGGTGGCCGACTTCGGAGTTTTCATGCCCCGCAGGGTGAAAACGGTACGCCGCTTGCGCAGCCGGGCGAACCCGGCCGGCTCCTCGGCGAAGGCCAGCGAGGAATAGGGCAGCCCGAGCAGTTGACGCAGCTGGATCGCGGCGCGGGAGAACTCCCGCTTCATCTCGAACGGCACCTCGGGCAGCTGCTCGATCCGCGCGGCCTCCTCGCCGACGACCTGGACGACCTCCCACAGCGTGGGGCGTCGCACCTGCCGGGCCACCTTCTCGGCGACCTCGCCGCGCTGGTGGTCCGGGATCTGCTGCTGGGCCTGGACCTCGGCGATCCGCTGGTTGATCCGCAACTGGTAACGCTGCTTGACGGTCTCGATGGCGGGCACGATCACATCGTCGAAGCGGTCGCGGACCTTCTGCCCGAGGAACATGGTGAGCATCTCATCGGCCAGCAGCGCGCCGGACTCCAGATTGGTCTCCACCTGCCACGGATCGAGTACGCCGGGGGCGGAGGCGACGATGTCGATCACCTCGGTGTCGGCCCAGAACTCCGGGTTCACCGGCGTGAACCGGGAGCGGGCGGTGCCGAGCACCCCGGCAGCGGCCTCGGCCTGGAAACCGGGATGGTTCACCTGCGGCCCGAAGGACAGGTAGTAGCAGAACTGGGCGAAGTCGACCTTCGGGTCGAGGACGACGGTCTGGACGCCGGATTCGCTTGCCTGGAAGAACATCAGCAGGGCCAGCGAGGACTTGCCACCACCGGAGCCGCCGACGATGAAGACACCGCCGCCGGAGTTGCGGGCCACCCCCGAGTGCGGGGAGTGGAAGACCGGTACGCCCTGGGATTCGCCGATGTAGTTGCCCATCCAGCCCAACGAGCGGCCCTCGGCGGAACGCACCTGCCGGTCGCCGATGACCACACCGGCGCGCGGGAAACCGACGCCGAACTGTTCGGGATCGGTGAGCCGGACGTAGGGGACCGAGACCAGTTTCGGCCCGGTACCGGGCAGGAAGCTGGCCAGCATCCGCCACTGGTAGCGGCTGGGGCGGACCAGGATCGCGTCGTTGAGGGTGTTCTTGGTGTCGATCACCAGCGACTCGACCCGGGCGTTCAGCTCCTCCAGGGTGGGTGCGGAGACCTGCACCATGATCTGTCCGAGGACACCGGGCTTGGGTGCCTGCCGGGCCCGGGACAGCGCATCCTCGGCGCGTACCTGTTCGTCGGCGACCAGGATGTCGGTGATCTGCCCACCGGTCGCCGAGCCCATGTTCTTCAGCTCACCGCGCAGGTTGTTGTTGATCTTCTCCAGCTGCTCCCGGAATTTGCGTGGGGGCAGCAATTCCATCCGATAGGACACCTCGACCCCGGCGTTCGCGAAGTGCCGGATCCAGGCCTGGCCGGCATTGGTCGCGGTCTCCTCGGGCCACTCGGCGACCGCCAGGCAGGCGGTGTAGGAATCCAGCGCATCCGACTCGTCGGAGCGGTCGGCCTCGGCGACGTTCTCGTTCAGGGTGGAGATGTGCAGGTATTGCCGTCGGTTCTCGGCGGTGAAGTCCACCCAGAGCGCGAACTCGCCCTCACCCCACGGCTTGCTCTGCGGGAAGTCGTTCATCGTCGGCGCGAAGTGCCCGGCCAACGGCTTGCGGATCAGCCACATCCGATCGGCACGGCTGATCGGCTGCACCGGCCCCAGGGTGGCGACGTTGCGCAGCACCCGCTGCGCCATCACCTCCCAGCGCGCGGCCAGGTCCGGCGGGATGAACTCGTCGTGGCCGCCCATCAGCGCCGCGTTCGCCGACTGCTTGATCTCGGCCAGCGTCGAGGTCGCCAGGGTGTCGATCTGGATCAGCAGGTAGGCCACCGGGCGGACGGTGCGGGTGTGCCGCAGGAAGAACGCGGTCGCATCCAGGTAGGTGCGGTAGAGCCTCGAGGGGTTCCAGGAGTTGCGGACCAGCTGGTGCTTCCACTCATCGACGTTGAACGGCTGGTGGGTCAGCCGGTAGTGCACCTGCACCGGTTCGCCGTCGGAGGCAGTGTTCACCAGCGCCTGGGTGGCCTGGTAGGCGAGCGCCTCGACATCCTCCGCACCCATGTACATGTCGCCCACCGGCTCCAGCCGGAACCCGGTCCACACGGTGTTCTGGTGCACGAACACCGACCCGTCGTCGTAGCGGTAGCCGAGCCGCAGATCCTCGCGGGCCTGCCGCCGCTGCCCACCACCGGCGGCCGCCTCCGGCCCGGTACGCCCGCGGCGCCGGCCCGCGGTGAGCGCGGACCAGACCACTCCGATGGCGACGAAGAACGCCACCACCAGCAACGCGATCAGGATGCCGTTGATCATCCGCGACCCCGGTCATCCGAACCGTAGTGGTCGGCGTACACCCGACGGGTCTCGAACCAGTCGCCGTCGGTCGGCTCCCAGATGATCGCCTGCCAGTGGATCTGGTCGGGTTCGGAGTCCCGGCTGAAACCGGAGATCCGGCGCGGCTGGGCGAAGGTGTAGTCGGCGAGCACCGCCATCCGCTGCGGCAGGGTCATCCGGTCCTCGCTCGGCCGGCCGGCCCAGAAGTAACCGATCACCCCGGCCAGCACCGCCGCGACCATCCCGATCACGCTGACGATCGGGGAGCCGACGAGGCGGCCGACGATCGCCGCGATGGCGGCGCCGACGACGAAGAACCCGCCGCCGACGGCCGCGCGGACCGTCGACAGGCCACCGGGAATGGCGATCCCGCCGAACTCCCAGAGCTTGTTCTCCCGCTGTTTCAGCCGGGTGTAGTCACTCGATCGCATCCCTACCAATTCCCTGCAGACATTGGGCCGATCCTCCCAGACGCGGGGTCAGCCGCCGATGCCCTTGACCACCTGCTGGATCGCACCGACCAGGATGCCGGCCGCGCCGATCAGCATCAGCCCGAGGAAGATCACCCCGGCCCCGGACAGCGCCTCGCGCAGCCCGCCGCCGCGGTGGAAGGTGATGATCAGCTTGATGCCGAGCAGGATGAACGCCAGCGTCGCGACCGCCCCGCCGACGGCGGCGATCTGCGAGGAGAGGTTCTCGATGATCTGGGTCATGACGAGCTCCCTTTCAACGGTCCGGGGGTGGTCATCGCGGTGTCGCCGAACCGCTCGGGCGGGTCGTCGTGCGCGGCGGTGGCGGGGCCGCGCCCGACGGTACCTTGGCGACGGCCGCCTGGACATCGGCGACGAACCACTTGCCGCCGTTCTGCTCGACGATCACCCGGTAGGCGTACGGCTGGTTGGTCTGGCTGCTGGAGTTCGCGCTGACCTCGACCTGCAGCTCCACCCGGGCGCCGTTGCCGTAGTCGAACCGCTGCCCGCCCTGGTGCGCCGACTTCGGCGGCAGCGCCACCACGTCGGTGACCTGCAGCTGCTTCAGGGCGCCGTTCAATCCCGCCCGCGCGGACTCGGTGGCGTTCTGGGTGAGGTACTGGCTCAGGCTGTCCGAGCTGCTCGCCCAGGCACCGAGGAACTCGGGCAGGAAGCTGGACTTCATCACCGCGGCCAGATCCAGATCGGTCAACGGCTGCCCGGCATTCGGGTCGTCGGCGGCCGGCTGACCGTAACCGCCGCTGGCCATCATGCCGATCATGCCGCTCACCCGCGGGCCGGCGCCGGTGGCCGGATCGTCGAGATAGATCGGCACCAGATAGCTGGCCTGGCCGTCGCTGCCCATCGTCGAGAAACCCAGATAACGGGCCCGGGACATGCCCTGCACCGGCTGCACGGTGCCGTTGAACTGGACGCTGTCGATCCGCCGCGGCCGGCTCTCCCCGGCGGCGCTGCAGGCCGGGTCGTCGACCGTGCTCATCGCGCGGGCCGAGGACAACCGGTTGGCGTCGTCGGCGCCACCGCGGGCCAGGCAGTAGCGCAGGTACTGGCTGCCGAAGACCGCGGCCGCGTCGGCGTTGAAGGTGTCCGCCTGGGTTCCGGTACGCCCGCCCTGCGGCAGGCCGCGGGTCGCCAGCACGGCCAGGAAGCCGCCGACGGTGGCGGCGGCGAGCACCGACAGGACCAGGGCCGCGACGGCGAGCCCGCGGAACAGTTTCGCGGCGCTGCGGGCATCGGAGAGCCGGCGGCCGGGCAGCGGGACGACCAGTTCGGCGCCGTCGCGGGTCCGGACCCGGTGCCCGGCGGGGCGCTCACCGGATTCGTCGTCATCGTCGTCGGCGGGCCCGGGGACGGCTACGGCGGCCGGCGGGGGCGGCGGGGTGGCCGAGGCCTGATGCTGTGGGTACGCCGTGGGGCCGCTCGGCGGGAGCTGGCCGCTGCCGGTGCGGATGCCCTGTGGATCGGCCGGACGCTGCGGCGGCGGCTGGTTCGGGGCGTGCTGGCTCGGGATCGGCTGCTGGGGTGTCGGGGCGGCCCAGTGGTCCTCGCTGGTACGCCTCGGCGGCGGCTGCTGCGGGCCGCCGGCGTTCGCTCGGCCGCCGTCACCGCGGCCCTGGCGGAGCGCGGAGCGCAGGATGGTGGCGTCCTCCCCGCTGCCCTCGCGGGCTCGCTGGGGGTCACCGGGACGAGCGGACCCATTCCCGGGACCGGTGCCCGGTCGGGGGAATCCATCTCGTCGGTCGGTCATCGGCAACTTCCACTGTCGGGGGACGCAGTACGCGATTCTTTCCGATGCCGGGGTCAGCTGTCGATTCACCCCGCAATGAACCATCCGGCAGCTGCCGCTACGTTGAAATCCTGCGTACCGGCGAACGGAAGGAGCACGGTGACGGGCCCACTGGAGGGGATTCTGGTCGCGGATTTCAGCCGGGTGCTCGCCGGTCCGCTGGCCTCGATGACGCTGTCCGATCTCGGGGCCCGGGTGATCAAGGTGGAACGCCCCGGCCACGGTGACGACACCCGCGCCTGGGGGCCGCCGTTCACCGAGCACGGCGCCACCTACTTCGCCTCGGTGAACCGCGGCAAGGAGTCGATCACCCTCGACCTGGGCGACCCCGAGGACCTGCGGCTGGCCCGCGAACTGGCGCTGCGTGCCGACGTGCTGCTGGAGAACTTCACCCCCGGCACCATGGAGCGCTTCGGGCTGGGCTTCGATCAATTGCGTGCCGCCAATCCGGGGTTGGTGCACTGCTCGATCACCGGGTTCGGCACCGAGGCCGGAGCCCGGATGCTCGGCTACGACTTCGTGGTGCAGGCGGTCGGCGGGCTGATGAGCGTCACCGGCCAACCTGATGGTGAGCCGACCAAGGTCGGGGTCGCGCTGGTCGACGTGCTCACCGGCAAGGACGTCGCCGCCGGCGTACTCGCCGCACTGTTCGCCCGGGAACGCACCGGGTTGGGTCAGCGGCTCGAGGTGTCGCTGCTGACCAGCCTGCTCGGGGCGCTGGTCAACCAGGGCCAGGCGACGCTGGCGACCGGTACGCCGCCGCGGGCGATGGGCAACCAGCATCCCTCGATCGCCCCCTACGAGACCCTGCAGGCCGCCGACCGACCGTTGGCGGTGGCCTGCGGCAACGATCTGCAGTTCGCGCGGCTCTGCGGCGTACTCGATCGCCCCGAACTCGCCGAGGACCCGCGCTATGCCCACAATCCGGACCGGGTCGCGCACCGCCCCGAACTGATCGCCGACCTGGAGGCGGTGCTGCGGCAGCGCGACGCCGAGGACTGGGTGGCCGAGCTGACCGCCGCCGGGGTACCGGCCGGACCGGTCAACGACATCGACCGCGCCATCGAACTCGCCGGTGAACTCGGCCTCGCCCCGACGATCGAGTTGCCCGACGGCCATGGCCGGCAGCTGCGGCACCCGGTCCGCTGGGTCGGTACCGAGCTGCCCGATCCGTGCCCGCCACCGGCCCTCGGCGAGCAGGACGCCGCGATCCGCGCCTGGCTGCAGGCACCCACCGATTCCCCATCCGTACCGACCGAGGAGGCCCGATGAGCAAGCCGACCCGCACCCCGCCGAACCCGCAGGACCTGATCGGCATCGACGACCAGCTGAGCGCCGACGAGCGCAGCGTGCGGGCCAGCGTCCGCGAGCTGTGCGCCGACATCGTCGAACCGCATATCGCCGACTGGTACGAGGCCGGCAGCCTGCCGGCGCGTGAGCTGGCCCGCGAGTTCGGGAAGCTCGGCCTGCTCGGGATGCACCTGGACGGCTATGGCTGCGCCGGGATGAGCGCGGTCGACTACGGCCTGGCCTGCACCGAGCTGGAGGCCGCCGACTCCGGGATCCGCTCGCTGGTGTCGGTGCAGGGGTCGCTGGCGATGTATGCGATCTGGAAGTTCGGCACCGAGGAGCAGAAGCAGCAGTGGCTGCCGCAGATGGCGACCGGTGAGGCGATCGGCTGCTTCGGGCTCACCGAACCCGACCACGGCTCGGACCCGGCCTCGATGCGGACCCGCGCGGTCCGGGACGGCTCGGACTGGGTGCTGACCGGGTCGAAGCTGTGGATCACCAACGGCTCGATCGCCGACGTCGCGGTCGTCTGGGCGAACGCCGGTGACGAGCACGGCGGCATCCGCGGGTTCGTGGTGCCCACCGACACCCCCGGTTTCGCCGCGCACGAGATCGAGCACAAGCTCTCGCTGCGGGCCTCGGTCACCGCCGAACTGGCGCTCGACGGCGTACGCCTCCCCGAAGACGCGGTGCTGGGGGAGGTACGCGGGCTGAAGGGGCCGCTGTCCTGTCTGAACGAGGCCCGCTTCGGGATCGTCTGGGGCTCGCTCGGCGCGGCCCGGTCCTGTCTGGACGCGGCGCTGAGCTACGCCACCGAGCGGCAGCAGTTCGGCCGGCCGATCGCCGGCTTCCAACTCACCCAGGGCAAGCTCGCGCAGATGGCCACCGAGCTGATCACCGGGCAGCTGCTCGCGCTGCATCTGGGCCGGCGCAAGGACACCGTCGGGCTGCGGCCGGAGCAGGTGTCGGTCGGCAAATACAACAACGTGGCGAAGGCGCTGGAGATCTGCCGCACCGCCCGGACCATCCTCGGCGCCAACGGCATCTCGGGGGAGTTCCCGGTGATGCGGCACGCCAACAACCTGGAGTCGGTGCTGACCTACGAGGGCACCACCGAGATGCACGCCCTCACCATCGGGGCCGCCCTGACCGGGGTGAGCGCGTTCCGCTGAGGCGTACGCCTCAGGCGCCAGCGGCTTCCTTCTTCTTGGCGCGGCGGGCGGAGAGGAACTCGAAGAGCATCGGCAGGATCGAGACGAAGACGATCAGGATGGCCGCGGCCTCGAGATTGTTCTTGATGATGTCGAACTGGCCGAGGAAGTAGCCGAGCGTGGTGACGCCGCACGCCCACAGCACGCCGCCGATGGCGGTCCACAGGATGAAGGTGCGGAACGGCATCCGGGCCACGCCGGCGACCAGGGTGACGAAGGTGCGCACCATCGGCACGAAGCGGGCCAGTACCAGCGCCTTGGCGCCGTATTTGTCGAAGAAGTCGTGGGTCTTGTCCACATAGACCGGGTTGAACACCTTGCCCATGAAGCCCTCGCGGGGCTTGAACAGCGGCGGCCCGATCAGCCTGCCGATCCAGTAACCGGAGATGTTGCCGAGGATCGCGGCGATCGTCAGCACGATGCAGCAGAAGATCAGGGTGGCCACTTCGGAGCCGAAGTAGTGGATCACCGGCGGCGCACCGGCGACCACCGGAACCTTGATGAACAGGCCGACGGTGAACAGCAGCGAGTCACCGGGCAGCAGCGAGAAGATCCCGCACTCGGCGAAGACGATCAGGGCGACCACCCACAGCGCGTAGGGACCGGCGGCGCCGATGATCCGCTCGGGCGAGAGCCAGTCCGGCATCAGCATCGGGACGAGGGCGTAGGTGGAGAGCACGGGGTCAAGATACCGTCCGGAACTGTGCGTACCGAACATCAACAGGGGGACCCGCCGGCCCCCATCGACCCTGAACCGTCCCCGACGACGACCGCGGTGGGGGTCGGACCGTGGTCCGGGCCGTGGCCCGACGACCCGCGGCTGGACCCGGAGCTGCTGGCCGAGGGGGATCGCCGCAATGTCGTCGATCGCTACCGCTACTGGCGTCTGGAGGCGATCGTCGCCGATCTGGACACCCGGCGTACGCCGCTGCACGTCGCGATCGAGAACTGGGAGCACGACTTCAACATCGGTTCGATCGTGCGCACCGCGAACGCCTTCAACGTGGCCGGGGTGCACATCATCGGACGGCGTCGCTGGAACCGGCGTGGCGCGATGGTCACTGACCGTTATCTGCACGTGCAGCACCACGTGAGCGAGGCCGACTTCCTGGCCTGGGCGACCGCTGCGGCGTACCAGGTGGTCGGGGTGGACAACCTGCCCGGCTCGGTACCGCTGGAGACCAGTGAGCTGCCGGAACGCTGCTGCCTGGTCTTCGGCTCCGAGGGCGCCGGGCTGACCGACGAACTCGTCGCCGGTTGCGACCAACTGGTGGCGATCGACCAGCAGGGTTCGACCCGCTCCATGAACGCCGGTGCGGCCGCCGCCATCGCGATGTACGCCTGGCGGCTCCAGCACCCCCACGTCGGCTGAGCCAGCGCCTGCGCCACTCACACGTCGGCTGAGCGAGCGCAGGCATTCCCCACACGTCGGCTGAGCGAGCGCCAGCGAGTCGAAGCCACGCCCTTCGACTCGTCGCTGCGCTCCTCGCTCAGGGAACAGGCTGCGGCTGGTTGGTCACCGCAGCAGGGTAGGCAACCGGGGGGCCGGATGACCCGGACCAGACCAGCTGGACCGGTGGTACATACTGGACCCTGCGACGACGTGGAAGGTGGAGGCTGGTGCCGGGTATCGAGGACGGCAGCCTGCAGGCTGCCCCGTTCGAACCCACCGTCGTCCCGATCGTGCCGCCGACCACCAAGCGTTCCCAGGTCCGCGAGCTGCTCGAACAGATCATCGCCGGCCGGCTGCGCCCGGGCGATGCGATCGCCTCCGAACGGGAGCTGGTCCGCCAGCTCGGGGTCTCCCGGGTGACGGTACGCCAGGCGATCAGCGACCTGGTCGAGGCCGGCCGGTTGGAGCGGGTGCACGGCAAGGGCACCTATGTCACCGGGCCCAGGATCAACACGCGAT
This sequence comes from Enemella evansiae, assembly GCF_002250705.1. Classification (GTDB taxonomy): domain Bacteria; phylum Actinomycetota; class Actinomycetes; order Propionibacteriales; family Propionibacteriaceae; genus Enemella; species Enemella evansiae. Next base: position 12,075 of record NZ_NMVP01000022.1, read on the forward strand.
TGCATCTGACCTCGTTCTCCCGGGAGATGCGGGCCCGCGGGTTGGAGCCGCGGACCGAGGTGCTGTCCGCCGACGAGGTCGCCGAGCCCGACGAGCTGGTCCGCGAGCAGCTGCAGTTGCCGGCCGGGCAGCCGGTGATCCGGGTGGAGCGGTTACGACTGGCCGATGACACCCCGATGGCGCACGAGATCGGGTTCTATCCGGCGCACTGCTTCCCCGGGCTGCTGACCCGCGAGCTGGGCTCGCTCTACGACGTGTTCGCCGCCGACTACGACATCCGGGTCACCTCCGGGGTGCAGTCGATCCGCGCCGAGGCCGCCGACCAGACCCAGGCCACCGTGCTCGGCATCGCCCGCCGCGCACCGCTGCTGGTGCAGGAGCGGGTGACCTGGGCCGGTACGCAGGTGATCGAGTTCGCCACCTCCAGCTATCGCGGCGACCGGTACCGGATCCACATGTCGGTCACCCCCACCGGTTCGAGCTAGCTGCGTTCATCCCGACACGATGAACGTGGTGAACCCGCGCACCTACACTGGGCCGCATGCAGCAGCTCCCCATCTTCTATGACCCGCTGCGGGCCGAGCAGCGGATCGGGGCGCAGCGGCGCCGGGTGATCTGGGGACTGGTCAGCACCGGCATCTCGGTCGCCGCGCTGGCGGCACTGTTCCTCTATGGCTGGCTGGTCACCAAGAGCCAACCCGGGGAGACCGGCCAGCTGTTGCGCTGGGTGCTCGCCTTCTCCAGCATCACCGGACTGATCTCGCTGCTGGCCAACCTGCTCTGGCTCCGCGCGCTGCGCAATGGCCGCCGCGAGGTCGGTGACGGCCTGGCGCTGACGCTCTCGCACCGGGGCATCGAGACTGCCGAGGGGCCGCTCGGTTGGGAGCAGATCGCCCGGGTACGCGCGGCCAATGGCCGGCCCGGCCACGGCTACCGGCTGGACATCATCGGTACCGACAGCCAGGTCCGGGCCTTCCCGCTGGACGGGCTGGCGCTGCTGCCCGGCAGCCTCGACTCGGCCACCCGGGCGTACTCCTCGGGCCGGCACGGGGTCGATCTCACCGTCGTCGACGACTGAGTCTCCCGTCGTGAAAGGATTGGGGTGAGGCCTGCCCGATCAAGAGAAAGAGTGATGACATGCCTATCGCCACACCCGAGGTGTACGCCGAGATGCTGGACCGCGCGAAGCAGCAGGGCTTCGCCTACCCGGCCATCAACATCTCCAGCTCCCAGACCCTGAACGCCGCGCTGGCGGGCTTCGCCGAGGCGGGGTCGGACGGCATCATCCAGGTCTCCACCGGCGGTGCCGAGTATCTCTCCGGCCCGACCGTCAAGGACATGGTCTCCGGCGCCACCGCACTCGCCGAGTACGCCCAGATCGTCGCCGAGAAGTACCCGGTGAACATCGCCCTGCACACCGACCACTGCCCCAAGGACAAGCTCGACGGCTTCGTCCGCCCGCTGCTCGCGATCTCCGCCGAGCGCGTCAAGAACGGCCAGAACCCGCTGTTCCAGTCGCACATGTGGGACGGCTCCGCGGTGCCGCTGGAGGAGAACCTGGAGATCGCCGAGGAGCTGTTCAAGCTCTGCCAGGAGGCGAAGATCATCCTCGAGGTCGAGATCGGCGTCGTCGGCGGCGAGGAGGACGGGGTCGCCAACGAGATCAACGACAAGCTCTACTCGACCCCCGAGGACGCCATCGCCACCGCCAAGGCCCTCGGTTACGGTGACCGCGGTTACTACATGACCGCGCTGACCTTCGGCAACGTGCACGGCGTCTACAAGCCGGGCAACGTGAAGCTGAAGCCCGAGGTGCTGAAGGCCGCCCAGGACGCCGTCGTCAAGGAATTCGGCCTGGAGGAGGGCGCCAAGCCGTTCCACCTGGTCTTCCATGGCGGCTCCGGTTCGCTGCCCGAGGAGATCGCCGAGGCCGTCTCCTACGGCGTGGTGAAGATGAACGTCGACACCGACACCCAGTACGCCTTCACCCGGCCGGTCGCCGGACACATGTTCACCAAGTACGACGGTGTGCTGAAGATCGACGGCGAGGTCGGCAACAAGAAGGACTACGACCCGCGCGCCTGGGGCAAGGCGGGCGAGGCCGGGATGGCCGCCCGGGTCGTCGAGGCCTGCGAGAACCTGGGTTCGGCCGGCACCCACGTCTGAACCCGCGACGTACCGGCGGTGAACCCCTGCCGCCCCTAACCTGAGCCGCATGCCCACAACGCAGCAGTTCGTGGCCCGGGTCCGGCAGCTCACCGCCGGTACGCCCTACCGGGTCATCGAGACCCCCGACGGCTGCGACGTCACCCTCAATGTCGTCAACGCGACCTGGCGTACGCTCTTCGCCCGCCGCGGGCTGTCAAAGGTCTTCACCCATCGGATCGTCCTCGATGAGCAGGCCGGCGCCGCGACCGTGACCGATCTGTCGCAGCAGGTCGAGTGGACCGCGGTGAATCCCGGGGAGGGCCCGGTCCCGGTGCTCACCGGTGAGGTGAGCCAGGTGGCCGGCCGGATCCGGGAATGGTCGAGCCAGCAGGTCTACGGCTGGGACGCCGACGGGCAGTTCGTCGAAGAGGCCGGTTACACCTTCAGCTCCGAGGAGGGTCGCGCCCTGGTCGACCGGGCGCTCAAGGAGCAGGGTTGGACCACCCGGATGGGCTGGCAGCAGAAGACCGGACTGATCGCGGCGATCGGCGCCGTGGCGCTGGCGCTGCTGCTGGGATTGGTGCTGCTCGGCTGGCTGGTCCTGCTCCGCTGAGATGCTCGGCGGACCGGGTGGCTACGCTGGGCCGGTGACCGAGAAGCCGCACGAGAACCTGCTCGCCAGCCACGGAACCACCCCCGCCACCCGTCTCCCGGACGATCCGGCCGCCGCCGAGATCGCCGAGCACGGGCGGGAACGGTTCGTCCAGATCGTTCGCAAGCACCCGCAGTCCAGCCTGTGCTGGGCGCTGCTCGCCGAGGGGGCGCTCGGGGTGGGCACCGACGATGCCGACGTGTCGGCGTACGCCTACGCCCGGACCGGCTACCACCGCGGCCTGGACTCGCTGCGCCGCGCCGGCTGGAAGGGGTCGGGGCCGATCCCGTGGGAGCACGGCCCGAACCGCGGCTTCCTGCGCTGCCTGTGGGCGCTGGCGGTGGCCGCCGACCGGATCGGCGAGGCCGACGAGGCGCAGCGCTGCAGCCAGTTCCTCAAGGACTCCTCCTTCACCGGCTACGACGAGCTCAGCGACAGCCTGCCGATGGGCAACCGGGCCGCCCAGCAGAACGGTCAGAAGGACACTGACGCCAAAACTCGGTAGGGTGAGGTGTCAAGAGGGTCCTTGGCAGCACGCGGGACCCTTTTTGGCTGACCTGGCCCGAACGGGCCGAAGAAGCTGTAGCTGAGAAAGGCTGACATGCCCGGCATCATCGTGATGGGCGCCCAGTGGGGCGACGAAGGCAAGGGGAAGGCCACCGACCAGCTGGGGGACCGCATCGACTTCTGTGTGCGCTACTCCGGCGGTAACAACGCGGGCCACACCTTGGTCGTGAACGGCGAGAAGTACGCGATGCACCTGCTGCCCAGCGGGATGCTGAACCCGAACGCCATGCCGGTGATCGGCAACGGCGTGGTGATCGACCTCGGGGTGCTTTTCTCCGAGATCGACGACCTCGCCGCCCGCGGGGTGGACAGCGACAACCTCAAGGTCTCCGCCAACGCCCACGTCATCGCGCCCTACCACACCACGATCGACAAGGTCAGCGAGCGCTTCCTCGGCAAGCGCAAGATCGGTACCACCGGCCGCGGCATCGGCCCGGCCTACTCCGACAAGATCAACCGGATGGGCATCCGCGTCCAGGACCTGTTCGATCCGGAAATCCTGCGCGCCAAGGTCGAGGCGTCGCTGGACCAGAAGAACCAGATCCTGGTCAAGATCTTCAACCGCCGCGCCCTCGATGCCGACGAGGTGATCGACACCCTCACCTCCTACGCCGAGCGGCTGCGGCCGATGGTCGCCGACACCTCCCGGCTGCTCAACGACGGGCTGGACGAGGACAAGGTGGTGCTCTTCGAGGGCGCCCAGGCCCACCACCTGGACGTCGACCTCGGCACCTACCCCTACGTCACCTCCTCCAACCCGACCGCCGGCGGCGCCTGCACCGGCACCGGTGTCGGCCCGACCCGGATCGACCGGGTGATCGGCATCGCCAAGGCCTACACCACCCGCGTCGGTGAGGGCCCGTTCCCGACCGAGCTGCTGGACGCCGACGGCGACCGGCTGCGGGAGGCCGGTGGCGAGTTCGGTGTCACCACCGGCCGGCCGCGGCGTACCGGCTGGTTCGACGCGCTCGTCGTCGAGGCCGCCGCCAGCGCGAACGCCTTCACCGACGTCTTCTTGACCAAGCTCGACATCCTGTCCGGCTGGGAGAAGATCCCGGTCTGCGTCGCCTACGACGTCAACGGGGTACGCCACGACACGATGCCGATGACCCAGGCCGAGTTCGCCGCCGCCACCCCGATCTACGAGGAGGTCGACGGCTGGACCGAGGACATCTCCGGCGCCCGCGAGTTCGACGAGCTGCCGGTCAAGGCCCAGGACTACGTGAAGCGGCTGGAAGAACTCATCGGTACCCGGATCTCCGGGATCGGTGTCGGCCCCGGCCGGGAGCAGTCGGTGATGGTGCACGACCTGCTCTGAGCGAGTGGTCGGATGCGGATGGATCGCGCGAAGGAGCGAGGATGAAGGTACTGGTGATCGGCAGCGGGGCGCGTGAGCATGCCCTGGCGTACGCCCTGGAGCGTGATCCCGAGGTGAGCGAGGTGCACGCCGCCCCGGGCAATCCGCGGATGACCGAGGTGGCGCAGTTGCATGCCGTCGACCCGGTGGATCCGGCGGCGGTGACCGCGCTGGTCCGCGAGCTGGGTGTCGACCTGGTCGTGATCGGCCCGGAGGCGCCGCTGGTCGCCGGCGTCGCCGACGCCGTCCGGGAGGCCGGCGTCGCCTGCTTCGGCCCGTCCGCCGACGCGGCCCGGATCGAGGGCAGCAAGGCCTTCGCCAAGGAGGTGATGGCCGCCGCCGGGGTACCGACGGCCCGCGCGGAGGTCTGCCGCACCGCCGACGAGGTGGCCGCCGCGCTCGACGAGTTCGGCGCCCCCTACGTGGTCAAGGACGACGGACTGGCCGCCGGCAAGGGCGTCGTCGTCACCGAGGACCGGCAGGCCGCCCTCGACCATGCCGAGGCGATCCTCCGCACCGACGGCGGGGCCGTGGTGGTCGAGGAATTCCTTTCCGGGCCCGAGGTTTCGCTGTTCGCGATCTGCGACGGCACCACCGCGGCACCGATGCAGGCCACCCAGGACTTCAAGCGCGCCTACGACGGCGACAAGGGCCCGAACACCGGCGGCATGGGGGCGTACACCCCGCTCGGCTGGACGCCCGCCGATCTGGAGGAGCAGGTCACCGAGCACATCATCCAGCCGGTGATCGACGAACTCGCCCGCCGCGGTACGCCGTTCGTCGGCCTGCTGTACGCCGGGCTGGCGCTGACGCCGAAGGGCGTCAAGGTGATCGAGTTCAACGCCCGTTTCGGCGACCCGGAGACCCAGCCTTTGCTGCTGCAGTTGGAATCCCCGCTGGGCCAGGTGCTGTACGCCGCGGCCACCGGCAGGCTCGCGGACGCGCCGCCGCTGAAGTTCAGCAACGGGTACGCGGTCGGTGTGGTGGTCGCCGCCGACGGCTACCCGGGCGAGCCGGTGACCGGCACCCGGATCTTCGAGGGCCAGTTCCGCTCCGGCAACATCAAGCTCTTCCACGGCGGTACCGGCCGGGACGAACTGGGCAACCTGATCGTCACCGGCGGCCGGGTGATGACCGTCACGGGTAAGGGCCACACCCTCGGCTTCGCCCGCAACATGGTGTACGCCGCGGTCAACGCTTTCCATCTGGAGAAGGTTTTCTGGCGATCCGACATCGCCGCGAAGGCCGCCCACCACGAGATCCCGAATTACGAGGTGCCCGAGGGCGGGCTGTTCCAGGTGGAGTCGACGAGCGAGCGGAGCGAGCAGGCGTGATCCCCAATGTGCTGGCCAATCGCTACGCGTCGGCGGCGATGCGGGACATCTGGTCGCCGGAGAACAAGATCGTCGCGGAGCGCCGGCTCTGGATCGCGGTGCTGGAGGCACAGCGGGATCTGGGGGTGGACTTCGGCGGGGACGACCCGGATGCGGTGATCGCTGCCTACGAAGGGGTTCTCGAGCAGGTCGACCTGGAATCGATCGCCGCTCGTGAGCGGGTCACCCGGCACGATGTGAAGGCGCGGATCGAGGAGTTCAACGCGCTCGCCGGTTTCGAGCACGTGCACAAGGGGATGACCTCCCGCGACCTCACCGAGAACATCGAGCAGTACCAGGTGCTGGCCTCGCTGAAGCTGGTGCACGACCGGATCGTGACGACGCTGGTCGGGTTGACCCGGATCGCCGCCGAGTACGCCGACCGGGCGATCGCGGGCCGCTCGCACAATGTGGCGGCCCAGATCACCACGCTGGGCAAGCGGTTCGCGACGGCGACCGACGAGCTGCTGGTGGCCCGGGAGCGGGTGGAGGAGCTGATCGCGCGCTATCCGCTGCGGGGCATCAAGGGCCCGGTCGGTACCAGCCAGGACATGCTCGATCTGCTCGGTGGCGATGCCGAGAAGCAGGCGGAGCTGGAGCGCCGGATCGCAACCAGGCTTGGGTTTGCGCGGGTGCTCACCTCCACCGGGCAGGTCTATCCGCGGTCGCTGGACTTCGACGTGCTGACCGCGCTGGCGCAGACCGCGGCCGCCCCGTCGAATGTGGCGACCTCGATCCGGCTGATGGCCGGCCACGAGCTGGTCACCGAGGGTTTCCAGCCCGGGCAGGTCGGCTCCTCGGCGATGCCGCACAAGATGAACACCCGTTCCTGCGAGCGGGTGAACGGGCTCTCGGTGGTGCTGCGCGGTTACGTGTCGATGGTCGGCGAGCTGGCCGGCGACCAGTGGAACGAGGGCGACGTGTCGTGCTCGGTGGTCCGCCGGGTCGCGCTGCCGGACGCGTTCTATGCCCTGGACGGGCTGTTCGAGACCTTCCTCACCGTGCTCGGCGACTTCGGCGCCTTCGATGCGGTGATCGAGGCCGAACTGCAGCGGTACCTGCCGTTCCTGACGACCACCAAGGTGCTGATGGCCGCGGTCCGCAAGGGCGTCGGCCGGGAGCAGGCGCACGAGGCGATCAAGGAGCATGCGGTCGCGGTGGCGCTGGAGATGCGGGAGACCGGCCGCGCCGACAACGACCTGTTCGACCGGCTCGCCGCCGATCAGCGGCTCGGCTTGGAGCGCGCGGAACTGGACGCCCTGATCACCGAGCCGCTGGAGCTGTCCGGCTCGGCGAGGGCCCAGGTCGCGCAGCTGGTGCAGCGCGTGCAGACCCTCGCCGAGCAGTGGCCGGACGCCGCGGCGTACCGGCCGGGTGCGGTGCTCTGATCAGTCGCTGATCAGTTGTCGCTGGGCGTCCAGCCCGCCGGCATCCGGACGATCAGGCCGCCCGGGTCGACGGTGACGCGGACCGAGAGCACCTCGCCGAAGTGGTCGCCGTCCAGCTCGATCTCCTGCGGGTCACGCAGCGAGATCTCGATCCGCTGGGCCTGCTGGTAGCTGAGGTGCTCGTTCTTGTTGTTCGCCAGCTGCTTGGTGCCGGGCAGGCGCAGCAGGGCGTTCTCCACCAGCACCTTCCACAGGATCTGCGGCCAGCCGAGGATGCCCTGCGGCTGCAGCGCGATGATGTCGAGCATGCCGTCGTCGACCGCGGCATCGGGGAGCAGCAGGATGTTGTTCTGCAGCGAGCCGCAGTTGCCGACCATCACGGTGTGGATCTTGCCGCGCTGCGGCTGGTTGTTGTCCAGCTGGTACACCAGCCGCATCCGGTGGTTGTGCTTCAGCGACTCGACGATCGACTTCACATAGGCGAGCGCGCCGACCTTGGACTTCAGGTCCTCGTCGGTGTTGGAGATCATCTGCGCGTCCAGGCCCAGGCCGGCCATCACCAGGAAGGAGTGCTCCTCCTGCTTGCCGTCCTTGCGGCTCCAGACGGCGACGCCGAGGTCGATCGGCCGGTCCACTCCGTTGAACGCGGCCTCGGCGGACTCGTTCAGGTTGTCCAGCGTCAGCTCCAGGTTGCGGGCCAGCAGGTTGCCGGTGCCCTGCGGCGCCAGCGCCATCGGCGTACCGGTGTCCCGCAGTGCCTCGGCGACCGCACGCACGGTCCCGTCACCGCCGACCGCGAGCACCACATCGGCGTTGCGGTCCAGCGCCTCCTTGGCCATCCCGGTACCCGGATCGTCCTCGCTGGTCTCCAGATACATCGACTCCGACCAGCCGGCCTGTTGGGCGATCGGGTCGATGGTCTCGCGGAGATCCTCGATCGAGATCTTGACGGGATTGAACACGACTGCAGCGGTTGGCATGCGGTCTTCCTTTCGCGCTTGATCGACTTCTGGTCATGCGGGGTGGGCATGCCTTGCTAGAGGGATACCCGATTGTTGCAGGGTCACTCGGTGCACCGCTGCCCCCATTACGCTGGGCGCGTGCCCACGAACCAGATCGAACCACAGTTCGCCGACGTCCTCGACCTGCCGCTGCTGCACGCCGGCAAGGTGCGGGAGCTGTACGCGCTGCCCGATCAGAACTCGATGCTGATGGTGGCCACCGACAACATCTCCGCCTTCGACTGGGTGCTGACCAGCCGGATCCCCGACAAGGGCGCGATCCTGAACCAGCTCTCGCTGTGGTGGTTCGAGCAGCTCGCCGGCCTGGTCGACAACCACGTGCTCTCCACCGAGGTGCCGGATGCGGTCCGCGGGCGGGCGGTGATCTGCGATCAGCTGGAGATGATCCCGGTCGAGTGCGTGGCCCGGGGTTATCTGACCGGGTCGGGGTGGATCGAGTACCAGCAGAACCGCAGCGTCTGTGGCGTACCGCTGCCCGAGGGGCTCACCGACGGCGCCCGGCTGCCGGAGCCGATCTTCACCCCGGCGACGAAGGCCGCGCTCGGCGACCACGACGAGAACGTCGATTTCGACACCGTCGTCGGCCAGGTCGGCCGCGAGACGGCCGAGGAGATCCGCCGGCTGACCCTCGAGGTGTACGCCACCGCGGAGCGGATGGCGCGCGAGCGCGGGATCATCCTTGCCGACACCAAGCTCGAGTTCGGTCGCCGGGCCGACGGCACGATCGTGCTCGCCGATGAGGTGCTCACCCCGGACTCGTCACGGTTCTGGGAGGCGGCGAGCTGGCCGGAGTCGCTGGACTCCTTCGACAAGCAGTTCGTCCGCAACTGGCTGCTCGCCCAGGACTGGGACCGCAACGGCGACGAGCCACCGCCGCCGCTGCCCGCGGACGTGGTGGCCGCCACCCGGGATCGCTATGCGAGCGCGTTCTCCCGGCTCACCGGGCGGGAGTTCCGGTCATGAGCGGCGGGTGGCAGCAGCCGCCCTGGGGCGGGCCGCCCCAGGGCCCGCCGCCGAATGGTGGACCGCCGCCGGGCCGGCCCTTCGGGGGGCCGCCGCCGCCCGGCCCGCC
>NZ_NMVP01000023.1 GCF_002250705.1 Enemella evansiae
TGGTCATCATCGGCCGGCTGCGCCGCGACCCCGACACCCAGGCCTACTTCCACCGACGCACCAGCGAACACAAGACCCGCGCCGAAACCATCCGATGCCTCAAACGCCACCTCGCCCGCACCATCTACCGAAACCTCAAAACCGACCTCATGACCACTTGACGATCTATAGGACCGTCGCTCGCTGCGCGAGCTACTCGATGAACGTGAGCAACCGCTCGCTGCGCGAGCTACTCGATGAACGTGGGCAACTGCACGCTGCGCGAGCTACTCGATGAACGTGGGCAACCGCTCGCTGCGCGAGCTACTCGATGAACGTGAGCAGGACAGTCACCGCGGTGGGCGGCCACCCATCCCGCCACCGCCCGGGGCGGTCGTGGTGTCGATGGCGACCGGCAGCGACCCGGCGTACCCCGAGGCCACATCCCCAGTCATCGTCGGGAGCTGCAGGTTGACGTCACCGTCGCCGAAGAGGCGGTCGTCGGCCGGCTGGGTGCCGACCCGGTCCAGATTCCTTGCCGAGTTGGGATAGCGGCCGTCCGCGTACACGGCCGTGAGCATGTCCGCCGGGAAGGCGACCTGTGAGGTGGCGATCGCATTCTGCACATCGGTCGCCGAGGCCAGGTCGCCGAAGACCTCGAAGTGGAAGTGCGTCCACCGCCCCTGATAGCAGCCGGGCACGATCGTGGTGAAGGTGACCCGACCCTGGTCGTCGGCGACCTGGATGCCGCGCAGCCAGGTCTCGTTCTCGACCCCGTCGGTGTACATCGAATAGCCCCCTGCGCGTCGCAGTGCCACAGATAGACCGCCGCGCCCGCGAACGGCACGTTGCCCTTCGCCATGTCGGTGAGCGTGAACGTGAAGGTCAGCGGTACGCCGGCCACGGGTGTTCCGCCGCCCAGGTTGGTGCGGATGTCGCTGCGCTCGATCCCTGACTGCCGGAGGATGTTCAGGTCTGTGGTGCCGTCCGCTGGGTACGGCCCGTTCGTCTCCTCCGGGATCTCTCCCACCGCGGTACCGGAGGTCGCCGCGGCCGACTCCGTGGTCGCACCGACGCCGGTCGTGCACGCCGCCAGCGCCGCCACCCCGCCGGCGCCCAGCAGCCCCAGCATCCCGCGGCGACTCAGCACGGTCCGGATGTCGAAGGCCGCGCCCTGGTCGATGACCTCCTCGCCGGGCCGGTCGAGCAGTCGTCCCTGGTACGCCGGGCCGGCGGGGGTCTGCTTCGGTTCTGGGCTGTTCGTCATCGGTGTCTCCTGACTGTCACTCGGTCGAGGACGACTCTCCCCCGCATACCTGCCCACCCACTGTCCCTGCCCTGTCCAACGGCTGTGGACGGGTTCCGGGCAAAGGAAACATTCCGCCAACAATCGTCGACATCGGTTGCGGCCGGGTTGGCCGAGGCATTTGGGTGGTTCGGGGCACCGGGTTCGCCCTGCCCTGAGTTCGCTCTGCCCATTCTGACTAGGAGAGTCATGCAGATTCCTGGCTGGTTCCGGGGAGCCGCCGCCACGGCGTGCGCCCTCGGCCTCGTTGCCGGGCCGGTTGCGACGGCGTACGCCGCCCCGACGCCCACCCCGTCACCCTCGACGACGCGCACCCCCACGCCCACCCCGTCCGCCCAGTCCTCGTCCGCGCAGTCCCCGACCGCGAGCACGACCGCGAGCGCCACGCCGTCGCGTACGCCGGCGAAGGTCAAGGCGACCCCGGCGGCACAGTGCGTCAACGAGAGCAAGCTGACGCTGCTCGGCTTCAACGACTTCCACGGCCGACTGGCCCAGAGCAACCCGGACACCGTCGGCTTCTTCGGTGACATCGAGAAGCTGCGCGCCGAGGCCGGCGGCGACGCCAACACGATCCTCTACGGCGCCGGCGACTCGGTCGGCGGTTCGCTGTTCACCTCCGCCTCGCAGGACGACAATCCGACGATCGACATCCTGAACGCGGCCGGCGTCGACGGCAGCGCGGTCGGCAACCACGAGTTCGACAAGGGCGCCAAGGACTTCACCGACCGGATCGTTCCGCGGGCGAAGTTCCCCTACACCGCCGCGAACATCGTCAGCACCAGCACCGGTCAGCCGATCGCCCAGCCCTACACGATCTTCGACAAGGCCGGCCTGAAGGTCGCCGTCGTCGGCGCGGTCACCGGGGATCTCGGCTCGCTGGTCTCCCCCGCCGGGATGGAGGGCTGGAAGGTCACCGATCCGGTGGACGCGGTGAACGCCCAGGTCGCCCAGCTCAAGGACGGCAACCCGGCCAATGGTGAGGCCGACCTGGTGATCGCCTCCTTCCACGAGGGTTCCCCGGGTTCGACCACCGAACCGACGACCGCCCCGCCGTCGGCGCCGGCGTTCGACCGGATCATCAACGGCACCGATTCGCGGGTGTCGGCGATCCTGAACGGCCACACCCACCAGACCTACGCCTACCAGGCCCCGGTCCCCGGGATGACCGGTGTCACCCGTCCGGTCATCCAGACCGGTTCGTACGCCACCAACATCGGCAAGATCGAACTCGGCTTCGACCCGGCGACCAAGCAGGTCGGCTGCTATTCGGTAACCAACATCAAGTCGACGATGACCTCCGCCACCGCCACGGCCACCTATGAGCGGGCCCGGCAGGTGAAGACGATCCTGGACGAGGCGCTCGCCCAGGCGAAGGTTGTCGGCTCCCAGGTCGTCGGTGAGGCCACCGCGCCGATCGCCCGCGAGGCCGGCGCGAGCCGCAACCGCGAGTCGGTGATGAGCGACACCGTCGCGCAGATGTTCTATGACCAGCTGTCGGCAGGCAACCCGAACTTCATCGGCATGCAGAACCCCGGTGGCACCCGCGCCGACATCAACGCCGGCGAGATCACCTACGAGGAGGCCGCCTCGATCCTGCCGTTCGCCAACTCGCTGATGACCACCGAGATCACCGGTGCCCAGCTGAAGACGGTGCTGGAGCAGCAGTGGCAGCGCGATGCCGCCGGCAACGTGCCGTCGCGGCCCTACCTGCAGCTCGGACTGTCGCGGAACGTCAGCTACACCTACGACGCCTCCCGCGCCGAGGGCGATCGGATCACCTCGATCGCGATCAACGGCAAGGCAGTGGATCCGGCCGCGAAGTACACCGTCGGTTCCGGCTCCTTCCTGATCGCCGGCGGCGACAACTTCTTCGAGCTCGGCAAGGGCACCAACACCAGGGACTCCGGCCGGGTGGACCTGGAGGCGTTCGTCGACTGGGTGAAGAAGAACACCCCGCTGTCGCCGAGCTACGCCCGCCAGTCGGTGTCGATGACCCCGAAGGCCGACGTGCTCGAGGAGGGGAAGGCGACGACCTTCAGACTCGGCGTACCGAGCACGGTCGCCCCGGACACCATCGACATGACCGTCAACGGCACCACCGCCCCGCCGCAGCCGAACACCAGGGTGGTCGCGACCATCAACGACCAGCAGGTCGGTGAGGCCGCGATCAGCAACGGCCAGGGTGAGCTGACGGTGACCCTGCCCGCGGGAATGCCGGCCGGCCCGGCGATCCTGAAGCTGGTCGCCAGCCCGACCAACACCACCGCCTACGTCCCGGTCACCCTGCAGCCGGCGTACGGTCCGCTCGGCAAGCCGATCGGCAACAAGTTCTGCGGGCTGCGCGACGGCGGCTGCGGTCAGCACTTCGAGAACGGTTCGGTCTATTCCTCGCCGAACACCGGTGAGCACGTGGTGAAGGGCGCGATCCGCGACAAGTGGGCCGCGACCGGCTGGGAGACCGGCAAGCTGGGCTACCCGACGAGCGATGAGTTCTGCGGGCTGCGCGACGGCGGCTGTGCCCAGCGCTTCGAGGGCGGGCTCATCTACTGGACCCCGGCAACCGGCGCGTACCCGGTCTGGGGTGCGATCTCGGTGGCGTACGCCGACGTGCGCTGGGAGACCAGCAAGCTCGGTTACCCCACCTCCGATGAGTTCTGCGGACTCCGCGACGGTGGTTGCGCCCAGCGCTTCACCGGCGGCCTGATCTACTGGTCGCCGGCGTCCGGACCGGCCCCGGTCTGGGGAGCGATCGGGCAGAAGTACGCCGACCTGGGCTGGGAGACCGGTCAGCTCGGCTACCCGCTCGGCGGGGAGTTCTGCGGACTCCGCGACGGCGGTTGCGCCCAGCGCTTCCAGGGCGGCTCGATCTACTGGAGCCCCGCCTCCGGCGCCCACCAGTCCTGGGGCCTGATCCGCGACTACTGGGCCGGCAACGGCTGGGAGACCGGCCGCTTCGGCTACCCGGTCTGGGACGAGCAGTGCGCCCCCAACGGCGACGCCTGGGAATGCCGCCAGTCCTACCAGGGCGGTGTGATCACCTACAACAGCCGGACCGGGATGCGCGGCTGACCCACCGCACACCCCGAACCGACGGCGCCCTCTCCACCCGGAGGGGGCGCCGTTGGCGTACCCGGAGATAACGAACCGGCAACTGTTCCTCGCAACTGCTCTTATCGGCCGCTCACCAGGTGGTCGACTACGTCTTGGCGCACTGTTCGGGGCGCGCCGACACGGGGACACAGGACACGGGGAGTCCGACGATGCAGTCATGGCAACGGAGCATGCTCGGCGGTCTGCTGGCCGCAACACTCGGTCTGGCGTTGAGCACGCCGGCGTACGGGGCACCGACACCGACACCGACCGGGACACCGAGGACGGCGACCGCGAAACCCACACCGACCCGGACGGCGACACCGACCCGGACGGCGACACCCACACCAGCGGCGACACCGACGCCGACGGCCGCGCGCACGGCGGCGCGGGCATCCGCACCGCGGGTCGGCACGCTGAGCCAGGAGTTCGACGGCCCGGCCGGCTCCGCCCCCGACCCGACGGTCTGGGGTTACGAGGTCGGCCGCGGCTTCCAGGGCTGGGGCAACTGGGAGAAGCAGTTCTACACCGACAGCCGGCACAACTCGTGGGTCGACGGGCAGGGGAACCTGGCGATCCAGGCCAAGTACGAGCAACCGGGCGCGACCATGCAGTACGGCGACGATGCGGGCAACTCGAACTACTGGGAGACCCAGTGGACCTCGGCCCGATTGGTCACCAGGGACAAATTCCAGTTCACCTACGGCCGCGCCGAGGCCCGGATCAAGGTGCCGCAGGGCACCGGGATGTGGCCGGCGTTCTGGTCGCTGGGCAGCGACAACGCCACCAACCCGTGGCCGGACTCGGGCGAGATCGACATCTTCGAGGGCGCTTCGTGGAATCGGAACTCCACTCTCTCCAACGTCTTCGGCGGGCCGTCCTGGGACAATTTCCGCTCGATCCCGAAGTGGACCGATGTGGGCGCCCCGCTCGGTGCCGGCTTCCACACCGTCGCGGTCGAGTGGACCCCCGACACGCTGCAGTTCTTCATCGACGGTCAGCTGCACCACGAGGTGACGCGGGCCAACATGGGCAGCGACTGGCGGGCGGACAAGGCGAACTACCTGATCCTCAACGTCGCGGTCGGCGGCAACTTCGGCGGCCCGTTCGACGCGAACAGCGGTTCGGACGCGACGATGCTCGTCGACTACGTCCGGGTCACCGACAACCAGCAGGTGCAGCAGACCGGCCCGCTGGCGATCAGCCGGTCCTGGACCGCCAACGGCGGGCTGGCAGGCAAGCTGGGTGACACCCCGCGCGATCGGGCCACCACCCGCTGTGATCTGCGCGACGGCGGCTGCGTACAGGCCTTCACCGGTGGCCTCGGCTACTGGTCACCGAGCAGCGGGGCGCATCCGGTCTGGGGCGAGATCGGCAAGAAGTACGCCCAACTCGGCTGGGAGACCAGCACGCTGGGTTACCCGACCTCCGATGAGTTCTGCGGGCTCCGCGGCGGAGGCTGCGGGCAGGCGTTCCAGGGCGGCATGCTCTATTGGTCGCCCGCCACCGGGGCGTACGCCGTCTGGGGTGAGATCGGCAAGAAGTACGCCCAACTCGGTTGGGAGACCAGCACGCTGGGCTACCCGATCAGCGACGAGTTCTGCGGGCTCCGCGACGGCGGCTGCGCCCAGCGGTTCTCCGGCGGGTTGATCTATTGGACCCCGGCAACCGGGGCCCACCCGGTCTGGGGCGCGATCGGACAGCGGTACGCGGACCTCCGCTGGGAGAACAGCCCGCTGGGTTACCCGACCAGCGACGAGTTCTGCGGACTCCGCGACGGCGGCTGCGGGCAACGGTTCTCCGGTGGCTACATCTACTGGACGCCCGGCACCGGTGCCAGCCCGGTGTGGGGTGCGATCGGGCAGAAGTACGCCGACCTGGGCTGGGAGACCGGTCAGCTCGGCTACCCGCTCGGCGGGGAGTTCTGCGGTCTGCGCGACGGCGGTTGCGCCCAGCGCTTCCAGGGCGGCTCGATCTACTGGAGCCCCGCCTCCGGCGCCCACCAGTCCTGGGGCCTGATCCGCGACTACTGGGCCGGCAACGGCTGGGAGACCGGCCGCTTCGGCTACCCGGTCTGGGACGAGCAGTGCGCCCCCAACGGCGACGCCTGGGAATGCCGCCAGTCCTACCAGGGCGGTGTGATCGTCTACAACAGCCGGACCGGGATGCGCGGCTGACCCACCGCACACCCCGAACCGACGGCGCCCTCTCCACCCGGAGGGGGCGCCGTCTGCATATCTGCGTCGCGCGGGGGCATTGCTACGGTCGAGCGCTACAACGCCAGAGAGGATTGCAGATGACCGACTCCACGAGCAGCCAGGATCGCAAGCCGACGCCGGATCCGGCCGAGAACGACGCGTACTTCCCGAGCCCCTACTCGCTGTCCCAGTACACCGCGGACAAGACGGACTTCGACGGTCTGGGCACCGAGGACACCTACACCGGCGGGCGCTGGAAGGTCTTGGTCATCGCGACCGAGGAACGCTACATGCTGATGACCAATGAGAAGTTCTTCTCCACCGGCAATCATCCGGTCGAGACGCTGCTGCCGATCCACCACATCGCCAAGGCTGGTTACGGGATCGACGTCGCCACCATCGACGGCGGGCCCGGGAAGTTCGAGTGGTGGGCGTACCCCGACGCCGATGACGCGGTCAACGAGACCTGGGAGGCGACCAAGGAGAAGTTCAAGTCGCCGCTGACGTTGTCGGAGGTGATCGCCGGCGGTCTCGACGACTA
The DNA here is from genome assembly GCF_002250705.1 of Enemella evansiae. Classification (GTDB taxonomy): domain Bacteria; phylum Actinomycetota; class Actinomycetes; order Propionibacteriales; family Propionibacteriaceae; genus Enemella; species Enemella evansiae. Next base: position 7,115 of record NZ_NMVP01000023.1, read on the forward strand.
CGCCGCGATCTTCGTCCCGGGTGGCCACGGTGCGATGAACGTCATCCCGTTCAGCACCGACGTGCAGGCCGCGCTGGAATACTTCCTGACCAACGACCGGTTGATCATCACGCTCTGCCACGGGCCCGCGGCGCTGCTGGCCGCCGGGATCGACAGGGACAGCAACCCGTTCGCCGGCTATCGGATCGAGGCCTTCCCCGATTCGCTCGACTTCGGCGCGAACCTGGAGATCGGGTACCTGCCCGGCCCGATGCCGTGGAAGCTCGGGGAGACGCTGCGCAAGGACGGGATCGAGGTCGTCAACGACGACATGAGTGGTGCCACCACCCGTGACCGGAACCTGCTGACCGGGGACAGCCCGCTGGCCGCCAACCAGCTCGGCAAGGATTCGGTGGAGGCCCTGCTGGCCCAGTTCGGCGACTGAACTCGCGGCCCCGGCAACGGCAACGGCGCTCCCTCCACGCGGAGGGAGCGCCGTTGGCGTTCGGGCTGGTGCTACTCAGACACCGGTGCTGGACAGGCCACCGGCGGTCTCCGGCATCCCCGGCTGACCGGGCGTCCCCGGGTGGTCCGGGTGTGCCGGGTGGGCCGGATGTGCCGGGTGGTCACCGGGCGGGCACGGGTTCTCCGGCGTCCCCGGGTGTCCCGGGTGACCCGGGTGGACCGGGTGCTCACCGGGCGGGCACGGCGTCGGGGTGTGACCCGGCTTGGTCGGCGTCATGGTCGGCGTCGGCGTGACCGGCTTGGTCGGGGTCATCGTCGGGGTCGGCGTGACCGGCTTGGTCGGCGTCGGGGTCGCGGTCGGCGGCTTCACCAGGGCCGGGCAGACGACGTTGGGATCACCCAGGTTCAGGTCCTCCACCTTGGTCTGGTCGTGCACCCAGATGCCGAGCGGGATCTCGTGCTCGGTCGACGGGCCACCGATCTGGAAGCGCCACTTGCCGGAGTTGCCCAGCTTGTTGCAGTAGACCTGCTTCAGCTTGCCCGGCTGGGTCGGCGTCGCGGTCGGCTTCGGCGTCATCGGCGGGGTCATCGTCGGCGTGGGCGATGCCGTGGGCTTCGGCGACGTGGTCGGCGTGGGCGATGCGGTCGGCTTCGGCGACGTGGTCGGCGTGGGCGACGCGGTCGGCTTCGGCGAGGTGGTCGGCGTCGCGGTCGGCGGGTTCACGATCGTCGGGCAGTAGACGTTCGCGTCACCGAGCATCGCGGTGGCCTCGGCCTCGCTCTGGGCGTACTGGCCGGTGGGGTACTCGTGCTCGGTCGACTGGCCGCCGATCGAATACTTGTACTTGCCCGAGTTGCCCAGCTTGTTGCAGTAGATCTGCTGCAGCTGACCGTTGTTGCCGGGGCTGCGGGTCGCGGTCGGCGTCGACGTGGTCGTCGTGGTCGTCGTCGGCTTCGACGTGGTCGTCGTCTTGGTCGGCTTGGGCGACTTGGTCGGCTTGCCGGGCGCCTCAGCAGTGGGCTTGCTGGTCTGAGTGGGCTTCTGCGTCGCGGTGGGCTTGCCCTGGGCGCTCGGCGTCGTCGCTGCCGCACCGGGCGTGGGCGTTGTGCCAGCCGCGTTCGCCGCGACCGCTCCAACCCCGGCAGTCACGAGCCCGATCACCGACATGGCGATCAGGGAACGCGATCTGGGGGTTCCGTGGTTTTTATGGTCAGGCATTATCTGCACTTACCCTTCTGATTTTTGATTGCGAAAATTCGACCTGTGACAGGGCATGATTCAGCGCAGCTGGAACCAACTCGAAAACGGCAATCACATCGCCGCAGCAGCACAATTCAGTGCATGCGGAAAAGCGTGATGTCGACCACCGGACCGCGCCCTGGGGCGCTGCGCCGATCAGAAGGACGGGCGGGCAGAGTGCGTGTGGATTCGTCTCAGCGACGATGCTGTGGCGGATCCGTCAGCCAGGTGGAGGTTGCGGCAGCAACCGGCATCACCAACTGGGCGACTGACTCTGACCGGATTCCCCGTCCGGACAACTCAGCTTCGTCGCCTGCTGCGCCTGAAATGATGACTTCGTCTGAAGCCCACCGACGATGGGTCGATGACAATGTCCCCGTACATGTCTTCCCCTCTCTGGCCCAGGTCCCCTTGTGGGCCAGCACGTGCAATATATCGCCATCCCGAAACCCGTGCCAGCAATTCAGAAAGAAATTCTCAGACTCGAGGTGACCTGAATTTCTACGGCAGGTGATGCCACCTCGACCCCGGTCGCCACCCACCGATTGCGGTGAATCGCAGCGGCCCGCCGCACAGCTCCACCGCCTGACCCGCGGCTCGGGGCAGAATGCGGGGCATGTCCTATGACCAGTACGGCCAGTCCGGCCAGCAGAACAACCCCCAGGGCTGGGGCTCGGGCGAGGGTGAACAGAACCCCTGGTCCAACCCCCAGGAACAAGGCTTCTCGCCCCACCCCACCGATCAGCCCGCCTCCCAACCCTCCGCGGGCTATCCCGGCTCCCAGCCCTCCGCCGGTTATCCCGGCTCCCAGGCGTACCCGGGTTCCCAGCCGTCCGCCGGCTACCCCGGTTCGCAGGCCTCCGCGGCCTACGGCTACGACACGAACCAGGGCTACGACCCCGGCCAGCAACAACCCGGCCAGCAGCAGTCCGGCCAGCAGGCGGAGCAGGGCGCCTGGACCGCCCAGCAGAGCCAGCAGGCGCCGCCGCAGTCCGGCGGACTGCAGACCGTGCAGGTCGGCCAGGGCTCCCAGTCCAAGGGCCTGTTCAGCACCCTGTTCGACTTCAGCTTCACCGAGTACGCCACCCCTGCGCTGGCCAAGATCCTCTACATCCTCGGCATCGTGCTGGGTGTGCTGGGTTGGCTCAGCGGCCCCGCGCAGATCCTCGTGCTCGGCAACTTCATGAGCGCGCTCAACCCCTACGGTGGCGGCGGGGGCGGTGGGTCGGTGGTGCTCGCCCTGCTCGGGCTGATCATCGGGCTGATCCCGCTGGCCTTCTGGATCATCGGGCTGCGGATGGCCCTGGAGTTCGTGCTGGCCACCGTCCGCACCCAGCAGGACACCGCGGCGCTGCGCGCCGAGCAGAACAACGACTGAGCCTCACCCGGGCGTACCGGTGGTCTTCGCGGACCAGCCGGTACGCCCGCCGGCTCGGCGGCTTCGACAGCTCGTCAGAACAGCAGCGCCATCCCGGGATCGCTGACGATCCGGGCCACGTCGGCGAGGAACTTCGAGCCCTGCTCGCCGTCCACCAGCCGGTGGTCGAAGGAGACCGCCAGGGTGGTCACCCAGCGCGGTTCGATCCGCTCCTCGGCGCCGCTGCCGACCACCCACGGTCGGCGCTGGATCGCTCCCACGGCAAGGATTCCGGCCTCCCCCGGGTTCAGGATCGGGGTGCCGCCGTCGATGCCAAAGGTGCCGATGTTGGTGATCGTGAAGGTGCCCCCGGACAGGTCGGCCGGCTGACTGCGGCCCTGTTTGGCGACCGAGACCAGCTCGTTGAGCGCCTCGGCGAGCTCACCCATCGACATCCGGTCGGCGCCCTTGATGTTGGGCACCACCAGACCGCGCGGGGTGGCCGCGGCGATCCCCAGGTTGATCTGCGGGTGGTAGACGATCTCCTGGGCGGCCTCGTCCCAGGAGGTGTTCAGCTCCGGATTGCGGCCCACCGCGAGCAGCGCGGCACGCGCGACGAGCAACAGCGGCGACAGGCGTACCTCGCGGAAATCCCTGTGCTGCTTGAGTTTGTCGAGCAGCTCCATGGTCGCGGTGACATCGCAGGTGACCCATTCGGTGGCATGCGGTGCGGTGAACGCCGAGGACACCATCGCCTCCGCGGTCATCTTCCGGACGCCCTTGATCGGCACCCGACGCTCGCTCGGTATGCCACCAGCGGCCGCGGCCGGCTGCGGCTGCGCCGCACCACCGCCGGCACCCGCCTGCTGGACGTCCTCGCGGGTGATCACACCGCCCTCTCCCGAACCGTTCACCCGGCTCAGGTCGACGCCGAGATCCCGCGCGAGCTTGCGGACCGGCGGCTTGGCCAGCGGCCGACCGTCGCCGCTGTCCGCCGGCGCCTCGTCCAGTGTCGACAGCCGGGCCGGGTGGCCCGGGGAGGGCAGCTCACCGGCGCGCGGCAGACCCTCCAGGTTTCCGCTCAGGGGTTCGCGGACATCGGCCCGGCGGCTGACCGGCTCCTTCATCTCGAAGGTGCCGGTGACCTGCTCGTGCGCGGCCGCGGTGGCCTCGGCGGTCGCCGGATCGGTCCGCTGGCCACGTCCCTTACGGGCCCGGCGAGTGGTGCTGCCCTCGACCGCGCCATAACCGACCAGGTTCGGCGTACGCTTCTGCTCCCCGTCACCCCGGGCCTTGTCCTCGGTCTGCCCGGCACCCGGTTCGGCCGGCGCCTCGTCCCCGGAGCCGTCGTCGATCTGGATGATCGGCGTACCGACGTCGACCGTCTCGCCGGCCGGCACCATGATCTTCGCGACCGTACCGGCCCACGGGATCGGCAACTCCACAAGGGATTTCGAGGTCTCCACCTCGACGACGATGTCGTTGATCTTCACCGTGTCACCCTCGGCGACGCGCCAGGTGACGATCTCGGCCTCGGTCAGTCCCTCACCGGGGTCGGTGAGCTTGAAAACCTTCATCAGTACTCCATCACGCGGTCGACGCCATCGAGGATCCGGTCCAGGTCGGGCAGGTACTCCTCCTCGATCCGGCTCGGCGGGTAGGGGATGTCGTAGCCGCCGACGCGGACCACCGGTGCCTCCAGTTCGAAGAAGCACTGCTCACTCAGCCGGGCGGCGAGCTCGGCGCCCATGCCGAGCGAGACCTGGGCCTCGTGCACCACCATCGCGCGCCCGGTCCGGCGGACCGAACCGATGATCGTGGTCATGTCCAGCGGGCTCAGGGTGCGCAGATCGACGACCTCGATCGAGGTGCCCTCCTCCGCGGCCGCGGCCGCTGCGGCCAGGCTGGTCTTCACCATCGGGCCGTAGGTGAGCAGCGTCAGGTCGGTGCCGGAGCGGACCACCTGAGCCTGGTGCAGCGGGATCGGCGGGATCGACGGATCGACCTCGCCCTTGTCGTGGTAGCGCCGCTTCGGCTCCATGAAGATGATCGGGTCGTCGGAGGCGATCGCCTGCTGGATCATCCAGTAGGCGTCCTGCGGGGTGGCGCAGGAGACGACCTTGAGCCCGGGGGTGTGCGAGAAGTACGCCTCCGGTGACTCGGAGTGGTGCTCGACCGCGCCGATCCCACCACCGAAGGGAATCCGGATCACGATCGGCATCGGCAGCAGCCCGCCGGAGCGGTAGTGCATCTTGGCGACCTGGGTGACGATCTGGTCGTAGGCGGGGAACACGAAGCCGTCGAACTGGATCTCCACCACCGGCCGGTAACCGCGCAGCGCCATCCCCACCGCGGTGCCGACGATGCCGGACTCGGCCAGCGGGGAGTCGATCACGCGGTGCTCGCCGAAGTCCTTCTGCAGGCCCTCGGTGATCCGGAAGACGCCGCCGAGCTTGCCGATGTCCTCGCCGCAGAGCACGACCTTCGGGTCGGCCTCCAGGGCCTTGCGCATGCCGGCGTTCAGCGCCTTGCCGAGCGTCATCTTCTGCGCCTTCGCCGGCGCCTGGCCCTCGTCGCTCATCACGCCTCCTCGCCCACGCCGGAGGCGTCCAGTTCGAACGATTCGGCGTACGCCCGGTAGCGCTCCTGCTGACCGCGCAGGTAGTTGGTCTGGTCGGCGTACGCCAACTCGAACATGTCACCCAGTTCCGGATTCTCCAACGACAGCGTGCGTTGCCGCAGATCGGCGGCCAGATCGTCGGCCTCGGCATCGAGGTCGTCGAAGAACTTCTTGTCCACCGCACCCTTGCGCAGCAGGTACGCCCGGACGCGCTCGATCGGGTCCTTCAGCTTCCAGGTCTCCAACTCGTTGGCGAGCCGATATTTGGTCGGATCGTCGGAGGTGGTGTGCGCCCCCATCCGATAGGTGAACGCCTCGATGAACGAGGGCCCCTCACCGTTGCGGGCCCGGTCCATCGCCCAGCTGGTGACCGCGTAGACCGCGAGCACGTCGTTGCCGTCCACCCGCAGGCCGGGGAAGCCGAAACCGTGTGCCCGCTGGTAGAGCGGGATCCGGGACTGCCGCGCGATCGGCTCCGAGATCGCCCACTGGTTGTTCTGGCAGAAGAAGACCACCGGCGCGTTGTAGGAGGAGGCGAAGATGAACGCCTCGTTGACATCGCCCTGGCTGGTCGCGCCGTCGCCGAAGTAGGCGATCACCGCGGCGTCCCGCTCGGGGTCGCGGTTGCCGACCAGGCCGTCGTTGGCGATGCCCATGCCGTAGCCGACCGCGTGCAGGGTCTGCGAGCCGATCACCACGGTGTAGAGATGGAAGTGGCCCTCGTTGCCGGCCCAGCCGCCCATGTCGACGCCGCGGAACAACGCGGTCAACCGGACCGGGTCCACGCCACGGACCCAGGCGACGCCGTGTTCGCGGTAGGTCGGGAAGATCGCGTCCTGGCTGCGGGCGGCGCGCCCGGAGCCGACCTGTGCGGCCTCCTGGCCCAGGCAGGGTGCCCACAATCCCAGTTCGCCCTGTCGCTGCAGGGCGGTCGCCTCGGCGTCGATCCGCCGGGTCAGCACCATGTCACGCAGGAATCCGGCGATCTGTTCGTCGCTGCCGTCGAAGGAGAAATCGGGATGACTGACCCGCTCTCCCTCCGGGGTCAGCAGCTGCACGGTGTCCGGGGAATCCCCGGACTGTGGCGGTCGGACCGCATTGCCTTCGGTCACCACTCTTCCTCTCCTCGGGTGCGGGGTCGCCGCACATCGGTGACAATGCACCGCACCCGGTTGGTCCACGGCAGCACTGCCCGAAGTTGTCCGTCGACCGCCGAGGATCACCCGGTCGGTCGCTGCCAAACCTAACGCCTCATCGGTAGCCGCTGGTAGCTACCCCGATGGTGTCGAGATGCTCGGAGGGCCTAGTTTCATGGGCGTTCCAGGCTTCTCGGGCGTTCGAGGCGTCGGGCCGCCGCTGCGAGTGCGGCGAGCCCCTGTTCGATCGTCGGCTGCCTGCTGGTGCCCCGCCGGACCTGCGCGACGATGGTTCGGCTCGGCCGCACCGATCCGCCGATCCGGAGCCGGCGCAGCTCGCCGTCGACCGGGGTGTGGCGCGGCAGCAGCGCGATCCCGTGACCGTGTGCGACCAGCGCCGCGACCGCCCGCCACTCGAGTGCGTCGTGCGCGAGCCGCGGAGTGAATCCCGCCGATGCGCAGGCCGCGCGGAGCACCAACTGCTGGTCGGCGGGATCACCGGCTGCGATCCAGGTCTCCTCGGCCAGCTCGGCGAGGGCCACCGCCGAACGCGTGGCGCAGCGATGGGACGCGGGCACGATCAGGTCCAGCGGTTCCTCGGCCAGCACCCGGCTCTCGACCACGTCGCTGCCGGCGCCGGGTTCCTGCGGCGCCGGGATCAGGACCGCGATGTCGATCCGGCCGGCGAGCAGCAGTCGGCTGCGGTCCTGGTGGGCGTCCTCGCGCAGTTCGAAGGTCATTCCCGGGTACGCCGCCGCGAGCCGGTCGACCGCGGGGAGCACGATCGAGGCCAGCCCGGTGGCGATCGAGGAGATCCGCAGGTGGCCGGCACTCCCGGACCGGTAGGCGTCGAGGTCACCCTCGGCGCGGGCCCAGCGGGCCGCGAGATCGTCGGCGTGCCGCAGCAGGGCGTGCGCAGCCGCGGTGAGGCGTACCCGGCGACCCTGGGGCTCCAGCAGGGTGAGCCGCAGATCGGCGGCAAGGTGTTGCAGTTGTTGGGAGACGGTCGACGGGGTGAGGTGCAGGGCGGCGGCGGTCGCGGTGACGGTGCCCTCGGACCGGAGCACGCGCAGGGTGTGCAGCCGCGGATCAACCATGTCCATCTGCCACACGGTACCGTTCGGAAACATTCGATGGACCCGAACGGTCTGACCGGTGACGCTGGTGTGGTGCTGGAGTCCTTTCTCACCGGCCTCTGGGTCGGCTACGGTCTCGCGATCCCGCTGGGTGGGGTCGCGGTGCTGATGATCGAACACACCGCCCGGACGTCGTTCGGCAACGGAGCGGCAGCGGCGGCCGGCGCGGTCACCGCGGACACCGGGTACGCCGTGGCGGCGACCCTGGGCGGGGCCGCGCTGGCCGCGGCTCTGCACCCCTGGGCGCCGGGACTGCGCGTCGTCGCGGCCGCCATCCTGCTGCTGATGGCGCTCCACATCGCGGTGCGGTCATTCCGGTCGGCCCCGGTCACCAACACCGGGCGGCAGCAGACCTCGCGGCGGCGGTCCTATCTGACCTATCTGTCGCTGACCGCGATGAACCCGTGGCCGGTGGTCTATTTCACCGCGGCCATGCTCGGCGCCACGGGCACCGTGACCGGCCCGGGCCAGATCGCGGCGCGGCTGCTGGGCATCGTGCTGGCGACCGCGAGCTGGCAACTGCTGCTGGCCGGCGCCGGCAGCACGCTGGGCCGGTTGCTGACCGGGCGCCGCGGCCGCCGGATCACCGGGACCGCCTCGGCCTGCCTGATCGCGGTGCTGGCGATCCGGATGGTCATCGGTTGACCTACCGTGATCACCATGCCCGCTCCCAGCCCATTGTCAGCGCTTCCCGCCCTGCCCGAGCCCGATCTTGTGCAGCTCGACGGGGTGCCGGTCGCCACCTATCGGCTCGAACCCGGCGCCGGCCCGGTGCCCGGCGAGCTGGTGATCTGCCACGGCACGCCCTGGTCGGCGCGGGTCTGGGCCGGGGTGGCCGCCGAGGCCGCCGCGGCGGGCTGGCGGGTGTTCCTGTGGGACATGCCGGGGTACGGGCGCTCGGTGATGAGCGCGGAGGTGCCGGTCGATCTGGCGGCACAGATGCGCCGACTGGCGGCCCTGCTGGAGCACTGGGGACTGGACCGGCCGCACCTGCTGGCCCATGACATCGGCGGTGCGGTGGCGCTCGGGGCGCATCTGCTGCACGACCGGGAGTACGCCGAGCTGCGGCTCTGGGACGTGGTCACGCTGGACCCGTGGGGGTCGCCCTTCTTCCGGCTGGTCGCCGAGCACGCCGCGGTCTTTGCCCAGCTTCCACCGAACCTGCATCGGGCGCTGGTGCGCGAATACATCGCCGGGGCGGCGCACCGGGAACTGCCCGAACCGGTGCTGGCCGGGCTGACCGAGCCCTGGCTCAGCGAGGCGGGCCGCCCGGCGTTCTATCGGCAGATCGCACAGCTCTCCCCCGAGCAGACCCGGCCACTGGTCGAGCGGCTCGGCGCGGTCCGCTGCCCGGTCGCCATCGGCTGGGGTGAGCGGGACCCGTGGATCCCGGTGGAGCAGGCTCATCGGCTGCGGGACGCCCTGCCCGGCGTACCCGAGCTGACGCTGCTGGCCGAGGCAGGCCACCTCGCGCCGCTGGAGGATCCGGACGGCGTCCGGCGGGCACTGACCACCGCGTACCACTAAGTTGGAGAGCGGATCGGCGTGCGATCCGCGAGGGGGTTCACCATGAGCAACGACTGGCCGGCACTCGAGGTCGACAGCTGGACCGACACCCGGGAGACGCTGCACATGTGGCTGCAGATCGTCGGGAAGATCGAGATGGTCTCCACGCCGTTGATCAACCACTGGTGGAACGTCACCTACACCGTCAGCCCCCGCGGCCTGCGGACCCGGTTGATGCATCAGGGCAGCCAGGGTTTCGACGCCGAGTTCGACTTCCTCGATCATCAACTGGTGTTGCGCTCCACCGCGGGGACCAGCGGGACGGTCGAGCTGAAGCCGCGCACGGTGGCCGACTTCTATGCCGCCACCATGGACGCGCTGCAGGCGCTGCAGCTCGAATGCGTCATCGTGCCCAGCCCGAACGAGGTGGCGCCGGCGGTCCCCTTCGCCGAGGACACCGAGCACAAGTCCTACGACCCGGATGCGGTGCACACCTGGTGGCGGCAACTGCTCGCGGCCAACCGGGTCTTCGAGGAATGGCGGGCCGGATTCGCCGGCAAGGACAGCCCGGTCCAGCTCTTCTGGGGCTCGATGGACCTGTCCTGCGTGCGCTACTCGGGCCGCGGCGCACCCAGGCACGAGGGCGCCGGGCCGCCGGCCTGCCCGCCGTGGGTGATGGCGGAGGCCGAGTCCCGCGAGAACGCCAGCGCCGGCTTCTGGTCCGGTGGCTCCGCGGAGGGCTCGTTCTACGCCTACACCTATCCGGTGCCCAAGGGGTACGCCGAGGGCAAAGTCAGTGTCGGCAGCTACGACGAGTCGATGGGCGAATGGATCCTGCCCTATGCCGAGGTGCGGCAGAGCCAGGATCCCGAACGGACTCTGCTCGCCTTCCTCAACGAGACGTACGCCCTGGCCGCCGATCTGGCGGATTGGGACCGGAAGCTGCTGGAGGTCGATCCGCACCGGCTGGATGCGGAGATCTACCGCCGCCGATGACTCAACTCGTGGTCGGGATCAACCCCGATGGCCAGCAGGCGTACCGCCGGTTCTGGACCGGTCCGATCGGTTCGGCATTGTTGCTCGTTCCCGGGTTGGTGATCGCTGTCGTCGGGGTGGTGCTGCTGGTCCGCGATCCGCGGGGCTGGTCGCTGTTCTTCGCCGCGGTGGTGATCTTCTCCGGTCTCTATGGCATGTACGCGGGATGGGACCACCGCCGCCGCAGCAAGGCCGCGCATTCCCAACCACCGTTGGCTTTCGCGATCGACGACGAGGGCGCGGTCTTCCCCCGCGGCAAGCAGTACGCCTGGGATGAGGTCCGCTTCGTGGTCACCGACGAGGCCGAACCGCGGCTGCTCTGCTCCCCCATCGGCCTGGCGTACAAGATCTCCCAGCTCGATACCGACCTGCCCACCATCGAACTAGCCATCGCCGAGTTCTCCGCCGGTACCGCCCAGCTCGAACACCTCTGACCCACGTTCATCGAATAGCTCGCGCAGCGAGCGTGTCGCGATGAACCCAAGCCCGCCCGAACTCTTTGGTCCGACGGCACAGTTCCGGAGCGAAACACCGTGCACTCTCCCTGACGAGATCGACCGGGCGTGGGGGTTCATCTCGACACGCGGCCATTGCTCCGCTTCGCTCCGCATGTCCGCTACTCGATGAACGTAAGGAGGGCGTCAAGGTCCGGCCGCGGGGCGCAAAGATTGCGTCAAAGCGGCGGACGCACGCGCCCCGCGGGCGTTCCATGGAGGCGTGCTGGATATCGCCTGCGTACTGATCCTGGTGGCCTTCTTCGCCGCCGTGTCCCTGCTCGCCCTGCGGGGGGCCACGCGATGATGCTGATCGAGAACCTGATCGCCCTGGTGCTCGCCGTCGGCCTGCTCGGCTACCTCGGCTACACCCTGCTGCGGCCGGAGAAGTTCTGATGGGCGCCACGACCGCCGGCCTGTTGCAGGCCGGCCTGCTGATCGGCCTGCTCGCCGCCTGCCACGTCCCGCTCGGCCGCCTGCTGCACGGCACCGCGACCGGTGAGAGGGACCTGCGCGCCGAGCGCGCCATCTACCGTGCCATCGGCGTCGACCCGAGGCGCGAACAGTCCTGGCGGCATTATCTCCTTGCGGTGCTGGCCTTCTCGCTGGCCGGCGTACTCGTCCTCTACGCCCTGCTGCGGCTGCAGCAGTTCCTGCCGCTCGGCCTGGGCCGTGCGGGATTCGACCCGACCGGCGCGTTCAACACCGCCATCTCCTTCGTCACGAACACCAACTGGCAGTGGTATTCCGGCGATTCCGCGGCCGGGCACCTGGTCCAGATGGCCGGCCTGGCGGTGCAGAACTTCGTCTCCGCCGCCACCGGTATCGCGGTCGCATTCGCCCTGGTCCGCGGCTTCGCCCGCACCCGGGCCGATGAGATCGGCAACTTCTGGGTCGACCTGACCCGGATCACGCTCCGGGTGCTGCTGCCGCTGGCGGTGCTGGTGACGCTGCTGTTCGTCGCCGGCGGCGCGATCCAGAACCTGGCCGCCCCGCACCTGGTCGACGCACTCGGTGGCGGCACCCAGACCATCCCCGGTGGCCCGGTCGCCTCCCAGGAGGCCATCAAGCAGCTCGGCACCAACGGTGGCGGTTTCTTCAACGCCAACGCCTCCCATCCCTTCGAGAATCCCAACCCGGCAACGAATCTGCTGTCGATGTGGGCGATGCTGGTGATCCCGTTCTCGCTGCCGTACGCCTTCGGCCGGATGGTCGGCGATCGCCGCCAGGGGTTGGCGATCGTCGGGGTGCAGGCCACGCTCTGGCTGACTTCGGTGGTCGTGATCACCGCCAGCGAGGTCACCGGCCGCGGCGCCGCCCCCGCCACCGCCGCTGCCGCGATGGAGGGCAAGGAGCAGCGCTTCGGCGAGTGGGCATCGGCCCTCTACGCCGCCTCCACCACCGGCACCTCGACCGGTGCGGTGAACTCGATGCACGACTCGTTCACCGCCGCCGGCGGCGGGATGGCGATGCTGAACATGATGCTCGGCGAGGTCTCCCCCGGTGGTGTCGGCACCGGCCTCTACGGCATCCTGATGCTCGCGGTGCTGACCGTGTTCATCGGCGGACTGATGGTCGGGCGTACCCCGGAATATCTCGGCAAGAAGATCGGCCAGCGCGAGATCACCCTGGTGGCACTGGCGATCCTGGCGATGCCGTTCGCGTTGCTGGTCGGTGCCTCGATCGCGATCTCCACCAGCTCCGGACTGGGCTCGCTGACCAACTCCGGTTCGCACGGCCTCTCGGAGATGCTCTACGGCTTCGCTTCGGCGGCCAACAACAACGGCTCCGCCTTCGCCGGCCTGTCCGCGGGTACGCCGCTGCTGAACATCGCACTGGGTCTGGCGATGCTGATCGGCCGATTCCTGCCGATCGCCTGCACCCTCGGCCTGGCCGGGGCGCTGGCCCGCCAGCAGAAGATCCCCGTCTCGGCCGGCACCCTGCCCACCCACGGCCCGCTGTTCGTCGGCATGGTGACCGCCGTCGTGCTGATCGTCGCCGGGCTCACCTTCTTCCCGGCCCTCTCCCTGGGCCCGATCGCGGAGGCCCTCTCGTGAACACCCTGACCCAGGAACCCGACACCGACCTGCAACCCCACACTCCCGAGCGCCCGGCCCCGGCCAAGCAGCAGGGCCGGCTCGGCCAGCAGATCCTGGCCGCGTTCCCGACCGCGTTGCGCCGCCTCACCCCGGCCCACCAGTGGCGCTCCCCGGTGATGTTCGTGGTCTGGGTCGGCTCGCTGCTGAGCACCGTGCTGGCGATCCTGCACCCCTCGGTGTTCGCGATCGCGCTGGTGATCTGGCTGTGGGCGACGATCGTCTTCGCCAACCTGGCCGAGGCCGTCGCCGAGGGCCGCGGCAAGGCCCAGGCCGCCAGCCTGCGCGCCGCGCGTACCGAGACGATGGCCCGCCGGATCACCGACGGCTTCGAGACCGAGGTGCCCGGCACCGACCTGGTCCGCGGGGACACCGTCGTGGTCGAGGCCGGCCAGATCATCCCCGGTGACGGCGACGTCGTCGAGGGCGTGGCCAGCGTCGACGAGTCCGCGATCACCGGCGAATCGGCCCCGGTGATCCGGGAGGCCGGTGGTGACCGGAGCGCGGTCACCGGCGGTACCACGGTGCTGTCGGACCGGATCGTGGTCCGGATCACCCAGCAACCCGGCCAGTCCTTCCTGGACCGGATGATCTCGCTGGTCGAGGGCGCGGCCCGGCAGAAGACGCCGAACGAGATCTCGCTGAACATCCTGCTGTCGGCGCTGACGATCATCTTCCTGCTGGCCGTGGTCACCCTGCAGCCGTTGGCGATCTATTCCGAGGCGCAGGTGCAGGTGATCGTGCTGGTCGCGCTGCTGGTCTGCCTGATCCCGACCACCATCGGTGCGCTGCTGTCCGCGATCGGGATCGCCGGCATGGACCGGCTGGTGCAGCGCAATGTGCTGGCGATGTCCGGGCGCGCCGTGGAGGCCGCCGGTGATGTCTCGGTGCTGCTGCTGGACAAGACCGGCACCATCACCCACGGCAACCGCCGCGCCGTCGACTTCCACCCGGTCGACGGCCAGGGCCGCGAGGTGCTCGCCAAGGCCGCGCTGCTCTCCTCGCTGGCCGACGAGACCCCCGAGGGCCGCTCGATCGTCACCCTGGCCACCGAGCAGTATTCGGCGCTGACCCGCCACGTCGAGGCCGGCAACGACCCGGACACCGAGGTGCTGCCGTTCTCCGCCGAGACGCGGATGAGCGGTGTCGATCTCGCCCCCGCTGCGGATTCGGTGGGTCAGCGGATCCGCAAGGGCGCCGCCGGTGCCTGCCTGACCTGGACCCGCGAACAGGGCGGCCACTCCTCCGACGAGGTGGAACAGATCGTCGAGGAGGTGTCGGCCCGCGGCGCCACCCCGTTGGTGGTCGCCCAGCACGACAGCCACCGTGGCGCCCGGGTGCTGGGGGTGATCGAGCTCGCCGATGTGGTCAAGGACGGCATCGCCGAACGCTTCGATTCCCTGCGTGCGATGGGAATCCGGACGGTGATGATCACCGGTGACAATGCCACCACCGCCCGCGCGATCGCCGAAGAGGCCGGCGTGGACGACTTCCTCGCCGAGGCGAAACCGGAGGACAAGGTCGCGCTGATCACCCGCGAGCAGGCCGGCGGTGCGCTGGTCGCGATGGCCGGGGACGGCACCAACGACGCCCCGGCCCTGGCCCGCGCCGATGTCGGGGTGGCGATGAACACCGGCACCTCGGCGGCCAAGGAGGCCGGCAACATGGTCGACCTGGATTCCGATCCGACCAAGCTGATCGAGGTCGTCGAGATCGGCAAGCAGTTGCTGATGACCCGCGGTGCGCTGACCACCTTCTCGATCGCCAACGATGTGGCGAAGTATTTCGCGATCATCCCCGCGCTGTTCGTCGGCACCTTCCCCGGCCTGCAGGCGATCAACCTGATGCGGCTGCACTCACCGAACTCGGCGATCCTCTCGGCGGTGATCTTCAACGCACTGGTGATCGTGGCGCTGATCCCGCTCGCCCTGCGCGGGGTCGCACACCGGCCGATGTCGGCGGCGAAGCTGCTGCAGCGCAACCTGTTCGTCTTCGGGCTGGGCGGGCTGGTGGCACCGTTCGTCGGCATCAAGCTGATCGATCTGCTGGTCCAGTTCCTGCCCGGTATGTGACCGATTCCCTTAGAAACAAGGAAAAAAATGTCCCAGATGATTCGCCAACTGCTCCCCGGGCTGCGCGCGGTGCTCGTCTTCACCGTGCTGCTCGGCCTGGCGTACCCGCTGCTGATGACCGGTATCGCCCAGCTGGCCTTCCCCCACCAGGCCAACGGGTCGCTGCAGACCGTCGACGGCCGCTCGGTCTCCACCGTCCTCGGCCAGCAGTTCACCGGTGCCGAATGGCTGCAGCCGCGGCCCAGCGAGGCCAAGGATGCCGAGAACGAGAACGACCCGGGTTACAACGGCCTGTACTCCGCCGGCAGCAACCTCGGCCCGAACAGCGAGGAGTTGGTCACCGGCATCGACCAACGCCGCGCCGATATCGCCCGCGCCAACGGCGTACCCCCCGACCACGTGCCCGCCGACGCGGTCACCGCCTCCTCCTCCGGACTGGACCCCGACATCTCCCCTGCGTACGCCGAGCTGCAGGTGAACCGGATCGCGACCGCCCGCGGCGTACCCGCCGCCACCGTGCGCAACGCGATCGCCGAGGGCAGCCGCGCGCCGATGCTCGGCTTCCTCGGCCAGCCGCGGGTGAACGTCTCCGAGGTCAATCTCGCGCTGGCGCGCGGGTGAGCGCCACACTGGTCGCGTGAGCACCACCCCGGATCGCAGCACCCCCGCTCGCCCCGTCCCCCGCCGCGGCGAGCTGCGGGTGCTGCTCGGCGCCGCACCCGGAGTCGGCAAGACCTACGCGATGCTGAACGAGGGCCGCCGCCGCGCCCGCCGCGGCACCGATGTGGTCGTCGGCGTGGTGCAGACCCATGGCCGCCCGCAGACCGCCGCCCAGCTCGAGGGGTTGGAGGTGATCCCGCCACGCACCCTCATCCATCGCGGCGCCGGGTTCACCGAGATGGATCTGGACGCGGTGCTGGCCCGGCGCCCGCAGGTCGCGCTGGTCGACGAGCTCGCACACACCAATGTCCCCGGCAGCCGCAACGAGCGGCGCTGTGCCGACATCGCCGAGCTGCTCGATGCCGGGATCGATGTGATCACCACCGTCAACGTGCAGCACCTGGAATCGTTGAACGACGTGGTCGCGCAGATCACCGGGGTCCGGCAGCGGGAGACCGTGCCCGATGCGGTGGTCCGCGCCGCCGGCCAGATCGAGCTGGTGGACATGGCCCCGGAGGCGCTGCGGCGGCGGATGGCGCACGGCAACGTCTACGCCCCGGAGAAGGTCGACCAGGCGCTGCGCAACTACTTCCGGCCCGGCAACCTGGCCGCGCTGCGCGAGCTGGCGCTGCTCTGGCTCGCCGACCGGGTGGACGCCGGGTTGGCCGCCTATCGCCGGCACCACGCCATCGACTCGCCCTGGGCGACCCGGGAGCGGGTGCTGGTCGCGCTCTCCGGCGGCCCCGAGGGTGCGGTCCTGCTGCGCCGCGGCGCCCGGATCGCCAGCCGCGGCGTCGGCGGCGAGCTGGTCGCGGTCTATGTGGCCCGCTCCGACGGGCTCGTGGACCGCGACCAGTCGGCGCTGGCCGCCCAGCAACGGCTGGCCGAGGACCTGTCCGGCAGTTTCCAGACCGTCACCGGTGAGGACCCGGCCGAGGCGGTGCTCGAACACGCCCGCTCGGTCAACGCCACCCAGATCGTCGTCGGGCAGACCCGCCGCCGGCCCTGGCAGCGGCTCTTCGGCACTCCGGTCAGCCAGCGGATCATCGAGGGCTCCGGCGACATCGACGTGCACATCGTCAGCCACGACTGGGTCGGCCGTGGCAATCGGTGGGTACGCCCCAGTCCGCTGTCCGGGGCACGCCGGGCGACCGGGATGGTGCTGGCCCTGCTGCTGCCGGCGCTGCTCACCGTCCTGCTGTCGCTGTTCCCGCACGAGCAGATCGGCCAGCTGTCGCTGCTGGCATTCCTGGCCAGCACGGTGGTGGTGGCGTTGGTCGGCGGGCTGCTGGCGGCGGTGCTCACCGCGATCCTGTCCTCGCTGCTGGCGAACTGGTTCTTCACCCCACCGGTGCACACCTTCACCATCGCCGACCCCGACAACATCGCCGCCCTGGTGATCTTCGTGCTGGTCGGGGTCGCGGTGGCCACCGTGGTGGACCGGGCCGCCGCTCGTACCCGGCGGGGTGCCGAGGCCCGCGCCGAGGCCGACACGCTGCTCTGGCTGACCTCGCAGACCCTCGGCGAGCAGCTCACCGTCCGCGATGTGCTGGACCAGGTGGCCAGCACCTTCCGGTTGTCCGGGGTGCAGCTGCGCAGCCGGGAGCACGGCAACGCGCCCTGGCGGGTGGTGGAGCAGTCCGGGACCGCCCCGGGTGATCCGGATTCGGTGCTGGCTCTCGGGGAGGACCGGGAGCTCGCCGTGCACGGGCGGACGCTCAGCGTCGCCGACCAGCGCGTACTGGCCGCCTTCGGCGTACAGGTGCTGAACGAACTGGAACGCGCCGGGCTCGCCGAACAGGCCGCCGAGGCCGGTGAGCTCGCCGACCGGAACGCCTTCCAGACCGCCCTGCTGGCGGCGGTCTCCCACGATCTGCGGACCCCGCTGGCGGCGATCAAGGCATCCTCGTCCTCGCTGCTCGCCGGGGATGTCGAGCTGGCCGCCGAGGACCGCGCCACCCTGCTGCAGATGGTCGACGACAACGCCGATCGGCTCGGCCGGCTGATCGGCAACCTGCTCGACATGACCCGGTTGCAGACCGGCACGATGGCGGTCCAGCAGCGGGCGGTGCTGCTCGATGAGGTGGTCCGGCCGGTGCTGCTGCCGGTCCCGCGGGAGCGGGTGCAACTGACCCAGGAGCCCGGGTTGCCGCTGCTGCACACCGATCCCGGGCTGGCCGAGCGGATGGTGGCGAATCTGGTCGACAACGCGCTGCGGCATCAGCCCGCGGATCGACCGGTACGCCTCAGCGCCGGCCTGGTCGGCGGTGGCGCGGCGGACGAGCCGGAGCGGGTGGAGCTGCGGGTCAGCGACAACGGCCCCGGGGTACCGGCGGGGCGACGGGAGCAGATGTTCCAGCCCTTCCAGCGGCTCGGCGACGCCCCGGCCGGTCAGGGGCTCGGCCTGGGGCTGGCCGTGGTGACCGGGTTCGCGCGGGCGGTCGGGGCCGGGCTGGAGGCCGAGGACACCCCTGGCGGTGGGTTGACCATGGTGCTCAGCTTCCCGGTGGCCGGCTCGGTCGCAGGTTCGGTGGCAGGCTCGGACGCATGAGCGAACGCCCCACCATCCTGGTCGTCGACGACGAACCGAGCCTGGTCAAGGCGATGGAGATCAACCTGCGTGCCCGCGGGTTCACGGTGCTCACCGCCGGCGGCGCGAAAGCGGCGCTGGAGGCGGTCACCGAGCACCAGGTGGATCTGGTGCTGCTCGATCTCGGGCTGCCCGACGGCGACGGGCTGGAGGTGATCGCGGGGATCCGCGGCTGGTCGGCGGTACCGATCCTGGTGCTCTCGGCCCGGCACACCAGCGACGACAAGGTGGAGGCGCTGGACGCCGGCGCCGACGACTATGTGACCAAGCCGTTCGCGATGAACGAGCTGCTGGCCCGGATCCGGGCCGGGCTGCGCCGCGGTGGTGGCGGTGATGATGCGGTCCGCGCGGTGACCGCCGGGCCGATCCGGATCGATCTGGCCCGCACCGTGGTCACCGTGGACGGTGCGGAGGTGAAGCTCACCCCGACCGAGTGGCGGATCCTGGAGCTGCTGGCCCGCAACGCCGGCGCGCTGGTCGCCCAGTCGCAGATCCTCGCCGAGGTCTGGGGGCCGGGATACGAGCACGAGACCCAGTACCTGCGCGTCTATCTGGCCACCCTGCGCCGCAAGCTCGAACCCGACCCCAGCCACCCGGCGTACCTGATCACCGAACCCGGTCACGGCTACCGCCTGCTCGGTCAACCCGGCTGACCCCACGTCGGCTGAGCGAGCGTCAGCGAGTCGAAGCCCCGTCTCCGGCCTTCGACTCATCGAGATGACCACCTGAGCCGAGTGTCAGCCCATCCCGCTACGTTCGCCACACGGTCCACCCTGGCGACCGGGGTTGAAAGCGAGCATCCATGCGTGTCGGGGTCTATGTCGACGGGTTCAATCTCTACTACGGCGGCAAACATCTGGTTGGCGGCGGCGGACACCCCGGCTGGCGTTGGCTGGACCTGCGCGGCCTGGCCGCCGGGATCATCGCCGCCAACTCGGGCTGGCAACCCGCAAGCTCATTGAGGGTCGTCTATTGCACCGCTCGGATTCGCGCCGATGCGAGCAACCCCGGCGCCGCCGGACCCCGCGAACAAGAGATCTACCTACGTGCCCTGGTGGCCTCGGGTTCTGTGGATGAGATACCCTTCGGCAGCTACGTGTCCCGGGTCGCGACCGCGCCCCTGGCCACGGCGAACAAGCGCAGGCGACCGATACTCACCCACGCAGGCTGGCCGGTGATGATCAAGGATGCGACCACCTCGGCCGAGGTCCCGGATGCGACCTTCATGGTCTCCGTCGCGCGCCGGGAAGAGAAGGGCAGCGACGTCAACGTCGCATCACACCTCCTGCTTGATGTCCTCCAGCAGAACGTCGATGCGGCGATCGTCATCAGCAACGACAGTGACCTCGAATTCCCGGTCCGCGAGTCCCGGCGGCGAGTGCCGATCGGCACGATCAACCCCACGAAGGGTTACCCGGCGGGGGCGCTCACCGGTGCGCCGACCGATGGGGTGGGTGGTCATTGGTGGTACCAGCTGACGCCAGCCGACCTCTACGGATCCCAACTGCCCGCGTCGGTGGGCGGCCTGCACAAGCCGGCACCATGGTAACCAGCAGGCGACATGAATAAACCCGTCCCACGAAGGAGACGGGCGGTATGAATTCATTATTGCTCACCGCGCCGACAGTCACAACAGCAATGCAGTTCGCAATTGCGAATACTTGACCCCGATCCGGCCCTACGATGTTGCCCATGACCCAGCCCATGCCGTATCAGCAGCCCGGACAGTTCGGGCCCGGACCGTATCCGCCGCCGATGCCGCGGACCAGGCCCGTCCTGCGCAAGAAGCAGGTGCTGGCGCTGCCGATCATCACCATCATCCTGGGTTCGCTGGTGATGGGATTCTTCGTGCTGGCCACGGTGATGGGCAACAAGGGCATCGCGGTGCTCGCGATCGTGCTGAGCGCGACCCTGTCCAGCATCGGCATCCTGCTGCTGCTCTGGCTGGACCGCTGGGAACCCGAACCACCGCACCTGCTGGTGGCGGCATTCTTCTGGGGCGGTGGGGTGTCCCTGGTGCTGGTGCTCATCCTGAGCGCCTTCGTCGAACCCCTCGGCAGCGGCGACTTCTTCAGCGCCGTGATCGCCGCCCCGCTCACCGAGGAGACCTCCAAGGGCCTCTTCCTGGTGCTGATCCTGCTCGCCAGCCGCCGCGGCCGGGCCGAGTTCAACAGCCTCACCGATGCCCTGGTGTACGCCGGCTTCATCGGCATCGGCTTCTCCTTCGTCGAGGACATGATGTACATCGCCGGGCAGAACAGCGTCGGCGAGGCGCTGACGCTGGCCGGGATCCGGCTCGGGCTGGGCGCGTTCTCACACTCGATCTACGTCTCGATGACCGCGATCGGGCTGTGGAAGGGGATGAACTCCTCCGGGGCGATGCGCGTCATCTGGCCGTTCCTCGGCTGGTGCGGGGCGGTCGCGCTGCACGCCATCCACAACGGCTCCACCTTCTTCGGCACCGGCGCCTACTTCCTGGCCCTGGTGTTCGTCGCCTTCCCCGCGCTGGTCTTCCTGATCGTGATCGGCGTACGCTCCAGCCGCCGCGAGGGCAAGGTGGTCCGCCAGCAGCTGCCGGCGATGGTGCACGCCGGCTGGATCACCCCCACCGAGGCCGGCTGGCTCGGCAACCTCCGCGGCCGCAAGGAGCAGCTGCGCAGCGCCAACGCCCAGGGCCCGGAGGAGAAACAGCGGCTGCGGGCCTTCCGGGACAACGTCACCGAGCTCGCCTTCGTCCGCGACCGGCTCGATGAGCAGCAGCGGCGCCGCCAGCCGCTCAGCCCGGAACTGCTCGCCCAGCACGACGACCTGGTGACCCTGATCCGGAACAGCCAGCAGTGGGTGCAGCAGCGCCTCGAACCGCACGCCGGCGGCTGGCAGACCATGCAGGGCCAACCGGGCACGGTGTATGGCCGCTGATGTCGGCCTGATTGTCGGCTCGCGCGCGGCGCGCCATCACCCCGCTCTTCGGCCCAGTCGCAGGGACGCGCCGCTTGACGCTCGCCTCCCGACGCGATCCTCACCCACACAATCCGCAACCTGTACATTCGGGGCCGTGACGATCCAGGTACGGACCATCCCGGCGAGCAAGCATCTCGAGTTCATCGACTCCCGCCCCTCCGCCAGCTTCCTGCAGACCCCGGCGTGGGCGAAGGTGAAGTCGGAGTGGGGTTCGGAATCACTGGGCTTCTTCGATGGCGAGAACCGGCTGGTCGGGGTGGCGCTGGTGCTCTACCGGCAGGTGCCGAAGCTGCAGCGCTACCTGGCGTACCTCCCCGAAGGCCCGGTGCTGGACTGGGAGACCGCCGACCTGGCGGAGCTGCTGCCGGCGCTCGTGCGGCACTGCCGCAATCAGGGCGCCTTCGGCGTACGCATCGGACCGACGGTCGTGGCCCGCGCCTGGAATGCCGACACCATCAAGGCCGCGATCGCCGACCCCGAGATCCGCACGCTCAGCGAGGCCACCCCGGACGAGACCAGCCTGACCGCGACCCGGGTGCACAACGAGCTGCGGCATCTGGGTTGGCTGCCGCCGAAGCCGGAGAGCGCCGGGTTCGCCGCCGGGCAGCCGCGGTTCAACTTCTGGCTGCCGCTGGCGCAGGCCGACGGTACGCCGAAGACCGCCGACGAGCTGTTGAAGGGGATGAACCAGCTCTGGCGGCGCAACATCAAGAAGGCCGAGAAGGCGGGGGTGCAGGTACGCCGCGGCGGTCGCGAGGATCTGGCCCGGTTCCATCGGATCTACACCGAGACCGCCGAACGCGATCACTTCACTCCGCGGCCGCTGAGCTACTTCGAGACGATGTGGGACGCGCTCGGCGCCGAGGGTGACCGGATCCGGCTCTACCTGGCCGAGCACGAGGGTGATCTGGTCGCCGCGACCACCTGGGTCCGCGTCGGTCGGCACGCCTGGTACTCCTACGGCGCCTCCACCTCGCACAAGCGGGAGGTCCGCGGATCGAACGCGATCCAGTGGCGGATGATCACCGACGCGCTCGATGCCGGCGCGACGATCTACGACCTGCGCGGCATCACCGAGGGTCTGGAGACCGACGACCCGCACCTGGGGCTGATCCAGTTCAAGGTCGGTACCGGGGGCCGCGCCGTCGAATATCTCGGCGAATGGGATCTGCCGATCAACAAGCCGCTCTACCGGGCTTTCGACGCCTATGTGAACCGCGGCGCGCTGCTGGGGCTGGGCAAGAGCCTGGTCCGCAACCCCGGCCGGATCGTCGGCGCCGTCGGCCGCCTCGGCGGCCGGCAGGTGAACGCGCTGCGCCGACTCGCCAAGGACGCCCGCCGATGAGCACCGGGCGCGCGCTGCTGCTGCACTCGGCGTACGGGCTGACCGAAGGCATGCGGGGGCTCGCCGCCGGGCTGCGGGAGCGCGGCCTCGAGGTCACCCTCCCCGATTTCTATGACGGCCGGACCTTCCACGACGCCGCGGACGGGCTCGTCTACCGCGACGAGATCGGTTACTGGGAGCTGTTCGCGCGGCTGCCGGAGTTCGACGTCGACGGTGCCCTGGTGATGGGCTGCTCGCTCGGCGCGAGCTTCACCCAGCACATCGCCGCCCGCAATCCGGGGGTACGCCTGGCGGCGCAGATCGGCCGGGTGAACCCGAACCTCCCGGACAAGGTGTGGCCCGGGGTGGCCGTCCAGGTCCATCAGCTCGCGGGCGACCCGTGGGTCGCCGACGCCGACGCGGTGGCGTACGGGGAAATGGTCGAAGCCTCCGGCGCGCGGTACGAGCGGTTCGTCGCGCCCGGGGAGGGCCACCTGTTCACCGAGGTGGACCAGCCCGAGTACGACGCCGAGCTCACCCGGCTCACCCTGGACCGGATCGTCGCCGGCCTGCGCTGACCGCTGACCGCGCTGACCCCTGACCGCGCTGACCCAGCCGCGATCCAGCGAATCCTGGGTGCATCTCCCTATCCCTGGAGGGCAAGGGGGATGCAGTTTGGGTTCGCTGGATCGCCGGAGGGCCTACCCGCGCCGGCGGCGCCGGCGACCGATCGCGATCAGCGCCACGCCCGCGGGCAGCATCCCGAAGGCCAGCAGCAGCTGCCACAGCTCCCAGTCGTTACCGGTGTTCGGCATCGGCGGCTGACCGGGCTGACCCGGGGGCAGCGGGTACGGCGGCTGGCCCGGACCCGTGGGTGGCTGCCCCGGCCCCGGCGGCTGGGTCGTCGGCGGCTGACCCGGATTCGTCGGCGGCTGGGTCGTCGGCGGGTTGGTCGGCGGTACCGGCTTGTCGTTGACCGTCACCGTCGCGGTCGCGGAGTTGTCGTCCCCGGCGGGATCCTCCACCGCGGCGATCCGGACCGAGTTGGCGGCCTGCCCGGCCCGGTCCAGGCGTACCACCAGTTCCAGGGTCGCGGTCTGGCCCGGCGCCAGGTCACCGATCGTCCAGGTGCCCTGCTGGTACCGCCCGGTGCCGGTCCGTGCCTCCAGCACCGTGGCCCCACCCGGCAGCTGCTCGGTCACCGTCACCCCGGTCGCGGTCGACGGACCGGACCCGGTCGCGGTGATCGTGTAGCGCACCTGGTCACCGACCGTGACCGCTCCACTCGAGGCGGTCTTGGTGACCGCGACGTTGCTCTTCCCGGTCACGGTGCTGGTGGTGGTACCGGTGTTGTCGGCCGGATCCGGGTCGCGGGTGTCGCTGGTCACCGAGGCGGCATTGCTCAGCTCACCGCGCGTGGCCGGGGCGACGGTCGCGTTCACCGTCACGGTGAAGTCCGTCCCGGCGGCCAGCTGGGCGGCGGTGCAGTCGACCGCGTTCCCGGTGATCGCACAGGTCACCCCGTCCGGTACCGGGCCGAGGGTCGGGTTGGTCACCCCGGCCGGCAGCGTGTCGTGCAGGCGTACGCCGACCGCGGCGGCCGGGCCGTCGTTGCGGACGGTGAGCTCCCAGCCGGCCGGCTCGCCGGCGACCGTACCGCCGGAGACGACCTTCTTGGTGACGCTCAGATCGGCGGTGGCGACCACCGGCGTGGTCACCTGGGCGGTGTTGTCGCCCGGGTTCGGATCATCCGGCGAGGTCACGGTGGCCGAGTTGGTCAGCGCACCGAGGGCCCGCTCGGACACCTTCGCGGCGATCGTGATCGTCATCGTGCCGTCGGCGGCGATGACGCCCGGATCACAGGTCAGCACCTGGCCCTGGACCGGGGTGCAGGTCCCCGTGCTGGGCGTGACCGAGGTGACCTCGACCCCGGCCGGCAGGGTGTCGGTGACCGCCACCCGGCGCGCCGGGCCCGGGCCGGCGTTGCGCACCGTCAGCGTCCAGGTCAGGTCCCCGCCGGGGTTGACCTGGGCGGCGCTGGCGGTCTTGGTGATCGACAGATTCGCCGGCGCGGTCGGCGTGCCGACGTTGCTGCTGTTGTTGCCCGGGTTCGGATCCGGATCGGGCGAGCTCACCGAGGCGGTGTTGCTGAGATCGCCCTGCTGATCGACCGCGACCGTCCCGGTCACGGTGATCACCTGGCTGACGCCGGCCGGCACCGTACCCAGGTCGCAGTCGAGTACACCGCCGGTGATCGTGCAGCGCTGGTCGTCGACCTGCGGGTTCTGCAGGCCGGTCGGCAGGACGTCGGTGACGGTCGCCTGCTGGGCGGTGGACGGGCCGGCATTGCGGACCGTCAGCGTGTACCGCAACTGCGCACCCGGCACCGCCGGTGAGGGATCGGCCGTCTTGGTGATCGACAGATCGGCGCTCCGCCCGATCGTGATCGGGTCGGCGTCGTCGCGGTTGTCACCCGGATCGGGATCGCTGGTCGGCGAGCCCACCTCGGCGGTGTTGACCAGGGTGCCGGTGGCGTCCGGGTCGAGGGTGCCGCGCACCTGGATGGTCACCGTGCGGCCCGGGGCCAGGTCGCCGAGGTCGCACCGGTTGGCGGTGCAGGTGCCCTGCGAGCTGGTCAGGGTCAGGTCCCGGACCGCGGCCGGTGCCAGATCGGTGAGGGTCACCGTGCGGGCGACCGAGGGGCCGTCGTTGCGGACGGTGATCGTCCAGGCGACCGGCTGGCCGGCGGTCACCCTGCCGTTCTTGACCACCTCGGTGTTGATCGCCTTGGCCACCGACAGATCGGCGCTGCCGGTCACCTCGGTGGTCGTGGTGGCGGTGTTGTTGTCACCGGTGCCGTCGAAGCTGCCGCTGGTCACCTCGGCGGTGTTGGTGATCGGCTCCAGCCGGTCGGCCGGCACGTCGGCGGTCAGCCGCACGGTCAGCGCGTTCGCATCACCCGGGGCCAGCGGGCCGTTCGCCCGGCAGGTGAGCAGCCCGTCGGTGATCGCGCAGGTCATCCCCGCGGGTGCGGTGACCTGCGGGTTGCCGAGCCCGGCCGGGATCCGGTCGGTGAGCACGACCCCGGTGGCGGTCGAGGGACCGTTGTTGGCCACCCGGAGTTCCCAGGCGATCTGGGTGCCGGCGACGACCTGCGCGGGCCCGGTCTTGGTCACCTGGACATCGCTGCTCGGGCTGACCGGGATCGCGTCGGTGGAGGTGTTGTCGCTGCCCTCACCGTCGGGGTCCTCGGAGCCGACACTCGCGCGGTTGATCACCTGCTGGTCCGCATAGTCGGCGGGCAGCCGGCCGCTGACGGTGATCCGGACGGTCTGTCCGGGCTGCAGCTCACCGAGCGCACACGCGCCGGTCGGCGTACACGCCACCCCGTCCGGGGTCTGGAACGTCACATCGCTCAGCCCGGCGGGCAGGCTGTCGGTGACCGTCGTATTGCGGGCGGTGGACGGGCCGTCGTTGGTGACGATCAGCGTCCAGGTCGCCAGCCCCTCGGGCCCGGGCGCGCCGGGGATGACCGCGGCGCCGGGGTCGTGGGTCTTGGTGATCGACAGGTCCGCGTCGCGGGTGACGGTGGTGGTCGCGTCGTCGCTGCGGCCGTCGTCGCCGCCCGGGTTGGGCTCGGGGGTCGGCGAGGTGACGGTGGCGGTGTTCACCAGCTGCTGGCCGGTGTACGCCGCCGAGACGCCGGCGTCGACCATCACGGTGATGGTGACGTCGTCGCCGACCCCGACCGTGCCGAGATCGCAGTTGACGGTCCCGCTCGGGCCGCCGGCATCGATGCGGCACTGGCCCTGATCGGTGCGCACGGTGGCGCCGGTCAGGCCCGCGGGCAGCTCGTCGCGGACCGTCACGCCGGTCGCGAACGACGGGCCGGCGTTCTGCACCCGCAGCGTCCAGCTGATCGGCTGGCCCGCCACGACGGTTGCGGAGCCGGTCTTGGTGATCGTCAGATCGGCCTGCGGGGTGGTCGGCTCGGTGCTGGTGGCCGAGTTGTCGCCGGTATTGCCGTCCGGCGTGGTGCCGGTGACCGAGGCGACGTTGACCACGTCACCGGTCAGGTTCGCATCGACCCGGACGGTGACCTCGATGGTGACCGTGGCGTTCGGTGCGATGGTGCCGAGCGCGCAGTCGAGCTGCTGCCCGGTCATCGTGCACTGGCCGGCGGAGGCGGTCGGCTCGCCGACGACGCTCAGCCCGGCCGGCAGCCGGTCGGCGACCGTGACCCCCTCGGCGGTCGACGGCCCACCGTTGCGCACGGTGATCGTGTAGCGCTCCTCGGTGCCCGGCACCAGCGGTCCGGTGGTCAGCTGCTTGGCGATGGACAGATCGGCGTTGCGGGTGACCGCGACCGTCGAGGTGTCGTTGTTGTTGCCGCCGTCGGGATCCGCGGTCGGGCTGGAGATGCCCACCGAGTTGCGGATCGCGGTACCGGCGTAGTCCGGGGCCACGGTGCCGGTGACGGTCAGGGTGACCGTCTGGCCCGGGGTGAGGTCACCGATCGCGCAGTTGGCCGGATCGGCGCAGGGCTGCCCGTTCGGCAGCACGACCCGGCCGTCGACCAGGCCGGCCGGCAGCTGGTCGGCGACGCTGACGGTACGCGCGGTCGAGGGCCCGGCGTTGCGTACCTCGATCGTCCAGGTCACCGGCGCACCGGCGACCACCTCGGCGGGACCGGTCTTGGTCACCTGGACATCGGCCGATTCGCCGACCGTGCCGTCGGCGGACCCGGAGTTGTTCTGCTGGATCGGATCCGGGGTGGCGCTGGTGGCGGTGGAGGTGTTGGTGAACCCGGTGTCGAAGTTCTGCCCGACGGTGCCGGTGATCCGGATCGTCCGGCTGGCCCCGACGGCCAGGTCACCGAAGCCACAGCTGACGTCCCGACCGGTAACGGTGCAGGCCGGGTCGTCGACGGTGATCCCGCCGACCTGGCTGGGCACCGGGTCGGTGAGCGTGACCGCGCGGGCCAGCGAGGGCCCGTTGTTGGTGACGGTCACCTCGAAGGTGATCGGCGCACCCGCGACCACGGACCCGACGATCTTCTTATCCACCTCGAGATCCGCGGAGGCGGCGGCCGGGGTGGTGGCGGTCGAGGTGTTGTCATCGGGGGTCGGATCCGGGGTCTGCGATTCGATCCGGGCGGTGTTGGCCACCTCGGCGCCGGCGTAGTCGGCGGCCAGCGTGCCGGTGATCCGGAGCTGGCGGGAGTCGCCGGTGGCGAGGGTGCCGATCGGGCAGGTCACCGTGCCGCCGGCGATCTGGCAGGCGGTGCCGTCGGACAGGGTCGCGGTCGGGTTCACCAGACCGGCGGGCAGCTGGTCGGTGAGTTGTACGCCGACCGCGGTCGACGGCCCGTTGTTGCGGGCCGTGATCGTCCAACCGGCCGCCTGGCCGGCGGTGAAGGTGCCGGCGTCGGCGACCTTGCTGACCGACAGGTTCGCGCTGCTGGTCACCTCGGTGGTCGTCGTCGCGGTGTTGTCGTCACCGTTCGGATCGGTGGTCTGCGAACCGACGGTGGCGGTGTTCACGACCGGCTCGGTGCGGCCCTGATCGATGGTGCCGGTGACGGTGATCTCGACGCTCGCGCCCGGCGCCAGGTCACCGAGCGGGCAGGTCAGCGCCCCGTCCGCGATCGCGCACTGGGCGCCGTTCACGGTGGCGGTCGCGCCGCTGATACCGGCCGGGATCTGATCGGAGACCAGGACCGCGCGGGCGACCGACGGTCCGGCGTTGCGGGCCGTCACGGTCCAGCTGACCGAGGTACCAGCGGTGGCGGTGGCCGGGCCGGTCTTGGTCACCGACACGTTCGCGGTGGTGTCGATCGGCACGGTGGAGGTGCCGGTGTTGTTGCCCGAGTCAGGGTCATTGGTTCCCGCGGACACCTCCGCGGTGTTCACCAGTTCACCGGTGACACCCGGATCGACGGTGCCGGTGACCTGCACCGTGACCGTGCCGCGGGCCGGGACCCGGGCGATGGAGCAGGTGAACGTCCCGTCCGCGACCGGGCAGGGGACCCCGTTCAGGCTGACCGAAGCGCCGGTCACCCCGGCCGGTACGGCGTCGGTGATCCGGACATCGGTGGCATCGGAGGGGCCGTTGTTGGTGACGGTCACCGTCCAGCCGATCGGGCCGCCGGCGGTGGCCCGCTCGGCGGTCGCGGTCTTGGTCAGCGCCAGATCGGCGCTGCCGCCGACCGGGGAGGTGGCGTCGCCGGAGTTGTTGCCTGGGTTCGGATCGGCGGTGGTGCTGGTGGTGGTGGCCCGGTTGGTCAGCTGACCGGTGAAGCCGGCGCCGACGGTACCGTCCACCCGGACGGTGATCGCGTTGTCGGGCGCCAGATCCCCGAGCTGACACTCCAGCGCACCGGCGGCGTTGACCGCGCAGCTGCCCGCATCCGGCGTACCGCCGGTGATCGTGACCCCTGTCGGGGCCGGATCGTCGAGGGTGATCCCGCGGGCGGTCGACGGGCCGGCATTGCGGATCGTGATCTGCCAGCTGACCGGCGCGCCCGCGACCGGATTCTCGGTGAGCAGGGTCTTGGTCACCGACAGATCGGCCGCCGGGGCGGTCGGCTCGGTGCTGGTGGCGGAATTGTCGCCGGTGTTGCCGTCCGGGGTCGTCCCGGTGACCGAGGCGACGTTGACCACGTCACCGGTCAGGTTCGGATCGACCTGGACCGCGACCTGGATGGCGACCGTGGCGTTCGGGGCGACGGTGCCCAGGTCACAGCTCACCTGCTGCCCGGTCACGGTGCAGGTGCCGGCGGAGGCGGTGGGCTGGCCGACGACGGTCAGGCCATCGGGCAGGTGGTCGGTGACCAGCGCGCCGGTCGCGGTGGACGGGCCGGCGTTCCGGACCGTGATCGTGTAGCTCTCCTGGGTGCCGGGCACCAGCGGCCCGGTGGTCAGGGCCTTGCTGATCGACAGGTTCGCGTCCCGGTTCACGGTGACGACCGAGGTGGCGTCGTTGTTGCCGCCGTCGGGATCGGCGGTCGGCGTGGAGGCCGACGCGGAGTTGCGGATCGTGGTGTCGGCGTAGTCCGGGGCGATGGTGCCGGTGACGGTCAGCGTGACCGTCTGTCCGGGCGTCAGGTCCCCGATCGCGCAGTTGCTCGGATCGGCGCAGGGCTGGCCGTTCGGCAGCAGCACCCGGCCACCGACCAGGCCGGCCGGCAACTGATCGGCGACGGTGACGGTACGCGCGGTCGAGGGTCCGGCGTTGCGTACCTCGATCGTCCAGGACACCGGCGACCCGGCGGTCACCTGGGCCGGACCGGTCTTGGTGATCTGGACATCGGCCGATTCACCGACCGTGCCGTCGGCGGAGCCGGAGTTGTTCTGCTCGTTCGGATCGGGCGTGGTGCTGGTCGCGGTGGCGGTGTTGGTGAACCGATCGCTGAAGCTCTGGCTGACCGTGCCGGTGATCCGGATCGTCCGGCTGGCGCCGACCGCGAGGTCACCGAGACCGCAGGAGACGTCCTGCCCGGCGACGGTGCAGGCCGGGTCGTAGGCCGCGACGCCGGTGATCTGGCTCGGCACCGGATCGGTCAGCGTGACCGCGCGGGCCACCGAGGGCCCGTTGTTGGTGACGGTCACCTCGAAGGTGATCGGTGCACCGGCGACCACGGTCCCCACGATCTTCTTGTCCACTTCGAGATCCGCGGAGGTGGCGACCGGGGTGGTGATGCTGGTCGTGTTGTCGCCGGCGTCCGGATCGGGGGTCTGGGAGGTGATCTGCGCGCCGTTGGTCACGCCGGTACCGGCGTAGTCGGCGGCCAGCGTGCCGGTGATCCGGATCTGGCGTACCTCACCGGTGTCGAGGGTGCCGATCGGGCAGGTCACCGTACCCTCGGCGATCTGGCAGTCGACATCGCCGATCCGGGCGGTCGGGTTGTTCAGTCCGGCCGGCAGCTGGTCGGTGACCTGGACCGCGGTCGCCGTCGACGGCCCGTCGTTGCGGACGGTGATCGTCCAGCCGACCGGCTGGCCGGCGGTGAAGGTCGGCGAGTCCGCCGGCTTGGTGATCGACACATCCGCGCTGGCGGTGACCTCGGTCGTCGTCGTCGCGGTGTTGTCGGCACCGTTCGGGTCGGTGGTCTGCGAGGCGACGGTGGCGGTGTTCACCACCGGTTCGGTACGCGCCTGGTCGACGGTGCCGGTGACGGTCACCTCGACCGTCGCACCGGGCGCCAGGTCACCGAGCGGGCAGGTCAGCGCACCGTTCTGGACGGCACACTGGTTCCCGTTCACCGATGCGGCGGCGCCGTTGACACCGGCCGGGATCTGATCGGTCACGACGACCGCGCGGGCGACCGAGGGGCCGGCGTTGCGGGCGGTCACGGTCCAGCTGATCGTCGTACCGGCGGTGGCGGTCGCCGGGCCGGTCTTGGTCACCGACACATCGGCGGTGGTGTCCACCGGCACGGTGGCGGTGCCGGAGTTGTTGCCCTGGTTCGGGTCCGGGGTGGTCGCCGTCACCGAAGCGGTATTGGCGATCTCACCGGTCGCGGCCGGGTCGACGGTGCCGGCGATCGTCACGGTCGCGGTGCCGCCGGGCGCGATCCGATCCACGGGGCAGGTGTACGCCCCATCGGCCAGTGCGCACGGGCTGCCGTTGATCGTCACCGTCGGGTTGCGCACCCCGGCGGGCAGCCGGTCGGTGATCCGGACACCGGTGGCATCCGAGGGCCCGTTGTTGGTGACGGTCACCGTCCAGCCGATCGGACCGCCCGCGGTGACCCGCTCGGTGGTCGCGGTCTTGGTCAGCGCCAGGTCGGCGCTGTTCGCGACGGGTGCGGTGGCATCGTCGGAGTTGTTGTCACCGTTCGGATCCGAGGTGGTGCCGGTCGCGGTCGCGCGGTTGGTCAGGTCCCCGGTGAAGTCGGAGTTGACCACACCGGCGACGCGGACCCGCACCTGCGCGCCGGGGGCGATGTCGCCGAGCTGGCATGACAGCGCGCCGGCGGCGTCGACCGCGCAGCTGCCCGCATCCGGCGTACCACCGGTGATCCGGGCACCCGCCGGGGCCGGATCCTCGAGGGTGATCGCGCGGGCGGTCGACGGACCGGCGTTACGAACGACGACCTCCCAGGCGATCGGGGCACCGGCCACCGGATTCTGGGTGAGCAGCGTCTTGGTCACCGACACGTCCGCCGACGGCGCGGTCGGCTCGGTGCTCGTGGCGGAGTTGTCGGCGGTGTCGCCGTCGGGCGTGGTGCTGGTCACCGAGGCGACGTTCACCACCTGACCGGTCAGGTTCGGATCGACCTGGACGGTGACCCCGATCGTCGCGGTGGCGTTCGGCGCCAGGTTGCCGAGCGCGCAGTCGACTTGCTGGCCCTCGACGGTGCAGGTACCGGCGGTGGTGGTCGGCTGACCGACGACCGTCAGCCCGGCGGGCAGCCGGTCGGCGACCGTCGCCGCGTCGGCGGCCGAGGGGCCGGCGTTGCGGACGGTGATCGAGTAGGTCTCCTGGGTGCCCGGGACGAGCGGCCCGCTGGTCAGGGTCTTGGCGATGGACAGGTTCGCGTCCCGGTTCACCGCGACGGTGGAGGTGTCGTTGTTGTTGCCGCCGTCGGGATCGGCGGTCGGGGTGGCGACACCGACGGAGTTGCTGATCGTCGTCGCGCTGTAGTCGGGCGCCACCGTGCCGGTGACGGTCAGGGTGGCCGCCTGGCCCGGGCCCAGGTCACCGATCGCACAGTTGGTCGGGTCCGGGCAGGGTTGCCCGTTCGGCAGCAGCAGCTGGCCGTTGGTCAACCCGGCGGGCAGCTGGTCGTTGACGCTGACCGCACGCGCGGTCGAGGGCCCGGCGTTGCGGACCTCGATGGTCCAGATGATCGGCGAACCGGCGGTCACCTGCGCGGGGCCGGTCTTGGCGACCTGCAGGTCGGCGGACTCGCCGACGACGCCGTCGGCGGCGCCGGTGTTGTTCTGCTCGATCGGGTCGCGGGTGTCGCTGGTCGCGGTGGCGGTGTTACGGAATCGGTCGTCGAAGCTCTGGCTGACGGTGCCGGTGATCCGGATCGTCCGGCTGGCGCCGACGGCCAGGTCGCCGAAGCCGCAGGCCACGTCCTGGCCGGTGACGGTGCAGGCGGGGTCGTCGACGGTGATCCCGCTGATCTGGGTGGGGACCGGGTCGGTCAGGCGTGCGTTCCGCGCCACCGAGGGCCCGTTGTTGGTGAGGGTCACCTCGAAGGTGATCGGCGCCCCGGCGACCACCGGGCCGACGATCTTCTTGTCCACCTCGAGATCGGCGGCGGCGGCGACCGGGGTGGTGGTGCTGGTCGAGTTGTCGGCGCCGTCGCCCTCGGGGGTCTGCGAGGAGACCTGGGCGGCGTTGGTGAGGTCGGCACCGGCGTAGTCGGCGGCCAGGGTGCCGGTGATCCGGAGCTGGCGTACCTCACCGGTACCGAGGACGCCGATCGGGCAGGTCACCGTACCGCCGGTGATCTCGCACGAGGTGCCGTCGGGCAGGGTCGCGGTCGGGTTGACCAGACCGGCCGGCAACTGGTCGGTGACCTGTACGCCGACCGCGGCCGACGGGCCGTCGTTGCGGACGGTCAGCGTCCAGCCGACCGGCCGGCCCGCGGTGAAGGAGTCGGTGTCGGCGACCTTGGTGATCGACAGGTTCGCACTGCTGGTCACCTCGGTGGTCGTCGTGGCGGTGTTGTCGGCGCCGTTGGGGTCACCGGTCTGCGAGGCGACCGTGGCGGTGTTGGTGACCGGTTCGGTGCGGCCCTGGTCGATGGTACCGGTGACGGTGATCTCGGCGGTCGCGCTGGGCGCCAGGTCACCCACCCGGCAGGTCAGCGCACCGTTCTCGACCGCGCACGCGTTGCCGTTGAAGGTCGCGGTCGCGCCGTTGACACCGGCCGGGAGCGGGTCGGAGATGACGACCGCGCGGGCCACCGACGGGCCGGCGTTGCGGGCGGTCACGGTCCAGCTGATCGAGGTACCGGCGGTCGCGGTGGCCGGGCCGGTCTTGGTCACCGACAGGTCGGCGGCGGCATCCAGCGGCACGCTCGAGGTGGCCTCGTTGTTGCTCGGGTCCGGGTCGGGGGTGGTCGCGGTCACCGACGCGGTGTTGGCGATCTGGCCGGTCGCGTTCGGATCGACGGTGCCTGTGATCGTCATCGTGGCCGTGCCGCCGGCGGCGATCCGGTCCGCCGGGCAGGTGAAGGTGCCGTCGGTCAGCGTGCAGGCGGTGCCGTTGATGCTGGCGGTCGGGTTCTGGACACCGGCCGGGACGGCGTCCTTGATCTGTACGCCGGTGGCATCGGAGGGGCCGTTGTTCGTCACGGTCACGGTCCAGCCGATCGCGCCGCCGGCGGTGGCCCGCGGGCTGGTCGGGGTCTTGGTCAGCGCCAGGTCCGCGCTGCCGCCGACGGGTTTGGTGACGGCGCCGGAGTTGCTCTCGGTGTTGGGATCCGGGGTGGTGCTGGTCGCGGTGGCCCGGTTGGTCAGGTCGCCGCTGAAGTCGGGGTTGACCACGCCGTCCACCCGGACGGTGATCTGGTTGCCGTCGCCGGGGGCGAGATCGCCGAGCCGGCAGTCGAGACCGCCCTGCGGGTTGACCGCGCAGGTGCCCGCATCGGGCGTACCGCCGGTGATCCGGACGCCGGCCGGGGCCGGGTCGCTCAACGTGATCGCGCGGGCGGTGGAGGGTCCGGCGTTACGGACCGTGACCTGCCAGGAGATCGGCGCGCCGGCGACCGGGTTGGCGGTCAGCAGGGTTTTGGTGACCGAGACATCGGCGCTGCTGCCGACGGTTCCGGTGGCGTCGTCGGTGGCCGGGTCGGACGGGGTCTGCGAGGTCGCGGTCGCGGAGTTCGCGATCTGGGTGCCGTCGGGGGTGTCGGCGGGGATCCGCACGGTCAGGGTGATCGTGCGCACCTCGCCGGCCCCGACCCCGACGCTGGCGAAGTCGCAGGTGAGCGTCGTCGGCGTACCGCTGGGCGTACAGGTCCCGCCGCCGTCCGCGGTCGCGGACACGTATTCGGCCGGGGCCTGGATGGTATCGGTCACCCGCACCCCGCGGGCCACCGACGGGCCATCGTTGCCGACGGTGATCCGATAGGTGGCGGTGCCGCCGGCGACCACCGGCCCGCTGGTGAGTTCCTTGTTGATGGTCAGCTTCGCGGCCTCACCGATCTGGTCGGTGGTCGTCGAGCTGTTGTTGTCGGAGTTCGGGTCGGTGGTGGTGGTCGCGACCCGGGCGGTGTTGGTCAGTGTCTGGCCGGTGCTCTGCGGATCGAGCTGGTAGCGGACCAGGATGGTGATCGACTGACCGGGGGCCATGTCACCGAGGACACAGGTCATGTCCGGACTCTGGGTCGGGTCGGAGCAGGAGCCGGAGCTGGGCACGGCGTCGATATAGCTGGTGCCGGCCGGGGTCGGGTCGGTGGCGATGACGCCGCGGGCCGTCGACGGGCCGTTGTTGGTGACGGTCAGCTCGTAGCGCATCAGACCGCCGGCGATCGGCGTACTGGCCGAACGCTTGACCATCGACACGTCGGCGACGCTGTCGACGGTGCTGTTCACCGTCGACTGCCGGGTTCCCGCACCCGGGGTGGTCGAGCTGACCGAGGCGGTGTTCGTGATTGTCGAACCGGCTTCGACCGCCGGATCGGCCACGGCCTCGACGACGACGGTACGCGAGGTGCCGGCCGCCACCGTGCCGAAGTCGCAGCGCAGATCCTGGCCGGTGAGCTGGCAGGCCGGATCGCTGACACCGACGGGGCGCACCTGCGCCGGGAAGGGATCGGTGAGCACCACCGCGGCGGCATCGGACGGGCCGGCGTTGGCGACGATGACCTTGTACGCGATGGTGCTGCCGGCCACCACCCGCTGCGGCGCTTCCTTGCGGATCCGCAGGTCGGCGGACTGGCTGATGTCGGCGGTCACCTCGGCGGTGTTGTTCGCGGTGTTCGGATCGGGGGTCTCGGTGGTGGCGGTGGCCACATTGCGCAGGCTGCCGGTGGCGTTGGAATCGACGGTGCCGGTCACGGTGATCCGCACCACGTCCTTGGCGGCGATCACCGGGCGGCTACAACTCACCGTCTGGCCGGTGACGGTGCAGGGCTGGCCGGCGATGGTTGCCGAAGCGATCCGGAAGGAGCTCGGGAGCTGATCGGTGACCACCAGGTTGCTGGCATCGGAGGGACCGTTGTTGGTCGCGGTGATCACGTAGCTGGCCGTGCCGCCGGCGACCAGCGGCGAGGGGCTGACCGTCTTGGCCAGCGCGATGTCCGCCTGGGCGGCGACGACCACCCGCGCCGAGCTGGTGTTGTTGGCTGCATTGGTATCGGTGGTCGAGGTCTGCACCTGGGCGGTGGCGGTGATGGTCGTACCCGGCGGTACCGAGTTGTCGACCAGCGCCCGCAGGGTGATCGGCGGCAGCGTCTGGCCCGGCTGCAGCGTTCCGACGTTGCAGGTGACGGTGGTGCCGGTGACGACGCAGGCGCCGCCGGCGGAGCCGGCGACCGGGGTCATCCCCGGCGGCACCTGCCCGGTGACGACCACGTTCTGCGCGGTCGAGGGACCGTTGTTGCCGATCACCAGCTGGAAGGTGGCCTCCGCGCCGGCATTCACCGTCTGGGTGTCGGGAGTGAGGGTGACGAAGACGTCGGCCCGACCGGTGACGGTGCTGGTCGAGGTGGAGGTGTTGTTGCTCGAGGTCGGATCGTCGGGGGTGGTCGCGGTGACCGTGGCGGTGTTGCTGGAGGTACCGCGGGCATCGGCGGCGACCCGGCCGACGATGGTGATCGTGGTGCTGCCGGGCTCAAGATTGCTGATGGTGCAGGTTACCGTCTGCCCGGAGGTGCTGCAGGGGGAACTGCTGGAGACGAAGCTGACCCCGCTCGGCAGGGTGTCGGTGACCCGTACGCCGGTGGCCGCGGACGGCCCGTTGTTGGTGACCTGCAGGGTGTAGGTGACCTGTTCCCCCGCGACCAGGGTGCCGTTGCCGCTGGTGGTCTTGACGATCGACAGGTCGGCCTGCTGGCCGCCGCTCGCGGTGTAGGTGGAGGTGTTGTTGCCCGGCACCGGGTCCGGGGTGCTGGAGGACACCTGTGCGGTGTTGGTGAGCGGACCGGAGCCGCCGGCCGGGGTCTGCACCCGGATGCTGACCGAGGCGGTCTGCTGGGGTGCCAGGTCGCCGACCTGGCAGGTGACGGTCCGCCCGTTGATCGTGCAGCCGCTGCTCGCCGAGACGAAGGTCACCCCGTCCGGCAGGGTGTCGGTGATCACCGCATTCCGGGCCGTCGAGGGCCCGTTGTTCAGCACCGAGAGGTTGTAGGTGATGGCATCGCCGTAGTTGAACTGGGCCGGGCTCTGGGTCTTGCTGAGCTGCAGATCCGCGCTGGTGGTCGGGGTCACGGTCACCGAACCGGTGTTGTTGCCCTGGTTCGGGTCCGCGGTGTCGGAGGTCGCGGTGGCGGTGTTGGTCATCGCGGCCTGCCGGTCGGCGGCGACCAGATAGGTGGTGGTCACGGTGACCGAGGCGCCGGCGGCGATGGTGCCGATCTGGCAGGTCACCGTGCCGGTACCGGAGCAACTGCCCTGGCTGGTGGTTGAGGACACGAACGTCAACCCGGTGGTCGACGGGTCGTTCAGCGTCACGTTGGCGGCATCGGAGGGGCCGTTGTTGGTGATCTTGATGCTGAACCGGACCTGCTGTCCGGCCACCACCGGATTGGTGAGCACGGTCTTGACGACCTGCAGGTCCGCCTGCGGGGCGATCGTGACGGTGGCGCTGGCGGTGTTGTTGGCCGCGTTCGGGTCGGTGGTGGTGCTGGAGACCCGGCCGGTGTTGACCAACTGGCCGCTCGGCGTACTCGCCGCGACCTTGGCGACGATGGTGATCGGGATGCTCGCCCCGACCGCCAGCGAGTTGGCCTGACAGGTGATGGTGCCGCTGGACTCGGTGCAGGTGGTGCCCGCGGGCGCGGTGGCCGAGACATAGCTCATCCCGGTCGGCAGCACGTCGGTGATCTTGACCGCGCTGGCCACCGAGGGCCCGGCATTGGCGGCGGTCAGGGTGTAGGTGACGTTGTTGCCGGGTGCGACGGTGGTCGGGCTCGCGGTCTTGGTCAGGCTGACATCGGCGGCGGTGGTCACCCCGGTCTGCACGGTCGCGGTGTCATTGGTGCTGTTGTAGTCGGACGTGGTCGAACTCACTGTCGCGGTGTTCACCTGGGCCGTCGTCACATCCGGCGAGATCGTCGTCGTGATCGGCACGGTGACGCTCGCCCCGTTCGCGAGCGAGCCCACCACACAGGTCACGTATCTGCCGGACACCGAACAACTCGTCCCCGCGGGTGGCGCCGAGGAGACATAGGTGGTCCCTGCGGGGAGCGTGTCGACGAACTGGACGCCGGTGGCCGTGCTCGGGCCGTTGTTGGTGACGGTCACGTTGTAGGTGACGTTGCTGCCCGCGGTCTGGGTGGTGGGCGTTGAGGTCTTGCTGATCGCCAGGTCGGCGGCCGGTGCGACGGGGGTACTGACGCGGCCGGACAACGAGGTCTTGGCGCTGCCATCCCGGTCGGTGTACGCCACCGAGGCCTGGTTGGTGATCGTCTGCTCGGCCCCGGTGGGCAGAATCCTGGCGCGGAACTTGGTCGTGACCGCCGCTCCGGGCTCGATGATCCCGCCGCTCGTGCCGGTGGCACCCTCGCCGACGTTGAACCGGACGGCATTGTTCGCGTAACTGCCGACGTCGCCGTCGACGGCGTCGGTCTTGGTACCGGTCTGGCCGGCGGTGGGGCTCGCGGTGACCGACAGCGTCCCCGGGACGTAGGCGGTGTTGGTCGGGATCTGATCGGTGATCACGCTGCCGGTCGCCGGGGACCCACCCTGGTTGGTGGTGGTCACCGTGTACTCCATGATGTCCCCGACCTGTGCGGGGCCGGAGGTCCGGCTGATGTTGGTCTGCGTCTTGGTGGTGACCAGGCAGGCGCCGGTACCGAAGCTGATGTTGTCGAGGAAGTTGCCGACCGACAACGTCCCGCCCGAGGAGGAGACGGCCCGGAACGCGAAGCGGGTGGTGGTCTGCCCGGCGGGCACGACATAGGTGCCGGTGTACTTGCCCCAGGCGGTGTTCCCGTCCGTCATCTGGCGGGTGAAGTTCGGCGTGGCGCCGGGAGCGCCGAGATCGAGCGCCATCGTGTCGGTGCCCTGCCGGCCGCGGTGGTCGAGGCTGTAGTAGAGGGTCTGGCCGGGCGTGGTCGCGATGTCCTGGTAGAGCGTGGAGGGCTGGGTCGCGT
The DNA here is from genome assembly GCF_002250705.1 of Enemella evansiae. Taxonomy (GTDB): domain Bacteria; phylum Actinomycetota; class Actinomycetes; order Propionibacteriales; family Propionibacteriaceae; genus Enemella; species Enemella evansiae. The sequence goes on from NZ_NMVP01000023.1 coordinate 46,065, forward strand.
TCAGCTCGGCGAACTGGCTGCCCGAAGAGGACGGCACACCCAGGAATCCGGTCCGCCAGAGCTCGATCAGCTTGTCGCTGGCGGTGGTGGACCAACCGGGCACCGAGGTCTGCGGGAGCTGCGCGTTGCTGCTCGTGAGCACCGGTTGCTCGAAGCCGCCGTTGACGAGGGCGACGGTGTTCAGACAGGCAACCGGGTCCTGCCCGTCCGGACCGGGCGCGGCGTAGGCGGGGGTGCTCGGGATCGGCAGCAGGCCGGGCATCACGAGGGATGACGCAAGCACCAACCACGCAACCACCGGGTGGAGCTTGGTGGTCCGTCTGCGCTGGGGGTGACGCATGGTGGAGCCTTTCGACCGGCCCGGGGGCGGTCCGTAAGGTGCCCACCCCCAAAGGCACACTTGCCGGCGAGCTTAGCCACTGGTCGACATTTCTGCACCCCCTGATGTCAACCCGCGGTGGAAGGTTGGGCACCGCCACCGGCGAGGGCGCCCCGGTAACGTGAGGTCCGTGACCGGACTGACGCTGACCATCGACGCCGACCGCTGGCGGGCGTACGCCCGTGGCCTCACCGAACGGATTCCGGGACTGGTCCCGGTCGCGAAGGGCAATGGCTACGGCTTCGGCCTGCAGCGCCTGGCGGCCGAGGCGACCGCACTCGGCCTGGACACCCTGGCCGTCGGTACCCCCACCGAGGCCGCGGCGATCAAGGAGCATTTCGCCGGCGACATCGTGATCCTGCTGCCCTGGGAGCCGAACGATCCGCATGCGGTCGAGCAGGCCCGCGATCCGAGGGTGATCGTGACCGTCTCCCGGCTCACCGATCTGGAGGTGCTGGCCAACCTCGGGGGCGAGCGCCCGCGGGTACTCGTCGAGGTGCTGACCAGCATGCACCGCCACGGCCTGCCCAGCGAACACCTGCAGGCCGTCCAGGCCTGGCAGGACTTCCTCCAGCTCGAGGGCTGGACGGTGCATCTGCCGATGGCCGCGAACGGCTCCGGCTACCGTGGCAACCGCACCGAGGCGGAGACCCTGGCGCGGATGGCGCGCGATGTGGCGCCGGCGCCGATCTGGTTCTCCCATCTCGACGACGCCGACTATCTGGCGCTGGCGGCCGAGCTCGGTGAGGGGCAGACCCGGCTGCGGATCGGTACCCGGTTGTGGCTGGGTGATCCGGCGGCGCTGCGGGTGACCGCGACCGTGCTGGACGTGCACCCGGTGAAGCGGGGCCAGCGGATCGGCTACTGGCAGCGGCCCACGGTCACCGACGGCTATGTCGTGGTGGTCTCCGGCGGTACCGCGAACGGGATCGGCCTGGAGGCGCCGAGCGTGGCCAAGAACGTCCGCCAGCGGGCGATCTCCTTCGCCACCGGCGGCCTGGAGGCGGCCGGCCTGGCGCTCTCCCCCTACACCATCGGCGGCGCCAAGCGCTGGTTCGTCGAACCCCCGCACATGCAGTCCTCGCTCGTCTTCGTCCCCGCCAAGGTCGAGCCGCCTCAGGTCGGCGAAGAGATCCCGGTCGAAGTACGCAACACCATCGCCACTTTCGATCACGTGGTGACCCCCGACGCTGGCTGAGCGAGCGAGGAACGAGCGAGTCGAAGCCACCCGAGACGCTCATCGAGTAGCAACCCCGGCAGAGCGAAGCGGCGCCGGGGTTGCGTGTCGAGATGAGGCCACCGCCACGCCGGGCTCTGCCGGGACCACGTCCTCTCGACACGGCCGCAAGCGGCCTACTCGAGGACCGTACGCGGGTCAGTCGCACAGCTTGCCCCGTAGCTTCGCGGTGTCCGCGGCCGTCCAGCCCAGGCTTTCCAGCATCGGCTCGATCCCGCCGTGCTCGCGGTCGGCGTACGCCAGGAAGGCGCGCATCGTCTCGGGCTTGGTGAGGTGGGAGTCGATGTCGCGGCCGTCGAGGTTTTCCCGATAGGTGTCGGAGCCGAGCAGTCGTTCGATGATCTGCGGCATCCGCTCGGAGGAGGCGGCGTAGTCGGCGATCACCGCGTCCTCCTCGGCGCCGGCCAACAGCAGCGCCAGCGCCACCGTGGTACCGGTGCGGTCCTTGCCGGCGGCGCAGTGCACCAGCGCGGCGCCCTCGGCGTTGGCGATCGCGCGGAGCGCGGCGAGCACCGACTCGGGTCGTTCGGCGAGGAAGGACAGATAGGTGGAGGCGAACGCGTCATCGACGGTGACTGTCGGCTTCTTGCCGGCGAACGGCAGCGCGTCCCCGGGGAGCTCCTGACCGGCCCCGTCGGTGTTGTCCGGCAGCACATCCTCGGGGTCGTTCTGATCGCGGGCGTCGTAGCGCTCGGGGATGAACGAGTAGTGGTGGATCCGGACCCGCGGGTCACCGACCAACGGCCCGTCACCGGTGTGGTGCACCTCGTACGCCGAGCGCAGATCGATCACATCGGTCAGCCCGAGCTCGATCAACCGGTCGACGTCGGCCGGGGTGAGGTCCTGCAGATTATCGCTGCGGAGCAGGCGATTCGGGCGGATCTGACCGCCGTCGGTGGTCGGCGTACCACCGACATCGCGGGCATTGACCAGGGAATCGAACTCGAGCCACGTCACGACCGTGATCCTAGGTGTACTCGGCCGGGAGGTTGGTTACAGACGGCTGATTGGTGGGAGGCCGTTGAGTGCTGTGTGGCGTCGTCGAGTGTTGTAGAACTCGAGCCAGGGCGCAAGGGCGTTGGTGCGTTCGGTGTTGGAGGTGAAGACCTGGCGGTAGGCCCACTCGGTGGCCAGGGTCCGGTTGAACCGTTCGACCTTGCCGTTTTGCCAGGGGCAGTGGGGTGTGATGAACAGGTGTCGGGCCCTCAGCGCTGCGATGACCTCGGCCACCGCGTGGGATCGGCGGTAGGAGAGGTGGTTGTCGGTGAGGACCCGTTCGATTCGGGGAATCCCTTGGGTGGTGAAGAACGCGGCGGCTCGTTGCAGGAATCCTGCGCAGGTGGGGCCTTTCTCGTCGGGCAGGATCTCGGAGTACGCGAGCCGGGAGTGGTCATCGACCATCGAGTGGACGTAGTCGTAGCCGATCTTGGTCGTGCGGGGCCGGGCTCCGCGGCCGTGGGCCTTCCAGCCCCCACCGTCGGGGATCTTGCCGATCTTCTTCACATCCACATGGACCAGCTCCCCGGGCCGCTCGCGTTCGTAGCGGACCGCGGTGCTCTTCGAGGCGCGGATGACCTCCCCGGTGAGCGGGTCACACTCGCGCAGGTAGGGCATCTGGTGGCGGCGCAACACCCGGGACACGGTCCGGGCTGGGACGCCGAGCTCGGGGCCGAGCCAGTCCTGGCCTCGGCGTTCGGTGCGGCGGGCAGCCACGATGGCGTCCTCGACCTCGGCCGGGGTCTGGTTCGGGCAGTGGTGCGGGCGTGAGGACCGATCCCGAAGACCGGCCACGCCCTGGGCCCGGTAGCGGTTGATCCAGCGGTGTGCGCACTGCCGCGACACCCCTTGGGCCTTGGCGGCGTGGGCGACGGCCCAGCCCTGTTCACAGACCCGCTCGATGAGCAGTTGACGGCCTCGTTCGTTGAGGCGGGCGTTACGGTGGGACATGAAGACCTCCGGCCGGTCGATGACGTAGACACTCACCACCGCACCCGGAGGTCTTCCTCACGTCAACAACCGACCAGCAGTGTCACCAACCTCCCGGCCGAGTACAGCTAGCTGCACCCACCGATGAACACCGACTCTCACAAGTCGTGGATCACTCCTAGGGGTCCTGCCACTCACCCACTCGCCGACCTTGATGCTTGCGTACACCACTCACAGTGGGATTCAGAGGACGGTCCCCACCGGGTCCTGCCACCGGATCGCCGTCGCCATGCGGCGCACCAGAACCCGGATGTTCCGTGCGGCTCGGTCCAGTGGGGCGGCGATCGGGGCGATCTCCTCTACGGCACCGCGCCGCCCGCGCCGCAGGGGCGAATGCCGGACGACGGCCAGACCCTCGCGGGTGGCCGAGCTGACCCGCACCGCCGTACACCGTGCCGTGCAGCCGGATCGCGGCAAAGCCCGCTTTTGGGCGGCACGAGCAGCCATTCGAAGCGTGTCGGGTAGATCCGCTCACTCCGGGGGGCCGCATGATTCACCCCAGCTGGCTGAGGGCGGCACCCGTGGGTCACATCAGCTAGTCCTGGGCCTCGCCGAGGCGCGCTTCGGGCGTGAGCTCGGCGGAGAGACCGCCGCCGGTCGCAGCCCGGGCGAGGGCGCGGCCCAGCGATGGTGCCTGCTTGAACAAATTGTGCCCGGCCACGAAGAAGACAGAGCCTGCCTCCCACACGGCCACGCCGTCCTCACTCCACGGGAGGTCGGTCACCCAGCAGTGGAGGAAGTCGCGCGGCTCTGGGTGGAGGCCGGGCAGCGCCCGTGCCACGTAGTCGCGTGCGCGTTCGTCCAGTGATCGAATGGCCGCAGGGTCGATGAAGGTTCCGTCGTTGCGGACGCCGACGGTCTCGCTGAGTCCGACGGAGTAACTGCTGTTGCCCGGTAGTGGCGTCGCGTAGACGCCGACTTCGCCGAAGACGCCGCTGCTGTCCTGCAGGCACGCGACTCGTGCCGGGGCGGTGGCTTTCACGTCGAAGGTCAGGCGTACGTGTGCGGCGAGGCGAACCGGCAGCGACAGGCCGATGCTGCGTGCCAGGCGGGCGGTTTCGCGGCCGGCGCACACGACCACCTTGGAGTAGGCAGCCCGGTCGGTGACGCTGCGCACCTCGACCGTCCCATTGGTGCGGGGTTCGATGGAGATCACTTCTCCGGTGGTGACGGCGTCTCCGAGGGCACCGACGAGCGCCCTGATCGCGGCACGGGTGCGGATCGCGCCGCCGGACTCGTCGAGCACCGCTGGCCCCGAGTACTCCGCAAGCAGCGGCATTCGCTGGGCGACCCCGGCTGGATCGAGCTCGTGCGCTTGCACGCCGCCGACCTGGTCGAGCACACGGAGCCGTGCCAGTGCGCTGTCGCCGATCGCCACGACACCGTCTGATGAGATCAGCTCGACGCCGAAGTGGTCAGCCCACTCATCCCATACGCCGCGGCTCTCTCGCGCGAACGCCGCGAGCCGCGGGTCGTCGTGAGCATGCCGGAAGATCCGCGACTCGCCTGCGGACTGACCCGTGCCGGGCAGACCGGCCTCGTACAGGCGCACCGGTACACCTTGCTCTCGCAGCGCGTACGCCGTGGACAGGCCGACGATCCCTCCCCCGATCACTGCTACCTCGGGTGATCGCGTCGTGGCGACGCTGTTGTCAGGTTTCGTCAACGAGGTTCCCTTGTCTATCTGTTGGGACATGCGATAGGCACAAGAGAAGGGGCCGCTGCGACGCCGTCAGCGGGCTGGGCAAGCCCGAAGTTGGCGTGAGCAGCGACCCCCTCCTCTATGGCCAGTACTCCCGGTCTGTGGTGTCAGGCGGGGAGCTTGGAGGCCAGTACGTCGAGCTTCTCGATCGTGGGTTCGGAGAACAACGTGCCGGTCTGCTCGCCAAGAGCTACCGCTACGGGGCCGGACAGGTGGGCGTCACGTCCGGCGTCATCGGGGAATACGTCGAAGATCCCGAACGAGGACGGCCCGAGGCGGATCGCGAACCACGCGGTGGTCGCCTGCTCTTCCTCGACAAGCGCACGACCGCTGTCAAGGAACTCCCTCACGTCGTCCTCCTTCCCGGGCAACGCGTCAAACCTGACCAGCAGTCCCTTGGTCACACTCATGACTTCTCCTCTTCCTGTTTCGGGGTGCCCGCGAGTTGGGTCACTATTGCGTCGGAGAACGCAGACAGGTCCTCCGGCGAACGGCTGGTGATGAGATTTTTGTCGACCACCACGTCTTGGTCGACGACGTCGGCGCCGGCGTTGCGCAGGTCCGTGCGAATGCTCGGGAACGACGTCAGGGTACGACCGGTAACCACGCCGGCCTCGATCAACGTCCACGGCCCGTGACAGATCGCCGCCACTGGCTTGCCGCTCTCGACGAAGTCGCGGACGAAGGAAACGGCGTCCTTGTCGACCCGGAGCTGGTCGGGGTTCACCGTGCCGCCGGGCAGCAGCAGGGCGTCGTAGTCGCCCACCGAGGCGTCGGCGACCAGCCCGTCGACAGTGAACGCGCCCGCTTCATCCAGGTCATTCTCACGGGCCTTGATCTCGCCGTCGTGGATCGAGAGGACCTCGGTCCGAGCGCCGGCCCGGTCCAGTGCCTCTCGGGGCTGCTCAAGTTCGACGCGCTCGACCCCGTCCGCGGCGAGAATCGCGACCCTCCTGCCCTGGAGATCCGCTGCCATATTAGTTCGCCTTCTTTCCGCTCGACATCCCGGGCTTGATGACGACCTTGGTCCAACCCTCAGACCTGGCGTCGAAGTTCCTGTAGGCGTCGGCAGCCTGCTCCAGCGAGATCTCGTGGGAGACGATCCAGGACGGCTTCGCCTTGTCAGCCGCAATCAGATCCCGCAGCCGGCGGTTGTATCGCTTGACCGGGGCTTGACCGGTTCCCATGGTCTGCCCCTTGAACCAATGCATGCCGAAGTCGATTGCTGCCTTGCCCTGCTTGGCCAAGTCGCTCTTGGCCCCCGGATCCTGAGGAATGAACACGCCGACGGTGCCGATCCCGCCGGTGAAACGAACCGCGTTGATAAGCATGTTCAGCGTGGCAGCAGTGTCTTCGTTGCCCTGAGGATCGTGTGCCTGATAGCCCACGCACTCGCAGCCACGGTCGGCACCGAGCCCCATCGTCTCGTCCAACACAGCCTGCACAGGATCGGTCTTGGAGTCGTCGATGGCGATCGCCCCGATCTGCTCGGCCAGCGCGAGCCGGTCGGGGTGGCGATCGACCACCATCACCTTCGAGGCGCCCTTGATCGTCGCGGACAGGGCAGCCATCAGCCCCACCGGTCCGGCCCCGGCGATCACGACGCTGTCGCCCGGGATCACGCCAGCCATCTCGGTGGCGTGGTAACCGGTTGGGAAGATGTCGGAGAGCATGACGTAGTCGTTCTCCTTCTCCTGCGCGTCCTCACCCAGACGCAGCGCGTTGTGGTCGCCGAAGGGCACCCGGAGCAGCTCCGCCTGCCCGCCGCCGTACGGGCCCATGTCTGCGAACCCGTAGGCCGCACCGGCGAACGACGGCTCCGGCTGCGTCGTCAGGCAGTAATTCGTGAGCCCGCGCTCGCAGTTCTTGCAGAACCCGCACGAGATATTGAACGGCAGGACGACCCGGTCGCCCACCTTGACCTTCTCCACGCCCTGACCGACCTCAACCACCTCGCCCATGTTCTCGTGACCGAACGTCCGGCCCTTTTCGAAAGAGGTCCGCCCCTCATACATGTGCAGGTCCGAGCCGCAGATGTTGGTGGTCGTAACCTTGACCAGTACGTCGGTGGGTCGCTCGATCTTCGCGTCCGGAACATCCGTGACCGCGACATCGCGAGGTCCCTGATAGACCACAGCCTTCATGGTGAGTCTCCAATCATCGTGCTGGTGAACTTCCAACCTTCTCAGATTTTCAGTGGGACGTCGGAGAGTCAAGTGAGTCCCATCGAGTGAGCCCCATCAAGCGGGTTGGCAGGATTTCCTTGGTTTGAATCGCCCTGGGTTTTGTTCCTAGGGTTTTCCGTGGCTGGCGATTGCCAGCCCGGATGATTCGTGGTCAGCGTAGTACGCCGCCTCGACTTCGGCTGGGGTGCGGAGGTCGAGCTCGCCGTGCAGCCGCTGGTTGTTCCACCACCACACGTATTCGAGGGTCGCGATCTCGACTTGCTCGACCGTGCGCCAGGGGCCTTGGCGGCGGATCAGTTCGGTCTTGTAGAGCCCGTTCACGGCCTCCGCGAGGGCGTTGTCGTAGCTGTCACCGACGGTCCCGGTCGACGGTTTCGCACCAAGCTCGACGATGCGATCTGTGTAGACCAGCGACATGTAGTTCGACCCGTGATCGGCGTGATGGACCAGCCCGTCGAGGTTCCCTCCAGCACTCCAGGCGGCCATCTCGAGCGCCTGGAGCGGCAGGATGTCGGCTCGCAACGTCGCCGCGACGTTCCAGCCCACGATGCGACGAGAGAACACGTCAACGAACGCGACGTACGCGAACCCGGACCACGTCGCGACGTACGTGATGTCGGCGACCCAGAGTCGGCGCGGGGCATCCGCAGTGAACCGGCGGTTTACGAGGTCCGTGGGCCGTTCCAGGGCAGGGTCGGGCGTGGTGGTGAACACCTTCTTGGATCGCTTCACCCCGCGCACTCCGGCCAGCCGCATCAACCGTCCCGTCTGGTCGCGGCCGATCTCCCACCCTTGCCGGCGCATCAGAGCGTGCATCTTCCGCACCCCGTAGACGGCGTAGTTCTCACCGTGCAAGCGGACAATCTCGGGCACCAACAGCTGGTCGTGCAGCGTCCTGGCGGACGGGGTGCGGGTCTTGCTGGCCCGGTACCCGCGGGCGGTGAGGAACCCACTGTCTGTCGCACTGATCGTGCGACAGATGGCCTCGACCCCGAAACGATCCCGGAACATGTCAACGAACCGGATCATCTCGTCGTGGGGCGGTCGAGTTCCGCTGCGAAAAACGCGGACGCTGCCTTCAGGATCTCGTTCGCGCGGCGCAGCTCAGCGTTCTCCCGCTTCAAGCGTTTGATCTCCGCGAGCTCGTCGCTGGTCACGCCGGGGCGCGTGCCGGCATCGACCTCAGCGCGGCGACGCCACTTGCGTAGCGTTTCCGGGCCCACGCCGAGCTTCGCGCCCACGTGCCGGATCGCCGCATACTCGGTCTCGTGCTCAGGCAACGCGCCCTCAAGCATCCGCAACGCTCGCTGCCGGAACTCCGGCGGAAATTGACGGGGCATGATCCATCCTCCCAAACAAGGCGGAACAAAACCCAGGACGATTCAGAGTTGGCTTCGACTCGTCGCTGCGCTCCTCGCTCAGCCGGCGTACCCCGTGTAGCCAAGCTCACGCCGTCGACGACCAGACCCCAGTTCTACACGATGTAGAGTTCCGGCCGTGTCAACGCTTCGCATGCTCCCCCCGATCGTCCTGCTCTCCTCCCTGGCCCTGCTCGGCGCTGGCTGCGCCGATACCAGCAAACCGGCAACAGCCCCGACCCCACAGCCCTCGATGGGATCGATGAGTCATCCCCCGAAGGCCAAGGTGGCGAGCTCGCGGACGTAGTCGTAGGTCTGCTCGATGCCGGTCACGGCCTGGTTCGCGGGATCGCAGGAGACGTAGGAGTCGATTCCGTTCTGCTGCAGGATTTCCGGGGTCGGCGTACCGTCGAAGCCGCCGAGCTCGAAGGGGGAGATCCCGGTGACCAGCTCGGGCCGCGCGGCCAGCACGGCCTCCTGGTTGCCGCGACCGGGATCGATCACCGGAACGGCATTGAGTTGCTGCTCGATGGGGTTGCCGGCGAAGGCCTTCTTGAAGTCGGGGGCCGCGGTACCGACGATCTTGTCGCCCACGCCGAGCTTGACCGGGGCCGCGGTCTCGGTGAGCGGCGCGATCGGGTTCGTCGGGCTGGTGGTGCCCAATGTCGGCCGGCTGCTCGTCGGCGCCGATCATCGCCGGCTGGTGCCCTGCGCCGCACTGCTCGGGGCCCTGCTGCTGGTCTGGGCCGACACCGCCGCGCGCACCGTGCTCGCCCCCACCGAGGTCCCGATCGGCATCCTCACCGCCGTCGTCGGCGTCCCCGCCTTCGTGCTGGCGATCCGCCGCCAGGTGGTTGACCCGCGATGACCACCGTCAGCTTCGACCGGATCGATGCCGCCCGGGGCCGCCGCCCGGTGCTGCGGGAGGTCTCCTGGCAGGTCGACAGTGGCGGCTTCGGCGCGGTCGTCGGCCCGAACGGCAGCGGCAAGTCGACCCTGCTCGGCACCCTCTACGGCGTGATCAGCCCGACCGCCGGGCGCGCCCTGCTCGGCGATACCCCGATCACCGCGCTCTCCCCGCGCGCCCGGGCCCGCCGGGTCGGCGTACTCACCCAGAACGACGCCGCCGGCGCCGGTCTCACCGCAGCCGAGCTGATCACCCTCGGCCGCGCCGCCCATCTGGGCACCTTCGGCCGACTCACCGAACCCGACCGGACCGCCGTGCATCGGGCGGCCGAGCGTGCGGAATGTCTTGCTCTGTTGGATCGGCCGCTGGTCACCCTGTCCGGCGGCGAGCGTCAGCGGGTGCTGCTCGCCCGCGCCCTGGCCGCCGAGCCGGAGGTGCTGGTGCTCGACGAACCCACCAACCACCTCGACCCGCGGCACCAGTTGCTGGTACTCGACCTGGCCCGCGCCTCCGGGTGCACGGTGCTCGCGGCGCTGCATTCACTGGATCTGGCGGCGGCGTACGCCGACACGGTGCTGGTGCTCGACGCCGGGCGGGCCGTCCGGGTCGGGCCCCCGGCGGCGGCGCTCACCCCGGACAGCGTGCGCGAGGTCTTCGGCGTACACGCCTCCCACGTCCCCGACCCGGACACCGACCGGACGCGGATCCTGGTGCGCCGGGTCGCTCACTGAAGCCGATCGGCCAGCAATCGAGCGGCCGCGATCTCTGCCCCGGCAGGGAATCCGCGGGGCAGCACCAGGGTCAGCACCGCCCGGCCGTCGGCGGCGACGGCCTGCCGGGAGCCGGGCAGCGCACCGTCCACCACGATCACGCGGACCGGCGGCTCGTCGAGCACCATCGTCAGGTGCCCGACCCGCGCCGCGGCATCGAGCAACCCGTCGAACACCGCCCCGGCGCCGGCGCCGGGCACCGCGAGATCGGCCAGCAGCACCCGGTCGTCATCGAACCAGATGACCTCACCTGCTGCCTGCCGCTCGCGGCGACCCGGCGTACGCCCCAGAGCCTGCGTCAGCTCGTGGTCGCTCAGCTCCGGAATCACGAGCCGCCGTTTCAGATTCAGCGCTTCGGCAGGGCCGCGGCACTGGCCTGTGCCGTGGTGGCGTCATCGCCCGGCACATCGGGGATGCCCGCCTCGCGGCGCAGCTGGGCCACCAGTTCGTTGGCCTGCTTCAGTTCCTCGGACTCCATCTTGAAGCCCTTCATCTTGCCGGCCGGGTTGATCGTGCCACCCACGTTGTAGGTGTAGATCTCACCGGGCAGCGGAACGCCGACACAGCCGGTGCTGCGCCTGGCCGGCAGCTGCCCGTCGACCAGCCAGGTCAGCGCCGGCTTGTCCACGCATTCGGTGCCGTAGGGGAAGACACCGTGCGATCCCTCGTTGTCGATCAGCACCGACCTGGACTTCTTGAACTTCTTCATCGACGCCTCCGCACCCTCATAGGCGGTGGCGGCATCGAACTCCGACTGCAGGAACAGCACCCCGGGGATGTCCTTGTCCTTCAGCTCGGGGAAGCCCTTCTCCTGCGCCGGCCAGAACGCGCACGCCGGGATCGACTGCAGCATCCCGGTCAGCGGCGCCCGCTTGAAACCGTCGGTGAGCTTCTGCTCCCACACGTTCAGGTCGGTGGTCCACTGGCCGTCCTGGCAACGGATCGCCTCGAACGCGCCGTCCTCCTGCTTGAGGTTCGGCGTACCCTCGGCGACCGCCTTGCTGGCGGTGCGGTATTCACCGAGCGCCTGGTCGAGGTTGGCGTTCGCGATCTGCCGGGCATCGGCCGAGATGTCCATCCTGGCAAGGTTTTCCCGCACCTCGGCGAGTGCCACCGGCACCCGCTGCTGCGCCTTGGTGCCGTAGGGCAGCCGGAAGTCCTCCCGCTCGGTCCCGGTGGTCCGGTTCGACAGCGCGGACAGGATCGCGCCGGCCGCCTCGTACTGATCGGTGGAGTACATCGCCTGGATGACGGTGTTCGCACCGAACAGCAGGTTGAAGTAGTTGTCGAAACCACCGGCGGCCTCGAACTTGGTCCGGGCCTCCATCGAGGTGGTGCCCATCTTGTACTTGTCGTTGTGACGGGCCAGGTAGGGCAGCATCATGTCCTGGAACTGCCGGTCCCGGGTGCCGGGCTGCAGATCCCAGGTGCGCTCCAGGGTGCCGGTGGACATGTCCACCGAGGAGTCGAGGATGAACCGGTCGGTCTTCGAGGGGAAGGTGGCGGCGTACGAACCCCCGAGCCAGGTCCCGTAGGAGTAGCCGATGTAGTTCATCTTCGGCTCCCCGAGCAGGTGCCGGATGAAGTCCATGTCCAGATTCGTCTGGCGGGTGGTGATGAACGGCGTCAGCGGGTTGTTCAGGCAGCCGTCGGCGTACTTCTTCGCCGCCTCGGCCTGGGTGCTGGCGTTCGCGTCGTAGGTGCAGACCAGTCGGGTGGACTGGCCGACGCCGCGCGGGTCGAAACCGATGGTGTCGTAGACCGCGCCGACATCGGGCGAGCGCTGCTGCATGGCGGCCGACCAGCCGAGCCCCGAGCCGCCGGGCCCGCCGGGATTGATCAGCATGATGCCGCGGCGTTTGGCCGGATCCTTGGCCCTGACCCGGGAGATCTCGACGGTGATGGTGTTCCCGTCCTTGGCGCGGTACCAGTCCCGCGGCACGGTGACGGTGGCGCACTGCAGGCCCGGGGTCGCCAGCAGCCGGTCGGCGGTCGCCTTGGGCAGGTCGGGGAACTTGCAGGTCTTCCAGGCGAGCTGCTGGTTGCGCAGCTTGGCGTCGACCAGATCGGCGACCTGGGGTTCGCTCCGGCTGGGCGGGGCGGCCGGCGCCGCGGGCGCGGTGGCCACGGCGCCGGTGACGAGCAGCAGGGCCGAGCCGGTCAGGCCGGCGGCGATCCGGGTGGCACGGCGGTGTGCCGGTGGCTGGGGTGATGGGCGCATCTGTTCTCCTGTGGGGCTGGGGTCCGGCCAACGTAGTGAAAGCGGTGGCCGGCGGGAACAGAGATCGAACGGCGCCAGACGAAAGTACTGGTTTGGGCGGTGACCGCCGACTTTGCTTTACTCAGCGGGACCGGAGGACCGGTCGGGGTGTGGGAGGACGCGGGGATGATCGACCGGATACGGCAGCGAGTGGGCGCCCAGCCGCTCAGCGCGGGCTGGCTGGCCGTCGGCGCCTTCGCCGTCTACACCCTGCTCTCCACGCTGCAGTGGCGCCGCTACGAATCGCCGTCGTGGGACCTGGGCATCTTCACCCAGGTGGTGCAGCAGTACGCCCGGCTGCAGCCGCCGATCGTGCACATCAAGGGCGCGGACTACAACATCCTCGGCGATCACTTCCACCCGATCCTGGCGCTGCTGGCGCCGATCTATGCGGTCTTCCCCTCGGCGTACACGCTGTTGCTGCTGCAGGCGCTGCTGGTCGCGATCTCGGTGTTCTTCATCGCCAAGACCGCCCACGAGCAGCTCGGCGCCGCGGCCGGCTGGCTGATCGGGCTGGCGTACGCCATCTGCTGGGGCGTCCAGCAGGCGGTGGTGGTGCAGTTCCACGAGGTCGCGATGGGTGCGCCGATCCTGGCGATCGCACTGTGGGCGCTGCTGCGGAAGTCCTGGCTGACCGCGGCGATCTGGGGCAGCCTGCTGGTCTTCGTCAAAGAGGACCTGGGGCTGACCGTCCTCGTCTTCGGCCTGGTGCTGGCCTGGCGCTCGAAGCGCTGGATCCTCGGTGGCGCGGTCGCCGCCTGGGGCCTGGTGATGTTCGTCCTCACCACCAAGGTCTTCCTGCCCGCGCTGAACCCGAACAGCCAGTACGACTACGACAAGTACCTCGATATGAGCCAGGTGCTCGCCGACCCGTTCGGCAACCTCGCCGAGATCCTCACCAACGACAAGAAGATGGCGACGGTGCTGCTGCTGCTCGCCTGCACCGGGTTCTTCCTGCTCCGCTCCTCGCTGGCCTGGCTGGTGCTGCCGACGCTGGCCTGGCGGTTCCTGTCCAACAACGAGGGCCACTGGGGCCAGACCTGGCACTACTCACTGATGCTGATGCCGATCGCGTACGCCGGCGCGGTCGACGGGATCGCGAAGCTGCGGGAGTCGGGGGTGCCGTTCCTCAGGGCGTACGCCCGGCACGGCGCAGTGGTGGTGCTCACCTTCGCGCTGGCGATCTTCAACCAGTTGCCGCTGTTCGAGCTGCGCAACCCCGAGCAGTGGAAGACCGACGGTCGGCAGGAGTCGGCGCAGAAGGTGCTGCAGCTGGTACCGGCCGAGGTGACCGTCGGCACCGACGTCTCGCTGATGGCCTATCTGACCTCCCGGCGCGACGTCTACTACATCGGCCAGGACGGCAACCCGGTCGAGGACTATCTGGTCGTCGACACCATCGGTGGCGGCTGGAGCGGCCCGATCGACGTCGTCAGCTACGGCGGCCAGATCCACCCCGGTACCCGCTATGAGAAGGTCTTCGACGAGAACGGCTACCAGGTCGCCCGCCGCCTGTGACCACGCTCATCGAGTAGCTGACCCGGCGCAGCGGAGCGGAGCCGGGTCAGCGTGTCGAGATGAAGGCGGCCAGGTCGCTCAGGCCGTCCTCGTACGTGGCACCAGCACCGGCGCCACCCGGCTCCGGGCCACCGCGAGCGCGGAGGCGGCCAACCCGATCACCAGCCAGAGCATCGTCATCCCGACCGCGTCGGCCAGTCCGGTGCCGTCGGTCATGATCGTCCGGATGCCCTGCAGCACCGGGGTGAGCGGCAGGAACGGGGTCACGGTGTCGAAGAACGCCGGCACCGCCGAGGTCATCCCGGCCGCGGCGACGAGCGTCACCATGACCACCGAGACGAGCCGGCCGAAGCCGCCCCACCAGGCCGCCAGTGCATGGTTCAGCACCGCGAACGTCGCCCCACCGAGCAGCATCAGCAGCAGTACGCCGAAGGTCTGGCCCGCGGAGAGGCCGAGCACGAGCTGCCCGACCGCGGTGAGCGCGAGCGCCTGCACGGCGGCGATCGCCACCCCCGGCGCCAGTGCCAGCCCGACGAGCTGCCAGGTCGGCCGGCGCGAGGTGAGCACCCGCGCGGAGACCGCGCGGACCACCAGATAGGTGGCCAGACCGCCGAGCCAGAGCGCCAGCACCATCAGCAGCGAGGTGGCGGTGGCCTGCGCGACCAGCTCCGGGGTGCCGTTGCCGGCGACCGGCTGGGCGACGACCTGCTTGAGGTTGTCCCGCTCGGCCGGGGAATAGCTGGGCACCTTGTCCGCACCCTCGGCGACCCCGTTGGCCAGCTCCCGCTGCCCGTTGGCGAGCTGGCGGCCGCCATCGGCCGCCTGGGCGAGCCCGTCGCTGAGCTGGGCCCCGCCGGTGGCGAGCTGGTCGGCACCGGGCTTCAGGCCGGTGTTCACCCCGTCGGCGAGCTGGCGGGCGCCGGTCGCCGCGGTCCCGATGCCGTCCACGTACTGCCCGACCCCGTCGGAGAGCTGCCGCAGACCCGGCGCCAGCTGCGCCACCCCATCGGTGTACTGCGTGGTGCCGTCGGCGAGCTGGCGGGCGCCGGCGGCCGCGGACCCGATGCCGTCCACGTACTGGCCGACCCCGTCGGAGAGCTGCCGCAGACCCGGCGCCAGCTGGGAGACCCCGTCGGTGTACCGCTTCGTCCCGTCGGCCAGCTCGCGGAGCTGGGCGGCCTGGGTGGGCAGGCCCTCGAGCTGCGGCAGGGTCCGGTCGACGACCTGGTTCACCCCGGCGACGTAGCCGGTCAGCCCGGGCGCGAACTGCGCGGCACCGTCGGCGGCGCCGGTCACCCCGGCGAAGTAGGCCGCGCTGCCGTCCCGGTAGGCGGTCGCACCGGTGCGATACTTCGCGACGCCCTGCTGGTACGCCGCAGCGCCCTGCTGCAGTTCGCTCACACCGGGCCGCAGCTCCTGCACCCCGGCCCGCAGCGGGGCCGCGGCGCCGCTCAACCGGTCGGCGCCGTCGGCGAGTTGCCTGCCGCCGGCCGGGAGCTGCGCACCGCTCTCCACGAGTCGGTCACCGCCGGCGGTGAGCGTCCGGCCGCCCTGGACGAGCTGGGTGGAGCCGGCCGACAGGGTGCCGGCCTGCTTGCGCAGGGCCGCCTTCTCGGTATCGCTCATCTGGTCGTAGGCGCCGCTGGAGATCGCGGTCAGGAACTGCTGCAGACCCTGGTCGTAGGTCTGCACCGCGGAGGCGTACTGGTCGACGCCACCGGCGAACTGCTTGGTGCCGTCCACGTACTGGTTCACCCCGGTGCTGTAGCTGCGGGCGCCACCGGCCAGTTCGTCGAGTCCGCCGGTGAAGTCGTCGACGCCGTCGACGAGTCTGGCGGTGCCGTCCACCGACTTCGAGGTGCCGTCGGCGAGCTCGGCGGCCCCGGTGCCGAGGCCCGCGGCACCGTCGGCCAATCCGACCGCGCCGTCCTGCACGGCGGGGGTGTTCTGCTTGAGCTGCTGCAACCCATCGTTGATCCTGCCGAAGCCGTCGGTGAGTGGCTGGCCACCGGCCCGCAGCTGTTCCAGACCGGCCTTCGCCTCGGGCGCGCCGGCCGCCTGCTGCTCGATGCCGGTGGCGACCTGATCGACCCCGGCGGCGATCTGCGGCCCGGCCGGGGCGAGCTGGGCGGCCCCGTCGGCCGCCTGGTTGGCGCCGGTCTTCAGCTGCTGGCCGGCGGTCCCGGCCTGCTCCAGACCCGTCGCGAGCTGGCTGGCCCCGTTGGCGAGCTGCGGGCCGTTGGCGGCGAGTTGGCCCGCCCCGTCGGCCGCACGGGCGGCGCCGGTCTTCAGCTGCTGGCCGCCGGCGTGGGCGGCGGCCAGGCCGTCGGCGAGCTGCCCGGCCCCGGTACCGGTCTGGCCGACCCCCTCGGCGAGCGAGCGCTGCCCGTCGGCGAGCTGCTTGCTGCCGTCCCGGGACTGGTCGAGGCCGTCGGCCAACCCGGCGCCACCATCGGCGAGCCGGGCGGTGCCGTCGGCGAGGGTCTTGAACTGTTCCCCGGACTGGTTGAAACCGATGTAGACGTTGTCCAGGTAGGTCTCGGTGAGGGTGGTGTTCAACTGGCCGCGGGCGGTCTCGGCGATCACCTGGGCGACCCCGGCATCGGCGACCCCGGCCGAGGTGGAGGTCTGCACCGTGATCCGGGCCTGCTGCGCCCGATCGGCGTCACGGGCATAGGAGGTGGCGTTGGCCGAGAACTCCTTCGGGATGGTCACCACCGCGGCATACCGGCCGGATTCCAGCCCGGCCTTCGCCCCGGCCTGGTCGGCCAGCACCCAGCGGAAGTTGTCGTCGCGGCGCTCGGTCAGCCCGGCGGCGAGCTGACGGCCGAGCGGGACCGGCTGCCCGTTCACCTCGACCATCTCGTCGTTGTTCACGACCGCGGCCTCGACGCGGTGCAGCCGGCTCTGCGAGTTCCAGGTGGCGCCGAGGAAACCGAGCGCCACCAGGATCGGCACCAGCAGCACCCCGATGATGGACCACAGGCGAACCGGACGATCGGTGCCGGCACGTTCCAGATCGAAGGTGCGCGTACGCATCAAAGCTCCTGCTTTCCGTTGCTGGGAACGAGTTCTGCGGGTTCGGCCGCAGCGGGTGGGGCCAGGGTGAAGGCGTCGAAGCCGCGCGGGGCCAGGTCGGCGACGACGTCGATGTCGGCGACCCCGAGGATCACCCCGGGGCGGCGCTGCCCATCACCGACCTCTTCGATCAGGCTGGCGATGGCGGCGCGCTCGTCGTGGTCACCGACCGCGTCGGCGCCGTCGACGATGATCAGCTCGACCTGCCGGTCCCGCAGGGCGGCGGTCAGGTCGTTTCGTACGGTGCCATGCCGGCCCTCGACGAAGGCGACCTTGCGGCGTACGCCACCGGCCTGCTCGGGCAGCACCAGACCGGCCACCTTGATCCGGCCGTCGACCGCCCGGACCCGGCCGGCCAGGCCGAACAGCGTCGGGGTGCGCACCTCCGGTTCGCCCTCCAGCACCAGCACCTGCCCGGGCGCCAGATGCAGATCGGCCGGTGCGGCGATCGGACCGTGGTGGTCGCGTACCCCGTAACCCTCGGTGCGCACCACATCGGTGCTGCCGGGATGGGGCCAGTCGCGCAGCGCCAGCATGTGCTCCAGCGCCTCGCCCTCGACGTCGAAGGACGGCAGCCGCCGATCCAGCCAGCGCGGCAGCCACCACGCGCGATCGCCGAGCAGCGCGAGCACCGCCGGTACCAGGGTCATCCGGACGATGAAGGCGTCCACCGCGACGCCGACCGCGAGGCCGAAGGCGATCGGTTTGATCGGTCCCTCGCCGTTGGGTACGAAGAAGGCGAAGACCGCGAACATGATGACCGCGGCGGCGGTCACCACCTTGGCCGAGCCGATGAAGCCGGTTTCGATGGCATGCCTTGCCCGGTTGGGATTGCGGGGATCGCCGTGGACGTAGTCCTCGCGCATCCGGGAGACCAGGAAGACCTCGTAGTCCATCGCGAGCCCGAACAGGATGCCCATCAGCAGGATCGGATAGAACGAGATCACCGGCATCGGCTTCTCGAGATTGATCAGGTCCTTGCCCCAACCGTAGCTGAACACCATCGCGGTGGCACCGAAGGCGACGCCGACCGAGAGCAGATAGCCGATGGTGGCCTTGATCGGGACCGCGATCGAGCGGAACACCATGGTCAGCAGGATCAGCGAGAAGCCGACGACGAAGATGCCGAAGGGGAGCAGCGCGGCGGCCAACCGGTCGGTGATGTCGATCTGGATGGCGGTGATACCGGTGACCGCGGTCTCGGTGCCGTAGCGCTGCTGCCACTGGTCCTGGTTGTCGCGCAGGGTCTGCACGAGCTGTTTGGTGGACTCATCGGTCGGCCCGCCGGTCGGGATCACCTGGATGAATGCGGTGTCGGCGTTCGGATTCGGGGTGGCCACCGGTACCGAGGCGACGCCGGGCAGCTGCTCGATCTCGCGCTTCAGGTCGTCGACCAGGCCGAGCGGGTCGGTGGACTGGATGATGTCGGCGGTGACGATCAGCGGGCCGTTGTAGCCGGGTCCGAACTTCTGCTCGATCAGATCGTAGGTGATCCGGTCCGGGGCGGTCGCCGCGTGCTGACCGGAGTTCGGCAGGGACAGCCGCATGTCCTTGGCCGGAACGGACAGTGCGCCGAGCGCGACCAGCACGAGCACGATGGTGACGATCGGGGCGCGGGTGACCAGGCGTACCCAGCGGGCCCAGATGCCGCGCTGCTGCCGGGCGGCCAACGCCTCGTGGTCGATCTCGCCGCGGGCGTGCCGGGGCCGCAGCCGTTCACCGAGGAAGCCGAGGAAGGCCGGTACCAGGGTGAGCGCGACCAGCACCTGGAAGGCGACGGTGATCGCGGCGAAGATGCCCATCGCGCCGAGGAACGGGATCCCGGACAGGGTCAGCCCGACGAGCGCGATCACCACGGTCAGTCCGGCGAAGACGACCGCCGAGCCGGCGGTGGCGACCGAGCGGGCCGCGGACTCCTCGACCGGCATGCCGCGGCCGAGCTGGTCGCGGTGCCGGGAGATGATGAACAGCGCATAGTCGATGCCGACGGCCAGGCCGAGCATCAGCGCGAGCATCGGGGTGGTGCTGCTGAGTGAGGTGAAGCGGGTCGCGAACAGCATCGGCGCCATCGAGACGAGTACGCCGATCAGCGCGGTCGCGATCGGTACGAACCCGGCGACCACGCTGCCGAAGGTGAGGATCAGCACGATCAGCGCCAGGCCGACGCCGACGGCCTCCACCGCGGAGAGCTTCGGCACCTCGATCGAGAACGCCTCGCCGCCCATCGCGACGGTGCTGCCCGGTGGCATCAGCTGCTGGATCTCGGCCGCCTGCTCCTGCAGGTGTTCGCGTTCGGCGTCGGTGATCTCGCTGGCGTCGGTGCGCTTCAGCGAGACGTTGATCATCGCGGCGCTGCGGTCGGGGTTCACCATCCCCTTGATGAACTCGTCGAAGGGTGAGGTGGCGTTGTCCACCAGGTTTGAATTCTGTGTGAGCACGTCGATTCCGCGCTCGATGCCCTGGCGCACCTGCGGATTGTCGACGGTGTCGCCGGGTGGGGCGATCACCAGCACCGTGGCGCGGACACCGGCCACCTCGGGGAAGGTCTGCCGGAGCTGGGTCAGCGCCTCGGCCGCCGGGGCGCCCGGGATGTCGAACTGGTCGGAGAACTTGCCCATCGTGGCGCCGCCGAGCCCGACCAGCACCACCAGCGCCGCCAGCCAGCCGACCAGCACGCGCCGCCGCAACCGGAAGCACGCGTGGCCCAGACCGTAGAGGAAGGAGGACACCCCGACACCTTTCGATACAGATGTGTATGCGATACAGGACTGTATCCGATACAGTAGTGTACGCAAATCCGACTTCGTCAGGAGTTATGGCCGGTCCCCTCGCGAGATACGGTCGGATCGGCCCCAAGAGATTGCAGGAGAGATGACCACCACCGACGAACCCAGGGTCAGCGCCCGCCGCGCCCAGACCCGCCGCAGGCTGATGGACGCGGCCGTCGAGGTGTTCGCCGACCGCGGGGTGAACGCGGCCAGCGTCGAGGAGATCTCCGAGCTCGCGGGCTTCACCCGGGGCGCCTTCTACAGCAACTTCGAGTCCAAGGAAGATCTCTGCGCGGCACTGATGCGTGATCTCGGGCAACAGCACCTGCTCGCCGCCGAGGAGGCGATCGCCCGCGTACTCGACACCGACGAGCGGCCGATGGACGAGCTGATCGACGACGCGATGGACACCTTCGTCGCGATCCAGCCGAGCGATCGCAATGCCCAACTGCTGCAGCTCGAGCTGCGCCTGCACGCCGCCCGCAACCCGGAGTTCGCCGCGATGTTCAACCAGCTCGAGGAGGAGATGGGCGGACTCTTCGCGAACCTGATCGAGGAGGGCCTCCAGCGTCGTGGGGTACGCCTCAGCGTTCCGGCCAGGCAGGCGATCGGCCTGCTGCATGCCGTGCACGATGCCGCCAACTTCGACAAACTGCTCGGCCGAACCACCCCCACCGCCGGCACCGATGACCTCAAGGCGCTGATGCGCAACCTGGTCCGCCCGGTCGCCACTGACTGAACCACCGGTCGAACGGCCGCTCTGCGGCGTAGCGTGACCGCATGCTCGTGAACCCTGCCCTGGTCGGTGGCTTCCTGCTGCTCTCCGCCCTGTTGTCGGCCATCCCCGGCCCGTCGGTGCTGTTGGAGACCAGCCGGGCGATCACCCGGGGTCGGCGGTCGGCGATGTGGATCGTGCTCGGCAACGCGCTCGGTGGGCTGGTGCTGCTGACCTTGGTGCTCACCGGGCTCGGGGCGATCGTGGCCACCTCGGCGAAGCTGTTCCTGATCGTGAAGTACGCCGGCGCGGGTTACCTGCTGTGGTTGGGAATCCAGTCGATCCGCTCGGCCCACGCCGCAGGCGCTCAGCTGCTGGAGACGACACCGGGTGAGACGCCGGCACGGCGGGCGACCGCGGTCCGCCAGGGCTTCCTGGTGGGCGTCGCGAACCCGAAGAGCATCGCCTCGCTGATGGCGATCCTGCCCCAGTTCGTCGACCCGGTGCTGGGCAATCCGGCGCTGCAGATGCTGATCATCGGCTTGGCCGGCGCCCTGGCGCAGATGCTGATCGAGACCGTCTGGGTGTGCGCCGCCGGCACCCTGCGCAACTGGTTCCAGCGCCGCCCACGCCGGCTGCAGGCCCTGCAGGCCGGTGGCGGCGTGGCGATGATCGGCCTGGCCGGCAAGCTCGCGGTACAGCGCTGAGCCGACCCGCGGCGAACCGCGATCCATCGAACCCTGGGTGCAACCGCCTCCCCCTCCAGGGAGCGCGGAGTGCACTCAGGATTCGATGGATCGCAGCTGGGGTGCCGGAGTGCGGCCCGCCAGGCGATCCACCCTCCGGTACGCCGCCGCGACGATCGCCAACCCCAGCAGGAAGACCGCGGCGAAGGCGTACACCGCGAACACCGTCCAGCCCGCATCCACCAGCACGCCGACGGTCAGCGGCGCGAGGATCGAGCCGGTGCGGCCGACCCCGTTCGCCCAGCCGACCCCGGTGGCCCGGATCTCGGCGGGATAGAGCCCCGGTGCCAGCGTGAACAGCCCGACGATCGCACCGTTGCAGAGCAACCCGGCCAGGAATGCCACGACCAGGCCGGCCGGCAGCAGACCCACGGTGGCACCGAGCCCGACGAACGCCAGCACCCCGCCCAGCGCGTAACCGACCACCAACCGCTCCACCCCCGTCCGTACCGCGATCGCGCCGAAGGCGACGGCCCCGATCGCACCACCGATGGACAGCACCAGACCGACCACCGCGCTGTGCGACGGGGTGCCGCCGGCCAGCACCACCAGCCGCGGTGTCCAACCGGTGAGCAGATAGAACGCGAACATCGCGGTGAAGAACCCCGCCCACAACAGCAGCGAGCGCGCCCGCAGCACCGGCCCGAAGATCTCGGCGACCTGCCGGCCGAGCCCGGCCCGCCGCTCGGCAGCGCGCACCGGGAGTTCCACCAGTGCGGGTTGCCCGAGCCGGGCCGCGATCCGGTTCAACCGGGCCAGCGCATTCCGCGGCCGGGCCGAGATCAGATGAGCGGCCGATTCGGGCAGCAGGGCCGCGATCACCACCATCACCACGATCGAGTTGATCGCCCCGACGACGAAGATCCCGCGCCAACCGACACCGTTCAGCAGCGCCGCGGCACCGACCCCACCGAGCGTCGCGCCCACCCCGAAACCGGCGGTGTAGAGACCGATGCCCAGCCCACGCATCCGCGGATTTGAATACTCGCTGGCGATCACGTTGATACAGGCGGTCACCCCACCCACCCCGATACCGGTCACCAGGCGCCAGAATGTCAACTGGGTCACCGATTGCGCGAGCGCACCGCCGGCCATCCCGACCGCCGTCAGCGCCAGCCCGACGAGCACGGTGGGCTTGCGGCCGATCCGATCGGCCAGCGGGGAGAGCAGGAACGAACCGACCACGATGCCGATCAACCCGGTGCTGATCACCACCCCGAGCTGGGTGCCGGTCAGCCCGAACTCGGCGGCGATCCCGCTGGAGGCGTACGCCACAGCGGAGACGTCGTAACCGTCCTGGGCATTCAGCAGCAGGCACAGCCCGACGATCATCCACTGGTACCCGTTCATCGGGGACCGCTCGATCCGTTCCTGCAGGGCGTTTCCGGCCGACGGCTGCACAGCCATGGTCAGTCGCCCGGCTCGGATTCGTAGTCGATCGCGAACCGGTCCTCGCACAGGTCGCCCAACACGCCCATGAACCGCGCATGGGCCGGATGCTCCCAGTAACGCTTGAACGCCTCGGCGTCGGTGAACCGACCCAGGCAGCCATGGGTGAAGCCGCGGTCCAGCCCGGAGCGGTTGGTGTTGCGCCCCCAGCTCAGCTCGACCAGCCCCGGCAGCCCGTCGGCGAACCCGGCGGCCAGCTCGGCACAGGCCGTATCGAGGCCGGATTCCTTGCCCGGGAGGGGTTTGAAGATCACATAGTGTTCCAGCATCACGCGCTTCCTTCGGCATCGGTGGGATGGTTTCGACTCGCTGGCGCTCGCTCAACCATCGGAGCGGGCCCTGGCGCCCGCTCACCCAGCGTGGCGGTGTTGAAGCTGAAGCCGTTCCAGTAACGGGTTCCGGCGACCAGCAGCTCGTCGGCGGGGAAGCGGGTGATCACCTTGGCACCGTCGGCGGTGACCACCACCTCCTCCTCGATCCGGGCGGCCGAGGCCCCGTCCTTGGTCGGCCAGTAGGTCTCCAGCGCGAACACCATGCCCTCCTCGATCGGCACCGGATGCTCCAGCGAGTGGTACCTGCTGATCAACGGCTGCTCCCACACCGACAACCCGACGCCGTGGCAGTACTGCAGCCCGAACGCCTCCTCCTCCGAGGAGTAACCGAGATCGGCGGCGCTCGGCAGCGCGAGCGCCACATCCTGACTGGTCGCCCCGGGGCGTACCGCAGCGATCGCCTGGTCGATCGCGTCCCGGGCCCGCTGGTAGGCGTCGCGCTGCGCGGCATTCGAGCTGCCCACGTTCAGGGTGCGGTAGTAGCAGGTCCGGTAACCGTTGAAGGAATGGATGATGTCGAAGTACGCCGTGTCGCCGGGCCGGGTGGCCCGATCGCTGAACACGTGCGGATGCGGGCTGCACCGCTCCCCGGAGATCGCGTTGACCGCCTCCACCTCCTCCGAACCGGCCAGATAGAGCACCTTGTTGACCAGTGCGACGGCCTCGTTCTCCCGCATCCCGACGTGCAGGTTGCGATACAGCTCGTCGTAGGCCGCATCGACCATGCCGGCGGAGTGGTCCAGCAGCGCGATCTCGTCCACGGTCTTGATCTTGCGTGCCTGCTGCATCAGCTCCTGGCCGTTGACGATGTGCAGACCCTGGGCCTCCAGCGCCCGCAGCACCGGGATCTCGACCACGTCGACGCCGATCGGCTCCCCGTGCAATCCCTTCTCCCGCAGGTGATCCGCCAATCGCTTCGCATTGCCGGTCTCCACCCCGACGTCCTCGGGGATCGATCCGCGCCAGGACGAGATGCCGGCCTGCCAGCTGCTCTCCGGCAGCCAGCTGGCGTGCATCTTGTGCTGACGCGCCGCCGAGCCGATGTCCCACAGGATCGGGTCCGCATCGCGCATCAGCAGCACACAGCGGAACAGCTTGTCCCGCGCCCAGTTTCCGATGTGGGTGGCGGTGGTGTAGCGGATGTTGTTCTGGTCGAACAGGATCAACGCGCCCAACTCGGACGCCTCCAGTGCCGCCCTGGCCCGGGCCAGCCGTTCGGTGCGCAACCGGGCGAAGTCGACGCGCTCCTCCCAGTCCACGCCGAGCACGGCACCCGGGGATGCGATGGTGGTCATGATGATCTCCTCTCACACCGGCGCGTATTCGCCGGCCTCGGTCTCGGGTTGGACGACGGTCGGTGCGGCGCCGGCCAGACCGAGCAGTTCCCAAGCGGTGTTGACGATCCGCTGACTGGACAGTCCGTACTTCTCGAACAGATAGGGTGCGGTCTTCGATCCCTCGGCGAAGGTGTCGTCGAGCCCGATCCGGCGCAGCGGTACGCCGACACCGGCCTCGGCGAGGGTTTCGGCGACGCAGCTGCCGAGTCCACCGACGATGGTGTGGTTCTCGATGCTGATCACCCCGCGCGTCCCGTCGACCGCGGCCAGCAGACCGGGAGCGTCGAAGGGTTTCAGGGTGGGCGCATTGACCACCCCCGCGGCCACCCCGTGCTCGCGCAGCACCCGGGCCGCGGCCAGGGTCGCCGGCAGCATCATCCCGCTGGTCACCAGGCACAGCTCGGAACCGTCGAGCAACGGTTGCACCGGGCCGACCCGCAGCCGGTGCGTGTCGTCGAAGATCACCGGGATCTCACCGCGCTTCAACCGCAGATAGACCGGACCGGGCAGGTCGGCGATCTCGGGCACCACCTGTTCGATCTGGACCGCGTCGGCCACATCGATGACGGTCATGTTCGGCAGCGCGCGCATGATCGCGACGTCCTCGATGGCCTGATGGCTGGGCCCACCGGGGGTGGAGACGCCGGGCATGAACCCGATCAGCCGGACCGGCAGGTTCGGGTAGGCGATCGAGTTGACGATCTGGTCGAAGGGCCGGCGGGTGGCGAACACCCCGAAGGTGTGCACCCAGGGTTGGAATCCCTCACGGGCCAGCGCGCCGGCCATCGACATCATGTTCGCCTCGGCCATCCCGGCGAGGATGAACCGATCCGGATACGCCTCGGCGAACAGGTCCGCCTCGCACTGGCGGGTCAGATCCCCTGACAGGCAAAGGATTTCCGGACGCCTGGCGGCGAGCTCGACCAGGGCCCGGCCGTAGGGTTTCAGCACGGTGGGATAGGGCGGTTCATGCATCGTCGTCGTCCTCCAGTTCGGCGAGCGCCCGGGCGGCCAGGTCGGCGGGCAGTTTGATGAAGTGGCCGTCGGCGTCGGCGGGCAGGCAGTCCAGCCCGTGCACCGTGGAGGTGCGGGCGATCACCACCGCGGGCCGCGGGTCGTCGATGGCCCTCCTCAGCGCGGTATCGAGCTGTTCCACCGAGTGCCCGTCGACGTCCTCGGCGTACCACCCGAACGCCCGCCACTTGTCCGCGATCGGTTCCACGGTGGTGATCGAGCTGACCGGTCCGTCGACCTGGGAGTCGTTGGCATCGAGCAGCACCACGACATCACCGAGCCGGTGATGTCCGGCGAACATCGCCGCCTCCCAGGTCTGGCCCTCTTCCAGTTCGCCGTCGCTGATCAGCACATAGGTCTTGCGGTCGCCCTCGGAACCGTGCAACCGGTCGGCCAGGGCCAACCCGAGCGCACCGGACAGGCCCTGGGAGAGCGACCCGCAGGTGAGGTCGACCGCGGGACTGGTCTCGGTGCCGATGGATTCCAGCAGCGCACCGTCGTTGCCGTAGTCGGCGAGGTCGGCATCGCTCAACCGGCCGGTCTCGCGGGCGACGGCGTACGCCCCGATGATGTAGTGCCCCGGTGAGACGACGAATCGGTCGATGCCCTGGCGCAGGTGGCCGCTGTGCAGCACGGCGAGCTGTTCGGCCGAGGACAGTGCCTGCCCCAGATAGCCGAACCCGTGCGGGCTGATCATCTGCACCGCCCGCAACCGGATCCGGCGGGCGAGCTGCTCGGCGGACCGGGCCAGGGTGGGCGCGGTGGTGTCGGTGGTCATGATTCCTCCGGTAGATCGACATCCACGTGCCAACGGCTGCGCGGATCGGACAGGTCGCTGGGCCGGCCGTAACCGCCCTTGAAGAAGACCAGGGGTTCCTCCCCGGTGCCGATATCGAGTGCCTGCACCCGGCCCAGCACCCAGTAGTGGTCGCCGGCCTCCTCGATCCGCTCGATGGTGCAGTCGATCCAGGCCGCGGCCGCGGTGAGCACCGGGGCACCGGACCGGCCGGGTGTCCAGTCGATGCCGGCGAACCGCTGATCACGGTCCCGGGCGAAGGCCCGGCAGTAGTAGTCCTGCCGGGAGCCGAGCACGTTGACCACGAAGGCCCCGTGGGCGCGGATCTCGGTGAAGCTGCGGGAGCTGCGCATCGGATAGAACGCCACCAGCGGCGGGTCCAGGGAGACCGAGTTGAAGGTGCCGATGGTGAGCCCGACGGGGCACTGGTCGGCGCCGAGCGCGGTGACGACCGAGACACCGGTCGGATAGTGGCCGAGCACCTGGCGCATGGTTCCGGGTTCCACGACGGATTCCCCTCCAGGATGGCTGATCGGTCGGGTCGCGAGGGCGGTCATCGCACCGGCCTCAGACGTGGGCGGGGATCGGCGTGCTGGAACCGAGCAGCAGCTTGCCGTAGTTGTCGTTGGCGATGCCGGGGGTGGCGTGCACGTGACTGCCACCCATGCCGAGGTCGCAGAAGACCCGGCTCAGCGGGGTGCCCTCCAGATAGGCGCTGGAACCGGCGGCCTTGAGCAGCAGGTCCACCGCCTCGGTGACCAGCTCGACGACCATGCCGGTGTCGTGCCGGATCCGGGCGCGGTTCAGCTCGGGCATCTGCCCCGCACCGTGCAGGGCATGGTCGTCGATGTCGAAGCAGGAGCGCTGGATCAGCAGTTCGGCGGCGTCGATCAGGCCGGCGGCGCGGGCGACGGAGATCTGGTGGGTCGGGGATTCCTTGCTCTGGGTGTACGCCGTGCCGACGACACCCTTGTTCTTCATCCGCTCCACCGACTGCTCGAAGGCGGCCTTGCCCAGCCCCAGCAGCACCGCGGCGAAGATGATCGTCCCGGTCGGCAGGAAGGGGGCCCGGGAGCGCGGTTCGGTGGCCTGGAACTCGGTCGCGTACCGGCCCTCGACCATGTCGTCGAAGTATTGGATCCGGTGGGCCGGGACGAACTCGTCGGTGACGATCACCGTGTCACTGCCGGTGGCGCGCATCCCGATCGGATTCCAGGACCGCTCGATCCGCCACTGGCCCGGGCAGATCAGCGCGAGCGCGTGCCGCATGCTGCCGTCGGGCTGTTCGACCAGGACACCGTGCAGGCCGTGCGTCGCCGCGAACGAGCCGGAGGCGTACCCCCACTTCCCGCTGACCCGGTAGCCGCCCTCGGTCCGCATCGCCTTGCCCTGCGGGGCGAGCACGGTGCAGGTGGTGGCATCCGGGTCGGTCCCCCAGACATCATCCTGGGCCTGCTTGCTCAAGGTGGTGGCGAACCAGTTGCCGATGTTCAGCAGCATCGCCGACCAGCCGGTCGAGCCGTCGGCGCGGGCCAGTTCGGTGAGCACCGCGGTGAAGGTGCGCTGGTTGGTCTCGAAACCGCCGTAGCGCCGCGGCACCGTCAGCCGCAGCAACCCCGCATCGCGGATGGCCTGCATCACCTGGTCGGGCACATGCCCCAGTTCGCTGCCCTCGGCGGCTCCGTCGGCGATCACCTGTTTGAGGCCGGTGGCGCGGGCGATGAGTTCCTCATCGGGCGCGGTGGTGTCGGTTCCGGCATCGTTCACGGTGGTGGTCATGCGTGACTCCCGTCGACAGTGAGGTGAATCAGAGGATTCCCTCACCCTCCGCGCCCACCCGGTCGAGCGGAATGGGCGGCCGGAACGACATCGACGGCCCCGATTGTGAGCCGGTACACATCCGAAGTGGTGACCCAGCTCACAGTTGGTACCGGTGCACAACCGCTGGTACGCCCAGCACATGCCTTGTCCGCGGGGCTTGTCGGGGGTCATGGCGGCCTTAGGCTCACCTCATGAGCAACACCGCCGTTGCCCACGACTGGGTGCACCGTCTCGATTCGACCGGAACGATGCTCGGTGTGACCTCGCTCAGCGTGCGTCGCCGGGTGAGCAGGGTGATCGGGGAACGGGCGACCGCGTGGGGCATCCAGGTCGGCGCCCGGATGGCGACCTACATCCTCGATTCGCTGACCGACTGGCCGGGCTCGCGCTCGGAGGAGGAGCGGCAGACCCTGCGGCGGGCGACCGAGGCGACCACCTTGGACACCCTGGCCGCACTGGTCTCGGGGGAACCGAGCCATCTGTTCGCCTCCTTCGAACCGATCGAGAACGTCGGCTCATATGTGCGCAGCCAGATCCCGCTGCCCGAGGTGGTCCGCAACATGCATGCGGGTCAGGAATTCCTGATCCAGGAGCTGATGGAGGCGATCGCGCAACTGGTGCCGGAGAGCGAGCGGGTCGCCGCGATCAGCCGGATGACCCGGGACGTGACCTCGGCCTGGTCGAGCTTCATCGGCCGGATCGGTGAGGAGTACCACCGGCAGCAGGACGCCTGGCTCGGCGATGCCGACGAGCAGCGGGCCCGGCTGGCACGACGGCTGGTGCAGCTCGGCCAGGGCGATGTGGCCGAGTCCAGCCAGGCGCTCGGCTACGACCTCGAGCTCCCGCACGTGGGTTGCGTGCTCTGGTTCGACGGCGTCGATCTGGATGCGGTGCGGCTCTTCGACTTCCCCGCGATCGCGCGGGAGATCAGCACGGCCACCGAGAGCACCGACCATCTGCTCGCCGGCAACGGCATCACCCTGGAACTGTGGTTGGGCGATCCGCGGGTTCCGGTGGGCGAGGTGCTGGCCAGCGAGCGCTGGCCGGCAGCGCTGCGGGCGGCGGTGGGTACGCCGCAGCCGGGCATCCGCGGTTTCGCGGCCACCCACGCCGAGGCCACCGCAGCCGCCCGGGTGGCCCGGCACGGTCCGTCGGCGAGCCGCCGGGTGATCGCCTATCCCGAGGTGGAGCTGCTCTCCCTGCTCACCTGTGACTTCGACCGGGCCCGCTCGTTCGTACGCCGCACCCTCGGCCCGATCGCCGGGACCGATGCCCGCTCGGCCGAGCTGCGGGAGACCCTGGCCGCCTGGATCGACTGCCGCGGCAGTGTCGCCGCGGCCTCGCAGGCCCTCTACATGCACCGCAACACCGTCAGCTACCGGCTGCGTCAGCTGGAGGAGCTGCTCGGCGGGGACTGGGACCAGACCCGGATCCGATGTGCCCTGACGATCGTGGAGTGGATGCCCGGGGTGCTCATCGAGGACGAGTGACCGGCGGGCCCGGTGCTCAGCCGAAGGCCACCACGAACTCCTCGGCACCGGCGCGCAGGTCGGCCGCCAGATTCGGGGCGAGCATGCCGCGCAGCATCGGCCGGCCGCGCCGGGCGGCGGCCCTGCCGGGGCGCAGCAGTTCGACGGTCTCCTGCACCTGTTCGGTGAGCCGCGCGGGGTCGACCACCTCATCGACCAGGCCGAGCTCGCGGGCGCGGGCGGCGTCGAAGGGGATGCCGGTGAGCAGATTGGTGAGGGCGGCCTTGGCCGGCAGCCGCGCGACCGCCGGGGCCTGGGCGATCCACGGCCAGCCAGCCAGTGTCGCCTCCATCGTGCCGATCCGGGCATCGGCGACGGCGTGGGTGATGTCGGTGGAGCAGGCCAGCGCGAACCCGCCGGCCAGCGCGTCCCCGTTCAGTGCCGCGATCACCGGCGTACCCATGCCGTTCAGCAGTTCGAAGAGGTCGATGCAGGCGTCGGCGAACTCGCGCGCGGTGCCGGTCTCGCGCAGGTGGGGCCCGTCGGCGCCTCCGCAGAACGCGGTGCCCGCGCCGGTGAGCACGATCGCGACCGGTTCGGCGCCGTCGGCCTCCCGGATCGCATCGACCAGCCAGCGGGTCAGCTCGGCATCGAGCATGTTCCGTTCGCCGCGGGCCAGGGTGATCCAGATGCTGTCGTCGTCGTGGCTGGTGATCGTCGAGTCGTGCGCCATGGGCCGGCCTCCCTCGTCTCGGTTCGGTGCAGCCAGTGTGCTGGCGGGGCGGCCCG
This sequence comes from Enemella evansiae, assembly GCF_002250705.1. Lineage (GTDB taxonomy): Bacteria > Actinomycetota > Actinomycetes > Propionibacteriales > Propionibacteriaceae > Enemella > Enemella evansiae. The sequence continues at coordinate 76,682 of NZ_NMVP01000023.1, forward strand.
CGGAACCATGTGCCGAGGCGACAACTCCGCGGGTCGGCTTGTGCACGGTGAACAGCCGCTACAGGTGCTTGCTGGCCTCGCGGACCGACAGCGGCGACAGCTCCGGATGGGCCGCCAGATAGCCACGCACCCAGTCCGGGTCGGTGCGGGCGTACTGCCGCAGCGCCCAGCCGATCGCCTTGCGGGCAAAGAAATCCGGGTCGTCCACCGATCCGGCGATGGCCTCGCTCAACAGCGCCAGATCGGTCTGCGCGCCGCGGTGCAGCTGTGCGGTGATCGCGACCCGGCGTACCCAGACATCGTCATCGACCGCCCACCGCCGCAACACCCCCGCCGACTCGTCCGGATGCGCGACGAGCACCTCCTCGACCAGGTGTGCGATCTCATCGACCAGATCCCACCAGGCCCCGGTGCGGATCAGATATTCATACAGCACAAGCGATTCCGGCCGTTCGGCGTACGCCCGGAACTCCCGCGCCCGCGCCACCGACAGGGCCGCGAACCGCTCCTCGCGATGGCTCGCCCGGTCCCAGAGCGCGCGGATCAGCGCCTCCCACTCCCCGACCGTCAGCGCCACCCCGCGTACCCGGGCAGCCACGAGCCGGCGGACCGCAGCGTTGCCGATGCCGTGGCAGGGCAGCTCCGATTTCAGGTACGCCCGCAGGGATTCCGCGCGTTCGGGGTCCGCGGCCGCCGCCAGATCCTCCAGGATCGCGGTGACCAGGTCTAACTGGACCACTGCCCCAGATAGAACATCCGCGCCCACCACATCATGATGACCACCGAGCCGATCATCCAGGAGATGTGCACCACCCGGTGGATGATCACCCCGCGCCGGGTGGCGGGCTTCCAGGCGATCAGCTCGGCGGCGATCAGCCAGAGCGGGAACCAGAGCAGCACCGCCCGGTTGACCGAGAACAACCACTCGGAGGTGGAGAACGCCAGCACCTGGACGCCGACCCAGGCGGCCTCGGCCCACATCCGGCGGCGCAGCAGGAAACCGACCGCGAGCAGCCCGAAGGCCATCGACAGAATTTCGAAGCTGAACACCAGATCCCAGCCGGGACTGTTGTCGTACTGGGTCGAGAGGATCACATCGAAGGTGGTCCGCACGCTCTGCCACGGCGCGGTCCAGCCGCGGGACCAGCCCATCGCCTGCGCCTCGTACCACATCATCCAGGAGCCGGTGAGCTTCTTCAGGTACGCCGCGTAGAGCACCATCACCCCGGCCGGTGGCAGCAGATACATCGCCCGCTGCAGCCAGCCGATGATCCGCTCGGGGACACTGGTGCCCCTGGGGAATTTCCAGGTCAGGATCATGATCCCGAGCGCGCCGATCAGGAAGAGTCCCGACACCCGCACCGAGCAGGCGGCCGAGGCCAGGATCGCGACCTGCCACCACTTGTCCGAGCGCGCGCGTTCCCAGGCCCAGAAGGCGAAGGCGCAGAACAGCGACTCGGTGTAGGGCATCATCGTGAAGATCGCGGTGGGCGCGGTCAGCCAGAGCGCGGCGGCCCAGAAGCCGCCCGTCCGGTAGAGCGCGGCGGCGGCGAAGACGGAGGCCACCAGCGAGATCGCCATCCCGGCGTACTCCCCCGGGATGCCGACGACCATCGCCGCCTTGAGCAGCGCGGGCAGGCCGGGGAAGAAGGCCATCCGCTTGTCGATCTCGGGATTGCCGGTGTACTGGTACCAGTCCCGGGCCAGCCCGACGTAGTGCTCGGCGTCCCAGTTCATCAGCACCTGGCTGAAGGTGCGCCCGCTCTCCGACATCGCGAACAGCGCGACGGCGATCAGCAGGCCCCGGCTGAGCACCCAGACCGCGGCGGTCCACCGGGCCCCGGCGGAGTCCCAGCGATCGATCCGGATCCGCAGGCCGGGGATCGGGGTGCCCGGCACGGTACGCGGCGGGATCAGCGAGCGGACGCCGGCGAGCGCCTCGCTGCCGCGGCGCTGCACCATCGACCAGAACGGGGTGTCCGCGGCGCCGTCGAGCACGCCACCGGTCGGGTCGTCGATGTAGGCGGAGCGGTCACCGGGCAGGGATCCGTTGCGGACCAGGTCGAAGCGCGGCTGCAGGATGTCGCGGATCACGATGCCGACCACCCAGAGCTGGGTCAGCATCCGCAGGATGGTGGCGGCCCAGAAGATCTTGTCCGGGCCGCCGCCGGCCGGGTTGAGGTATTGCCCGAGATGGCCCCAGATGGCCATCACATAGAGCGCCTCACCGACGCCGAAGATCAACCAGTCGCGCCACTTGGGGCGGCACATCGCCAGGAACGGCAGCACCCACAGCACGTACTGCGGCGAGTAGACCTTGTTGGTCAGCAGGAACGCCATCAGCACCAGGAACGACACCTGGCCGATCCGGGGGCGTTGCGGGGCGAGCAGGATCAGTACGCCGAGGGCGGCGCAGCCGATCAGGAAGAAGGTGGTGGAGACCAGGTTGAGGTCGACGACCGGGTTCTCACCGAGCACGAACAGATACCAGATCGACCCGAAGTCACCGGCCCGGTCGGAGTTGAAGGTCCAGAACGCCATCCACTGTTCGGGGGCGCCGATCATCACCGGCAGGTTCGCACCCACCCAGGCGATCAGGAACCAGATCAGGGTACGCAGGAACTCGCGCCACTTGCCGGTCCGCAGGCAGAGCAGCAGCAGCGGCCCGAGCAGGAAGCCGGCGTACAACTTGGCCGCCATCGACAGGCCGAGCATGACCCCGGCCCAGCCGGGTTTCTTCCGCTGCCAGAACAGCAGGCCGAGCGTGGTCAGCGCGACCGGCAGCATGTCCCAGTTGATCAGCCCGGTGAGGATGATCGACGGGGAGGCGACGATCATCAGGGTGTCCCAGCCGCGGCCGGGGGTGCTGGCGATGTGCGCGAGCACCAGCACGACCAGCAGCGCGAACAGCACCACCATGTTCACCGAGTAGTAGAGGTTGGTGGAGTCGATCACCTGCTGCTCGTTGAGGCCCGGGCCGACCGGGGCGCCGAGGGCGACGGTGATCAGCCGCATCAGCTCCATGAACATTCCGGTGAGCACCGGGTACTCGAGCACCTGGTAGTTGCCGGTGTCGAAGTAGGGGGTGTTGCCGTCCATCAGCCCGCGGCTGCGGAACAGCGCCGGGATGTCGGAATAGCACTGCTCGATGAAGCCGTTGGGCTGCACCCCGGGCACGGTCTGTCGGCACGGGTCCTGGCGGATCACCGTGAGCACCCACATGAAGGTGGCGACGGCCAGTGCGACGGTCGCCGGGTTGAACCAGGAGTACGCCCTGCGGGCGGTGCCCGAGATCAGCTGGGCGTGCCGGCCGAGCGGTCCGCCGACGAATCGGGTGACGAGTTGGCCGAAGGGTTCGACCGTCGTCGGTGGGCCTGACCGTGCCACGCCACTCCTTTCCGCCGTTCCACACCAGGTGGCTGGGCGCACGCGGGCGCGTGCGCAGGAGCCAGACTAGGGGGAATCGGGTTACGGCGTGGCCATCTGCTCCAAGGGGGCCGATTGTGACGGCGCCTGGGTCTCCCGCTGGCCCTGCTGGCCACCGCCGGAACCGCCGCTCCCGGAGCCCCCGGAGCCTCCGGACCCGCCGGATCCACCACCGTTGTTGCCACCCCCGAAGGTCGGCTGCTGGGTGGTCGGCGGCCGGGTGGTCTCGGGCGGCCGGGTGGTCTCCGGCGGCCGGGTGGTCTCCGGCGGCCGCGTCGTGGTCGGCGGCTGGGTGGTGGTGGGCGGCTGGGTGGTCTCCGGCGGACGCGTGGTCTCCGGCGGACGGGTCGTCGAGGGGGCCGCGCTGGAGGCCTGCGGGGTGGGCCGGGCGGTCACCGCGCTCGACTTGGTGGGTGCGGTGTTGCGGGCCTTGTTGCGGTTCACGAAGGCCGGCTTCGGGAAGTCCAGCACCTTCTGGCCCCTGGTCGCGGTCTTCATGTAGTCCGCCCAGGTCATCGCCGGATAGGAGCCGCCGAAGAAGGTCTGGTCCCCGGGCCGGGCGTAGGGGTCGAGGTCACCGGTGCCCTGGTCCCCGGCGACGTACATCACCGCGGTGGAGATCTGCTTGGTGTAGCCGACGAACCAGGACGAGATCACGTCGTCCTCGACACCGGCGGTACCGGTCTTGCCGGCCACCGGGCGGTCCAGGGTGCCGACCGAGCGGCCGGTGCCCTGCTCGACCACGTTGGACAGCGCGTAGGTGACGTCCCGGGCCACACCGGTGTCGAAGGCCTGCTTGCCGGCGGTGTCGGCCTTGTAGATCGAGTTGCCCTGGGCGTCGAAGACCTCGCGGACGACGTGCGGGGTGATCTGCTTGCCGTCGTTGGCGAAGGTGGCGTACGCCCCCGCCATCGCCAGCGGGCTGACCTCCGGGATGCCCAGGGTGATCCGGTTGGAGGCCGGATCCCAGCCGGCGCCGCGCGGGGCACCGGCGTCCTCGGCGGCCTTCAGCACCTTCTCCGGGCCATTGCTCTGGCCGCGGTCGCTGAGCTGGGTGGTCAGATCGACGAAGGCGGTGTTGATCGACTGCGCGGTGGCCTCGATCAGGTTCACCGGCCCGTACTGCATCGAGAACTCGTTGCGGGAGGGCACCGAGTCGCCCTTCGGGGTGAACGTGTCGCCCTGGAAGGTGCTGTAGAGGTTGAACCCGTCGCGCAGCCCGGCGGCCAGCGCGAACGCCTTGTAGGTGGAGCCGGTCTGGCGGGGCGTGGTCGCCCAGTTCTTCTGGCTCTTCAGATAGTCGGGGCCGCCGTAGAGCGCCAGCACCTCACCGGAGGCGTTGTCGACCGAGGCGATGGTGGCGTGCAGGTTGTTCGGGTCCTGCTTCTTGCTGGCCCGGCTGGCGGCCTGCTGGGTGTATTTCTGCGCGGACGCGACGGCGGCGTCCTGGGCGGCCTTGTCGAAGCTGGTCACGATCTTCAGCCCGCCGCCGGCGATGTCGGCCTGGCTGAGACCCTTGGCGGCGAGTTCCTGCTCGACCATCTTGAGCAGGAAGCCGTTCGTCCCGGCGTACCGCTGGTTGCTCGGCACGTCGGGGAACTCCGGCAGCTGCTGGCCGTATTCGGCGGCCTGCGCCTGGGAGATCTTCCCCAGCTCGGCCATCCCCTGGAGGGTGTAGCGGTAGCGGTCCAGCAGCCGCTGCTGGTCGTCGGGGTCGCTCGGGTCGAAGGCGGAGGGGTTGTTCACGATGCTGGCCAGCACCGCGGCCTGCGGGACGCTCAGCTTCTCGGCGTCGATGTTGAAGTACGCCCGGCTGGCGGCCTGGATGCCGTAGGCGCCGCGACCGAAGTAGATGGTGTTCAGGTAGCCCTGCAGGATCTGCTCCTTGGGCACCTCGCGGCCGAGCTTGACGGCCAGGAAGAGCTCCTTGAACTTGCGGTTCAGGGTGCGCTCAGAGTTCAGGTAGAGGATCTTGATGTACTGCTGGGTGATCGTCGACCCGCCCTGCATCTCCCCGCCGCGGGCGATCGTGTACGCCGCCCGGATCATCCCGGAGATCGAGATGCCGCCGTCGGTCCAGAAGGTGCGGTTCTCGGCGGCGACCACGGCGTCCTTGATCGAGGCCGGCATCTTGTCGTAGTCGATCGACTGCCGGTTCTGGATCATGAAATTGCCGAGCTTGGTCTCCCCGTCGTTGAAGTAGACGTAGGAGGTGTTGGTCTGGAACTCGGCGTTCGGGTCGGGGATGGTGGTGCGCTGGTACGCCCAGGCGACGCCGACGATGCCGGCGATCGCGCCGACCAGGCCGAGCACGAGGGCGCCGGTGAGCACGCGCAGCGCGATGGTCCTGCCCCTGCTGCGTGGCTTGGCACCGCCGCCCCCGCGCTTCTGGTTCGACCTCCGTGGGCTGCTACCCGTGGACTTCGAGCTGGCAGAGCGTTTGGCGGGTTCAGCCATAGATATCCTCAACGGTTTGCTGGCGGCGCGGTGGACGACGCTTGCGGCCGTCCCCGAGCAGATAGGACTGGATCATGTGGTTCCACCCGCACTCGGTGCAGACCTCGACCACGCACACCTTGAACTCCCCGAACTCGTCCTGCATGGCTTCGAGTTCGTGGGTGTTCTTGATCCGGCCGGAGTACTGACCGAGCTGGTCACCGAACACGTAGTTCAGGTGGACCATCGGCTGGTGCCGGCAGATCGGGCACGGGTCGTCGGCTTCTTCGCCGTGGTGCAGGGCGGCTCGGATCAACATCGGGTCGGCGTCGCAGGCGTCGTTCGGGGTGAGCGTACGCACGCGCGACCGCAGCGCCGAGAGGGTGTTCCGGCGCTGCAGCGAGTAGTCGATGACCTCCCTGCGGGACCACATGGGCTCTAGGGTACGTCGCCGATCCATGGCTGGCCTGCCGCGGAACCGCGTGGGGGGCAGGTTCGGCACCGTTGTCGGACCCCTGCCGTGAAAGACTGGACCACGGTCGCAGACGCAGCCATTGGCGTACCGAATGAGAGAGGTCGACGTGAGCCAGCAGGGTTACGGACAGGGTCACGACCCGAACGGATACCAGAACGGGCCGGGTCACGGGCAGCAGCCGTCCGGTTATGGGCAGTCCGGTTATGGGCAGTCGGGCTATGGTCAGCAGTCGGCGTACGGCCAGGAGCAGACCAGCGAACCGAGCGGCTACATCGGCCACGATCCCTACGCGCCGCAGCAGCAGGGTTACCAGCAGCAGCCGTACGGGCAGCCCTACCCGGCCCCGGGGGCGTACGGACCGGGCTATGGGATGTACGCCTACGACGCGGCGCATCCGCCGCGACCCTCGGTCGGTTTCGGCACCGCGATCAGGCTGATGTTCAAGAACTACGCCAACTTCTATGGCCGGGCATCCCGGTCGGAGTACTGGTGGGTGCAGTTGGCCCTGCTCGTGGTCTACCTGGTGTTCACGGCTGCCGTCGTTGCGGTGGTGACGATCGGCGGCAACTCCGGATCGGGTACCGAGGGACCGGGCGTGGTGCTCATGCTGGTGATGTTCGTCGGCATGCTGGCGGTGTTCGTCCCGCTGCTGGCGCTGCAGGTACGCCGCCTGCACGACGCCGGTTTCTCCGGTTTCATGACGCTCATCGGGATGGTGCCCTACGTCGGCTGGATCGCCCCGCTGGTGATGTGCTGCATGGAATCCAAGCCCGAGGGCGTCCGCTATGACAACCCGGACGGCACTCAGCCGGCGGTGGACTGACCGAGCGATTCACTGGGCGGCGAAGTTGTCACCGGATTGTTGCCCGGCTGATGGGGTCGAATCGGTGGAAATGGAACCTGGGATACGGCAGGCTCGTCAGCGCAGCGGCATCTGCCACTCAATGAAGGGGAGAGAATGAGCTACGGCAACAACAATTACGGCCAGGGCGGCGGCTACGGCCAGGGCCAGGGCGGTGAGGGCCAGTACCCCCAGCAGGGTGGCTACGGGCAGAGCGGCCAGGGCGACTACGGCCAGTCCGGCGGTTACGGGCAGGGCGCCGACTACGGGCAGCAGTCCGGTGGTTACGGCCAGAGCGATTACGGCCAGCAGTCCGGTGGCTATGGTCAGCCCTCGGCCAACGAGTACGGCCAGCAGTCGGCCAACGAGTACGGCCAGCAGCAGGCGGCCTACGGCCAGCAGGAGTACGGGCAGCAGGACTACGGCCAGCAGCAGAGCGGCTACGAGCAGCAGGGTTACGACCAGGGCGGTTACGGAGCCGGTGGTTACGGCACCGAGACCCAGCCCTACGGTGCGGGTTACGGCGCCGCCGCGGGTGCCGGTGCGCCGCGTCCGAGCGTCGGCTTCGGCCAGGCGATCAAGCTCTACTTCAAGAACTACGCGCAGTTCTACGGCCGCGCCTCGAAGTCCGAGTACTGGTGGCCGTTCCTGCTGCAGGTGATCGTGGGCCTGGTCCTCTACCTGCCGGCGACGATCATGACCACCAACGCGGCAAGCAGCGGTGACACGGCGCCGGGCATGGCGACCGCACTGATCGGGCTGTACGGGCTCTGGGCCCTCGCGACCCTGATCCCGAGCCTCTCCAGCGCCGTGCGCCGACTGCACGACACGGGCAAGTCCGGCTGGATGTACCTGTTGAGCCTGATCCCGTTCGTCGGCGGCATCATCCTGCTCGTCCTCCTGGCCGGCGAGTCCAAGCCGGAGGGCGTCCAGTACGACAACCCGGACGGCTCGCAGCCCGTTTCCCAGGCCTGAGCCACCGCTTCGGCAACCGAGGGGGCGTCACCATCGCGGTGGCGCCCCCTTCGCCTTGCCGGTACGCTTGATCTTCGGCCCGCGCGGTACCAGCCTTGGGGCTATGGCGCAATTGGTAGCGCACCTGCTTTGCAAGCAGGCTGCTACAACTCAATACGGGGCGTTAGCTCAGCTGGTAGAGCACCGCTTTTGCAAGGCGGGGGTCAGGGGTTCGACTCCCCTACGCTCCACAAAACCGCAGGTCAGAGGCCGTTTCCACGAGGTGGGGACGGCCTCTTCCGTTGCTCGGCGGCTCGGCAGGTGCCTCGACTACTAGTAGCGATATAATGAATCTTGGTAGTAATCCGTGTTGAGTTGCGTGCGTCTTGTGCGCCCCCCTCGACCTGCGGAAACACGAGGCGGCTCCCACACCGATCTGACCTGGTGCGCCCGGTGCGCCCTAGCAGATTCAGGTCGTCGACCACGACTTCCGCCGTCCACGGCGGTCCCTTGAGGTGGGTTAGCGTCGATGCATGGTGGAGATCACGGACTACGAGCGGCGCGGGGACCTGGACGCTCCGTTCGAGCCGACCAAGAAGGCCGAGTGGGCTCAGAGGCAGAGCGAGCAGATTCGTGATGCGGTCAGGTGTGAGGTCCCCTCGCTGACCTGGGAGCAATACGTCGCCGGGGAGCCGTGTCCTGGCTGCGGGCGGCCGTATCGGGACGAAGAGCACTGGGAGTCCAAGGGGACGATGTACTTCACCGACGAGGAACGTGCCCGGTATGACGCCGAGCAAGAGCGCTACAAGCGGGACCACCCCGCCTGCGGCTCTCATCGGCACCCGGTCTCGGGGTCGCTGACCACTCACTGCGGCAAGTGCTGCCCGCCTCCGCCGATGTCGCCCTCGCAGAGGGATGAGATCGCGCGGCTGCTCGGACGACCGACGCCACCCCAGCAACTGATGAGGTGGCGGCTCCGCCTCTACTTCGGCCACGTCGTGGAGCGGACCGCGCACTACACGCACAAGACCCTCCACGCGGCGTTCATGAGCGCGAGGGCCTGTCCAGAGTGCGGCCTCGACCCCGCGACCATCGTCGACGGCGAGGCCATCGGGCTGAAGGCCGAGGGGCCGAGCGCACGTGGACCTGCCGCCGAGGCTGCGAAGTCCAAGCGGTCGGCGAAGCCGACGAAGGCCGAGCTGGAGGCAAGAGTTCGGGAACTGGAGGCGGAGGCGCAGCGGCTCCAGGAGGGCTGAGCGACAGTGCCCATCACCTACATGACCGGTGTGCCCGGCGTGACAACTGTGGCCGGAACTGTCGGTGCCAGTAGCCATACTCAGGGCATGGTCCGGAAGATGACTCCCGCGCAGTTCAAGGCCGCAGTGAACAAGGCGCAGCGCGAGCAGAAGCAGGCGATCGACAAGTACAACCGCGAGGCCCGGCGGAACAATGCCGCGGTTAAGAGGGCCTTCGACGACTACAACCGCGACGTGCGGGCCTACAACGCCAAGGCGCGCGCCCACAACGCCCGGGTCGAGAACCAGCGCCGACGGCTCGAGCAGGAGATTCGTCGCCTGAACTCCCGCCCAGCGACGACCTTCGTCACCTATCGCGCGTCAGTCGAGTCTCTCACTCGGACGTACGCCGAGACCGAGGACAGGCTGGCCGGACGGCCGGTCGCACCGGCGGGACGCGAGCTGATCGACCTCGGAAGCGAGGAGGCGGCCAACAGCGCCTACTTTCTAAACGCGATGGAGGGCGACGGCACGCCCGAGGACGACCCCACCGAGGACGAGCTGCGGAGCCCGAGCATGCAGACCGAACTCGCGACGTTTGGGCAGGACCTGGTCGACCGATGGACGGGAGCACTGTTCTCCCTTAGCCCGCGCAACCCTGATGCCGCACGCCACTTCTGCACCAGCGCCCGAGAGGTGCTGATCGCGATGATTGATGGCGCAGCGCCAGACTCCCGGGTCGCGGAGGTCGAGCCTAGCTGTGACCGTACGGACAAGGGGGTGCCAACCCGGCGAGCCAAGGTCGGCTTCCTCCTGAGGCGCAAGGGCATCGAGGAAGAATCGATCGAGACCCTGGTCGAGGAGGACATGGACAACGTCCTCGGGCTGTTTCGCGAGTTCAACAACGGGACGCATGGCCACGCCGGCCGGTTCACCATCACCCAGCTCAACGCGCTGCGCATCCGCGTCGAGTCGGCGATCGGCTTCATACACGCGCTCTGCACCGTCTGAGCCTCGGCTGCGTAACGAGCGGGCCCTTGACACGAGACGAAATGCCACGTTCCTGATACACGAAGCGATGTAAAGTCCTTGATACAGGGTACGGATCGAGAAGGAACAGGTGAACATGGCCGAGTCGGCAATCGCACCCTCGGCAGTTCCGCCGGCGATGGCCCCCATGCGTGCGGCGCGCCGAAGCACGAACTCCTTCGCGGCATCCGACGTCGACGAGGACGCTCTCTCGCCGTACGACGATGCCCCGGTTCCGCTGACCTCCTACCGACGGACGATCACCATGAGCTCCCCTGATGCAGACCGCCTCTTCATGAAGTCGCGGCACCGCGTCAAGACGTACGGCGAGGTCTTCACACCGCGCGCGATGGTCGATCAGATGCTTGATCTCGTCAGCGACGATCTCGAGGCTGGAGAGGGCTTCGTCGACAAGACGTTCCTGGAACCCGCGGCGGGCGACGGTAACTTCCTGGTCGCGATCGTGCAGCGCAAGCTTGCCACCATCGAGAGGCAGCTCGACCCATCGGTCTGGCCGCGCGAGTCCTTGTTCGCGCTTGCCTCGATCTACGCGATCGAGCTGCTCGAGGACAACCACCGAGACGCGCAGGAGGCGCTCGTCAACGAGTTCGTGAAGTTCCACGAGTCGCACGGCACGCGCTGCAGCCCTCGCACTGACCTCTATCGCGCCGCGACCTTCCTCGTCGCGACGAACATCGTCCGCGGCAACACGCTCACCGGGCGGACGCCGGGCGGCGAGGAGATCGAGTTCTCGTGGTGGACCCGGCAAGCAAATGATCCATCGATGGTCAAGAGAGAGCCGTTCACCTTTAACGCGCTGCGCGAGGTCGGAGCCTTTGACTTCAGCGTGTACGCCTCGTACGAGCCGTGCCCGATCCGCCACGTCCACAAGATGGCGAACTCCGATGTCTAGCCCGAAGATCAGCACATTCCGGAAGATCACACCGCAGATCTACTCGTGGACCACGACCGATATCCCGAAGTACGCGGGCTGGGAGAAGATCGGGTACACCGAGCAGGAGGGCGGCGCGAAGGCGCGCATCGACCAGCAGGCGTCGCAGCTGTCGATCAGCAAGACGGTCAACTGGGTCTTCAAGGCGACATACATGACGCCTGACGGCGGGCGGTTCACCGACCACGACTTCCACGCCTACCTCAGGCAGCACGGCATCAAACGCGACGGCGTCCCGGCGACGCCTGAGCGGCCGAAGCGCACGGAGTGGCACCGGTTCGACGGCGCACCGAAGACCTCTCGGCAGTACTTTCTGGATTTCGCATCGGGCGATTTCTCGATCGACGCTTCGGGCATCCTGGAATAGGACTACGAGCTTCGTCCGGAGCAGAGTGCGGCCGTGGAGCAGGCTCTCGAGGCGTTCGGAGCCGGCAAGACCGAGGTGCTCTGGAACGCCAAGCCGCGCTTCGGCAAGACCCTCACCACCTACGACCTCATGCGGCGACTCGACGCGCGCCGGGTGCTCATCGTCACGAACCGGCCCGCGATCGCGAATTCATGGCTCGACGACTTTCTGCGCTTCATTGGGCACCAGACGACCTATCGGTTCGTCTCGGAGTCGGCATCCCTCAACGGTCGCCCGACGATGACGCGCGACCAGTGGTCGGCATACGTCTCGCACACGAACGACGACGATCCGCGCATCGTCGAGTTCCTCTCCCTGCAGGACCTCAAGGGCTCGGTGTACTTCGGCGGCAGCCACGAGAAGCTGAAGCACATCGCGCAGTTCGAGTGGGACCTGCTCGTCATCGACGAGGCGCACGAGGGCGTCGACACGACCAAGACCGACGTCGCCTTCGACCAGATCAAGCGTCGGCGGACGCTGCACCTGTCGGGCACGCCATTCAAGGCGCTCGCGGCTGGCAAGTTCGACCAGGACCAGATCTTCAACTGGACCTATGAGGATGAGCAGACCGCGCGCGCCGAGTGGGACGACCCCGAGTTGGAGAACCCGTACGAGGCGCTGCCCACGCTCAACCTGCTCACTTACCAGGTGTCGCGGATGATCAGCGATCGCCTCGCTGAGGGCGTCGCGATCGCCGAGGACGAGGCGAACATCGACTACGCCTTCGACCTCGGAGAGTTCTTCCGGACCAAGGACAACGGATACTTCGAGCACGAAGCCGACGTCCAGACGTTTCTCGACCGCCTCTCGGTGAACGAGAAGTACCCGTTCTCGACTCCTGAGCTTCGTGACGAGATCCGGCACTCCTTCTGGCTGCTCGACCGCGTCGCCTCGGCGAAGGCTCTCCAGCGGATGCTGAACAAGCACGAGGTGTTCAAGGAGTACACAGTCGTGCTGGCCGCCGGCGACGGCCGCGGTGCGGACGACGACAGCGACCTCGTGCAGTCGAAGGCGTCCCTCGACAAGGTCCGCGAGGCCATTGCCGAGGCAGAAGAGACCGGCGGCAGGACGATCACGCTCTCGGTCGGCCAGCTCACCACCGGCGTGACGATCCCCGAGTGGACTGCCGTCGTGATGCTCTCCAACGTGACTTCACCTGCGCTGTACATGCAGGCGGCGTTCCGCGCCCAGAATCCGTGCACCTTCGAGCGCGACGGACAGGTCTACCAAAAGAAGAACGCCTACATCTTCGACTTCGCGCCAGAGCGCACGCTCACGATCTTCGACGAGTTCGCGAACAACCTCCGCCCGAACCCCTCTGGCGACGAGGGAGTGCGCCGCGAGAACATCAAGACACTCCTGAACTTCTTTCCCGTCATCGGCGAGGACGCCGAGGGCAGAATGGTCGAACTGGACGCTTCCCAGGTCCTTACGTTCCCCAAGGTGTTCAAGGCCCGCGAAGTCGTGCGCCGTGGCTTCCTCTCGAACCTGCTGTTCGCGAACGTCGCCGGGATCTTCCGGTACTCCGACCACGTCAAGAAGATCCTCGACAAGCTTCCGACCGCCGAGCAGGGGAAGCTCAAGAAGAAGGATCTCGAGCTGCCCGAGCCGATGCCGAACGTGGACCGGGACGGCAACGCCGAGGTCGACATGGAGACTGTCATCAACCCGAAGGTCGCCGAGCTCGGCGCTCCGGTGTGGCGGGTCGAGGACATCCCGCCGACCGATCCGGGTGCTTCCACGGCTGAGGTGGCCAAGAAGCTGGCTAAGCTCGTGACCGAGAAGGCCCGCGATACCCGCGAGAAGCTGCAGACCGAGTATGGGCTGACCAAGAAGCAGGTTGAGCGCGACGAGAAGGCCACTGAAGCAGAGGTCGCTCGGAAGTACGAGCGTGTGCGCGTCGAGCACGAAATCGCATCGAAGCACCTCCAGGACGAGCTGGCCGAGGCACCGACCGAAGCAGAAGCCTCAGCGATCGCGGCAAAGAAGGCCGAGCAGGACAAAGCCTTCCACGACAGCGTCGCCGAGATCTTGATGGAGACGTCCGAGTCGATCACCAGGACGGTGGTCGAGCGGGAGGAGGAGAAGAAGGAGCAAAAGCGGGCCGATAAGACTATGGACGACGCGCGCTCGCACCTACGCGGCTTCGCCCGCACGATCCCGATGTTCCTCATGGCCTACGGTGACCGGGACACTCGGCTGTCGAACTTCGACGACTACACGCCCGACGACGTGTTCGAAGAGATCACTGGCATCAGTGAGGTCGAGTTCCGCCTCCTGCGCGATGGCCAGCAGGTCACCGAGCAAGACGGCACGGTCACGATGATCCCGGGTCTCTTCGACGAGGCCGTATTCGATCAGTCAATCCAAGAGTTCCTCGACAAGAAGGAAGCTTTGGCGGACTACTTCGACGACACGCAGACCGAGAACATCTTCGCCTACATCCCGCAGCAGAAGACCTCGCTCGTCTTCACGCCACAGCCCGTGGTCAAGATGATGGTCGACATCCTCGAGCAGGAGAACCCTGGGATCTTCTCCGACCCCGAGAAGACCTTCGCTGATCTGTTCTCCACAGCGGGTCTCTTCCTCATGGAGCTGGTGCGCCGTCTTGAGACGGGGTTGGCCAGCCGGATGCCGGATCCGAAGGAGCGGCTCAAACACATCCTGACCAAGCAACTGTTTGAGATGAGCCACAGCCGGATCTTCCACGAGATCACGCTCGAAGCCGTCTCGGGCGGCGTCGAGGAGCGCAAGGACTGGCTGCGTTCCTCCGGGCACTTCCGGTGGGGCAACATCGCGAAGATGACCAGCGCCCAGCGCGCGAAGATTGTCGACGACATGCTGACGGAAGGCGACTGACCATGGTGAAGAAGTTCGATGTCGTGATCGGCAACCCGCCATACCAAGAAGATTCGGTCGGCGAATCAACGCACAATATGCCGATCTACCACCTGTTCATGGACGCGGTCTACGAAGTCGGCACCAAAGTCGTACTCATCACACCGGCACGATTCCTGTCCAACGCGGGCTTCACGCCGAAGCCGTGGAACAAGAAGATGCTCGCTGATGAGCACCTGACCGTGGCTCACTTCGAACCCGATTCGAACCGCCTGTTTCCGGGGCTCGCGGACCCGATCAAGGGTGGCATCGCCGTCACTTACCGTGATTCGGAGCGCGAGCTCGGCCCGATCGGCTTCTTCACCAAGTTCCCCGAACTCAACGCGATCCTGCTGAAGGTCGAGGCCTCGGACGACTCCTCTCTCACCAACCTGGGCATCACCAACGACCGTCAGCATCGCTACACGGACAAGATGCACTCAGAGAACCCTGGTGCACGGGCGCTGATGTCGAAAGACAATCCGTACAAGCTTGACGCCAGCGCCTTCGGACGGCTCCCGTTCCTCTTCCACGAGCACAAGCCTTCTGACGAGCACGACTACGTCGAAGTGCTCGGTCTCTACGAGCGGAAGCGCACAACCCGGTGGCTTCGCCGCGAATACATCACGGGCCCTTCATCGTTTGATGCTTTTAAGGTTGCCCTCCCTGAAGCGAACGGGACGGGAGCGACAACAGACTTCTTCGGCGTAGCGCTGAACAACCCGACAGTGCTCGGTCCAGGAGTGGCGGTGACCAGCACGTTCCTCACCATCGGATCTTTTGCGTCAGAGGCCGAGGCCGAGGCGTTGCTGAAGTACGTGAAGTCGAAGTTCGCTCGCGCGATGCTCGGAGTCCTCAAGGTGACGCAGCACACCGCTGCGCACACCTGGCGACACGTCCCGAACCAGGACTTCACCACGGACTCTGACATCGACTGGTCGCTGTCGATCTCCGAGATCGATCAGCGGCTGTACGCGAAGTACGGCCTCGACGATGCCGAGATCGAGTTCATCGAGTCGCGCGTCAAGCCGATGGCCTGACACCTTCGCATGACGCCGCCCTGAATCGCCACCCTCACCCAGGATCTAAGGAACGCCAGTGAGCATGGACCAACCGGAGCAGCACGGTTTCGGCGACGTGATCCGCGAGGCCCGGAAGAAGCAGGGATGGTCGCAGGCGGAGCTCGGGGAGAAGTCCGGTCTGTCGCGCCCGACCATCGCGCGCGTCGAGGCGAACAACGACGTGACGACTGCGACCATCGCGAAGGTCGCGCAGGCGCTCGGTCTGAAGCTCGAGCTCCGGGACGGCGGCTGACCGTGGGAGCAGCTCCGATCGCGCCTGCGCACCGTTCGTGTCGGTGGCCGACGCTAGGGTCGCCTCGACGGCGGGGAAGGGATGGATCATGGCGCTGACGACGTCCCTGGCGGGCAGAGTCCGGAACACGAGCCTGCCCAAGAGCCATGCCCTCCTGCCGCTCCTCGAGGCGATCGTCAACGGCATCCAGGCGATCGACGCGCGGCCCGGCTCCGACGATCCTGGACGGATCGACGTGAGGGTGCACCGAGACTCCCAGGCCGAGTTCGACTTCGGCCCTGCCGGCCCCGGGCGCGCCCCCATGAAGCCGATCATCGGGTTCACCGTCTCGGACGACGGCGTTGGATTCACGCCGCAGAACATGTCCTCGTTCGAGACGCTGGACAGCGACTTCAAGGCCGACCTCGGCTGCCGCGGCGTGGGGCGACTGCTCTGGCTGAAAGCCTTCGACATGGTGTCCGTCCGCAGCGCGTACGAGGACGGCGACGGGAAGCTCCGAGGTCGCCAGTTCAGGTTCTCCGTAGCTCAGGAGGTCGAGCACGATGGGGACGCAGACGGCTTCGCGCGCCCGGGAGCGGTCATCAGTCTCGACGGCTTCAAGAAGTCGTTCCAGCAGAACGCTCCGAAGGGCGTCGACGCGATCGCGCGAGAGATCTTCGAGCACTGCATCTGGTACTTCCTCCGCCCCGGAGGTGCCCCCGTCGTGACGGTCGCGGACGACGACGAGTCGGTGTCCCTGGCGGACTTGATGGACGAGTTCGTCGACTCGGCGATGACGTCGTCGACGATCGAGGTCAAGGGCCAGAAGTTCGACATGCTCAACCTCCGGCTGAAGGCGACCGCGCGGAACTCCGTCCCGCGCCTGCACTGGTGCGCGGCGAGCCGCGTCGTCATCGAGGAGAACCTGAGCGGCAAGGTGCCGGGGCTCCACGGCAGGCTCGCGGACGAGGCCTCCGGCGAGTTCGTCTACGCGTGCTACCTGACGTCGGACTTCCTCGACGAGCGCGTGCGCTCCGACCGGACCGCATTCGACATCAGCGACCGGATACCCGGTCAGCCGCTCGTCGACGACCTCTCGCTGGACGATATCCGCGAGGCCGTGCTCGAGGAGGTGGCCAAGATCCTCAAGGATCCGCTCGAGTCAGCCCGCGAGCAGGGCAAGCAGCGGATCCACGACTACGTGGCGAAGCGGGCCCCGCGGTACCGGCCGGTGCTGGCAAAGATCGAGGAGCGCGGCATCACGGTCGACCCGTCGGTCAAGGACCAGGACCTCGAGCTGCAGCTCCACAAGCATCTGCAGAAGATCGAGTCCGAGGCGTTCGTGAAGGGGCAGGAGATCTTCGCGGAGGCCGAGGCAGACCCCTCGGACGACTTCGCGGAGCGGCTCGCCGGCTACCTCGCGACGGTCAGCGAGATCAACCAGTCCGACCTGGCCGCTTACGTCTCGCGCCGCCGCACGGTCCTGGACCTGCTCGGTCGCCTGATCCGCGCCGACCAGGACGGGAAGTACAGCCGGGAGGACGCGATCCACTCGCTGATCGTCCCGATGCGCACGGAGTCGAACGACCTCGCCTCCGACGGATCGAACCTGTGGATCATCGACGAGAGGCTGGCGTTCCACGACTACCTCGCATCGGACAAGACGCTCAAGAGCATGCCGGTCACCGGGTCCGAGTCGACGAAGGAGCCCGACGTCCTCTCGACACGGCTCATCGATTCGCCGGTGCTCGCCGCGGAGGGGCAGAAGCTACCGCTGCCGTCGATCGTCGTGGTCGAGATCAAGCGCCCGATGCGCAAGGACGCCACCGAGGACAAGAACCCGATCCAGCAGTGCCTCGACTACGTGAAGCGGATCCGCGCCGGCGGCGTGATGACCGCGACGGGCCGGCCGATCCCGCCGACCCAGGAGCCGCCGGCGTTCTGCTACATCATCGCCGACCTCACGGAGAAGATGATCGAGCGGTGCGAGATCTCCGACCTGCGTCCCACCCACGACGGCCTCGGGTACTTCGGCTACAACAATGCCGCCAAGGCCTACATCGAGGTCATGAGCTTCGACGGGCTGGTCAACGCGGCCACTGAGCGCAACAGGGCGTTCTTCGACAAGCTGGGACTGCCCACTTGAGCCCCTCGAAGAGCAGGAACCTGCGATGCCCTTGACACTCGACGCGATCCTCCGGAGTGCCGGCATCGACCCTGCGGACGCCCATGCCATCCGCCACGCCTTCGTGCGCGAGCACGAGGACACTGGCCTGCCCGGAATCCATGCGGACTCGACCGACCAGGAGATCCTCGCGTACACGAGTCAGCAGTCGGCGAAGCCGCGGATCTTCCCGGTCGATCCTCCGCCGATCTGGGTGGTGTTCATCCGCGAGGGCGGCGACAGGGCTCGCCTCTGGTCGGTGCTGGAGAACCGCGGCGAGGTCTCGAACGACGGCGCTCTGCGCACCTTCGACCTGGTCGCCTCCGAGCATCTCGCCGACCTCAGGAACCGGCTCGTGATCGGCTGGAGGTCTCCGCGCACCTGGAGGCTCAACGGCCCGACGGCCGCCGGCTACCCGGTCATGGAGATCGCCGACGCGCAGCCGGTGCCGTTCCCCGGCTTCGACCGCCTCGTCCTCGACCGCCCGCAGCTGCAGGCGGTGATGCGCGAGCACAGGTACGCGGCATGGAGGACAGCGCTCTCGTCCGTGGTCGGCGTCTACCTCATCACCGACACCCGCGACGGCCGCCAGTACGTCGGCAAGGCCGACGGCGCTGAGAGCATCCGGCAGCGCTGGAGCGCCTTTGCGGCCAATGGCCACGGCGGCAACGTCGAGCTGCCTAACGTCGATCCGACCGGCTTCCGCTACTCGATCTTGAGGGTCCTCGACCCGGCGACGCCGACACGCGTCATCGACGAGGCCGAGAGCCACTTCAAGAACGCCCTCGACACCCGCAGGCACGGATTGAACCGCAACTGAAGTGGGCTGGCTCTGGCCTCAAACGTCGTCGAACGCCAGCGTGACCGTTGCTCCGAGCTGCTCGGCCAGTGCGTCGACCGATGAGAGCGAGAGGTTCCGCTCGCCGCGCTCGAGGCCCGCGTAGTAGCGGACGGTCACACCGAGCTGCTCGGCGATCCGCTCCTGGGTGAGTCCCCGTGCGAGTCGAATGGCGCGGACCTGCTCTCCGAGAACCTTCTTGAGTGCCTTGTGCGCCACCTCTCAACGCTCGCGAACGGAAGCGATCAGTACCAGGTACTTATGACTTCCTGTAGGTTGGTTGGCGAGCCGATGTGGATTGGAATGAGCTGCTGATGATGCCAACCTCCTTGAGACGAAGGACTGCTCGCCCTGCGGCGATCGCCTCGGCAGCGCTGGCATTGGCCGCGCTGCTGGCGCTCACCGGCTGCTGAGGGTCGTCTGAACCCTCGGCCTCGGCCTCCGCCTCATCCGCTTCTTCGTCGGCTCCCGCGGCGGCGTCCGGCCTTGACGGCACCTACTACGGCACGGACGGATCGCACGGGAAGATCAAGAAGCTCGTCATCGACGGGAACCAGGCGACCTATACGGTCGAGCTGTGCAAAGGGCCCGACGAGGGCGCGACCAGCCACGGCGAGCTCGACGACGACAGGACCGTGATCGTTTGGGGCGACGGCGGTGATCTGGTGAACCAGTCACACCTCACCGTTACGGAGAACCGCATCCAGTTCGAATCCGACAAGTCGTTCGTCCGCGAGGGGCAGCCTGAGGTCGCCGACATCGAGGCGGAGCATGACAAGTACTGCGAGGAGCAGTTCGGATGAACGGCATCGGACAGGAGCAGGGGATGCCTGCTGGCGGCTGGGCGGGTCCGGGCCGGCGAAGACCCTGACCACTGTCGAGAGGACACCTCATGGCCACCAAGCACCTCACGGTCTCCGACCTTTCCGGCGAGCCCGGTGCCGCCACCGTCCAGCTGGCCCTCGGTTCGGAGCGACGCGACGTCGACCTCACCGAGGCGGAGCGCGCCGAATTGGACGACCTGCTCCGGCCCTACTTGAGCGCCGGCCGCCGCGCCGAGCAGGCAGCGCCGAAGCCGAACCGCGACATCCCCGTGACCACCGCCGAGGAGCGAGCCGCGATCCGCAAGTGGGCCCGTGAGAACGGCTTCGAGCTCGCCGACCGCGGGATGATTCCCAAGGAGATCTACCGGGCGTACGTCGACGCCCGGGCGGAGGCGGCATCGTGAACGAGAACGACGTGGAGCCTGACCCGGTCGACACCACGCGGGGCGCTCTCCTGGCGCGCCTGCCGGGACGCGCCCGGCCCCGGAAGCAGGCGCTCCAGGACTTCGAGGAGCACGTCGAGGCGCTCCGTCGCCGGTACAAGCCCGAATTCTGGCCGTTCTTCATCCCGGAGGCGACGGAAGCGTTCCGGTGGCGAGTGCAGCTGGAGTGCGGCTGCGTGCATGAGATCTTCTTGCGCGGCGCGGACGACTACCCGGACGGCCACGCCTGGCTCGACCCGATCACCCGGCATCCTCTGCCCGTCGGCGAGATCTGGTGTTCGGGCGACCACGGCGGAGTGGAGAAGGCCTACCGCGACGTCGTCGAGTGGATCGACTCGCGTATCAGGGAGTTCCCGCCGGACCCGGAGGAGTGCCCGCACGAGGGCGTGGACGCCGAGACCTGGGCGAGGATGCGGAACCCGGAGCCGCACTCCTCGGCGTTCTGGCGCGTCCGGCTCTCCTGCGGGCACGTCTGCGATCACGTCATCGCAGACGTTGAGTGGAAGCCTGAGCACGGACCGAGGCTGTGCACCGCGGAGCGCGCCGCCGAGATGCGTAGCGACTTCGAGAGCATGTGGTCCGTCGAGGGGCACACGGGATGGCCCGAGGAGGGCCCGGAGCGCGACCACGTCCGCAAGATGCTCGATCTGCGGTGGCCACGACCCGAGCCGGAGCAGGAGTGCCGCACGTGCCGCTACGCCAGGCGCATCACCGGCTACCAGCGCGTCGGGTGGCTGGTCCCGAAGGAGCCGCCGGCCGCTCCGGGCGCGGATCCGGACGAGGGCTTGAAGCGCAGGAAGGCGGAGACCCGGCTCGCGAAGATCGAGGCCGAGGCGCAGCGCCTGCGCGAGCAGCTCGGCATGGCCTCGGACGAGTAGGAGCTCATCCGGCATAGGGGAACCTGCGGCTGGCCGACCGCGAGAACGGCTTCCGGGGTCGCCGACCGCGGCGTGATCCCCGAAGAAAGTCTGCATGGCTTGCCAGCGGACCGAAGTGCAGGAGGCGAAGTGGCACCGACGGGTCGAGTTCTTCCGACGCTGTGCCCTTCTCGTCGTTGTTCGTGCTCCCTGACTCGCTCGTTGACCTCCGCGGGCTGGCGACCGGCACCGTCGAGCTGCTGAACCGTCTGCTGTGGAATCCTTCGCGGCCGTTCGACCTCTCGGACGAGGCCCGGCTGCGCTCGATGATCCGCATCTTCCTGCGTGAGGCCCGTACCCAGGACGACCTGCGCGACTACGTCGACCGCGACAGCCTCGTGCGGCTCTGGACGGAGCTCGGCCTGCCGTAGCGCATCCAGCAGGCGTGGGAGGAGCGCTTCCCGTAGCTCACCGAGCAGCGACGAGGCTAGGCCCCGTCCGACTCCTGCAGTGAAGCGAGTGTCTCTGCGAGCAGTGGCTCGAGTGCCAGGATCGCCTCGCGCTCGTTGATGTCCGGGTCGCGGCGGAGAGCCGCGATGCGCACTAGCAGATCGGAGGTGCTCCCGGCACTGAACTCCTCGGGAGCAACGCCGGTAGAAGCTGATGAGCTCGGCGCGGAGGCGATGCTGGCCACGCCTGTGAGGAAGCCGATGGCGCGCTCGTACGATGCCCCGCCGAGGTACATGCCCGGACGCTTGGCGATCGCCCGGGCGAGGTCCTCGGGCGGAGTCGACCACAGCGGCGCGGCCGCGGAGCGGTGATCACTGTCCATCACGGTCCCCCTCGTCCCGTCCAGATTGGAGCCGGCATTTCCCGGTCTCGGCGGACGGCGATCTCCGCGGCGACCCGAGCGCCCGACTCGACGGCCTCGCACGGGCTCACCCTCCATGCCTCGATTTTACGGGAGCGCGCCGAATCAGCGCTTGGACTCGGAGGCCGACGAGCGTATCCAAGGCTCTGTGCACACGACTTGGTCTGCGACGGGCTGGCCGGCCATTTCGTGGCCGAACCGGGGTCGGCGAATTAATTCGAGCAGTTCGGTTCCGACGGAATAAACCCGAGTGAAGACGCTCAATCGATGACCGGGAGTGTCCGTCTCTCGATCAGCACGGTGTCCCGCCACTGGCCGGCGAGCGGCCCGCACGGCATCAGCCCGATGCGCTCGCGCCGGCCGACGACCCTGAAACCCGCGCGCCAGTGAAGCTTCAGGCTGGCGGCGTTCTCGGGGAAGACCGAGGACTGGACCGTCCAGACGCCCGAGCGGTCGGTGAGGGCGAGGAAGTCCCCGAGGAGCTGCGCCCCGACTCCGCGCCCGGCCGCGAGAGGGTCGACGTAGACCGAGTGCTCGACCACGCCCCGGTAGACGGGGCGGGCCGAGACGGGTCCGGCGGCGGCCCAGCCGAGCACACTGTCGTCGGCGTCGACGGCGACGATCATGAGGTCGTGGCGCTTGCCGGCGGCGAACGCTTCCCAGTCCGGCGGTGGCTGCGGCTCGAAGGTGGCGTGCCCGGTCGCGATGCCCGCGCGGTAGATCGCCTCGACGGCGGGCCAGTCAGCCGGCGTCATGGGCCTGGTCGTCAACATTCCCATCAGGCGATGAGGGCCTTGGCGGCGGATGCGAGGGTGTCGATGGTGGGTCGGTAGTAGGCCCAGCGCCCGCGCTGCTCGCGCTCGACGAGCCCGGCCTCGACGAGCAGCTTCATGTGGTGGGAGACGGTGGGCTGGGAGAGGCCGACGGGCTCGGTGAGGTCGCATACGCACATCTCGCCGTCGCTGCTGCCGGCGATCATCGCCATGAGCTTGACCCGGGTGGGGTCGCCGAGGGCCTTGAACACCTTCGCCAGGTCGTGGGCGACCGCGTCGTCGATCGTTTCGCCGAGGACGCAGCAGGGCGCGATGTCGGTCGTGACGGGGGCCTCAAGGGAGGGAGTGGTGCTCATGCCTCCATTCTGCCTCACGTATTGACATCTGTCGATACGTGAGGCAGGCTCGACTCATCGAAGAACGTCAATACGTGGAGGTTGAAGTGAATCCCGTCGTCGTCATCGGGGCCGGTCCGCAGGGTCTGGCCGCCGCCGCACATCTGCTCGAGCGCGGGCTGAAGCCGCTGGTCCTGGAGTCGGGCGACGGCCCGGCCTCGGCGGTCGCGGAGTGGGGTCATGTGCGCCTGTTCTCGCAGTGGTCGGAGCTCGTGGACCCGGCGGCCCGCCGCCTGCTCGAGTCGTCCGGCTGGACCGCGCCGGAGACCGGCTACCCGACCGGCGCGCAGTGGGTCGAGGGCTATCTCGCCCCGCTCGCGCAGGCGCTGGGCGACCGCGTCCGGTACGGCTGGCGCGTGGTCGGGGTGGGCAGGAAGGGTCGCGATCTCTCGGTCGACGCGGGTCGCGCCGAGCGGCCGTTCGTCGTTCACGTCCGGCGCGCCGACGAGGGCGAGGAGCGGTTGGAGGCCCGTGCGGTGATCGATGCCTCGGGCACCTGGCGGGCCCCGAGCTCAGCGGGCGCGGACGGCCTGCCTGCGCTGGGCGAGCTCGCCGCGGTCGACGCGGGCCTGCTGGGCCACCGCACGCCGAGCCGCGAGGAGGCGGCGTCGCTGGCGGGGCGGCACGTGGTGGTCGTCGGCAGCGGCCACTCGGCGGCGACCGTGATCGGGGACCTGGCGACGGTCGTGCGCCGTGAACCCGCCACCCGGGTGACCTGGGCGCTGCGCCGCGGCGCGGTCGGCAACGCCTTCGGCGGCGGGGTCGCCGACGAGCTGCCCGAGCGCGGGGCCTTGGGGCAGCGGGCGAGGAGGGCCGTCGAGGACGGCCTCGTCGACCTGGTCACTGGGTTTCGCACCGAAGAAGTCGTCGTCGAGGACGGCCAGGCGGTCCTGGTGGCCGAGGACGGCCGCCGGCTCGCTCCCGCTGACCGGGTGGTGGTCGCGACCGGGTTCCGCCCGGACCTGTCGTTCCTGTCCGAGGTGCGCCTCGACCTGGATGTGCGGCTGCAGGCTCCGGCGAAGCTCGCCGCCGAGGTCGACCCGAATGTCCACTCCTGCGGCTCGATGCGGGCCACGGGTGCGGCCGACCTCGAACACCCCGAGCCGGACTTGTACATCGTCGGGGCGAAGTCCTACGGCCGGGCACCGACGTTCCTGGCGATGACGGGCTATGAGCAGGTCCGTAGCGTGGTCGCCGAGCTCGCCGGCGACCACGAGGCGGCGTCGCGGGTGGACCTGGAGCTGCCCGACACCGGGGTGTGCGGCGGGTCGGGCCTGTTCGACGCGCCCGAGGCGGCGTCGTCGGGCGGCTGCTGCGCGCCCGCGCCGCAGCTGATCCAGCTCGGTGCGAGGACAGCGGGATGAGCCGCGGCCGACTGATCATCGTCGGCGGGGGGCAGTCCGGGCTCGCCGCCGCCCGCGCCTGGCGGGAGAAGGGCTGGGAGCCGGTGGTCCTCGAGGCAGGGCAGGAGCCGGTCGGGTCCTGGCCCCGGTACTACGACAGTCTGCACCTGTTCTCCCCGCGCCGCTTCAGCGCCTTCCCGGGCCACTCGTTCCCCGGGGATCCGGACGGCTACCCGGGCCGCGACGAGGTCGTCGACTACCTCCGTGGCTACGCCCGCAGTCTTGATGTCGAGTTCCGCACCGGTGCCCGGGTCGTCGACGTGGCCGCGGACGGTCCCTCGTTCGCGGTCGACCTCGCCGACGGCAGCGGTCTGGTCGGGGACGCGCTGGTCGCCGCGTCGGGCTCGTTCGGCAACCCGCACGTGCCGACGATGCCCGGCCTGGAGGCCTTCGGCGGCAGCGTCTTGCACGTCGCCGGCTACCGGTCACCGGAGGACTTCTCCGGTCAGCGGGTCGTGGTCGTCGGGGCGGGCAACTCCGCGGTCCAGGTCGCCCACGAGCTGGCCGAGCACGCCAAGACCTCGCTGGCGGTGCGGGACCGGGTCCGGTTCGCGCCCCAGGTCATCGCCGGCAGGGATCTGCACTGGTGGCTGAGGGTCTCCCGCGCCGACCTCCTGCCGCCGTCGGTCCTCGAGCGGCTCGTCACCGGCACCCCGGTCATCGATGCCGGCAAGTACCAGAAGGCGCTGGAGGCCGGACGGCCCGACCAGCGGCCCATGTTCACCGCGTTCACCCCCGACGGTGTGGTGTGGCCGGATGGCTCGCGGGAGCGGATCGACGCGGTGGTCTTCGCGACCGGCTACCGGCCGCACCTGCCGTACCTGCGCTCCCTCGGGGTCCTCGACGGCTCCGGGTCGCCGAAGCACGAGCGCGGCGTGGCGACCGGGCTGTCCGGGGTGGGCTTCCTCGGCCTGGAGTTCCAGCGCTCGTTCTCCTCCAACACGCTGCGCGGGGTGCACCGCGACGCCGACTACGTCGTCGGCGCTCTCGCCAGGCAGGCGCGGGGTGCCGCCGTTGCCTGAGTCTGCGACGCGCCCTTCCCTGGGCACGGTGCTTGCGGCGCTGTGCGTGACCGAGATCGTCTCCTGGGGACTGCTGTACTACGCGTTCCCGGTGCTCGCCCCGCGGATCGGTGACTGCGAGCACGCTCGCCTGGCCGCGGTGCCGAGATCGGGCGCGGGAATCGAGACGCTGCTGCAGGTGAACGCGATCACCGACCGCTGGGGGCCTGCGACTGCGGCCACCTCTGCGCAGCCATCGGGAGGCTCGGTTTCGAGTGCGGCTTCTGGGCCCCCGAGGCTTGACTTTGGAGTCAGGTCCAAGGTTTACGCTCAAGGCATGAGCATCACCACGCGGCAGGCGGGCCGGGCCACTGCCGTGCAGGGCGGGCGCGGCCTGCGGGTGTCCGAACTGGCCGCCAGCGCTGGGGTGTCGTCGGACACCGTGCGGTTCTACGAGCGTGAAGGGCTGCTGCCCGCTCCGGCACGGACCGCGGCGGGTTATCGACAGTACGAGGGGTCGGCGGTCGAGCGGCTGTTGTTCATCCAGGGCTGCCAGCGACTGGGTCTGCGGCTGAAGGAGATTGCCGACCTGCTCGCGATCAGGGACACGGGCTCGTGCCCCTGCGAGCCTGCCGCTGAGCTCCTGCACCGCAGGATCGCCGAGGTCGATGCCGAGATCGCCGCTCTCGCGGCGCTGCGACGCCAGATGCAGGAGATGGCTGCGGCGCTGCCCGGAGAGGACTGCGCTCCGCCCGCGCCGGGCACCAGCTGGTGCCCGCCTGGCGAAGCGCTCCAGAGCGTCGAGGGGAGGTGACATGACCATGCTGACCGACACTGTTCTCGAGATCAGGGCCGACGGGTGCTGCTGCGACGACCCGTCCTGCCCGCCCGACTGCGGTTGCGGATGCGACTGCTGCTGATGCGATCGTCCCTCCCTGTGCTAGCCGGGGAGGGCGTCGCCCTTGCGCAGGGTCAGCGCCGCGCTGACGAGAAGCGGCGTCGAGCTGCTCGACTGTCGCCGCGGGTTCAGTAAGCAGCTCAGTCAGTCGACCAGTTCAAACTCCGAGGCGAGGGAGCGGACCTTCTCGGCCAGTTCGTCGCGGATCATGCGCATCCGCTCCTCGCCGTCGATCCCGCGGCCCGAGGGCTCGTCGATCGTCCACGTCTCGATGGTGCCGGTCATCCCCTGTGCGGGCTCGATGACGGCCTCGTCGCCGATGACGATGACGCGGTCGACGGTGCGCAGCAGGGCGGGGTCGATCGGCTTGGGGTGCTCGTCGGCCATGCTCGCGCCAACCTCGGCGACCGAGGCGGCGGATAGCGCGTTGAGCGACGACCCGGGGGCTGTGCCCGCGGAGTGGACCTCGACGGCGTCGCCGACGATCTGGCGCATGAGGGCGGCGGCCATCTGCGACTTCCCGCCGTTCTTGACGCAGACGAACAGTACCGACGGCGCGTGGTCGGACGCCTGTTCGGCGTCGGCGGGCGCGAGCAGTTCGTCGACCAGCCTCTCGATGCGGGCGCGGATCTCGTCGCGGATGGGGCGTACGGCGTCGATTCCCTGGCCGGCGGGGTCGTCGAGGGTCCAGTCCTCGTAGCGCTTGCCGGGGTAGAAGGGGCAGGTGTCGCCGCAGCCCATGGTGATCACGACGTCGGAGTCCTGCACCGCTTCGGTGGTGAGGATCTTGGGCTGCTCGGCGGCGATGTCGATGCCCTCCTCGAGCATCGCTTCGACGGCGACCGGGTTGATCTGGTCGGCGGGCGTCGAGCCCGCCGATCTGACCTCGATGCGGTCACCGGCCAGGTGGCGCAGGAAGCCGGCGGCCATCTGGGAGCGGCCGGCGTTGTGGACGCACACGAAGAGCACGGAAGGCTTCGGTGCGGAGGGATTCTGTTCAGGCATTTTCGATGTTTTCTTTCAGTCGGTGAGGGCGGCGATGAGCGTGCGGACGCGGCGCTCGATGTCGTCGCGGATCGCTTCGACGCCCTCGGGCGAGGCCAGCGCGGGGTCGCCGACGGCCCAGTCCTCGTAGCGGACGCCGGGGATGATCGGGCACACGTCGCCGCAGCCCATGGTGACGACCACGTCGGCGGCGCGGACGGCGTCGTCGGTGAGCGGCTTCGGGAACGCCGTCTCCGCCTCCTTCGCTCCCTCGATGTCGGTCAGGAGGGATCGGACGTGCGGGTGCACGTCGGGAGCCGGGCTCGAGCCCGCGGAGCGGGCGATGACCTTGCCGTCCGCGAGCCGGTTGACGATCGCGGCGGCGAGCTGGGAGCGGCCGGCGTTGGCCACGCACACGAACAGCACCTGCGGCACCCCGGTCTCCCGGTCCCGGGTCAGGTCGGCGAGGCGCTGGCGGGCGAAGCGCTCGGTGAGCGGGATCATGTGCTGGGTCAGCTTGGCTGAGCGCGCGAGGCCCGCGTAGGACTCCCGCACGATCGCGATCACGAGGTCGCGGTCCAGGCTCGTTGCTTCGTCGGCCAGTTCCTCGCCCAGGCGGGTGACCCGGCCGTCCATGTCAGGCAGCGCCGCGGCGCGGGGCACGGTCTGCTCGGTGGCGTCGGCGACCGCGGCCGGTGCGAATGCGTCGAGCAGCGCGGCGACGGCGCGCCGCCTCGCCGGGGCGATCCGGTACCAGACCCAGGTGCCGCGGCGCTCGGACAGCAGCAGGCCGGTCTCCTTGAGCACCTTCAGGTGGTGGGAGACGGTGGGCTGGGACACGTCGGCCAGCTCGGCGAGGTCGCACACGCACGACTCGCCGCGGGGATCAGTCGCGATCGCCGAGAGCATCCGCAGCCTCAGCGGCTCCGCGAGCGCCTTGAGCGCGCCGGCCACGGTCGCGGCGGCGTCCTGGCCGATCGCGTGCGTCGCGGACGGCGCGCAGGCCCCGGCGTCGGTGACGACTTCGGCAGTGGTCATGATGGGCTCGATTCGGCGTAGGGGTCGGTGCGGAACCAGGCGCGGGCCGCCCAGAGCGAGACGTAGACGAGGCCGACGAGCACCGGCACCTCGATGAGGGGGCCGACGACGCCGGCCAGAGCCTGCCCGGATGCGGCTCCGAAGGTGCCGATGGCGACGGCGATGGCGAGCTCGAAGTTGTTGCCCGCAGCGGTGAACGCCAGCGTCGTCGACCGGGCGTAGCCCAGGCCGAGGCCGCGGCCGAGCAGCATCCCGGCCAGCCACATGATCGCGAAGTAGGCCAGCAGAGGCAGCGCGATCCGGGCGACGTCGAGCGGGTTGGAGGTGATCGCCTCGCCCTGCAGCGCGAACAGCAGCACGATCGTGAACAGCAGCCCGTACAGCGCCCAGGGCCCGATCCGGGGCAGGAACTTCTCCTCGTACCACTCCCGGCCGCGGCGCTTCTCGCCGATCCACCGGGAGGCGAAGCCGGCGACGAGCGGGACGCCGAGGAAGACCAGGACGTTGAGCGCGATCTGGCCCACGGACACGTCCAGACCCTGCGTGTCCAGGCCCAGCCAGCCGGGCAGCATGGCGAGGTAGAACCAGCCCAGCACCGAGAACATCACGACCTGGAACACCGAGTTGATCGCCACCAGCACCGCGGTGGCCTCGCGGTCGCCGCAGGCGAGGTCGTTCCAGATCACCACCATCGCGATGCACCGCGCGACCCCGACGATGATCAGGCCGGTGCGGTACTCGGGCAGGTCCGGCAGGAAGGCCCAGGCCAGGGCGAACATGACCGCGGGTCCGACGAGCCAGTTCAGAACCAGCGAGGAGATGAGCAGCTTCTTGTCGCCGGTGACGGCGGCGACCCGGTCGTAGCGGACCTTTGCGAGCACCGGGTACATCATCACCAGCAGTCCCAGCGCGATCGGCACTGAGATCCCGCCGACTTCGAGTCGGGACAGCAGGCCGGACAGGCCGGGGACAAGACGGCCGAGGAGCAGGCCGGCGACCATCGCCAGGCCGATCCAGGCGGGCAGCCACCGGTCCAGGGTCGAGAGCCGTCGGGTCGCCGGAGGCGCAGCGGTCGCCGCTTGATTAGACATGCCTCTATATTGACACTCTTCGATTCAGCGTGCAACCGGCGATGACAGCCCATCGCAGTGCGGTGACGCGCCCGAGCAAGCGGCGCGCCGAGCTATCCGACGCTGAGCGCGGCGAGCTCGTCCGGGGTGCCGGTGACGACGAGACGCAGATCGTCGTGGTCGTCGTCGATCCGCCAGTCCACGAACGAGCAGCAGGAACTCTCGACTGCGACCAGGTCGCGCAGCCGCTGCGCGGAGTCGTCGGTTCTGGCGTAGTGCACGACCAGTCTGGTCTCGCCGCGTTCGACCGCGAGGAGATGCTCGTCGTCGAACGCCCGCCACCTCTGGACCTGCTCCTTGCCCGCGCTGGGCGTGAGCGCGCAGGCGATCGGCAATCCTGGCAGTGGCCCGACGGGCGACTCGACTCGCGTCGCCGCTGTCATCGGCGCTCCACCGATGACAGCGTGCAGCTGGTCGACGGTCGGCGAACCGGCGAGGCCGTCGGGTGTCCGGTAGACGCGGCACGCGAGCCCGACGGGCGCGTGCTCGTCGGCGAAGGGGTCGACGCCGTCGACAAGGACGGTCGGCGAGCCGTGGAACCCGAGGCGTACGGCGTCCTCGGCGGTCTCGACCCGCTCATGGCCGACCCGGACGTCTGGTCGGCCGTCGAGCACCTTCGCAAGCAGCTGGTCGAGGACCTCCCAGTTCGGGCACCCGTCGAAGTACTGCAGCGTGATCTCCATGATCAACTCCTCTCAGTCTCTGCCCGCGCGGACCGCTGCCGCTGCCGGTGACGTCGTCTCACGCGACGCAGCCGCCGCAGGACGCTTGGCACGCGCGGCGCGCAGCCCGTTGGCGATGACGACGACCTCGGCGACCTCGTGGACGAGCACGACAGCGGCCAGGCCCAGCACGCCGGTGATGGCCAGCGGCAGCAGCACGGTGATGATGGCCAGGGACAGCACGATGTTCTGGTTCATGATCGCCCGGCCGCGGCGGGCGTGGCGCAGCGCCTGCGGGATGAGGCCGAGGTCGTGGCCGGTGAAGGCGACATCGGCGGACTCGATCGCGGCATCTGAGCCGGTCGCGCCCATCGCAATGCCGACGGTCGCCCCGGCCAGGGCGGGGGCATCGTTGATGCCGTCGCCGATCATCGCCGTGGGCGACTTCTCCGCCAGCTGGGCGACGATGCGGGCCTTGTCCTCGGGGCGCAGCTCGGCGTGCACGTCGCCGATCCCGGCGAGCTGCGCGAGCGCGTGCGCGGTGCGGGCGTTGTCGCCGGTGAGCATGCTCACCTCGACGCCTTGGGCCTGCAGCGTGCGCACGACGTCGAGGACCTCGGGGCGCAGCTCGTCGCGGACGCCGAGCGCCCCGGCCAGCTGGCCGTCGACCGTGACGAGCACGCAGGTCTGGCCCTCGGCCTCCAGGTCCTCGACCCGGGCCTTGAGCGGGCCCGCGTCGATCCAGCGGGGGCTGCCCACTCTCACCCGGCGGCCGTCGACCAGGCCGCCGATACCGTGCCCGGCCTCCTCGGTCACGTCCTGCGCGGCGGGGGCTCCCTGGCCTGCGGCGGCGATGGCGGCGGCGAGCGGGTGCGTCGAGTGCTGCTCGACGGCGGCGGCCCAAGCCAGCACCTGCGCCTCGTCGAAGGCGTCGGCTGCGACCACGGCGGTGACCTCGGGCCGGTTGCGGGTCAGGGTGCCGGTCTTGTCCACGGCGAGGTGGCGGATGCCGCCGAGGCGCTCGAAGGCGGCCCCGCTCTTGATGACGACGCCGAACTTCGTCGCCGCCCCGATCGCGGACACCACGGTGACCGGCACCGCGATCGCCAGCGCGCACGGGCTGGCCGCGACCAGCACGACCAGGGCGCGGGTGATCCAGGTCTCGGGGTCGCCGAGCAGCGCACCGAGCACGCCGACCAACACCGCGAGGACCATCACGCCGGGCACCAGCGGCCGGGCGATCCGGTCAGCGATGCGGGCCCGGTCGCCCTTCTCGGCCTGGGCCTGCTCGACCAGCTCCACGATGGTGGTCAGCGAGTTGTCGGTGCCCGCGGCGGTCGCCTCGACCTCCAGGACGCCGGTGGTGTTGATCGCGCCGGCGGAGACCTCCTCGCCGGGGGCGACCACGACGGGGATCGACTCTCCGGTGATCGCCGAGGTGTCCAGGCTCGACCGGCCAGCGCGGACCACACCGTCGGTCGCGACCCGCTCACCGGGGCGGACCAGCAGCACGTCGCCGACGGCGATCTCCTTCGCCGGGACCTCGACCGAGGCACCGTCGCGCAGTACGGTCGCGGTCTCCGGCACGAGCTTCAGCAGCGCGCGCAGGCCGCCGCGGGCCCGGTCCATCGCTTTGTCCTCCAGGGCCTCGGCGATCGAGTAGAGGAACGCCAGCGCCGCGGCCTCCTCCACGTAGCCGAGGATCACCGCGCCGACGGCGCTGATCGTCATCAGCAGCGCGATGCCGAGCTTCCGCTTGACGACCAGGTTCCGGATCGCGCCGGGGACGAACGTGTACGCGCCGAGCAGTAGGCCCGCCCAGAACGCGGCCAGCGCTGCGACGTGCAGCCCCGACCACTCCAGCACCAGGCCGGTGCCGAACCCGACCCCGGAGAGGATCGGCACCGCCAAGCCCGGGTCGCGCCACCTCGGGCGCTCGGTCTCCTCTACCTCCTCGACGGCGCTGGTGGTCGGCTCGTCGCAGCCGCAGGCGTCGCTCACGAGGCGTTCCCCGAGCCGTTCGCGGCGCAGCAGCCGGGCACCGAGCAGTGCGGGTCGATGCACGGCGCGTCCTCGTCCACCGCGAGCGTGACCTCCACCAGCGCCGTCAGCGCCGCCGCGAGGTGCGGATCGGCGATCTCGTACCTGGTCTGCCGTCCCTCGGGCTCGGCGACGATGATCCCGCAGTCGCGCAGGCAGGACAGGTGGTTCGACACGTTCGAACGCGTCAGCCCCAGCTCGCGCGACAGCACGGCGGGGTGGCTCGGGCCATCGAGCAGCGCCATCAGGATCCGGGAGCGCGTCGGGTCGGCCATCGCCCGGCCGAGCCGGTTCAAAACGTCGAGGCGCGAAGCAATGGTCAGCATGCACTGAACTATACAGCAGTTGCTGACTAATCGGGAGGTCCGGGAGAATGGACGCCATGCGTTCGGGAGCGGAGTGGATGGAGCGGCACCAGGTGCCGCTGTACCTCGCCGCCCTCGCGGCCGGGGCGGCGCTCGGCCTCGTCGTACCCGCCGTCGCGCACCCCGCGGAGTCCGCGATCAGCCCGGTTCTCGGCCTGCTGCTCTACGCGACCTTCCTCGGCGTTCCGTTCGCCAGGATCGGCCGGGCGCTGCGCGACTGGCGGTTCCTCGCCTCCGTGATGGCGGTGAACTTCGTCGTCGTCCCGGTCGTCGTGCTCGCCCTCTCCAGGATCGTCGCCCACGACCGGGTGCTCCTGGTCGGCGTCCTGTTCGTGCTGCTGACCCCGTGCGTGGACTACGTCATCGTGTTCACCGGCATCGCCGGCGGTGCGAAGGACCGGCTGCTGGCCGCAGCGCCGCTGCTGATGCTCGCGCAGATGCTGTTCCTGCCGCTCTATCTGTGGCTGTTCGTCGGGGCCGAGTTCGTCCAGGCCGTCGACCTCGCGCCGTTCGTCGAGGCGTTCGCGCTGCTCATCGTCCTGCCGCTGGCCGCTGCCGGCATCACGCAGTTCGCTGCCCTACGCACCCGTGCGGGCCGGGTCGTGCAGGAGGTCGTCCTTGGCGCGATGGTGCCGCTGATGATGCTCACCCTCGCCGTGGTCGTCGCCTCCCAGGTCGCCGGTGTGAGCGCGCGGCTCGGCTCGCTGCTCCTCGTCGTCCCGGTCTACGTCCTCTTCGCCGCCGTCATGGTGCCCATCGGCGCGGCGGCCGGCCGGATCGCCGGACTGGACGCGCCCGGACGAAGGGCCGTCGTGTTCAGCGGCGCGACGCGGAACTCGCTCGTCGTGCTGCCGCTGGTGCTCGCCCTGCCCGCGGCGTTCGACCTCGCTCCGCTGGTCGTCGTCACCCAGACCCTGGCCGAGCTGGTCGCCATGGTGATCTTCGTCCGGCTGGTCCCGAAGGTCGTCCCCGGCCCGACACGAGGTTCCGCGTCCGGCTCGGCTGCGTCGGTCTCGTAGACATCTCCTTGACGGGACGCGACCGAGGCCCCCGCAGTCTTGCGGGGGCCTCGGTCTCAGAACCCTGTCTCGTTGAGCGCCCGACCGAGACGGGGTTCCTGAGACCGCGTCTATTCAGGACTGCCAGAGAGCGAGCGACGCCCAGTCCTCGGGCGCGCCCAAGGACTGGATCGTGAGCGCCTCCGTGGCCGGGAACCTGCGGAGCAGCGATGCGAGCTGCGCCGACCAGGTCGAGCGGGCCTCGATCGACGGCAGCAGGTAGGCGATGACGGCGAGAGCGTTATAGGTGCCGTAAACCTGCTTGGCGCTCTCGGAGTCTCGGAGGTGATCGAGCACGGGGATCTGGCCGATCTTGGGTCGTGACGGCGCGTTCTGGAGCTTTCGGTTGAACAGCCGCGCGTGGTGGGCCGAGACGTTCCGGACGTAGTTGAGGCTCGCGAGCCAGCTGGCCATCATCCTCTTGCCCGGGACTCCGAAAGCCCGAGCGACCTCCTCGGCGTCTTTCTGGTTCATCCCGCGGTAGAGGACGGAGAGGTGTCCGAGCTCCAGGATCTCCGTGAGCGCCCAGACCGGCATCCGGTCGTCGTACTTCGTGCGGAAGTGCTCGACGAACTGCTCGTCGGAGCCGGCCTGCCGATCGCGGACCCGTTGCAGCCACTGCACGTGCTTGCTCGGCTTCGGATCCCGGACGTCGGTGCCGTCGGCGGTGAAGGCCGTCATGAAGAGGGAGGGATCCTCGTAGGCGAAGACGGCCGAACGACCGAGCACGTAGCCCATGGGCATGCGCACGGCGACCTCGACCCGCTCCAAGCCGTCCAGGACGAGCATGCGCAGCTCTCGGTCGAAGTCGATGATCTCCTCGGCGTGCGCGAGGCGCGTCCCCGGCCGGAAGTCGCCGAGCACGCGGATGCGGGTCCGGCCGTCGTCATCGACGTGCTCCTCGGACTCGCGGAACGGGTACAGGTAGCCGGTGAGCCGGTAGTAGCCGATCGCCTCCAGCACCCGAGCCGCATGCTCTCGATCGCCGACATCGAGCCCGTGCTCGACCAGTCGGTCGACCTGCCCTTCCACCGGCAGCCACGGCTTGCTGTACTCGACCATCGTCCTCCCGGTAAAGAAAATCAGCCCGCGCCTTGCGGCAACGGGCTGATCGTGATGGCTCAACTCTAGCACGGGGAGCCGACGACGGGCTCCTACGGACCGGCCGCTGCCCGGTGGCGGTAGTAGGTGGCCTTCGACCAGCCCACGGTCTTCGCCGCCTCGACCACGCCCAGGCCCTCCGCGTCGATGAGGTGCTGGACGGTCCTCAGGTTCCTGGCGACCATCTTTGCGTCCGGTGCCGGGCGGCCGAACTTCACGCCGCGTGCCTTTGCAGCGTCCACGCCGGCCTGGACGCGCTCCTGGATCAGCTCGCGCTCGTACTCGGCAAACGTCGCCATGAGGTTGAGTTGCATCCGGCCCTCGCGCGTGCTGGGGTCGATGCCATCGGAGACGGACCGGATGCTCACGCCGCGGGCGAGCAGGTCGTGGACGGTGTTGATGATGTCGATCATGGAGCGCCCGATCCGGTCGATGCGCCACACGACGAGCTCGTCGCCGTCCTGGAGAAGGGCGTCGAGCGCGGACCAGCCCGTGCGCGTCCTCGCGGCCTTCGATCCGGAGACCTGGTCCGAATGGATGTGCTTCTCGTCGACGCCTGCCTCGACGAGCGCGCGGCGCTGGAGGTCGTCGTCCTGCTTGTCCTTGGTGGACGTGCGCGTGTAGCCGTACCTGGTCATGCTGCTGCCCTTCTCTCTGCCAGGCGCTCGACCAGCTCGTCGACGCCGGCGACAGTGTCGACGACGTGGACCTCGGCACCCGCGCGCCGCATCTTCTCGGTGACCTCCTCCTGCAGTCGGCGCAGCTTCCCGCCGGGCCGCTTGGTCTCGACGAACACGGTGCCCGCGGGCGTGACGACGACCCGGTCGGGGACGCCGGCGCGGCCGGGGCTGGTGAACTTCATGCAGAGGAAGCCCATCTGTCGGCACCGCGCCCGCAGATGGGCTTCGACCTCGTGCTCGAGCATCGTCACTTGAAATACCCGGCGACGTCCTCGCCGGAGTCGATGCAGTACTGCTTGAACTTCGACTTCTCGTCGGCGACGTCGGTCGTCGCGGTGTCGAGGAGTCCGACGCGCATCGTCGTGTCGGTCACGTCGGCGCGGGTGGTCTTCGTGGGAGCATTTCCGACCCACGGATCGTCAGCTTCGCCGTCGCCGTTGTCCACCCAGCGCACGGTCCGGTCCTTGCCGGAGCCCTCGAGGGTCGCGGTCGCCTCTCGAGCGGCGGTGCCAGTGCAGAGGACCTCCTTGTAGACGACCTTGTCGCCGTCGACGTGCCACTGGAAAAGCCAGGGACCCACCACCTTGCTGGGGGACAGCAGGCCTCCCGGCTTCATCGCCTTGACGTAGCTGGTGCCGGTCTCGGGCTCGAGGTCGACGATGGGGCCGCCGCTCTTGGTCGGCTCCGGCGACTCGCTGGGCGTTGCCGTCTCAGAGGGCTGGGGCTTCTCGGTCGGCACCGGGTCGGCCGGAGCGCTGACCTTCGGCTTGCCGTCCGCCTCGCTCGGGGCGGGCTCGACGACGACGCAGCCACTGAGGGCCACCGCCGCCAGCGCGAGGCCGGCGACCGTGCTCATGGTCTTGGTCGTGGCGCTCATGATCACGCCGCCTCCTTCCCGGACTCCGGCTCGTCGTCGATGCGGGGCTTGATCTGCACGCCGCTCTTCGACTTGAGCCGCGAGAAGAACCCGCTGAAGAGGTTCGGCGCGACGATGAGCGAGGCGAGAAGCGCCGCTGCCGCGCCGGCGATCCAGATGTTCCCGAAGACGCCCAGTGCGAAGCTGAGGCCCAGGCGGGCGATCATGAACACGATGGTGAAGCCCAGCGCCAGGACCGCGAGACGCCAGATCGGCGACTTGGCCTGGAACTCCTGGAACTCGCGCCAGGCCGTCTTGAGCAGGCCGGAGGTCTCGCTGAAGTCGCTGCTCTTCTTCTCCGGCAGGACCAGCAGGCCGACCTTAAACATCATCGAGAGCAGCTGAGTGAAGAAGGTGAGGCCGGTGGCGGCCAGGTCGAGCATCCCGGCCGCGCTGACGACCCAGGCGACCATGCCCGCCGCGCCGCAGGCGAGCAGCGTGCCGAGAACCGTCCAGGCGTGGTTGTCGGGACCGCGATCCAGCTTGATATTGATGTTCTGATCAGACATTGATCTGTCTCCTTCTCGTCTTTCCTTTCTGGCTGCGGCTTCCCGTCCGGGTCCTTCCCGGTCCGCTCGTCTCGGCATGTGCTGCGCGCCGGCTCCGCGTGGTACGCCAACGGCTGGCAGTACGAGATGTATGTGAAGAACGCGACGACGATCGACTACCGCATCCACAGCGGCATCGTCGGCGGACGATGGGTGAAGGACCAGCAGGTCGACCTCGCCCAGATCGACGACGGTGTCTACAAGGTCTCCTGGAACGAACCGACCGGCACCTGTGTCGTGGTGAACGTGATGCCGGAGAAGCACCGCGTACACGGCACGATCTTCTTCCCCCACTGGATCGAGGAGGACGGCTCGAAGACCGTGGTCTTCCAGAACGACCACCTTGACCAGATGCGCACCCTTCGCGACCAGGGCCCCACCTACCCGATCTGGGTCGTCCCCGAGTTCGCGCGGATCACGCTCTTCGAAGAAGTGGGCGCCGACGACGACTCGCTCATCTCCGTCGCACCCGCAGACCTGCCAGCCGGCTTCGCCGACCGGACCAACTGATCCGATCGGCGACCCCGCGGGCGCTCAGCTCGACGCCGCCTCGAGCTTCGGGCTGTCGGCGAGCTTGAGCCAGACGACCCCGCCGATGATCACGGCGAGCCAGAACGCCTTCACCCAGGTGAGGGTCTCCTCGAAGAAGACCGGGCCGAACACGGCGGCGCCGATGGCGCCGATGCCGGCCCATACGGCGTACCCGATGCCGACGTCGATCCGCTTCAGCGCAACGCTGAGGAAGAACAGCGTGCACAGGAAGAACACCACAGCGACGGCGGACCAGAGCGGATTGGTGAATCCGGCACTGCCGTTGACCGACAGGGCATAGCCGACCTCGAAGGCGCCCGCGATCAGCAGCGCGAGCCAGGCGCGGCCCTTCCTCGCGGATTCGACGGTAGCGGTGGGTGTGGATGTGGTGCTCATACATTTCCTTTCTGAACAGTGATTCCGGCAGGTCAGGCGCCGGCGAGGTTGAGCCCGACGACGCCGGCGATGACGATGGCGATGCCGAGGGCCTTGCGCCAGGTGAGTTTCTGGGCGAGGAAGAGTGCGCCGACGACGACGATCCCGACCCCGGCCAGCGAGGTCCACAGGGCGTACCCGACGCCGACGTCGAAGGTGAGCAGCGCCAGACTGAGGAAGAACGTGGCGATCGCGCCGCTGACCAGGGTCGCGATCGTCCACCCGAGATGCTTGAAGCCGTTCGCCTTGCCGGCCGAGATGCCGACGGTGATTTCGAAGACGACCGCGACGGCCAGGTGGAGCCAACTCATGTCGATGTTCCTTTCAGGGTTGGATGTGCGGGGTGGCGCAGGTGCAGGTAGCGGGCGAACGGGGTGTCACCGTGCGCGACGCGCAGCGGGTGGAACAGGTCGGCGCGTTGCGCCTCGGTGATGCCGAAGGCGGCATAGCTGGCGCGATAGTCGAAGCCGAACCCGGCGACCTCGTCGCGGTCGATAGCGACGAGGATCGCATCGATACCGCGCTCGATCGCGTACCGGTAACACAGCCCGCACGGTTCGCCGGTCGCCAGCAACGTGCAACCGGCCAGGGTGGTGAGATCCGACCCGGCCATCGCCTCGCGGATCGCGACGACCTCGGCATGCGCCATCGGATCCCCGGTCTCGGCGACCCGGTTCACGCCGAAACCCGAGATCGCCACACCGTCCGCATTCACCACGACACCGACGAATGGGAGCCCGCCCGCCTCGACGTGCGCGGTGCAGAAGTCGACGGCCCGCGTCATCAGGTGCGCGGCGGTCACGGCTGGTCCCGCCGCAGATCGTCGACGACCTTCTTCAATCGGTTCGCCGACGGTACGCCGCGCAGCACCTGGCCCTCGACCACGATGCCCGGCACCGCGTCGATCCCGACCGTGTTCACCGCATGCTTCTGATCGGCCCGCTGACGGGTGCGGCGCTCCTCGCTGTTCAGGGCCGCCACCACCTCGTCCCGGTCGAGACCGACACCGGTGGCGACCGCGATGATCACCTCGTCGAGGCCGATATTCCTGTCCTGCTGGAAAAAGGCGGCGAACATCGCTTCGCTGTACGCCTCCGCGAGACCACGCTCCTGGGCCAGCTGCAGCACCATGAACGCCTTCTCGGTCCGCGGTTGCGGCGAGATCGACGGCAGGGTCATCGGAATGCCGACGCGGTCGGCCATCGGACAGACCGACTGCTGCCAGACCCGCGGCAGATAATCATCCTCCGGCCGCAGGGTCGGCACCGGATCGGGCCGCAGCTCGAACGGTCGGATCGTCACCTCCACATCGCGGTCCCGCTTGAGTTCGTCGATCGCCGGCTCCACCAGGAAGCAGAACGGGCAGACGTAGTCGACGAACACGTCGATCTTCGTGGTCATGGACATCTCCTTTTATCTGTGTGTGTACATGCATTTATGTGCTGCGAGAAGTACGCCTCCAGCAGCCACCGGAGCGTCAGGGTTTGACGAGCGCGCGCACCTGCTGGAGTGCCGAGGCGAGGGCGCGAGCATCCAGGTGCGGGAAGTGCTTGGCCGGGTTGCTCAGCAGCTCCTCGACGCGGGCATCGAAGGCCGCCTGGATCTCGCGGCAGAGCTCCTCGCCCGGTTCGTCGATCACGGCGTACACACCGCGACCGTCGTCCTCGCACACATCCCGACGCGCATGCCCCTTGCTCTCCAGTCGGCTCACCAGCCGGGTGGTCGAGGTGGAGGTGAGCCCGACCCGCTGGGCCAGCGCCGCGATCCGCAGCTCCTTGTCCGGTGACTGGCTCAGGAAGGTCAGCGCGCGATACTCGGTCAGCCCCAGTCGATAGGTGTCACCGAGCCACTTGTCGAGGTTGGCATCCACCGCCGAGGCGAACGCCGCGACCTGCGCCCAGGCGCCGCTCGCTGATTCGCTCATGCCATCCCCCATCCTCTAAGTGTGTGTACATGCACTGACCCTAGCAGTGGTTCGCACGCTGTCAAGCAGGTCCGGACGCGAACCGGCCCGGCCACCGCATCGCGATGACCGGACCGGCAGAGATGTGCGTCAGCGACCGCCGAGGCTGAGCGCACGGGAGATGGTGAAGAACATGTCGGTCTGGTCGGTGAGACCGACGACGTTCGCGGCCTGCGGACCGTAACCGGCGACGCGCAGCTGCGAGCCGGTGTGCTGCTGCGAACGACCGGCCGCGGCGGTGCCGTAGGCGATCGTCATCGGCGAGCCGTCCTTGGTGAGGAGGTTCGCGGTGAGACCGGGCGTGGTGGAGCCGGCCTCGACGATCTGGCTGGTGTGCGCGTGGTCGGCGGTGACCAGGACCGTGGTGTTCTTATCGGCCTCGGCGAACTTGAGCGCCTCCTGCACGGCCTCGTCGAGGTCGACCGCCTCACCGATCTGGCCACAGGCGTTGGCGGCGTGGTCCTGCTTGTCGATGCTCGCACCCTCGACCTGGAGGAAGAAGCCCTTGCCGCCCTTCTTGCCCTTGTTGTCGAGCAGCTCGATGGACTTCTTGGTCATGTCGGCGAGCTTAGGCTGCGTCGCGGGACGCTCGGGGTTCGGCGTGCACTTCGCGGCCGGCAGGGAGCCGCCGGTCGGAGTGGCCTCCGGGCCGGTGTAGCGCACCGGCAGGTTGCCGGAGGCGAAGAGCCCGAGGAGCGGCTTGGACTGGTCCGCCTCGGTGACGGCGGCGAGGCCGGCGGCGTCGGTCACAGTCTGGTACCCGCGCGCGGTCGCCTGCTGCGCCAGGGTCTGGCCGGCGTACTCACCGGCCTTGGCGGTCTCGGCGAAGGTCGCCGCACCGCCGCCGAGGGTGATGTCGGGACGGGTGGTGAGCGTCTGCTCGGTGATCGATCCGGGGCCGCCGTTCTCCAGCGCGGCCTCCGGGCACGTCGTGCTCGTCTTGTTCGGGCCGTAGCAGGAACGCTGCGAGATGTTCGCGACCTGCACGGCCGGGGTGGCGTCCTGGATCTCGGAGGTGGTGACGTTGCCGGTCTTGAGGCCGCGCTCCTTCGCGAGCTGCAGCAGCGTCTTCTGCGGCTTACCCTCGATGTCGACCGACACCGCGTTGTCGTAGGTCTTCGTGCCGGTCGCCCAGGCGGTACCGGTCGCGGCCGAGTCGGGAGCGTAGTCCGGCTTGCCGTCCTTGTAGAGCGAGTAGGTCGTGTACTGGCCGGTCAGCGGGAGGGCGTCGATGCCGGGGAGCTTCCCGGCGGCACCGTACTCGTAGTTGCGGGCCGAGGTGACCTCGGAATCGCCCATGCCATCGCCGATGATGAGGATGACGTTGCGGGCCTTGCCACCGTCGATGGCCTTCTTCACCGTCGTGGTCTGGTCGCCGGAAAGGCGGGCCGCGCCACCCTGGGCGGCGAGCCCGCCCGCGGCGTACGCGGCCGTCGCGGAGATGCCCAGCACCGCCACCGTGGCGAGCGCGAGCGCGGAACGACGCGTGTTACGAATGAGAGGAGTCATGGCCCAACCTCACTCCCGCCCGGTGAACTCCCGGCGAACGGTCCATGCCGAGCAGGCGAACGTCACCTGTCACTGATCGTCCGAGTTGAACTCTGTGTACAACCGGTGCGGGAGCTGTCCAATTCACCCGGGGAGTACGCCGGGTGAATCGTCTGGGTCAGTCTCCCCAGCAGGTCAGCCATCGATCGTCGAGGCGCTCACACTGCTGGATTCCCCAACCACCGCTGACGCTGACTCCATTCGATGGCCAAGTGGCAGCCGTCAGAACGATCAGCATGCCGGCCTCATCACGCCAGTTGCGGAACGCCACGAGATAGAACTCGCCGGTCGGCGAACCATCCGCCCGATGCGCCACACCATCGACGCCCATCTCGGCGTAGTCGGCCGGAAGCGGATCGTTGTCACCCAGGCTGGGAGCGATCTGCGCGAGCCTGTCGTACTTCCACTGGAAGAAGGCATGGTGGCTGGCAGTGCCCGGAAACTGGAACGCAAACAGCTTTCCCTGATAGAGGAACCCGGAGACCAATGCCCGCATTCCCCCGATGGCCAACAGAATCACGATGGCGATCACCGCGAGCGTCAGCATGATTCGCCCGAAGATCGTCATCCCTGACTCCAACTGTTCAGCCGACACGCCATCAAGCTATCTACGGGGCTCTGGCCACCACATCGGCCCAAAGACCACCGCGGAATCAGACCGTGGACCGCTCCGTTGCCGGGTAGGTCACCTCAAGGTCACCACCGATCACGGCGCCCTCGCTGAGTCTGGCCCGGTCGACGTGCTTCGGGCCCATGATGTGGCGGACGTCGGCCCCGTGGGCGAGCAGGTGATCGGCGATGATCCGGCGGTGGCAGCGCCACCAGACGGCCTCCGAGCACATCACCGCGGTACGCCCCAGAGCTCCCCATTCCTGCAGGGTGGCGAGCGCCGCGGTGAACTCGGCCGAAAGGGGATGATCGGCGAAGTTGTGGAAGCTTCGGTTCTCCCACCAGGCGTTGACCTCGAACGGGACGTCCTTGCTGACCGGGCGGCGGCCAGTGAGTGCGCTCAACCGATCGAGCGCGATCCCCTGCGCAGCAAGGGATCCGGCAAGCGCACTCTCGTCGAACCACGGGTAGCGTGTCGAACCCGGCAGTCTGCGGACATCGATGACCCTCTCGATCTCGGTCTCCTGCAGCAGACCGATGAACTCCTCGAGTGACCGGTTCGAGTGTCCGATGGTGAAGATCGGCGTACCCATCGCCGCTCAGTCGTCGAGCCGGTGCAGCGCGCCACCCTTGTGTGCGGCGATGTGATCGGTCTTGTCGCTCTTGATCTCGTACTGCGGGTCATCGGGTGAGGCGCGGTGGGTGTGGCCCTTGTAGTCGAAGTCCGCGGTGTGCACGCGAATGATCCGGCCGGCCACCTGCCCGGCCTCGGAGTTCCAGCCGACATGATCGCCGACCTCGAAGCGTTCCGCCATCGCAACTCCCTCCGCGTCCCACCCATCATGACACTCAGCGACTCGGCCACTCGCCCCCATTGACCGCGAACGTCTGGCCGGCGATCTGGCGGGCCCCCTCGGAGGCCAGGAATTCAACCATGGCGGCGATATCGTCCGGCACGCCGGCCCGCCCGGTCAGCGCGGCATCGATCAGCGACTGGCGGCGTTGGTCGGTCAGCGCGTCGCGGAAGAACTCGGTCGCCTCGATGAATCCCGGAGACACCACATTCGCGGTGACCCCACGCGGACCCAGCTCGCGGGCCAGCCCGATGTTCCAGGAAGCGATCCCCGCCTTGGCCGCCCCATAGGCACCCGCGCCCTTGTCGGCAGCGATCGAGCCGATCGAGATCACCGAGGCCCCGGCGCCCAGCTTCGGTCCCAGGGCCGTGGTCACCAGCACCGCCGAGATCAGGTTCGCAGCCAGATTTCGCTGCCAGGCATCAGCCACCTCCGCCAGGCTGCCGGGCTCCGCGCCATCGAAGTCGGTGTTGCCGCCGGCGTTGTTGACCAGGACGTCCACCCCATCCAGCGAAACGACGAACGCTTCCACCTGCCCGGGATCCGACGCGTCGAAGTCGCGCACCTCGACATTCCCCTCCAGCTCGTCGGCCGCCTTGTCGAGCACCTCACGGCGCCGGCCGGTGATGATCACCCGGTCCCCTGCGGCAGCAAATCGCTCGGCGATCGCCCGCCCGATTCCCGTACCACCACCGGTTACGATCACGGTCCTGTCCATGACATCCTC
Organism: Enemella evansiae; assembly: GCF_002250705.1. Taxonomy (GTDB): domain Bacteria; phylum Actinomycetota; class Actinomycetes; order Propionibacteriales; family Propionibacteriaceae; genus Enemella; species Enemella evansiae. The sequence continues at coordinate 120,262 of NZ_NMVP01000023.1, forward strand.
CTCAGAGCTGACGTTTAGGCCTAAACGTTAGCATCCGATCCGACGGGAGCCGCACGATGGCCTACGACCCCGATGACCAGGTCGACGCGATCGCACTGGCCTGGTTGAGAGAACGCCCGGGCACCTCGGTCGAGTCGATCGGCATCGTCACCCGGATCTGGCACGCCGCGAAACTGTTCGGCGACGATCGCACCCGCCTGTTGCGCAGCAATGACGCCGATGCCGCGACCCTGGACCTGCTGTCCACCCTGCGCCGTTCCGGCGACCCCTACACGCTGACCACCCGCGAACTGGCGGTGGCAGGAATGGTCACCGCCGGAGCGATCAGCCAACGCGTCGACCGGGCCGAGAAGCAGGGCCTGGTCCGACGCACCCCACGAGCCGGGTCACGCGCGGTCGACGTCACGCTGGCCGAGGCCGGCCACGAGACCGTCGAACGTCTCGTCGACGCCGTTCTCGGCCGCGAGCTGGAGCTGCTGGAATCATTGGACAGCGAGGAACGCGAGGCTCTCGCCCGCCTGCTGAGCAAGTTGCTGGCCGGACTGCAGGACGAACTGGGTACGCAGCGGATCGGCCAGGTCGGCGACTGACCCTGGGCACCGGTTCATCTCGACACGCTGCCCCGGGCTCCGCTTCGCCACACCGGGCCAGCTACTCGATGAACGTGGGAGGCCGGCTACTCGATGAACGGGGCATCAGCCCCCGGTCGCCTTGCGCAGCAGGGTTTTCAGCGCGTCCTGCTCGGCCGCGTCGAGGGTGTCGACCGGGGCCTGCTGGGCCAGCGCGGTGAGCACATTGCGGCGGCACCGCTGCCCTGCCGCGGTGAGTTCGAGGAGTTTGCGGCGCCGGTCACCGGGATGCGGCTCGCGGGTGACCAGGCCCTGTTCGGCCATCCGGTCGATCACATACCCAGCATTGGAGGCCTCGCAGCTCATCCGCTCGGCCAGCTCGGTGAGCGTCATCGCCTCGGACAGCTCGCGCAACGCGATCGTCTGCGAGGAGGTGATCCCCAGACGGTCCGCGACCCGGCGGACATGCGAATCCAGCCGCTGATTCAGCCGCGCCACCAACCCGCACAGCTCCACATCACCACCGGAACTTTTCACACCATGACTCTAGCCGGACCTCTCCCGAACTGTTACTGTCCGAACTCGGAAGATGGTAACTCGGACTATTTCGGAGAGAGATGAACCCCACGAAACCCGCATCCCCACGACACCCGGCGCTGCTGCTCACCGTGCTCGCCGCGGCCCAGCTGCTGATCGGACTGGACTACAACATCGTCTTCGTCGCACTCCCCCAGATCGCCGGGCTCGGCTTCTCCGCCGAGACCCTGCAATGGGTGGTCAGCGCGTACGCGATCGCATTCGGTGGGTTCCTGCTGCTCTGCGGCCGACTCGTCGACGCCCTCGGGCGGCGCCGGATGTTCCTGCTCGGACTGGCCGGGTACGCCCTCGGCTCACTGCTCGGCAGCATCGCCGTCGCCGAATGGATGCTGATCCTCGGTCGCGGCATCCAGGGCATCGGCGGCGCAGCCCTGGCACCCGCCACCCTGGCCCTGCTGACCACCAGCTTCACCGAGGGCGCGCCCCGCAACCGGGCGCTCGGCATCTGGGGCGCCGCCGGCTCATCGGGCATGGTGCTCGGTTCGATCCTCGGCGGCGTACTGACCGACCTCTTCGGCTGGCGGGCGGTGTTCGCGATCAACCTGCCGCTGGTCGCGCTGGTCGCGCTGCTCGCCGCGCGCTCGGTACCGGCCGATGCGCACCGCCCGCACGCCGGGCGCCTCGACCTCCCCGGCGCCGTGCTGACCACCGCCACCGCGGTACTGGTCGTGATGGGCTTCACCTTCGCCGCCGAGGGCGGCTGGGCCTCCACCGCCGCGCTCGGCACCCTGGTCGCGGGGCTGGTCGCCGCCGCGGTCCTGCTGCTCGTCGAACGACGGGCCGCCGATCCATTGCTCGACCTCCACCGCTTCCGCAACCGGCACCTGTCCACCGGCACCGCGTCGACCTTCCTGTTCATGGCCGGATTCGGTGCGACGGCCTACTTCCTGACCCTGTATTTCCAGCAGGTACGGGGTTTGAGCCCGTTCGTGACCGGACTCGCCTTCGTCATCCCGTGCGCCGGGGTGCTGATCGGCACCACGATCGGCGGCCGACTCGCCACCAGCACCGGGTTGCGGACGGCGATGCTGTCCGGTCAACTGATCGGACTGGCCGGTGTCGCCCTGTTCGCCGGATTGGTGCGGGACGCGACCGGGTGGCCGCTGGTGCTCGCACTGGCCGCGCTCTTCAGCATCGGGCAGGGCGTCGTCTTCACGACCATGTACGCCACCGCGACCACCGGCACCGCCGAGGCCGATCAGGGCACCGCCAGCGGGATCGCCACCACCGGTCAGCAGCTCGGCGGTGCGATCGGCCTGGCGGTGCTGATCAATGTGGTCACCGTCAGTGGGGGCGTACCGCTCACGGTCGCGATGACCGGAATCGCCGTGATCATTGGGATCGCGACGCTCGTCGCGCTGACCATCCCGGGGCGTACGCCGACCGCCACCGCATCGGTCACGCCGCAGCGGCAGCCCGAGCCGTGCGCCGGCCGGAGCCAGACAGGCTGAGCCAGACCAGCCCGGCGGCAACGGGCAGGAAGCCGGCGACCCTGATCAGCATCGGGAAGGCCTGGGTCGCGTTGTAGATCGCCAGGGCGGCGCCGAGCACGGTGAGCACGGCACCGGTCCACCAGCCCGCGCGCGAGCCGGCGACCCGCGGGATCAGATAGATCAACGCGACCAGCAGGGCGGCGCCGAAGATCAGGAACAGATAGGTCGTCGTCCAGGAGGTGGCGTCGTCCAGGCTCATCCCCGACGCATTCGGATAGGCGTACGCCCCGGCGAGCTGGGTGCGCAGCGCGTCGCTGCTGAGCGCGACGGCCGCGATGGCGAGCACGCTGGCCACGATCCCGGCCAGCACGGCGGTACGCGAACGATTCTGCGGCATGATCGGACTCCTTTGAGATGTGATGTCTCAACAACCGTATGAGACACTGTGTCTCGACGTCAAGGAGGCCCACGTGACGACCAGAACCCACCGCACCGAACAGCAGACCCGCGAACTCGTCGTCGCCTCGGTACTGCGCCAGATCGCCGAACACGGCGTACCGGTGACCGCCGACCTGCCGATGGAGCAGATCATCGAGGCCGCCGGCGTCTCCCGCGCCTCGGCGTACCGGATCTGGCGCAATCGCGCCGAGTTCCAGGCGTTCGCGATCGACCAGGCGCTGGCCGTGCACAGCAGCCCAACCCTCGGCCGCGAGGAGGTCGTGGCCATCGCCCGGCGCGCCGTGCTGCCGGATGACCGCGATCGGCGTGCCTGCGCGGCCCGCTTCATCGCCGACAGCGCGGATGCCGAGCTGACCATCTTCACCGGCTCGGAGCGCTGGCGGGCTTTCGTCGCGGTCCGGGCGCTGGCGATGACCTCACCGGATCCCGGTCTGCGGGAGCGGCTGGCCCAGATCGACACGCAGGACCGGGACCGGCTGACCGGTCACTACCGCACGATCGCCCACGCCCTGGAACTGCAGCCGATCGACCCCGAGGGCGTCGAGCACCTGGCCGGCAGCGCCCTGCAACTGGCCCGTGGCACGCTCGGCCACCTGGCGGGTGACACCGCGGACACCCACGCGCTGCGCACCGGTTATCTCACCGGTCTGGTGGCGCTGGTGCGCGGCACCTTTGCCGACGCCGTGGGCGGTGCGATCGACCCCGACTGGGGCACGACACTGGCCGATCGGGCATAACCGCGGCGGTTTCGTTGTTCCACCCACCGTGATGGATGTTCTCGACTCGCTGGTGATCGGCGCCGGGCAGGCCGGGTTGTCGACATCCCATCACCTGAAGCGGCGCGGGATCGACCATGTCGTGCTGGACGCCGATGAGCGCGCCGGGGGCGCCTGGCAGCACCGCTGGGATTCGCTGACGATGACCGATGTGCACGGGGTCGCGGACCTGCCGGATGCACCGGCACCCGGCACTTCCACCGACCGCGCCAACCAGATCATCCCGACCTGGTTCGCGGATTATGAGCAGACACAGGGACTTCCGGTGATCCGTCCGGTGCGCGTCGACGCCGTCCGCGACGATCCCGAGGAGCCGGAACTGTTGCGGGTCGAGGCCGGTGACCGGTTCTGGCGGACCCGTACCCTGGTCAACACCACCGGCACCTGGACCCGCCCGTTCGTGCCGCGCTATCCCGGCCAGGCATCCTTCACCGGCGAGCAGTGGCACACCGCCGACTATCCGGGGCGCGAGCAGCTGGCCGGCAAGCGGATCGTGGTCGTCGGTGGTGGCGCATCGGCGATCCAGTTCCTCGGCGAGCTGGCCCCGGTCGCCGAGACGATCTGGGTCACCCGCCGCGAACCCGTCTGGCGCAGCGGTGACTTCATCCCGATGCCGGACTGGAGGCCGTGACCAGGGTGGCCGAACGGGTCACCCAGGGGCTGCCGCCGGCCAGCGTGGTCAGCGTGACCGGATTGATGCTGCGGCCGCAGGAGGAACAGGCGCGACGGCTGGGTGCGTACGCCGATCGCCGGCCGATGTTCGACTCGATCGAACCGGACGGGGTGCGCTGGGCCGACGGCTCCTTCGAGGCGGCCGACGTGATCCTCTGGGCCACCGGCTTCCGGCCCGCGGTCTCGCATCTCGCGCCGCTGCACCTGCGCTCCGAGTTCGGCGGGATCGCGCTGCTGCCCTCGGGCAGCGGCCCGCAGGCCGCCGTCACCGCCGCGCGTGACCCGCGCGTCCAGCTCGTCGGCTATGGCCCGTCGGCGAGCACCATCGGTGGCAACCGGGGTGGGCGCGCGGCCGCGACCGCCGTGCGGCGATATCTGCGCGAGCTCAATAGCCGCGCTGCTTGAGTTCGCCGACGATCTGGATGTATTCGGCGAGCACGTTGAACCCGTGGAAGTCCTCGCGGTTGTAGTCGACCAGGTCACCGTGCGAGACACCGCGGCGTCCGGTGCTGCGGAAGACCCCGCGGAACTCGCCCCACTTCGCCGAATCCACCGAGACCAACCCGTCGTTCTCCTCACCGAGCGCCTTGATCACCCGATAGGGCACCGCCAACCGTGGATCGCTCGCGGCCGAGCTCATCACCGAGGTGTAGGACTGGTAGTGGACCGCCGGATGGTCGGGGGTGTTGCGGTTGAACTCGCGGGCCAGCTCGGTGCGGAAGGCCATCGTCGAGGTGAGGAAGTCCGGGGTCGTGTCACCGGCCACCGCGAAGACCCAGTTCACCACCGCGGCGAGCTTGAGATAGACCGGTTCCTTCAGCTTCGTTGCGGTGTCGGCGAAACGTACGCCGTGATGCGGGGTGTTCATCGTGGTCAGGCTGGCCACCCGATCACCCATGCCGAGCGTCGAGATCGCGTAGCGGGAATCGATCCCGCCGCGGCTGTGCGCGATCACGTTGACCTTCGGCGAGCCGGTCTGTTCGCAGACCTGCGCGATCCGGTCCGCGACCTGCTTCCCGTTCTCCTCGATCGTGCCCCAGGCCTCCTGCTCACCGTGGTAGATGCTCGCCCCGTGCCGCTTCAGATAGCGCGGGATCCGGCCCCAGGCGTTGAACAGCATCCGGTCCCGCCAGCCGACGCCGTGCACCAGCAGGATCGGATACCGGGTCGCGCACCGGTCGTCGGTGGGCAGTTCCCGTTCCCACTCGGCCCGGTCGACGGCGGCCAGATATTCGCGGCGGACGGTACGCCCGGCGCCGACCCCGGCGATCCAGCCGAGCACCGGGATCCACAGGGTGCCCAGCAGGAACACCCGGCTGACCACCGACAGGCTCTTCGACAACAGCACCGCGCGCAGGGCGCCGTTGAGATAGAGCAGCAGGCAGCTCAACACCGACCAGACGAGGTTGGTGACCAGCACGCCGGTCGGGATCAGCGCACCCCAGCTGACCCACACCACCGGCAGCACGATGGCCTGCAGAATCGTTGCATAGCAGAGCGAATAGAGGATCGGGGTGGCGCCGCCGAGGATCTTGGTGAGCGGTCCGAGCCGTACGCCGTCGCGGATCGGGGCGAGCTGCAACCGCAGCCACAGGTAGCCGAGCAGCACCGCCAGCACGATCATCGGGGCGCGCCACCGACCGCCCAGTTCCCGGTCGAGGTACCAGCCGAGCAGGGGTGCGTTCAGGAGCACCGGCACGGCCAGCGCCAGCATCGGTGCACAGATCAGCGGCACCCGGCGGATCAGGTCGAGCACGGCGACCAGGGCGAGCGCGACGATCGCCACCAGCAGGACCATCCCGAGCACCGGCACCGCCTACCTCCTGGACCGACAACCGTGCCCCAACAGGGTAGGTCGGCGCCGGGGTCACCGGCTCAGTACCGGGGTGCCGGTTCGACCCCGTCCAACCGGCCCTGCAGCAGTTCCCAGACGACGTTCTCCAGGAAATCGACACCGGCGAGCAGGTCCTCGTCGCGGGTGAACTCCCTTTCACAGTGGGAAACCCCGTCGACGCTGGGGATGAAGATCATCACCGTCGGCACCACGGTGTTCATCGGCACCGAGTCGTGGCCGGCCATCGTCTGCATCCGGCGCACCTCGACCCCGGCATCGGCGGCGACCTTCTCCACCAGCTCGATCCCGGCCTCCGGGTAGTGCAGCTTGGGTCGGATGTCGACATCCTTGGCGGTGATCCGGACCTCGGTCTCCCTGGCCAGTTCGGCGAACCGTTCGACCAGCCGGTCCCGGGCCTGGTGCACGATCTGCGGATCGTTGGAACGCAGATCGCCGACCATGTGCACGTAACGGTTCACCACGATCGGCGAGTTCGGTTCGACGGTGAAATAGCCGACCGCCGAGAGCAGCGCCTCGGGTTCGAACTCGTCGCAGATGTCGTGCAGCATCGTGATCACCCGGGAGGCGACGTAGAGCGCGTCATGCCGGTCCGCCATCAAGGTGGCACCGGTGTGCGACTGTTCGCCGTCGACCTCGATATCGAGCTTCTGAGTGTACCAGGTGGAATCCACCGCACCGAAACCGATCCCCTCGCGCTCCAGGATCCGGCCCTGCTCGATGTGGATCTCGGCGTACGCGGCGGGTGCCGGTGGCTCGTCGGTGCCGAGCTGGCCGATCGCCGCAAGTGCTTCCCGCACGGTGATTCCGTCGTCATCGGTCACCTTGAGCATCGTCTCGCGGTCCATGATTCCGGCGAACACCGAGCTGCCCATGATCGAGGGTTGGAACCGGCCGCCCTCCTCGTTGAACCAGTCCACCACGCACAGGTTGTACGCCACCGCACCCGGCTCGGCGGCGGCGCGGCGCTGCAACCGGTCGGCCGCGTGCAGGGCCGCGAGCACACCGTAGGCCCCGTCGAACCTGCCGCCGCGCGGCTGGGAGTCCAGATGCGAACCCAGATAGACAGAGGGCGCACCGGGCACCAACTCGACCAGGGCGTACAGGTTGCCGATCCCGTCCACCCGGGTCGACCAGCCGCGCTCGCTCGCGAACCGCCGGAACCAGGCCCGGGTCTCACCGTCGGCCGCGGTCGCGGCCTGCCGTTCCACCCCGCCGGCCTCGGTGGCCCCGATCCGGCTCAGTTCCGCGAAGGATGCCAGCACCTCGGCAGCGGACCTGTTCGTCTCCATCGATTCTCCTTCTGCTGCGCAGCTTGCGGGTTCAGGAAATCCGGCCGCGGGTCTCCGGGATGCGGAGTGCGAACATCAGCACCAGCACCAGGACGGCGAAACCCATCACATAGAACGCCGGTGAGTAAGGGATCGTCGATGCCGACACCAGCGCGGTCCCGATCAGCGGCGCGGTGCCGCCGAACAGTGCGTATCCCAGGTTGTAGCTGAACGCGGCCGAGGTGAAGCGGGTGCGGGTGTCGAAGACCTCGATGAAGAAGGTGTAGCAACCGCCGCCATAGATGGTGATCGCGAGGACGAAGAGCAGTTGGCCGAGCAGCGCCAGAGCGACATTGCCGCTGGTGACCAGCAGGAACGCCGGCAGGGCCAGCACCAGGATCGCGGCCAGCCCGGCCAGCATCATCGTGCGCCGGCCGACCCGGTCACCGATCCGGCCCATGATCGGCAGCAGGATGGTGTAGGCCAGCATCGCGAGCGCGTTCAGGCCGAGCGACTGGCTGCTGCTCAACCGGCCGGTGGTGGCGACGTAGGAGATGAAGTAGCCGGACAGGAAATAGAAGCCCATCGCGGTCATCCCCATCACGAAGACCACCTGCACCATCGTCAGCCAGTTCTCGCGGAAGGCGTCGCGGACCGGGGTGGCCTGGGCGAGTTCGGCGCGCTGGGCGGCCTCCATCTGCCTGAAGGCCGGGGATTCGTCGGTGCGCAACCGGATCCAGATGCCGAAGACCGCCAGCGGCAACGCGATCCAGAACGGGATCCGCCAACCGTAGGAACCGAAGGCGGCCGGCTCCATGGTGGTCTGCAGCAGCACCACCAGCCCGGAGGCCACCACCGAGGGCAACGCGGTCGCGGCCAGCGCGATGTTGATCCACCAACCGCGCCGATCGACCGGTGCATGCTCGAAGACGAAGGCGGGTGAGCCGACCGATTCCCCGCCGGCGGAGAAGCCCTGGACCAGCCGCAGGAAGACCAGCAGCACCGTCGCGGTGATGCCGATCGTGTGATAACTCGGCAGGGAACCGATTCCGGCGGTCGCGACACCGATCAGCAGCAGGGTCGCGAAGAGCACGTTGCGGCGGCCGATCCGATCACCGAGGGCACCGAAGACGAGCCCGCCGACGGGACGGATGAAGAAGGAGACACCGTAGGCCGCGAACAGCGAGAGCAGCGCGGTGGTTTCGTTGCCGGGTGGGAAGAACAGCCGGGACAGCGTGATCGCCGAGATCGCATAGAGCGCGAAATCATAGAACTCGATGAACTGGCCGACCGAGGCGCCGGCGAGCACCCGCCGCTGCATCGAGGTGATCACGCCGGAGGTGTGGTATCCCTGCTCGTAACGGCTCTCGCTGGTCCGTTCCGGGTCCTCGGTGCTCGTCATCGTGCCTCCCGCGGTCGTTGCTGGCGGACACTACCGCTGGAGGTCTGAGGTGTTAAGCCTTTCGGTCGGCCGTCTCACCGCACGCGTCTGCTCAGATCCGCACCCGCTCCGCCCAGCTGGGCAGGAAATTCTGCGGGTCGTCGATCCGCCCGGCCCGATTCGAGTCGCCGCGGTTCCAGAGCCCGAGGTAGAGCTCGACCGCCGGGCCGCTGAGGCGTACCGCCGCATCGGGCGAGGCCTCGGCGCGGGGACGTGTCCCCTCCGGGCCGATATCGAGCGACCAGACATGCCCGGTGTCGGTGGTCGACACCTCGACGGTGATGGGTTCGTCGTTGCGCAACCCGGTGGAACGGCGGGGTGCGAAACCCATCAGCAGCTCGTCGACACCGTCGGCGGCGAACATCGGTTGCAACCAGGTCTCGGCAGCCTCCGGCGTACGCCCCAGCCGCGCGGCGAGGGCGTCGACGGCGTGGATGCTGGTCTCGTGGGCCTGGCGGCGGGCCCAACCGACCCGCGGTGAATCCCCGGTGCGCAGGAAGAACGGCACGTCGAGATCCTCCGGTGCACCGCCGAGGGTGTGCAGCAGCAGTGCCCAGCCGTCGTCGAACCACTCCAGCAGATCGGCGGCCTCGTCCTCGGTCGGTGCGAAGTCGCCGCTGTCGGCGAGCTGGGCGCGGCCGTCCAGCACCGCGACGGCCCACCGGTGCACCCGGCCCTGGTGCGCGACCAGGTCGCGGACCGTCCACTCCGGTGCGGTGGGCACCGGGGCGTCGAGACCGCTGCTGGCAGCGTTCGCCCGCAGCACCGTCCCGGCGCGCCCGATCCCCTCGCCCAGTTCATCCCAGCTCAACGTGGTCGCCATGGGTTCATCCTGCCCCACCCGCGACCCCGGCTGCGCCTCAGCGCCAGCCGAGCGCGGGGGCGACCTGGGTCAGCACCGTTTCCATCAGCCGGGCGTTGTAGTCCACCCCGAGCTGGTTCGGCACGGTGAGCAGCAGCGTGTCCGCGGCGGCGATGCCCTCATCGTCGGCCAGCTGTTCGATCAGCTTGTCCGGTTCGGCGGCATAGCTGCGCCCGAAGACCGCCCGCAGATCCTGCTCGATCTGACCCACCTGATCGGAGCTTTCACCCTCGTGGCCGAAATACATCCGGTCCTCATCGGTGGTGATCGGCATGATCGAGCGGCTCACCGAGGTGCGCGGCTGCCAGTCGTGGCCGGCTTCCTGCCAGGCGGCGTGGAAGGCCTCGATCTGCTTGCGCTGCTGGACGTGGAACGGCTCACCGGTCTCGTCGGCCTTGAGCGTGGAGCTCATCAGGTTCATCCCCTTCTCGGCTGTCCAGCGCGCGGTGGCATCCGAGACCGCGCCCCACCAGATCCGCCTGCGCAGACCGGGGGAATGCGGCTCGGGACGCAACAGACCCGGCGGGTTGGGGAACATCGGCCGCGGGTTGGGTCGCGCGAATCCCTTGCCGGACAGCACTTCCAGGAACACCTCCGCGTGCTGGCGGGCCATGTCGGCGGCGGTCTCACCCTCGGCGGGCTGGTAGCCGAAGTAGCGCCAGCCGTCGATCACCTGCTCGGGCGATCCCCGGCTGATGCCGAGCTCGAGTCGGCCGCCGGAGATCAGGTCGGCGGCACCGGCGTCCCCGGCCATGTACATCGGGTTCTCGTAGCGCATGTCGATCACCCCGGTACCGATCTCGATCCGCTTGGTGCGGGCACCGATCGCGGCGAGCAGCGGGAACGGCGAACCGAGCTGCCGGGCGAAGTGGTGCACCCGGAAGTACGCCCCGTCACCGCCCAGCTCCTCGGTCGCGACGGCCAGGTCGATCGACTGCAGCAGCGCATCGGAGGCGGTGCGCACCTTGGAGTAGGGCGTCTCGCTCCAATGGCCGAAGTTCAGGAAACCAATTTTCTTCACACTCGTTCAACAGTCAACTACTTGGTGGTATTCCCGGTACGCCCCCACGACCGGGACCGCGGCCCGGTTCTATACTGATTCGGATCACGGGAGTCCGGGGCACCGGGCTGAGAGGAAGGTCAGACCTTCGACCGTCACACCTGATCTGGGTCATGCCAGCGCAGGGAGGCCTCTTGCACCAGCCGCCGCTGGGCCCGTGCGAGCAGAGAGGCACACGATGAGCAACCAGAAGCACGAGCAGGCTCGCGTCGACGACCAGACCCGGCCGGACAGCGGTGGCCGGCACCGCTGGCGGGTGGTCGACATCGTCGTCGCGGCGGTCCTCGGCGTCGCCTGCGGCCTGATCTTCTTCGGCTGGAACTCCCTGGGGTACGCCTGGTACTCGGCGATGGATGCGCTCACCCCGGGCCTGGGTGGCCTGGCCGCCGGCGTCTGGTTCCTCGGCGGCCCGCTCGGCGGGTTGATCATCCGCAAGCCCGGTGCGGCGCTCTTCGTCGAACTGGTCGCCGGATTCGTCTCGATGGCGCTCGGCAACCAGTGGGGCTGGGAGACGATGTACTCCGCACTCGCCCAGGGGCTCGGCGCGGAGCTGGTCTTCGCCATCTTCGCCTACCGCCGCTTCGGCGCGATCGTCGCCATCCTGGCCGGCCTGCTCGCCGGCGTCGGCGCCTGGGTCAATGAGTTCATCCTCGGCAACTGGTCCAAGTCGGCCGGTTACAACACGCTCTACCTGATCTGCACCGCGCTCTCCGGTGCGGTGCTGGCGGGCCTGCTGGCCTGGCTGCTGATGAAGGCGTTGGCGCGTGCCGGGGCGCTGGATCGCTTCGCCGCCGGGCGCGAGTCCAGGCGGCTGGTCTGAGCAACACCACCGACCCGGCCGCCACCCCGCTCGCGGTCCGCGCCGAGGGCTGGGGCTGGCGGCATGCGGGGCGGCGCGCCTGGGCGGTCACCGACCTCGATCTGGCCATCGAACCGGGTGAGCGGGTGCTGCTGCTCGGCGCGTCCGGGGCGGGCAAGAGCACCCTGCTGCACGCGCTGGCCGGGGTGCTCGGCGGCGCCGAGGAGGGCGAGGAAACCGGCCGGTTGCTCGTCGGCGGCAAGCATCCCTCCCGGCAGCGCGGCCGGATCGGGCTGGTCCTGCAGGATCCGGAATCCCAGGTGGTGCTGGCCAGGATCGGTGACGACGTCGCCTTCGGGCTGGAGAACCTCGGCGTACCGCGGTCCGAGATCTGGCCGCGGGTCAGCGAATCCCTGCACCGGTTGGGATTGCGGATGCCGTTGGGTCATCCGACGAGCCAGCTCTCCGGCGGCCAGAAGCAGCGATTGGCACTGGCCGGAGCCGTCGCGATGCGCAGCGGGCTGCTGCTGCTCGACGAACCCACCGCCAACCTCGACCCGGTCGGCATCGAGGAGGTCCGGGCCGCGGTCAGCGAGCTGGTCGCCGACCGCTCGACCACGCTGGTCGTGGTCGAGCACCGGGTGGATCTCTGGCAGGACCTGGTGGACCGGGTCGTGGTGCTCGATGCCGGCGGTGGCGTTCTCGCCGACGGCCCGCCCGACCGGGTCTTCGCCGAACACCGGGACCGGCTGCTGGCCGCCGGGGTCTGGGTGCCGGGCGTACCGCTGCCCGAGGTGGCCGTGCCCACGCCACCGGCCGATGCCACCGAGCTGCTGGTCGGCCGGGGGCTCGCCATCGGTTACGACACCGTGCTGCGCGACGGCATCGACGTCACCCTCCCGGCGGGCACCTCCACGGTCTTCACCGGCCCGAACGGTGCCGGGAAGACCACCCTGGCGCTCACCCTGGCCGGGTTGTTGCCCCGGCTCGGCGGTGACCTGGTGGCGGCTCCGGAGCTGCGGCCCCCCGCCCGGCGACGTGCCTTCGGGCGTACGCCGAACCCGGCCGATCCGGCGACCTGGCGCTCGGTGGATCTGCTGCCCCGGATCGGTACGGTCTTCCAGCAGCCCGAGCACCAGTTCGTCGCGGCCACGGTCCGCGAGGAGCTCGCCGTCGGGCTGCGGGCGCTGGGCATCCCCGCCACCGAGATCACCCGGCGGGTCGAGGAACTCCTTGCCCTGTTGCATCTCGAACCGCTGGCCGCAGCGAATCCGTTCACCCTCTCCGGTGGGCAGAAACGCCGGCTCTCGGTCGGTACGGTGCTGGCCACCGGCCCGCGACTCATCGTGCTCGACGAGCCGACCTTCGGCCAGGACCGGACCACCTGGCTGGACCTGGTACGCCTGGTCGCGGGCATGCTGGGTGAGGGGGGTGCGGTGCTCTCGGTCACCCATGACGAGCCGTTCATCGAGGTGCTCGGGCAGCGCCGGTTGGCGGTGGCGGCACGATGACCGAGAAGGCGAACACGCTGCTGGATCGGCTGAATCCGGTGACCCGATTCGCGATGGCGCTGGTGCTCTCGATCCCGCTGATCCTCACCCTGGACTGGTTGAGTGCCGCGGTCGGGCTGGTGCTGGTGCTCATCGCCGCGCTGGCCTGTGGATTCCCACCGCGACTGATCGCCCGCCGGCTGGCGGTGCTGTTCGTGGTCGGGATGCTGGCGGCGATCTCGATGGCACTGTACGGGCGCCCCGGTGGCGCGGAATGGTTTGCCTGGTTGCTGATCCGGGTCACCGACAACTCGCTGCTGCTGGCGGTGGCGGTGCTGTTGCGGGTGCTGGCGCTCGGCCTGTCGGCGGTGCTGCTGTTCGGCGATGTGGACCCCACCGACCTGGCCGACGGATTGGCGCAGGTGGCCCGGTTGCCGGCGCGGTTCGTGCTCGGCGCGCTGGCCGGGATCCGGATGCTGGGGCTGTTCACCGACGACTGGCGCTCGCTCGGACTGGCCCGCCGCGCCCGCGGCCTCGGGGACACCGGGCGGGTCCGGCGCTGGTTGTCGATGGCCTTCGCGCTGCTGGTGCTGGCGATCCGGCGCGGCAGCCGACTGGCCACGGCGATGGAGGCGAAGGGCTTCGGCGCGACCGGTCCGGATGCTCCAGAACGCAGCTGGGCAAGGGAATCCCGGCTGCGGGGCGCCGACGCGGTGGGTGTGCTGGTGTGTGCGGTGATGGGTGCGGTCGCGGTCGGCTCCGCGGTCTGGTTCGGCACCGCCAACTGGGTGGGCTCGTGATCGCCGAGGCGCTGGCACCGCTGCTGCAGCCGGGACTGACCGGGCCCGGGCGATGGGTGGCGCTCCTCGACGGCGGCTCCGGATCCGGCAAGACGAGCACCGCGCACGAGCTCGCCCGGCTGCTCGATCCGGCACCGCGGGTGGTCAGCCTGGACGACTGCTATCCCGGCTGGGACGGCCTGGCCGCCGGCGCGGCGATGGTGACCGCCGACATCCTCTCGGACCGCTCGGGTTATCGGCGCTGGGACTGGGCCGCCGATCGGCCCGGGGAGTGGGTCCCGCTCGACCCGGCCGCGGATCTGATCATCGAGGGGTGCGGGGCGATCACCCGGGCATCGGTCGCGCTGGCGTCGGTGTCGGTCTGGTTGGAACTGTCCGAGCCGGTACGCCGCCAGCGGGCGCTGGCCCGGGACGGTGCCGCCTACGAGCCGCACTGGGAGCGCTGGGCGGCCCAGGAGCGCCGGCACTGGCTGCAGGATCGGCCGCGGGACCTGGCGGATCTGGTCATCGAGCTCGACTGAGGCGGCCGATGGAAGAATCGGGTCATGACGAGCGAACAGCAGAACGCCGAGATCGAGGACTACCTGGCCAGCTACCGGGAGCTGATGGGTTTCGTGCCGCCGCGGGTCGCGGCTCGCTTCGAGTCGCTGCGCTCCAGCAACCCGGAACTTCTGCTGGCACAGGAGAAGGCGCGAGCGCTGGTGTCGAACCCGGCCGACCTGGACGAGCTGACGGTGCAACTGATGCTGTTCGCGATCCTGGCCAGCCGACTCAGTGACGCGGCGAAGCTGCACGGCTGGGCGGCGCGGCGTCAGGGGGCGAGCTGGGAGCAGCTGCAGCAGACGCTCGATCTGGCGTACCTGTTCGGTGGTCAGTCGGTCGCCAACCGGGCACCGTCGGTGCTCGCCGAGATCCGGGAGCTCGAGGAGCGGCACGGCCTGCCGGAGCAGTGAGCCGGACGCTCATCGAGTGGTCCGGCGGTGCCGACGCGAAGCGAGGCAGCGCCGGACGTGTCGAGATGTGCCGATCGAGGTGGTTCATCTCGACACGGTCGCTGCGCGACCTACTCGATGAGCGTGGGGGACACGGTCGCTGCGCGACCTACTCGATGAACGTCGGGGACACGGGTCGCTGCGCGACCTACTCGATGAACGTCGGGGTCAGGCAACGAGTTGGGCGTGTTCGCGGAGCTGGGCAGGGGTCGGCAGCGGGGTGAACCCGAAGAACTCCAGATAGGCGGGAATCTGTTCGAAGAGCATGTCGGTGCCGACCTGGGTGGTGCAGCCGCGCTGCCGCGCCGCCTGCAGGAACGGTGTCATCGCCCTGGTCATCACCACCTCCCCGACGAAGGTGCCGGGTGCCAACCGGTCCACCGCGACCGGCATCGGGTCGCCCGGGTTCATCCCCATCGGAGTCGCGTTCACCACGACATCGAAACCCGCCGGATCGCTGATCCCGGTCTGCACCTCGAGCGCCGGATGATGGCTGCGCAGTCGGTCGGCCAACCCCTGCATCACCGCCGCCCTGGTGTCGAACACCGCGATCCGGGAAACGCCCGCCGCGGCGAGGGATGCGGCGATCGCCGATCCCACACCACCGGAACCGACGACCAGCGCGGACAGCCCCTGTGGTGGGCGCCCGTTACGCCGCATGCCGCGGACGAACCCCTCCCCGTCGAACATGTCCGCGACCAGGCGCCCGCCGGGTTCCACCCGGACCGCATTGGCGGCACCGGCGATGGCTGCGGCGGGGCGGACCTCGTCGACCAGGTCGAGCACCGTCACCTTGTGCGGCATGGTGACCAGCGCACCGCGCACATTCGTCGCCTTCATCAGCAGCCCGAACTCGGCGGTGAACTCGGTGGCCCGGACCCCGAGCGGTACCACGCAGGCATCGATCCCGGCATGGGCGAACCACGGGTTGTAGATCATCGGCGCCTTGAACGAGTGCGTCGGATCACCGAGATGCAGGAGCAGGGTCGAGTTTCCCGTGAGCATGGGGATTCCTCTCGTTTCCGGGGGTGGGTACGGTGACCGTGCCGCCGGTGCGGGCGGCGGTCAGGATCGCGTCGATGGTGGCGACGGCCGCCAACCCGGCGGCGCCGTCACACACCGGTTGCTGGTCGCCGCGGATCACCGCGGCGAAATGCGCCAGCTGGGCGTGGATCGGGTCGACGGCCGGGACCGGCACCCTCTCGCCGATCAGCGGCTCTGTCCAGGAAGCCCTGTCCGCGAAGGACTTCAGCCGCATCGTCGGGATGGCGAGGGAGCCGTCGGTGCCCATCACCACGTAGGCGTCCTCGTCGTCGTGGTGGTCGTAGTCGGGGTTCTCGCCGCTGGTCTGCTCCCACGACCGCGCCGAGGCCGCGACGTCGGAGAGCAGGAAGCTGCCGAGCGCCCCGTTCGCGAACCGGAGCAGGATTCCCGCGGTGTCCTCCACCTCGAATCCGCGGGCGGCGGCCGAGGTCATCGCCTGCACCTCGACCACCGGGCCGAGCAGCTGGTGCAGGTTGTCGACCTCGTGGATCAGGTTGAGCTGGATCGGGCCGCCACCGCTCCGTCGTCGCCAGCCACCGCCGACCTCGAAGTAGTCATCGGGTTTGCGGAAGCAGGCGCTGCCCTGCACCGCCACCAGCCGGCCCAGCCGACCGGAGGCGATCACCTCACGCGCGGTCCGCATGATCGCGGAGTGGTTGCGGTGGTGGCCGGTCAGCAGCGGTACGCCACCGGCCTGCGCGAGGGCCACCAGCTCGGCCGCCTCGGCGACCGTGGTGGCCAGCGGTTTCTCCACCAGCACAGGGATCCCGGCCCGCAGCACCGCCAACCCATCGGCATGGTGCCGCAGATTCGGGGTGGCCAGGATCACCCCGTCCGGGCGCTGGGCGGCGAGCAGGTCGGCCACCGAGGCGTACCCCGGGACCGCCAGCTCGTCGGCCAGCTCGGCGGCCGCCGGGGCCGGGTCCGCGATCGCGCAGACCTCGGTCCCGGCGTACGCCTGGATCGCGGCGAGGTGCCGGCGGCCGATCAGCCCCGCCCCGGCCACGGCGATCCGCAGCATCAGGACCGGCTCCCGGACTCGGCGCGCAGCCGCAGGTACTCCTCCTGGGGGATCGGCTGGGCGTCCTTCTCACCGAGCTCCTGCACCGGGATCCGGTAGGTCTCCCGCGCCGAGAGCGCCGACAGCGCGGAGATGATCGTGATCGCGAAGGTGATCGAGCCGATCTTCCACCAGATGCCGGTGCTTCCCGGCGGCGCCACCAGGGTGAAGATGGTGGGCAGGAAGGCGGTCAGCATGGTGCCGACGTTCTGCGCGATGGCCATCGAGGTCACCCGGGTGCGGGTCGGGAACAGCTCCGGGTAGAACGACGGGAAGATGCCGTTGTAGCCCTGGTAGACGAAGCCCCACATGGCCAGCGAGAAGACGATCGCCAACGGCACGCTGCCCTGTCCGATCGCCCAGAGATAGCCGAAGGACAGCGCCCCGGAGGCGAGACAGCCGACGATGATCGGTGGCCGGCGCCCGATCCGGTCCGAGAGCCTGCCGACCATCGGGATGACGATGCAGGCCAGGATGTTGCCGAGCACCGGGATCCAGAGATAGACGTCCTTGTGCATCCCGATTCCGTACGCCTTCTGGGTGGCGTACGCCGCCCCGAAGATCGTCGCCACGGTGGGGATCACGTTCATCAGCGCCATCAGCACCACCCGGATCATGTTCGGCCCGGTCTCGGTGAACGCGGCGGTGATCGGGTTGACCTTCGCCAGCTCGCCCTGGTCGACCTCGCGGGCCTCCTCCTTGAAGGCCGGGGTCTCCGGGACCCGGCGCCGGATCAGGTAACCGGCGATGACGACCACCACCGAGAGCACGAACGGGATCCGCCAGCCCCAGGAGTTGAAGGCCTGCTCGGGCAGCAACCGGGCGAGCGGGATGAACACCGCCGCCGCCAGGATCTGGCCGAACTGGGTGCCCTGCAGGGTGAACGAGGCGAAATAGCCCCGCCGGCCGAATGGTGAGTGTTCGACGATCATCGACGAGGCACCGGAGATCTCGCCGGCCACCGCGAAGCCCTGGATCAACCGCAGCACCACCAGCAGGATCGGCGCCAGCGCCCCGACCTGCTGATAGGTGGGCAGGAAGGCCACCGCAAGGGTGGACACGCCCATCAGCATCATGCAGAGCACCAGCACGTTCTTGCGCCCGTGCACGTCTCCCCAGCGGCCGAGGAAGAAGGCGCCGATCGGGCGGGCCACGTAGCCGACGCCGTAGGTCGCCAGCGAGGTGGCGATGGCGACGGTGGGATCACCCGAGGGGAAGAAGATCTGCGGGAAGATCAGGGCCGCGGCCTGGGCGTAGATGAAGAAGTCGTAGTACTCCAGGGCCGAGCCGATGAATCCGGATGCGGCCGCCTTCCGGGGGCTGCGCTCGCCCTGCGGCTCGTGGTCACCGGCGCTCAGTCGGGCACCGCCAGCAGCGTTCGTCATGCTGCCACTCCATTCGTCGTTGGATGGTTGGGTCTGGCTGGGTTGTCCGGTCCTGCCGTCTCAAGCAATGAACCGTCTGGTACAAACAATGTACGAGACGGTACATTAATCTCGTCTTGCTAAGTTTCACAAGGGGGTGAGCGGAACTTGTCCAGTTATGCACTTCAGAAATGTGTGTTCGACCACCTGCGTCGACTCGAGGACCCGAACAGCGATCGGGCCGCGGACGATCTGGTGACCGAGGGTTATGAACTCGATGAGCGAGAGAGAGCGGCCGCACGCAACGGGGACGTGGCAGAGTTCCACGACCTGGGTGTGCATCCGGTGCTGATCAACGGCTACTGCCGCGCGAACGGCTGGAAGCGCGCCGACTACAAACAGTTGTTCCGGGCCGAACAGATCCGGCAGGCGGAGAACACCGGGAGGACCCGATGGCAGAAATCGTGACCGGCTTCTCGGCATCGCACGCGCCGATGATGTCGGCGGACCCGGGGTCCGCCCCGCCCGGCCAGGCCGAGCGCTTCTTCGCCGCGATCGACCGACTCACCGAGTCGGTGCGCGAGAGCGACGCCCAGGCCCTGGTGATGGTCTCCGGTGAGCACTTCAGCAACTTCTTCCTCGACAACCTGCCGCAGATCTCCATCGGTCTGGGCGAGACCCATCTGGGTCCGGTGGAGAAGTGGCTCGGCATCGACCGGGTGGTCATCCCGGGGCAGCCCGCGCTGGCCGACCACATCCTGGCCGGGTTGATCGAGCGCGACCAGCTCCCGGCGCTGTCGCACCAGCTGATCGTCGACCACGGTTTCATGACCGTCTACGACAAGATCTCACCGAGCAAGGATCTGCCGCTGGTGCCGGTGGTGGTGAACTGCACCACCCCGCCGCTGATGACGCTGCGGCAGGCATGGAACTTCGGCGTCAAGCTGGGTGAGACGATCCGCGACTTCGACGGCCTCGATCGGGTGGCGATCTGCGGTGCGGGCGGCGTTTCGCACTTCGTCGGCGAGCCGCGGGTCGGCGATCTCGATGAGGACTTCGATCGCTGGTTCCTGCAGATGCTCGAGGACGGCTGTCCCGACGAGCTGCTGGATCTCGGCAACGAGGAACTCGCCCAGGCCGGCAACGGCACCGGCGAGGTCCGCGCCTGGGTGATGGTCGCCGGGGCGATGGCCGGATCGAAGACCGAGGCACTCGCCTACGAGCCGATCTACGAGTGGATCAACGGCATGGCCGCGGTGCTGCACACGCCCGTCCGGGGTGGCGCCTGATGGGGTGCACGGTCGTCGACGTGCACGCGCACGCGATGCCGTTGACGTTGCTGGAATGGCTCGCGGACCAGGGATTGGCCGACCTGTCCCGCAAGGACGAGCGGATCGTGGTGATCGACCCGCGGGTCTCCGGGGTCGGCGCCGGGGCGCCGCTGCCGCTGCCCGAATCGATGTATGACAACACCGTGCGGCGCGCCGAGATGGCGGAGCAGGGTGTCACCCATCAGGCGATCTCGCTGCCGCCGTTCCTGATGGGTTCGACCTGCGACGACAGCGAGCTGGTCGGTGAGCTGGTACGCCGGGGCAACGACGCGCTGGCCGAGCTGGTCGCCGACGACGACGCGCTGATCGGACTGATCGGCGTACCGCTCGGTCACCCGCAGGCCGCCGACGAGGTCCGCCGCGGACTGGATTCGCTGGGGCTCGGCGGGGCCGCGATCGGTTCCCGGGGTGCCGGCCGGGATCTCGACGATCCGGTGAACGCACCGGTCTGGTCGCTGCTCGCCGAGCGTGAGGTGTTCACCTTCCTGCACCCCTCGGCGACCCCGGAACCGCCACGGATGAAGGACTTCTGGTTCCCGCAGCTGGTCGGCTATCCGATCGAGACGGCGATCGCCACCGCCCGGTTGGCGTTCTCCGGGGTGCTGGAGGCGAACCGGTTCCCGCTCTGCCTGGCGCATGGCGGCGGCTGCCTGCCGGCGCTGCGCGGGCGTCTCGACATGGGCTGGGACCGCAAGCCGGTGGCGCACACCACCGAACTGCCACCGAGCGCGATCTTCGAACGGCTCTACTACGACACCGCGGTCTTCGATCCGGTGCTGCTGCGCCGGCTGGTGGAGGACGTCGGCACCGAACACGTGCTGGTCGGCACCGACTACCCGTTCGACCTGGCCGATCGCGACCCGGTGGGCGCGGTCGAGGCGGTCGGACTGTCGGAGCAGGAGCGGGACACCGTGCTCGGCGGCTCGGCCGCCAGGTTGCTGGGGATCGGCTGACCGATGCCCGGGGTCACCAGCTCAGTCGTCGGGCGTGCACAACCAGGCGAGCACCGAGTCGACCGCGATCTGCCGCAGCCGCGCGCGATGCGCCGGTTCGGCCATGTCGTAGGCGAAGATCGCGGCGATCGAGTTGCGGTTGTTGACCGAGTACATCGCCAGCGACATCACCAGCAGATGCACCTCCATCGCCGTCGCCCGGCGGGGGAAGGTGCCGTCGGCGTGGCCGCGTTCCAGCACCTCGTCCATCAGATCGATGACCGGCGAGTTCAGCGCCATCGCCCGCTCGGAACGGCGCAGGAACTGGGCGTGGTGGATGTTCTCGATGGACACCAGCCGGCACAGCTCGGGATGCTCCCCGTGGTAGTCGAACTCGAAGCGCACGATCTCGGCCATCGCCTCGGTCGGCGACAGGTCACCGAGGGCCAGATTCTGTTCCTCGGCACGGATCTTGGCGTACGTCTCCTCCAGCACCGCGGTGTAGAGACCGGCCTTGCCGCCGAAGTAGTAGTAGATCATCCGCTTGGTGGTGCGGGTCTTGGCGGCGATGTCGTCGACCCGCGCCCCGGAATAACCCACCCGGGCGAACTCCTCGGTGGCAACCGCCAGGATCTCGGCCCGGGTCCGCGCGGCGTCGCGCTGCAACTCGGCCGGTGCCTGGTTCGACATCCACTCGCCCCTTCGCTGATACCAACTACGTGCCCAGTGTTCCACGCCGCCCAATCGGCGAGGCGTGCGGCGGGGCCTGAGGAGAATAGCCATGAGTGATTTCGTCGCCGTGCTGAACGGCCCGAACCTGAACCTGCTCGGCCAGCGGCAGCCCGAGGTCTACGGCCACGACACGCTGGCCGACGTGGAGCGGTTGTGCACCGAGACCGCCGCGCGATTCGGGATGGAGGCGCGCTGCCTGCAGAGCAACCACGAGGGTGTGATCCTGGATGCGGTGCACCAGTGGCGGACCGAGGCGGCCGGTTTCGTGGTGAACGCGGGTGGCTGGACGCACACCTCGGTCGCGCTGCGGGACGCCCTGGTGACGATCACCGGCCCGCTGCTGGAGGTGCACATCTCCAATGTGCACGCCCGCGAGGAGTTCCGGCACCACTCGTATCTCTCACCGATCGCCAGCGGCATCATCGTCGGCTGCGGCGTGCAGGGTTACCAGTTCGCGGTGGAACGCATCGCCGCACTGCGGGGGCAGTGATGCGCAAGGGCATTGCGACGGTCTCGGTCGGCGGCACGCTCACCGAGAAGCTGGACGCGATCTCCGCGGCCCGCTTCGACGGTATCGAGATCTTCGACGCCGACCTGATCTCCGCCCCGCTCTCCCCCGCCGAACTCGCCCGCCGCTGCGCCGATCTGGGGTTGAGCATCGACCTGTTCCAGCCGGTCCGCGATGTGGAGGGTACGCCGCCGGAGCGCTTCGATGCGGTGCTGCACCGGGTGCGGTCCAAGCTGCGGGTGATGGGTGAGCTCGGTGTGGATCGGATGCTGATCTGTTCCAGCGTCGCACCCAATGCGATCACCGAGGACCGTGACCTGATGGCCGAACAGCTGGCCGCGGTGGGTGATCTGGCGGCCGAGGCCGGGGTGCTGGTCGGTTACGAGGCGCTGGCCTGGGGGCGGACCACCAGCCGCTTCGTCGACTCCTGGGATGTCGTGCAGCGCTGCGATCACGCGAATGTCGGGGTGGTGGTGGACACCTTCCACATGCTCGGCCGGGGTGACGGACCCCAGGCGCTGGCCGGCGTACCGGGTGAGCGGATCGCCTTCCTGCAGGTCGCCGACGCGCCGCGGATGGGTATGCAGGTGCTGGAGTGGTCCCGGCATTTCCGCTGCTTCCCCGGTCAGGGCAATCTCGAGGTGGCCCCGCTGGTCGCCGAGGTGTACGCCCGGGGGTATCGCGGGCCGCTGTCGCTGGAGATCTTCTCCGACGTGGTCCGGGAGGCCGACCCGCGCGCGACCGCGCTGGATGCGATGCGCTCGTTGCTGCATCTGGAGGAGGAACTGCGGGAGATCTGGTCGGCCGAAGGTGTGGGTGCCCGACGGCCGCGGGTGGAACTCTTCGATCCGCCGCCGGCGCCCGAGCGGGTGGACGCGGCCTTCGTGGAGATCGCGGTCGGCGGTGAGTTCGGCTCCGGGGGGATCCAGCAAACCCTGTCCGGGTTGGGATTCAGCCAGGTCGGTACGCATCGGGGCCTGCCGGTGCACTGGTGGCGCAACGGTGATGCACACATCGTGCTGAACGCGTTGCCGACCGCGGCGCCGCTGTCGGTGACCGCGCTCGGGGTCGGCGTCGGCGATCCGTTGGATGTGGCCTCCCGGGCCGAGGCGCTGCTCTGGCCGCGGGCGCGATCCCGGCGCCGACCGGGGGATGCGCCGCTGCCCGGATTGGACACCCCGGGTGGGTTGGCGGTCTTCCTCTCCGCCGGTGAGCACGGGGACGGCTGGCAGGTCGACTTCCGCGCCCCGGCCTCCGTCACGATGGCTGAGCCAGCGAGCAACGAGCGAGACGAAGCCACCGACGCACCGCTCGCCGAGGAGGGCACCGGGCTGGGCATCGACCACGTCGGTGCCTCCATCGACCCCAACCTGCTGCCCGCGGAGCAGTCGTTCTTCCGCACCGTGCTCGGGATGCGGGCCGGGGCGTTGAGCGAGTTCATGCAGCCGGGTGGGCGGATGCGGTCCCGGCCGCTGACGCCGGCGGTCGGGGATCTGCGGGTGATCGTCTCGGTCGACGACGGTACCCGCCCCGATGAGGCACGCCGCGGCTTGAACCAGGTGGCGATCGCGGTCTCCGACATCTTCACCGTCGTCGAGCAGGCCCGTCGGGCGGGGTTGAAGCTGATGCCGGTGCCGGACAACTACTACGTCGACCTGGCGGCCCGCTTCCCCGACCTCGATGCGGAGCTGGTCACCCGGTTGCGTTCCGGCGGCGTCCTCTATGACCGCGACGAGACCGGTGGTGAACTCTTCCACGTCTACACCCCGATCCTCGGGAACGGCTTCTATCTGGAGGTGCTGCAGCGCACCGGCGGGTACGCCGGGTACGGCGCCCCGAACACCGTCATCCGGTTGGCCGCCCACGCCGAACAGCGCGAACGCGATCCGCTGGAGCGGTGAGCCGCTCATCGCACCCGACGCTCATCGAGTAGCCCTGCGGTGCCGCGAGATCCGACGCTCATCGAGTAGCCCTGCGGTGCCGCGGGATCCGACGCTCATCGAGTAGCCCTGCGGTGCCGCCGCGAAGCAAGGCAGCGCGGGGCGTGTCGAGATGAGCCTCCGCTGCGTACCGGCTGAGCGACGCCCTGCGGAATCTGCGGCTCGATCGCAGAATCGACCGATCTGGGCACCGATTGGCAATCGAGCCGCAGATTTCGGCGGGCCGAGCGGCGCTCATCTCGACCCGCTCGCTGCGCGCATCTCGGGGGTTGAGCGTGTGGGCTCTCAGCCGACGTGCGGGTCGACCCGGAGCCGTTCGCGGGCCCGGATGAATTCCTCACGCAGCTTGGGATTGCGGCCGGTCTCGCCGAAGAGCGGCAGGTCGAGGAAGGCACCGGGGGTCTGCTCGTCGCGCTGGGCGGCGGCGACCACCTCGTCGCGTCGGCGGTCGTTGATCTCGACCCCGGAGGCGAGCCGCTGGCACCAGGCAGCGATGGTCAGCGTGCTGCGTTCGATGCGGCCGTCGCCGGCGAGCTGGTCGGCGATCACCGGCAGCAGGAAGGTCGAGATCCGATCGGAGGCGTCGGTCACCAACCGTTCCAGGGTGTCGCGCACCGCCTCGCTGCCGTAGCGTTCCAGCAGCTGGGTGCAGTAGCGATCCAGATCGATTCCCGGCACCTCCGGCAGGGTCGGCAGCCCCTCCTCGCGGAGATAGCCGTCCACGAACTCCGCGAACTTCGGATCGCGCATCACCTCGTGCACCTCGGTGGCACCGGCGAGCAGGCCGAGCTGTCCGATCACCTGGTGCGAGGCGTTCAGCAGCCGCAGCTTCATCATCTCGTAGGGGGTGACGTCCTCGACGACCTGGACGCCGGCCTCCGCGAGCGCAGCCAGCTCGGGCCGACCGTTGCTGAACGAATCCTCGATCACCCACTGGGTGAAGGATTCCGAGCGCACCGGCCACCGATCGCCGATACCCAGCGCGGCGACGTCCGCGCGGACCTCCTCGCTGGTCGCGGGGGTGATCCGATCGACCATCGAGTTCGGGAAGGCGACATTGTCGGCGATCCAGTCGGCGAGCTCGGGATCGGTCCGGGCGGCGTACCCGAGAATGGCCTCCCGGGCCACCCGCCCGTTGTGCAGGATGTTGTCGCAGGAGACGACCGAGTACGCCGGCAGCCCGCGTTCGCGGCGGGTGGCCAGGCCGGTGGTGATCAGCCCGAGTACGCTGTCGGGGGTGGCATCGTCGACGCCGTAACCGCCCTCGGTGATGGTCAGGGTGACGATCCGGGTGTCCGGGTGGGCCAGTCGTTCGATCACCGCGGCGGGGTCGTCGGGGGCGTGCAGGTGGGCGAAGTGCGAACCGATGATCCGGACGGTTTCGCGGCCGTCGGGGGCGACGGTGAGCAGTGTGTAGAGCTGGTCCTGGGCGTTCAGCGCGTCGCGGATCGCGGTGTCCTGCGGCAGCGTGCCGACACCGCAGATTCCCCAGTGCTCGCCGCGGGCGAGGAGTGCGTCGAAATACATCGCCTGGTGGGCGCGGTGGAATCCGCCGACGCCGAAGTGCACGACCTTGATCCCCTGCGGGTCGCGCGGATAGTCGGGGGCGGTGACGGGGGCGGTGAACCGTGGCAGGTTCGCCGCGGTGAGTGGGGTGGGTTCGTTGTCCAGTTGCACGATCAGGTCAGCCCTTTCCCGGCTCTGCTCGACGACTTCGGCGTTGACGGCGTCCACGTCGCGCACCCACGAAGCGGCCTGCTCGGTGGCGTACCCGAACGAACGGCGCCGTCCCAGCAGCCTACGCGCGCGCTCGGTGGCGGGGGTGTCGAGGTACCAGACCTCATCGAGCACCCCGCGGACCTCCACCCACGCTTCGTCGTCGTGCACCAGATAGTTGCCCTCGGTGATCACCAGCGGCACCTCGACCGGGATCGGGATGGCGCTGCCGATGACGGTCTCGATGCTGCGATCGAACACCGGGGCGTAGATCGTGCCGGTGCGCTGGTCGCGGAGCCGGCCCAGCAGGGCGAGGTAACCGTCGGTGTCGAAGGTGTCCGGGGCCCCCTTGCGATCCCGGCGGCCGAGGCGTACCAGTTCGGTGTTCGCCAGGTGGAAGGCATCCATCCCGACCAGCACCGCCCGGTCGCCGAGGGCGGCGGCCAGTGCACCGGCCAGGTGGGACTTCCCGGTCCCCGGCGGCCCGGTGATCCCCAGGATGCGCCGCTCTCCGGGTCGGATCAGCCGGCGTGCCCGGTCGATGAGTTCGTCGATGCTCACTCGCACCCCAGCGAATCTACGGGGTAGGGCGATCCATCGAATCCCAGGTGCACCCGTCGCGCGCTGCAGCACTCGATGGATGGCCCGAGGGCTCGATGGATCGCACCACTCTTCAGGCGAGCAGGCCGCGGTTGCGGGGCTGACCCTCCATCACCTGTTGCAGCAGTTCCACCGTCTCCTCGTCCAGGTCGATGTTGAGCCGGCGGGCATGCCGGACCATCCGCAGCGCCAGCCGTTCCACCTCGGCAGGGTTGTTGGCGCGGTGCTCGATGCGCACCCGCAGGCAGAGCAACCGCTCGTCCTCCGGGGCGGCGATCAGGGCCCGGTTGGCCGCCCAGCGGGCCAGGTCGAGGTCCCCGCGCTCCAGCGCCCGCGCGCCGAGCACCAGACCGATGTCGCGGACCATCGAGGCGATATCGGTCCGCAACTCCTCGGCCCAGTGCCACTGCCCGGGTGCGGCGTCGGCGATCGGGGCGCCGCGGACCAGCTCCAGGGCCTGCACCAGGTTGCCCTCGGCGCACCAGTCGATGCCGCCGAAGGTGAGCAGCTGGATGCGCTGCCAGTCCGAGGAAACCGCACTGTGCAAGGAGATCCGTCCGGAATAGGCGTCCGGCAGATAGGGTTCGCCGGCGCCGTCGTCACCCAGCCAGGCACGGAGCCGGCTCATGTTGGAGCGCCGGGTGCCCTCGGCGACGAACAGCGCGTTGGCCATCATCGCCGAGGTGGCGTTCGGGTTCTCCAACAGCCAGGCGCAGTATTCGATGCACTGCCGGCGGGCCCGGGTGGGCGTCTCGCCGCGGGCGCCGACCAGCTCGACCGGGCCCATCAACAGGACCAGCGGGTGCGCGGCGGCGCTCGTCCGGGTCGCGGTTGGGTGCAGGGTCGGTTCGTGGGCGTCCATGGCAGCGGGCTCCTCGGTGCTCGGATCGGCCCGCCTCGGGCCCAGTGGGGTGACGTTCGGGTAGGGGTCGGGCGATTCGGCGTACTCCTCGACCGGGGCGGACCACCACGGCGCCGGTCGGGTCACGGTGGCATCGGTACGCTCCAGCAGCCCGACCAGGTTGGCCCGGGTCTGCGCGCCCAGTTGCTGGGCGCGGAACTCGATCCCGTTCGGCAGCACCGACAGCTCGGGCGCGGTACGGATCTCGGCACCCGGGATCCGCGGATCGGCGACCACCGCGATCAGCAGGCGGGTCTCGGTCAGGGCGGAGAGCCGTTCCAGTTCACCGGCGGCGAGCGGATCGTGGATCAGCAGCACCCGCGGTCGCCACGCCTCCGCCAGCTCCGGCCGGGTGCGCAGATCGCGGGGATGGCGGTCGGTGTCGGGCCGGCGGGCCCGTTCGGTCTCCAGCTCGTCGAGCACCGGGGACAGGGTGGGTGACACCCGGATGCCGACCTCACCGACCGCCTCGGGCAGGGCGGCGTCGGCACCGATCACGGTGATCGACTGGCCCGCTCCCCACCAGGAACAACCCAGCTCCAGCAGCAGTGCGTCGAGCACGCCGGTCACCGGTTCCGCATCACCGGCCAGCCCGAGCAGGCCGATGGTCTCCAGATCGTGCAGCAGCAACCGATCGTCGGGCAGCTCGCCCAGGCAGACCACGCTGGGATAGGGGCAGGGTTCACCCTCGAGCCCGAGGCCGGCCAGCTCGGTGGCCCCGGTCGCGTCCAGCCAGAGGTGGGTGGCATCGGCGTGGAAGCCGACCGGCAGGGTGCCCGGAATCCGGTCCACCGCGATGCTGATCCGGTCCTCACCGACCAGGATCGCACCGAGGGACGGCAACGGCTCCCCGACCGCGCGGTAGTGCCGGCCGAGGGCGCGCAGCGCCAGGTCCAGGGTGGTCAGGGTGAGCGGATCCTGGGCCTGGCCGAGGGCGCTCTCCAGGTGTTGTTGCGGCGGGGTCGGCGGCAGCAGCTGCCGGCCGGGTGGCCGCCGGGTGAGCTGGACCTGGCGGCGGACCGCGACCCGGCCGAGCAGGGCGGCCGCGGTCAGCGAACTGATCCCGGCGGCGGCCAACGCGATCCGTGCGGCGGGGGTGAGCGCGGGGTCCGCGGGCGTCCGGGTCTGGTTCGCCACCGGCTCGGCGGCGGCCGGAGGGGGCGGTATCGCGGCCGGCATGGCGCACAGCTGGGCGGGTGCGGTGCCCGGTGTCGGCGTGGCGGTCGGGGGTGGCGCCGGTGGCGGGTCGGGTGCCGGTTCCGCTGCCGGGGCCGGTTGGATCCCGGGCAGGCTCAGCAACCAGCCGACCTCGATCTCGTCGGGATCGGTGACGAACGGATTGGCCTCGGCGATCCGTGCCCACTGCCGGCCGTCACCGTAGTGTTGTTCCGCGATCGTCCAGAGGCTCTCCCCGCGCTGCACCCGGTGCCGCAGCCACTGTTCGGCGGCAGGTTCCGAGGCCGGGGTCGGGGTCTGGTCGGCGGTGGCGACATGGTCGGGGGTCGGCACCGGGTGGGTTCCTTCGGGTGGCAGTGCCGATGCGGTGGCCGCCGGTGCGGTGAGCATCGCCGCGACGCTCACCAGCAGCACCGAGGCGAGGGCCTGCGGGCGGGAGAGACCCGGTAGCCGGACCCGGATCCGCCGCCCGCTGAGCATCCCGAGCAGCTCACCGAGCACCGACAGGGAGAACACACCCCAGGCGAGCCACCCGAGGAGGGTGAGCACACCGAGCAGCAGGGTGCCGTTGTCCGGGGTGAGCAGCACGGCGGGGAAATCGGTCGACAACCGGGCCAACTCACCCAGCCGGCCGGCGCGGAGCAGCAGCCAGGGCGCGCCGCCGATCGTGCCGAGCAGCAGCGCGAGGGCGAGCAGGCCGCGGACGAATCGCATCAACGCCTCCGGTAGGTGTCCAGCGCCGAGACGGCCTGGGCGGAGGCGTCCACCGAACCGGGCAGCCCGAACCCGATCAGGTCGGCCAGCTCGACCCGGCACTGCACCCGCGCGGTGACCTGGGCCGGCGTACCCACCGCGACCGCGAAACCGCTGACGTCGACGCTGACCGACCGCCCGGTGCAGCGCAGCCCCGCGGTGGACAATCCGCTGGCGGCCGCCGCCTGGGCCTGCTGCCGTGCGGCCCCGGGATCGCGGGCCAACGAGGCGGCCCGCGCGGCACTGTGCGCGACATCGGCGACCGCGGCACGGGCGAACCAGACCCGGGCACCGCCGACCATCACCGCCACCACCATCAGCACCACCGGTGTCAGCACCGCGACCTCGAGCGCGGTCGCCCCGCGCTCACCCCGGCGATCGGCCTCATCGCGGCGCCTCATCGGTGCTCCACCGGTGAGCTGGCCCGTTCGGTGACCCGGCTCATGCCGAGGTCGACGAGCAGGGGGATCCGGCCGGTGACCTCGACATCCACGGTGGAGGAGCTGCGGCGTACCGAGACCTCCACACCGGTGAGCCCGCCCGCGGCCGCGATCGATGCCGCTGCGCTCGACCCGGCACCCTGCCCGCTGCCGAGCGCGGACTCCGCCTCGGCCGCCGCCGCGGCGGCATGCAGCACGGTGTTCCGGCCGTGCCACCACAGGCCCGCCTGGATGCCGCCGAGCAGGGTGAGCAGCAGCACCGGGGTGAGCATGGCCCACTGCACCGATTCGCTGAGGCCCCGCTCATCCCTGGTGTGCACGATGGCTCACTTGGGCAGTTTGCCCTGCACATAGACGGTGACCGCCGCGATCACCAGACCGGCGATCGTCACCGCCCCCGCCAGCAGGATCGCGTTCTCCGTCGACTGCGACAGGCCCCGCTCGTCGCGCCTGGGCGGCGCGCTGCCACCCATCGCGGCGAGGGTCAGCAGGACCCCGAGCAACAGGTGCAGCGGATTGGTGCGGGTCATCGTTGGTCTCCTTCGGTGCGGGCCCCGGGTGGTTGCTGAGTGCTCCCACCCTCTACAGGCCGATTTCTGGGGGTCGATGTCAGCCGATCAGCCGAATCAGTGGGGGTACCAGGAAGATCAGACCGAACACCATCGCGGGGATCGCCATGAACACGGTCATCCGTTCGCTCACCGCGTGGGCGGCGATCCGGGCCTCGGTGAGGTGCGCGTCGCGCAGCTCGCGTACCCGGGCCCGCAACGTGCCCGCCACCGCCGCACCCTGTTCGTCCAGCTGCATCACATCGGCGATGTCGGCGAGCTGCGGCAACCGGAGCCGGTCGGCCAGCCGGCGCAGCTCGGCGTACGGTGCCTGCTGCTCCAGCCGGGCACGCAGCAGGGCGCCGCGGATCGCCAGGAACAACGGATGGTCCGAGGCCATCGCCGCCGACTGCAGCGACTGGGTCGCCGACCGATTCGCCAACCGTTCCAGGGTGACCAGATCGAAGTAGCTGAACAGTGCCTCCTGGGCGTCGCTGCGCGATCGTTCGCCGGCGCGCTGCAGCTGGACATCGGGCGCGAACCAGCCGGCCAGCATCCCGACCAGGGCGAGCACCGCCGGTACGGTCACCGGGATGCCGACCGCGATGGTGAAGACCGCACCGAGGATCGTCGGCACGCACAGCCCGAGCAGCGCCAGCACGAGTTTGTCGGCGAAGAACTCGGCCACCGACTTGTTGCGCAGCTCGAGCAGCCGCAATTGGCTGCTGTGCAACGGAATCGGGCTGTGCTGGTAGAGCCACAGCCCGGCCCGTTCACTGCCCCGGGTCGCGCTCGCCGTCGGGGCCGTCACACCACCGGCGGGGTGGCCGTCCAGTTCGGCCAGCGCATCGGCCAACCGGGGATGGCTGCGACGCAGACCGTACGCCACCGCGGCCAGTCCGCCGGCGATCAGCATGCCGGTGAGCAGGACCAGTCCGGAGAGCTGCTGGCCGGTCATTCCGCGCCCGTCTCGACCCGATCGGCGGCCTGTTGGCCGGAGGTGAGGATCCGTTCCCGGCGGACCGGCGCGGTCATCCGCCGCATCGCGACGAGGGCAGCGACGTAGGCGGCGAGCAGCACGGCCAGGATCAACTGACCCAGCGGGGTCCGATAGGGCGCGAAGAACTCACCCCCGGTGAGCAGCGCGCCGCCGAGCACGAGCACGCTGATCACCGTGACCTGGCGTACCACGACCCGCGGCTTCGCCCGCTCGGATTCGATGTCTCGCAGGGCTTTCAGCCGTTCGCTGATCGAATCGGAGAGCTCGTTCAGGGTCAGCGTGGCGCCGGTGCCACCCCGATGCGCGGCCAGGGTCAGCGCGGCCAGCACCGCATCGGCATCGGGACTGTGCAACCGGTCCGCGAGCTCGGTGAGCGCGTCGCGGGTGCTCCACCGCTGATCGAGCCGGCCGACCAGGTGCCGCAGGTGTGGTACGAGCAGTTCGGGGGCGGTCCGCACCGAACCGCGGATGGCATCGACGATCGACTGGCCGATCGGCAGCGTCGCCGCCAGCGACCGCACCCAGCGATCCAGCGCACCGAGCAGTTCGACCTCGCGATTGGGCGGATCGCCCAGCAGATAAGGGATACCGAGCACCAGCAGGGGCGCCAGCGGGATCAGCAGCAGCCACCCGGTGGCCAGGTAACCGATCAACCCGGCACCCAGTGCGATGAGCAGCAACCGGTCCCGGCGCCGACCCCTGGGTCCGGGCGGTCGCCGGCTGAGCCGCGCCCAGCGTTGTGCCAGGTTTTCCCTGCTGGATGAGCTTTCGGCGACCGGTCGCGGGATCAGACCGTGGGCCAGCATCAGGATTCCCGCCGCCAGCAGCGCGCCCACGGCGGCCGCGAGTGCGGCGTTCACGACCGCCCCGGCCAGGCGGCGGCGTACCGGGCGAGTTCCTGGCTGGTCAGCGGATCGGGCCGGAAGAAGGTCTCCGGGTCACCCGGGCCGAGACTGCGGTAGCACAGATGCGTGGTGGGCCGCTCACCCTCGAAGGTGCCGGTGAGCTGGCGGATCTCGGAGACGAACCGCTGCCGGGTCCCACCGCGCCAGGTGTCATCGATGAGCGTCACGTGCACCAGGAAGCCGATGTTGTGCGCGATCTGGCGGTAGGCATCGGCCATCTGCAGGGACCCGCCCTGGGCGATCCGCATCGCCAACCGGTCCATCGTCGCCGAGGCCGAGTGGGAGTGGGTGGTGCTCATCGTGCCGGCCCCGGCGCTCATCGCCTCGAACATGGCCGCCGCCTCGACGCCGCGCACCTCGCCGACGACGATCCGGGTCAGGTTCTGCCGCAGCGCCTCGGGCAGCAGATCGGCCACCGTGTATTCACCGAGCGGCCGACCGTCCTGGCGTTCCCCGAGGCCGATCCGCGCCTGCAGGGCGATCATGTTGCGGCGGGTCGGCTGCAGATGGGTGAGCAGTTCGTAGTCGGTCTCGATCGTCCCGAATCGTTCGGTGTCGGGGATCGCCGCGATCAGGGCGCGGAGCAGGGTGGTCTTGCCCGCGCCCTGGTCACCGGAGATGACGATCGACCGCCGGTCCTGGATGGCCGCGTGCAGATAGCGTGCGACCGCCTCGGGCAGCATGCCCGCAGCGACCAGATCGGGCAGGGTGACATCGACCAGGGTGTGCTGCCGGATCGTGACCGAGGGCCGGAAGGCCAGTCCGAAACCGATGGCGTGCAACCGGAAACGGTCGCCCAGCGCCAGGGTCATGGTGGGATGTGCGTCGTCGAAGGGTCTGCTCGGGCTGGCCTGCTCACCGAGGAAGCGGATCGCCTCGACCAGTTCGTCGTCGCTGTCCGCGACCGGTGGATGGCTGCGGCGGGTGCCGTCGGCGTACTGCACGACCACCGAGTCGTGCCCGTGGATCTCGATGTTCTCGGCCTCGGCGATCTCGAACAACGGTTGCAACCGGCCGTAACCGAACATCGCGCTCTCCACCGCGCGGGTGTACGCCTCCTCGAGCTCGGTGGACCACATCGCCTGGCCCTCGGCCTGCAACTGCTCGGCGCGTTCGTGCACCACCCGGCGGATCGTGGCGTGGCTCATCCGACGTCGATCCGGTTCGCTCAGCGGTCGTTGCTGATCCGCCTCGTGTTGCACCTGTTCGGTGATCCGCGTGCCGGCGGTACGCCGCAGCGCCACCACCAGGCCCCAGTCCACCGCCTCCTCGGCGCGGTGCACGGCGCGGTGGGTCTCGGCGAGCTGATCGGGGCTGAACGCGGTGGGGATGCCGGTGATCAGCCCGGGGGTGCTGCTGGGGTCGAGCACCGGTGCATGGAACAGTTCGACCTGGTCCAGGCGAACCTGCGGCCCGCTGCTCATGAGCGGACCTGGGTGGTCTGGGTGCGGATCGCCAGCGAGGACACGGCCGAGCGGATTCCCTTCACCAGTGGGGAATGGGTGAAGCGGCGAGGTGCCGGGTAACCGTCGGACCAGACCCGGGCCGCAGCCGGATCCTCCGGCAGGCTCGCCCAGACCTCGACGCCGAACTGTTCGGCGATCTCCTTGGCCCCATAGGGATTCCCGGGGCCGATGAGCAGCAGCCCCAGCGCGGTTCCGGAGCCGAGCTGGTCGATCCGCTGCTGCAGCACCGGGAGCTGGAGGCGTACGCCGGCGAGCTGCCGCAGCGTGCAGCGGGTGACCACCAGGACCACATCGGCGGCCGCGGCGAGCGGGGCGGGCAGGCCCTCACCGATCCGACCGGCGTCGACCACCACACCGGTGCCACCGAGGGAGAGCCGGTGCAGGGTGTCGGCGAGTTCACCCCAGACGGGGCCGAAGAGCGCCGGCGCACCGGGATGGCTGAAGCCGGGCAGCAGCATCCGGCGGTGCTCCTCGTCGGCGCTGCCCAGCCGCAGGCAGTGCACGGTCAGCTCGGCGGCCAGCGGACGACGCTCCCGTTGCACCCGGGCGAGACCGGTCAGGCCGCGGCCCAGACCGGAGACGCCGTGCAGGTGCCCGGCGAGGATCGCCTGCGAGGGCTGCCGGTCGGCATCGACCAGCAACGAGTCCCCCGACCAGTGCAGCGCCAGCCCCAGCGCGGTGGTCGTGACTCCCGGAGCACCGGCCGCGGAGGTGAGCAGCAGCAGCGCCATCTCACCGACCGGCTTCCTTGACCAGGGCGAGCCGTTCGGCGGCCGCGAGCTCGGCCACCTGCTGGGCCAGGGCCTGGTCGACGCGGACGTCGAGGAGGGTGGCGACGCCGTCCGGCCCGGTCCGCGGGGGTGAGGCGATGCTGGCGGTGATCACCGCAGGCAGCGGTGCCGCGCTCTGCCCCGGGCCCTGCCGCTGGTCCTCCAGGGGAACCAGACGGACCGGGGTGCCCTGGGGCAGTTCGCCGCTCGGCAACCGCCCCGGGGCAAGTTTGAGCCCGACCTGGGTGACGCCGCGGTCCAGACTGGGCGTACCCACCGCACCGTTCGGCAGCATCGATCCCTCGGAGAGGTCAACCAACGCCCGTTTCCCAACCAGGGAAGGGATCTCGGCAGCCGGAACGGTGGAGACCTCGGAGATGCTGCCGACCTCGACCGCGCGCAGGTCACCGGCGCGGATCGGTTCGCCACGCGGAATGGTGCGCTGCACCACGACCACCTGCTGGGCGGTGGTGAGTTCCTGCCAGAGCAGGGTCGCCCCGAGTCCGCCGAGCGCGATCGCCAACACACCGGCCGCCATCCACCGGGGTTGTCGACGGGCTCGTAACCGGCCCGCGGGGGTTTCGGGTCGGCCGATGTCGGCCGCGGCGAAGGACGATGTCTGGTCACTGGTTGCGGTCATCGTCCCCCCTGGAGTCACCTGCCCCGCAACCGTGGTCGCACGGGCCCGGGGTGAGGCCTCGTCGTGGGAGCAACACTGGTGTGTGCCGGTTCACAACGGATAGTCGGTGGCCCGGGCCGTGACCGAATCGTTACCTTATTGCACGGCGTGGCGGTTTGTGGTCTGACCTGATGCACCCCACCCGATGAATTGTTTAGTCTCCTACTATGAGACTAGAGGTGACGCGGCGAGCCGAGCTCGCAGTGCAGGCGATCACCGTGCTGACCGAGCGCGGCCGGCTGAAGTCCGGCGCCCTGGCCGCGGCACTCGACACCACCCCCGGTTTCGTCGCGCAGGTGGTCAATCCGCTGGTCAAGGCCGGATTCGTCCGCTCCGAGCCCGGGCCCAGCGGCGGATATCTGCTGCACCCGGAGGCCGGGCGATTGAGCGTGCTGGAGGTCATCGAGGCCGTCGACGGACCCACCGATACCGGACAGTGCGTGGTCGTCGACCGGCCCTGCGGTGGGTTGACCCCCTGCGTCGTCCACCAGGCGTGGAGCAGAGCCCGCGGTGCGTTGCTGCACGACCTCGCGAACACCCCCGCCGCCAGTTGGCAGGCCCGACTGCCCGGCACCGATGGAAGGAAGACCCATGAGCACAGCGATTCCGGTCACCCAGCAATTGGGTGACCTGGTCACCGCGGACCCGCGCCGGGCGCGCGTACTGGAGAGCTTCGGGCTCGACTACTGCTGTGGCGGGGCCCGCACACTCGGGGAGGCCTGCGCGGCCGCGGAGTTGGACGCCGAGCTGGTCGCCTCCGCACTGAACCTGCCCGATCCCGAACCGGCCCCCGAATGGCAGTCGCTGGATGTCGGGGCCCTGGCGGCCCACATCATCGAGGTGCACCACCGCTACCTGTGGCGGGAGATGGGTCCGCTCGGCACCCTGCTGGACAAGGTGCACCGGGTGCACGGCACCCGGCACCACGAACTGGCCCGAGTCGCTGAGGCGTACCGGCTGGCGATGGCGGACCTGGAACCGCACCTGTTCAAGGAGGAGCGGATCATCTTCCCCCGGTTGCAGCGGCTCGACGCGCTCGCCCCCGGTGACCGGGGGCCGCTCGCGACGGCACTGCGCAGCCCGATCACCCAGATGCTCCGCGAGCACGACCACGTCGGTGAGCTGTTCACCGAGCTGCATGGACTGACCGACGGTTTCCGTACGCCGGCGGACGGGTGCCAGTCCTATCAGCAGGTGATGCAGCGGCTCGCGCGGATGGAGCGCGATCTGCACGAGCACGTGCACAAGGAGAACAACGTGCTCTTCCCGCGGGTCCTGGCCTACGCCGAATGACTCGCGCCACCCGGGAACAAAACCGGACGGCCGACAGTTGTACCCAGCGACGGTCCTGGACATGCCCCGGGCCCCAACCCATAGCCGCTGCGAGCGGCCACTCGCCGAGAGGCGCACTGGCAGGGCCGTCCAAAGCGTGAGCCGCCCGAGACCTCGAGTCCTGGGCGGCTCTCCGCGTCTGTGCGGTGTGCGTCAGTCGGTGTGGGAGTCCCCGCGCAGCCGGCCGATCACCAGGCAGGCGATGCCGACGAGCACGATCACCGCGATCGCGCCGAGGCCCCACGCACTCAGGCTGGAACCGGTGTCGGCGAGCAGCCCCGAACCGGTGAAGGTGCCCTGGCCCAGCAGCGCGACCAGCGTCAGGGCGACGAAGGCGAACAGCGCGGCGGCGAGCGCGGCCACCGGGACGCGCGGCTGCGTCCGGGCCTTGACCCGCAGGGGCCTTCTGGGTGTGCGCCTCATGGATTCAGGCTACCTCAGCAGCGGTGATCCGAGCAGCCCCGCTTCGACCTGGGATCGAGGTCCCGATTTCCCGAGTAACCTCGCCGGGGTGAAGCGCATCGTCATCGTCGGAGCCGGACTGGCCGGGCTGGTCGCGGCCCGGGAACTGATCGGCCGGGGTCATCAGGTGAGCGTGCTGGAGGCCGGTGACCGGGTCGGTGGTCAGGTCCGCACCGTGGACTTCCGCGGGCTCCCGGTCGACGTGGGCGCCGAGGCGATGCACCTGGGCGCCCCGCAGCTCGCCGCCCTGGTCGATTCACTCGGGCTCACCGAGTCCGTCGTCGGCGCCAATCCCGGCAGCTCCTGGCTGCACACCCGGCGCGGGCTGACCCCGCTGCCGGCCGGCGTCGGGCCCACCGGCCCCACCCGGCTCGGGCCGGTGATCCGCTCCGGACTGCTCTCCCCGATCGCGCTCGCCCGCGCCGGGATGGAGCCGCTGTTCGCGCGGAAGATCTCCGGTGACCTCTCGGTCGGTGCCTTCACCAGCCGGCGCTTCGGCCGGGCCGTGACCGAGACCTTCGTCGACCCGCTGCTCGGCAACCTGCACGCCGGTGATGTGGATCGGCTCAGCCTGGTCTCCACCGCCCCCCAGTTGCTGCCGGTGGCCCGGGAGGGTCGCTCGCTGGTGCTGCGCAAGCGGCCCACCCCGCCGCCGGGTGCGGCGAAGGTGCCGATGTTCGCCTCCTTCGGCGACGGCCTGCGGCGGCTGGTCGACGCATTGGCGGCCGAGGCGCCGGTACGGGTCGGTACGCCGGCGCGGGAGCTGCGGCGTACCGGGGCCGAGTGGCAGGTGGTCACCGACGGCGAGACGCTGGTCGCCGACGAGGTGCTGCTCGCCGTCCCGGCCCGGGTGGCCGGTGACCTGCTCGCCCCGCACCACCCCGAGGTCGCCGCCGAGCTCGCGCTCGGCCGGGTCGCCGACGTGGCCACCATCGTGCTCGCCTATCCGGCCGCGGTCGCGAAGAATCCAACCCTGGCAGGCGGAAACGGATTGTTGCTGAACTCCCGCTCCGGTCGGATGGTGAAGGCCGCCACCTTCCTCTCCCGCAAGTGGCAGCACCTGTCCTCCGACGAGGTGTTCGTGATCCGGGCCTCCGCCGGCCGCGCCGGCAGCGATGTGCTCGACCTGCACGACGACACCGCGCTGGCCCGGCAGGTGCACAAGGAGGTCGCCGAGCTCACCGGGATCGCCGAGCGGCCGCTCGACAGCCTGGTCACCCGCTGGAACGGCGCGTACCCGCAGCTCGAGGTCGGGCATGCGGCCCGGATCGCGAGCGTGCGGGAGCGGCTGACCGGCAGCGGCGTACGCCTGGTCGGGTCGGCCTTCGACGGGCTCGGCATGCCCTCGGTGGTGAAGTCCGCCCAGGCCGCCGCCGCCCAGGTCGACGAGTGAGCGGGCTGCTGATCGCCGGTACGAACTCCGATGCCGGCAAGTCGCTGCTGGTCGCCGGCATCTGCCGATCCCTTGCCAGGAAGGGAATCCGGGTCGCACCGTTCAAGGCGCAGAACATGTCGAACAACTCGATGGTGTGCCTGGATCCGGACGGCGGTGCGGTCGAGATCGGTCGGGCGCAGTGGACCCAGGCCGTCGCCGCCCAAGTGGCACCCAGCTCGGCGATGAACCCGGTGCTGCTCAAACCGGGCAGCGATCGGCGCGCGTTCGTGGTGCTCCGGGGCCGGGCCGCCGAGACCCTGGAGGCCGGTGACTATGCAACCGGCCGGCAGCACCTGGCGGAGGCCGCATTCGCCGCCTACGAAGAGCTTTCCGCCGACTTCGACGTCGTGATCTGCGAGGGTGCGGGCAGCCCGGCGGAGATCAACCTGCGTCGCGGTGACTATGTGAATCTCGGCCTGGCGCGACGATTCGGGCTGCCGGTGAGCGTGGTCGGCGACATCGACCGCGGCGGGCTGCTGGCCGCCCTCTACGGCACCTGGGCGCTGCTGGATCCGGCCGACCAGAAACTGCTGAGATCCTTTGTGGTGAACCGATTCCGCGGCGACGAGGCGGTGCTGCAACCCGGCCTGGACGAGATCACCGCCCGCACCGGTGTCCCGTTCGCCGGGGTGCTGCCCTGGCTGGCCGAGGTCTGGATCGACTCCGAGGATGCGCTGCGGCCGGACCGCTGGAGCGAGGCGGCGGTACGCCCGGGTGAGGGCAGCCTGCGGGTGGCGGTGGTCCGGTTGCCGCGGGTCTCGAACGCCACCGATGTGGAGGCGCTGGCCGCCGAACCGGGGGTCGAGGTGCTGGTCACCGCGAGCCCGGCGACGGTGCTCGGTGCCGACCTGGTGGTGCTGCCGGGCAGTCGCGCCACCGTCAGCGATCTGGGCTGGCTGCGCGAACGCGGACTCGCCGAGGCGATCGCCGAGCGGGTCCGCCTGGGCCGTCCGGTGCTGGGCATCTGCGGTGGCTTCCAGATGTTCGCCGACACCCTGGACGACCCGGTCGAATCCGGTGCCGGTCTGGTGCCCGGGTTGGGGCTGTTGCCGACCCGGGTGACGTTCACCGCGGAGAAGACCCTCGGGCTGCCGAGGGGTGTCTGGCAGGGTCTGGAGGTGGCCGGGTACGAGGTCCATCACGGGTCGGTGGCCCCGGTGGCCGAGGCCGATCCGTTCCCCGGTGGGCTGCGGCTCGGTCCGCTGTGGGGGACGATGTGGCACGGCTGCTTCGAATCCGATGCCTTCCGGCGGGCCTGGCTGAGCCGGATCGCGGCCGAGTCCGGATCGGACTGGCGGCCCGCTGCGGGCGTACCCGGGTTCGCGGAGCGTCGGGAGACGATGCTGAACCGGGTCGCCGACGCGATCGACGCACACCTCGACCCGGGCGTACTCGGCCTGCCCGCCTGACCTTTTGATCTCTTGGGTCCAACCTCATGGTCGGACCCCCTTGCGACCGTGCATAACCCCTGACATCTTCGTGTCGGGGTGGGTGTCGGGGCGGCTCGCTAGAGTCGGCGGCATGTTGATGGGAGCCCATGTCGAACAGACCGATCCGGTGGCCGAGGCGGTGGCGCGAGGCGCCGACGTGGCCCAGTTCTTCCTGGGGGATCCGCAGGGCTGGAAGGCGCCGGTGGTGTCGTACGCCGGGGGTGCGGACGGGCTCAGGCAGGCCGCGGCCGATGCCGGGGTGACGCTCTATGTGCACGCTCCCTATGTGCTCAACGTCGCCACCTTCAACAACCGGATCCGGATCCCCAGCCGCAAGCTGCTGCAGCAGCACGTCAACCTGGCCGCCGAGGTCGGCGCCGCCGGGGTGATCGTGCACGGCGGACATCTCGGCGCCAAGGACGATCCGGAGAAGGGCTTCGACAACTGGCGCAAGGCGATCGACGGGCTGGAGATGCCGGTGCCGGTGCTGATCGAGAACACCGCCGGCGGCAGTAACGCGATGGCCCGGCACCTGGAGCGGATCGAGCGGCTCTGGGCCGCGGTGCTCTCCGCCGAGGGCGGCGACCAGGTCGGTTTCTGCCTGGACACCTGTCATGCACACGCCGGCGGCAACGAACTGCTCGGCCTGGTCGGCCGGGTGCAGGAGATCACCGGCCGGATCGACCTGGTGCACATCAACGACTCCCGCGACGACTTCGACTCCGGCGCCGACCGGCACGCCAACCTGGGCAGCGGGAACTGTGATCCCGAGGGCCTGGCGGAGGTCTGCCGGCTCGCCGGGGCACCGCTGATGCTGGAGACCCCGGGCGGGGTCGACGAACACCGCGCCGACCTGGACTGGCTGCGCGAACGCGTCTGAGCACTCAACCGCGGAACGGGATCTCCGACCGCAGCACCGGTACCTCCCCGTAACCGGACGCTGCCAGCAACCGGCGTACCGAGTCGGCGGCGACCGCACCGTTGGGTGAGGGGGAGATCGCCACGGCCCGGACCGGCAGGGCGCGCGCGGTCGAGGTCAGGCTGCCGGTCCGCTCGGCCGGACCCGGTGCCGCGCCGGTGAGCCGCAGGTAGGGCGCGATGCCGTAGCCGGTCGGCCGGTAGTTCAGCGCCGCGTCCTCGGCCCGCACCGCCTCCGCAAACCCCGGGTGGGCCTGCAGGATCAGCGAGTAGCGGGTCTCCCGCTCGTCGATGAAGCCGGGATGGTTGATCAGCAGCAGCGCCTGCTGCATGTCCTCGAACAGCGCGGCCATCTTGTCCCGCACTGCGGCCGGCAACTGGGTGTCGAAGCGATCGCGCGGGTCGGGTTCAGCGGCCTCCCGATCGGCGGCCGAATCCGGCACCTGCCCGGGGTCGATGCCGAGGGTGCGCAGCTCGGCGAGCTGGGCGTCCATCCCGTCCAGCACGGTGTCGGCGAGTTCGGCCTGCCGCTCGGGGGTGTAGCGGACCGGGGCCCAGCTCTGCCGCTGCAGGAACAACCCCGGTACCGGGCCGGGGTCGTCCGCACCGGTCGACCGTCCGCTCAGCACCGATAGCGGCTCGCGGGTGTCCAGCCCGATCGCGTACGACTCCTGCGCGCCGCCGTAGAGCCGCCACATCGCCAGCGAATCCCACAACTGGGATGCCGACAGGATGTAGAACCGGGACGCTGCCGGCCCCAGCCCGTCCTCGGAGATCCGCCGCAGCCGCTCGTCCAGTTCCGGCCGCCCCTGCCCGGCCGCCCGGGCGG
The DNA here is from genome assembly GCF_002250705.1 of Enemella evansiae. Taxonomy (GTDB): domain Bacteria; phylum Actinomycetota; class Actinomycetes; order Propionibacteriales; family Propionibacteriaceae; genus Enemella; species Enemella evansiae. Next base: position 161,606 of record NZ_NMVP01000023.1, read on the forward strand.
CGGCCCGCTCGGCGATCAGCCGGCCCCCCAGTTGCACCTCGTGCCGATCGTTCAGGAAGGCCGCCGACGTGGCCCACAGGGTGTGCGACCGCAGGATCGAGATCAGCCCCGGCCCGTTGGTGTAGTGCCATGCGAGCGCGGGATCCGCGCGCACCGCCTCGGACTGGTCATCGGCCACCCCCGGCACGATACGCCGCCGGTACGCCGCCAGTGGTCACGGCTCGCACCCGGCGTACCGGCGTCGATAGGGTGCGGGCATGCCCACTGCCCTGATCACCGGAGGAACGGCCGGTATCGGCGCGACCTTCGCCCGCCAGCTCGCCGCCCGCGGCGACGATCTGGTGCTCGTCGCCCGCGACGCCGACCGACTGGCGACCTACGCCGCGGAGCTGCGCAGCAGCTACGGGGTCGAGGTGGAGACGCTGACCGCCGATCTGGCCGACCGGGAGCAGACCCAGCGGGTCGCGGACCGGCTCGAGGACCCGGACCGGCCGATCGAGGTGCTGATCAACAACGCCGGTTTCGGGCTCAGCTCCAACCTGCTCAACCCCGACACCGCCGTCGATGAGCGGGCCCTGGACGTGATGTGCCGGGCGGTGCTGGTTCTCGGTGGCGCGGCCGCCCGGGCGATGAAGGCCCGCGGGCACGGCCGGATCCTGAACACCTCCTCCACCGCCGGTTTCGTCGCGATGGGCCACTATTCGGCGATCAAGGCCTGGGTGACCAGCTATTCCGAGAGCCTGGCCACCCAGCTCCGCGGCACCGGGGTGACGGTGACCGCGCTCTGCCCCGGTTGGGTGCACACCGAATTCCACGATCGGGCCAACATCAACGCCAGCTCGATCCCCAGCTGGGCCTGGATCGATGCGGACCGGCTGGTCGCCGACGCGCTCGTCGACCTGGACCGCGGCCGGGTGATCTCGGTGCCGACCCCGCTGTGGAAGACCGCGATCACGGTGGCCAAGTTCCTGCCGCGGTCGGTGATCCGCACGATCTCGGCCAGGCTGACCTCCCGGCGGCACTGAAGGGGGCACTAGTCTGTGGCGGTGAGTGAAAGAGGGCGCTACACCTCGCGTGCCCATCGGGCGGCGCGATTCGTGGCCCAGCAGCTGATGCTGAAGCCCGCGGTGTGGGGCCTGGTGGACGTCACGGTGTACGGCCGGGAACGGTTGCGTGACCTGTCCGACCCCTTCATCGTGGTCTCCAACCACTCCTCCCACCTCGACTCCCCGCTGATCATCGGCGGCCTGCCGCGCCGGCTGTCCCGGCATCTGGCCACCGGGGCGGCCGCCGACTACTTCTTCGAATCCTTCTGGCGGCGCGCCCCCACCTCGCTGTTCTTCAACGCCTTCCCGGTGGAACGCGGCTTCAGCCAGCGGCAGAAGGGCGAGCGCGGCTCCCGGTCCCGCGGCATGTCCGGCCACCTGCTCAACGACGGCGTACCGCTGCTGCTCTTCCCCGAGGGCACCCGCTCCAAGACCAAGGCGATGGGCCGGTTCACCCCCGGGGTCGCGGCGCTGTGCATCTCCCGCAATGTGCCCTGCCTCCCGGTCGCCCTGGTCGGTGCGGCGCTGGCGATGCCGCGCGGCGCCAGCCTGCCGCGCTGGGGTCGCCCGTCGGTGCACGTCGTCTTCGGCGATCCGATGTGGGCCGAGCCCGGCGAGACCGCACACCAGTTCTCGGAGCGGATCGCGAGCTACATCCGCGAACTGCACGACACCACCGCCCAGGCCGTCGGTCTGCCGCGGATGCAGGACTACGAAGAGGCCGCGCTGGCGGAGAAGATGACCAGGAGCCTCGACTCGCCCGATGAGAAGGAGAACGACCAATGAACGGCGTCAAGCACATGAAGTGGTGGGGTTGGGGTGTCGACGGCGTCGCTTTCCACCACGAGGACAAGCCGAACTTCGCGCCGTTCGTGCTGGAGAAGGTCGGCCTGGATCTGGATGCCCCCGCCGGCCGGCCGCCGGCCTTCGACGAGATCGAGGTGCCGGCCTCCCGGCTCGGCGACCCGCTGCGCGGCCAACTCGTCGACGCGCTCGGTGAGAAATATGTGGTCACCGAGGACATGGACCGGGTGGTGCACACCTTCGGCAAGTCCGTCCGGGACCTGATCCGGATGCGCCGCAGCCAGCTCAAGCGGGTGCCCGATGTGGTCGTCTACCCCGCCGACGAGGAGCAGGTACGCCGGGTCGTCGACGCGGTGGTCGAGGCCGATGCGGTGCTGATCCCCTTCGGCGGCGGGTCCAACATCGTCGGCGCCCTGGAGCCGCTGGCCGGTGAGGACCGCCAGGTCGTCTCGCTGGATCTGGGCCGGTTGAACAAGGTGCTGGAGATCGATGAGGAGGCCGGGCTGGCCCGGATCCAGGCCGGTGCGCTCGGCCCGGCGCTGGAGGAGCAGCTGAACCGGCGCGGCTGGACGATGGGCCACTTCCCCGATTCCTTCACCCACTCCACCCTCGGCGGCTGGATCGCCACCCGGTCCTCGGGCATGCAGTCCGACAAGTACGGCGACATCGGCGATGTCACCCGCGGGCTGCGGATGGTGCAGCCGGGGGACGTGCTGGTGCTCAACCCGCTGCCGGCCACCTCCACCGGGCCGAGCGTGCGGGAGATGATCCTCGGCTCGGAGGGCCGGCTCGGCGTGATCACCGAGGCCTGGGTGAACGTGCACCGGCTGCCCGAGGAGCGGGTGGTGCTGGCGTACTTCTTCCCCGACTGGTCCCGGGCGCTGCGCGCGATGCAGGCGATCAGCAAGTCCGAGGCCCAGGTGATCGTGGCCCGGGTCTCCGATCCCCGCGAGACCGCCTTCTCCTTCGCCACCCAGAAGAAGCAGAAGGGCGTCAAGAAGTACGCCACCGAGGCGATCTTCAAGCTGTTGCAGCGCCGCGGCTGGGATCTGGACAAGCTGTGCATGAGCTTCATCGGCTTCGAGGGCTCCAAGGCGCACGTCGCCCGGCAGAAGCAGCTGGTCAAGGAGCTCGTCACCGAGCACGGCGGCATGGTCGTCGGCAAGGGCCCCGGCGCGCTCTACGACCAGAAGAAGTTCGACACCCCCTACCTGCGCGACTTCCTGCTGGACCGGGGCGCGGCGGCGGACGTGTCGGAGACCGCGGCACCCTATTCCAAGCTGGAACCGCTGTATGACAACACGATCGCCGCCGCCGAGGAGGCGATGGCCGAGGTGGGCTCGCAGGGCTACATCATGTGCCACCTCTCGCACAACTACCACTCCGGCGCCTGCCTCTATTTCACCTTCGCGATCGCCGACGACTCCGAGCAGGTGCTGGACAAGTACGACCACGTGAAGCGGGCCATCCAGCAGTCCTTCATCGACTCCTCCGGCACCCTGTCCCACCACCACGGGGTGGGTCTGGAGCACGCCCCGTGGATGAGCCAGGACGTCTCCCCGGCCGGTGAGCGGATGATCGGCGAACTGTTCGACGGGGTCGACCCGAAGGGCAATCTGAACCCCGGAAAGATCGTGCACGAAGGAAAGCCGGGCATCTCGGTGCTGTCCTCGGAGCACCAGCAGGGCGGGCGGTGACCACTGCCCCGCTGCCGCCGCGCACGCTGACCGGCGGGGCGGTGCTGCGTCCCGCGGTCGCCGGTGACGCGGCCGGGATCCTGCGCTGCATCCAACAGCTCGCCACCTATGAGCGGGAACCCGACGCCGTGGCGAACACCGAGGCGCAGCTCACCGAGACGCTGTTCGGCACCGAGCCGAAGGCATTCGCGCACGTCGTCGAGCGCGACGGCGGGATCGTCGGGATCGCGGTCTGGTTCCTCACCTACTCCACCTGGACCGGCCGGCACGGCATCTGGCTGGAGGACCTGTGGGTCGACGAATCCCAGCGCGGGCAGGGTTACGGCAAGGCACTCATCGCCTCGCTGGCGCAGCTGTGCGTGCAGCGCGGCTATCCGCGGTTGGAGTGGACGGTGCTCGACTGGAACGAACCGTCGATCGCGTTCTATCGCTCGATCGGCGCGCTGCCGTTGAGCGAGTGGACCTCGCAGCGGCTCACCGGTGCGGCCCTGGCCGCGCTCGCCGACGGGTGAGCGCCGCGACGCTGCGGCCGGCCGGCCCCGCCGACGCCGATGCCGGCGCGCTGCTGGAGCAGCGGATCACCACCCCGGCGTTCGCGCACATCTTCCCGCCGGCGGAGTTTCCCTTTCCGGTGCAGGAGATCCGGGCGAAGTGGCACCGCGAACTGGCCGATCCGGCGTACCTGATCTGGTGGGCCGAACGCGACGGGACCGGCCTGGGCTACTGCGCCACCCATGAGGACTGGATCGACCACCTCGGCGTGCTCGCCACCGAGGCCGGTACCGGATTGGCGCATCGCCTGCTGCAGCAGGGATTGCGGACGATCGCCGAGCGCGGGTACGCCAGCGCCCGGCTCTGGGTGCTGGCCGAGAACCATCGCGCCCGGGCCTTCTATGCCAAGCACGGCTGGGTCGGTGACGGCACCGTGGAGGCGACCGAGTACCCGCCCCATCCGGCGAAGCTGCGGTACCGGATCGACCTCTGACGCGGGCGTCGCCCCGCACCACGCTCAACCCGAACGACACTGGTCAGACCATGGACAGTCGGGGGAGCACCGATTAGGTTGCTGACACACGTCACACCCCAGCCACACCGTTGTGGCACGACGAAAGGTGCACCTCCATGCTCCGCCGACCCCTGCTGGCCGCCACCGCGGCCCTGACGCTGGGACCCCTGACGCTGGGAATTGGCCCCGCGCTGGCGTACGCCGCACCGCCGGCCGCCACCGACACCGCCGCGGCACCCGCGCCGGTGGGTGCCGCCCCGGGCATCACCAACGCACAGAACGACCGGGTGCCCGACGGCGCCGCCTGGAGCGAGGACTACTTCGGCTCCACCGACGGCGTCGAACTGCATGCCGACATCCTGCGGCCCGCCAACCTGAAGCCCACCGACCGCTCCCCGGTGATCCTGTCGGTCGGGCCCTACTTCGCCCATATCGGCCAGACCGGTGACGACGGGTTCAGCCAGACCGGCCCCTCCGAGCGCTTCAACGACCTGATCGAGGGCGGGCAGCTGATGGAGCGCGGCTACACCGTGGTGCTGGTGGACCTGCGCGGGTTCGGCGGCTCCACCGGCTGTCTCGACTGGGGTGGCCCCGGGGAGCAGGCCGATGTCGACGCGGCGATCCGCTGGTCGGCGACCCAACCCTGGTCGACCGGCAAGGTCGGCCTCTACGGCAAGTCCTACGACGGCGTCACCGGCCTGATCGGCAACAACCTGGGCACCCCCGGGCTGTCGGCGGTGGTCGCCCAGGAACCGGTGTGGGATCTCTACAACTACCTGTTCAGCAACGGCGTCCCGCGCCCGAACGTGACCGGCACGCCCCGGGCGTACAACTCGATCGCGAGCCTGCCCGGGATGGCCGACGACACCGATCGGTACAAGAAGAACGCCGATTTCGAGAAGTCGAATCCGCAGTGCTTCGCGAACAATCTGAGCAACAACAACAATCCCGACCACAACTCGCCCTACTGGCAGGCGCGCAACCTGGCCGCGCAGGCCGCCGGGTCGAGCACCCCGCTGATCGTCACCCAGGGCTTCCTGGAGAACAACACCAAGCCCGAGGCGATGGAGACCTACCTGAACAACCACACCGGTGAGGAACGCGGTTGGTTGGGACCGTGGGAACACGTGCGCGGCAACGAGACCGACAGCGCCGGTCGGCTCAAGATGGGCCGCGAGGGCTGGTTCGACGAGGTGATGCGCTTCTATGACAAGAACCTCAAGGGCATCCAGCCGAGCGTCATCGATCCGAACTTCGCGGTCCAGGACAACTACGGCAGCTGGCGCCAGCAGGCCGCCTGGACCGGTCCGCGGACCGACTTCTCGGTGAACCTGCAGTCCGGCACCTTCATAGACGCCGGCCGGGACACCCGGGCGCTGGCGACCGAGGCGGCCCAGGGGCAGCGCAACGGTCAGAAGTGGGACATGGAGAACGCCCCGCCCGGCAACTCGGCACAGGCCCGATCCCGCAAGCCCGCGAAACCCGGCAACCCGGGCAACTCCGGTGAGGTCACCGACAGCTACGTCCGCTACAGCCAACCGGTGAAGAACGACGTCCGATTGACCGGTACGCCGAAGGTCACCATGCAGGTCGACGTGCCGCCGGGTGTCACCTCCTCGCAGGTGATGGTGCGGCTGTGGGACGTCTCCCCCGGCGCCCAGGCCGACGGCAGCCGGCAGGCGGTGATGTTCAACGAGAACGTGGCCCGGATCTCCGGTGACGGGGAGCTGAGCTTCGAGCTGAAGTCGCAGGACTGGAAGCTGCTGGCCGGGCACAGCCTGGCGGTCAGCATCGGCTCGGTGGACGGCAACGGCAGCTGGATCGTCACCCCGACCAACCAGCCGATCCGGGTCAAGCAGGCCAAGCTCGACCTGGCCACCCAGAACCCGGCCGGCGACATCCCGACCCACGGTGGCCGGGCGCCCTGGCTGGACTACTACCTGGAGCGCTACACCGGTTCGATCCCGGCGGGCAACGGCACCTTCGCCCTGAAGGAGGCCAAGCGGTGAGGGAGACCGGGCGGTGAGGGAGGCCGGGCGCTGAGTCGGCGACGACGCCGCCGACACCGGTATCCGCCGGGCCCCCGGGCCCGGCGGATACCTTTTTCTAGGGATGTCTAGTGCGTGCGCTATCCATCGGTATCGGCCCCGATCGAGGTGGCCTCGGCGGTCAGCTCGGTGAGCACGGCGCGCACCGCCCGGCGTACCCCGCGTTCGGGATGGACCAGCGCCTCGACATGCCGGCGCAACCGGACATCGGTGACCGGCAGCAGCACCAGCCCCGGTACGGCGTGCAGCGCGGTGGTGTGGCGCGGCAACAGGGCCACCCCGTGCCCGGTGGCGACGAGTCGTTCGGCCAGCTGGAAGTTCACCGAGCGGTGCCGCACCCGGGCCGGGTTGCCCGCGGTGGTGGCGAGCGCGGTGAGGATCCGATCGAGCGGAAATCCTTGTGGTACGCCGATCCAGGGCTCGTCGACGACGTCGGCCGCGCGCACCCCGGAGCGGCCGGCCAACCGGTGATCGACCGGTACCGCGACATCGACCGGTTCGGTGAACAGCGGATGCACCTCGACCCGGTCCCGGCCGGCGGGGATCGCGTCGTCACCACGGTGGCCGATCACGATGTCGTGCTGGCCGGTGAGGGCGGCGAAGCTGTCGGAGGAGACGTCCTGGTCGGCGAGTTCGAGTCGCAGATCGGGCCGGTCGCCGAGCCGGTTGAGCAGCCCGGGGAGCAGCAGTTCGCCGGCCGAGTGGAAGGTCGCCACCCGCACGGTGCCACCGGGGGCCTGCTGCCACGCGGCCCACTCCTCCTCCAACTCCGCCATCGCCACCGCGACCCGGCGGGAGGCCGCGGCCAGGGCCGCCCCGGCGTCGGTCAGCCGGACGCCGCGGCCGTCGCGCTCGACCAACCGCGCACCCACCGACCGCTGCAATGCCTTCAACTGTTGGGAAACCGCGCTCGGCGTACGCCCGGTCTCCAGCGCCGCATCGGTCACCGACCCATACTCGGCCAGCGCGCGGAGCGCTTCGAGCTGAGCAAGATCCATGAAGGGATGCTACATCGTCACTTCAGAACATTGTGATTGTCCTTCACTGATCGCCGGGCGCAGGATGAAACCATGACCGCACGCGAGAAGCTCCTGGCCCTGAGCGTGGCCGTGCTGTGGGGGCTCAACTTCCCGGCCACCGCGTACGCCCTGCAGCACTATCCGCCGATGCTCGCGGCCTCCCTGCGGTTCACCCTGCTGGCGATCCCCACCCTGCTGTTCGTCCCGCGGCCGCAGATCAAGCTGCGCTGGCTGATCGGCACCGGGATCGGGCTCGGCGTGCTGCAGTTCGCCTTCCTCTATGTCGCGATGGTGGCCGGGATGCCGGCCGGGCTGGCCTCGGTGGTGCTGCAGTCCTCGGCGCCGTTCACCGTGTTGCTCGCCGGGATCTTCCTGCACGAAAGGCTTTCCCGCCAGCAGTTGATCGGCGTGCTGATCGCGGTCGCGGGGTTGAGCGTGATCGCCTGGCACCGCGCCCAGGCCGCCGCCCTGCTGCCGGTGCTGCTGACACTCTGCGGCGGGCTCGGCTGGGCGATCGGCAACATCTGCTCCCGGCAGGCGAAGGCGCCCAAGCCGATCCAGCTGACCTTCTGGATGTCGCTGATCCCGCCGCTGCCGATGCTCGGGCTGTCGCTGCTCTTCGAGGGTCCGCACCGGATCGGCCAGGCGCTCGGCACCGCGCTCACCCCGGCAGCCCTGCCGGCGAACCTGGGGATGCTCTACATCGTGGTCTGCGCCTCGATCCTGGGGTACGGGATCTGGAACAGCCTGATGGCCCGGCACCCCTCCAGCCAGGTCGCGCCCTGGTCGATGCTGGTGCCGGTGGTCGGCGTGCTCTCCAGCTGGCTCGCCTTCGACGAGGTACCAGCCTGGGCCGAGCTGCTCGGCGGTTGCCTGGTCGTCGGCGGCGTGCTGTACGCCTCCCTGCGGCTGCGGCGGCGCGCCGATCCGGTCAACGCACCGGTCCGGACCCCGTGAGCGGGCGGACCGACGGTTGGTAGGCCCCCGGAAAGCAGGGTTCATCTCGACACGCCGCCCCGGCCCCGCTGACGCGGTGCCGGGGCGGCTACTCGATGAACGGGGGGTCGGGGTCAGCCGGCCAGGGCGAAGGAGACCGGGGCGGAGACGGCGGCCAGTCGGCGGCGGGCGGCCGGGCGGCCATCGAGCTCGACCGCCAGCTCACCGGCCCGCCGCGCCAGCAGCCGGGCGGCACCGAGCAGCACCCACAGTTCGCTGATGCTGCCGGCCATCGTGTTGCAGGCCCAGCGCTGCCAGCCGCCGAGCAGCGAATAGCTCTCCGCGCGCAGCTCGTCGACCTCGACCCGGTACCGCTCGTGGGTCCCGCGGTCCACCACGGTCTCGGCATCGGCCAGCCCGCCCCGGATCAGTCCCGCGTACCAGGACAGCTCCAGCACATCGGCCGCGATCCCCTCGGCACCCAGCGACCGCAGCACCGCGTACGCCGTGGTGGGGCATTCCTCGGCCAGCGCGGCGACCGTGTCCGCCGAGCGCTGCAGACCGGCCCCGACCGGGCGGCCCAGCAGCCCGGCGGCCGCGATCTGGTCCACCGCCTCGTCCGGCGCCATCGCCCCACAGTCCACCGCGGACGCCATCTGGGCCACCCGGGCCCGGAGCAGATCGTCGACGGTGTGGCTGAAGATGATGGCCACGGCGGTCCCTTTCGCTGACGGGCGCCGGCCATCGCCGACACCTCATTGATGAATGCGATGACCTTATAGGGTCTTCCTATATGGGCGCAATCCCGTTCCACGGACCGATCACCGGGCCCGCACCGAGCGACCACAGACCGATGTCCCGCCAGCGGCGTACGCCTAGTCTGGACGCGCCATGTCCATGCTGCGCCGCGCCACGACGCTCACCCCCGACGGTGAGCTGACCGACCACCCGCGTGGGTGGATCGGTGATCTGGCGTTGACCGGATTCCTGCTGCTCACCACGGTGTTCCCCTATTTCCTGGTGCTCACCTACGGCTACTGGGGGTTCTCCGGCTGGGGGCAGATCCTGGTCGGGCTGACCATGGTCACCCCGCTGGCGCTGCGCAGCCACTTCCCGATGCTGATGCTCGGCCTGGTCAGCGTCGGTGGCGTGTTCCACCTGCTGCTGTCCGACACCCCGCTGCCCTGCCTGATCGTGATCCCGCTGGTCGTCTATTCGGTGGCCCGCTGGGTGGATGCCCGGGAATCGCGGATCGCGCTGGTGATCGGCGGGGCGGCCTCCGCCCTCGGTCCGATGAGCTGGTACAAGGCCGACACCGGTTGGGACGTCAACGTCGCGGTGCTCGCCGTGCTGGTCTGCCTGGGCATGGTGCTGACCCCCTACGTGGTCGGCCGCCGGCTGCGGGAATCGGAGCGGGCCAAGCTGCAGCAGGCCAATGCCGAGGCCGAACGGATCCAGAACCTGCTCGCCGAACGCGACCAGCGGGCCCGGATGGCCGAGATCAGCGCCCGGCAGCAGATCGCCCGCGAACTGCACGACATCGTCGCCCACTCGGTGTCGGTGATGGTCGTGCAGGCCGAGGGCGGCCGCGCGATGGCGGCCAAGAAGCCGGAGAAGGCCGCCGAGGTGTTGGACACCATCGCCAGCACCGGCCGCGAGGCGCTCACCGAGATGCGCCGGATCGTCGGCGTCCTGCGCTCCGGATCCGACGAGGGTGAGGCGTACGCCCCGATGCCCGGCATGGGCGACATCCCCGAGATGGTGCAGCGGATGGGTGACCGGGTCGAACTGCGCGTCGAGGGGACACCACCACCCTGCGGTGCCGCGACCCAGCTCACCGTGTACCGGGTCGTGCAGGAGGCGCTGACCAACTTCCTCAAGCACGCCGGCCCGCAGGCCCGCGCGCTCGTCACGCTGCGCTACTCCGGGGAGAGCATCATCGCCGAGGTCGTCGACGACGGCATCGGACAGGGTTCGGCCTCCGACGGGATGGGCAACGGGCTGAAGGGCATGGCCGAACGGGTCGGTGCGATGGGCGGGGTGCTGGAGGTCGGACCCCGATCTGCGGGAGGATTCGGGGTACGCGCACTGGTACCGGTGCTGCCCACCGGCAGCATCCGCACCCAGCCCCAGCCGGGGATGCCCGCCCGGGGCTGACCCGCACACGCACAGAAGAGGTACGCATGATCAGGGTCTTCGCATGATCAGGGTCTTTTTGGCCGACGACCAGTCGCTGGTACGCAGTGGCTTCCGGATGCTCATCGAGGCCGAGGACGACATGGAGGTCGTCGGGGAGGCAGCGGACGGGCAGGAGGCGGTCACCGCGCTGACCGCCCGCCCGGCCGATGTGGTGCTGATGGACATCCGGATGCCGGTGCTGGACGGGGTGGAGGCGACCCGCCGGCTCGTCGGTTCGGAGAACCCGACCCGGGTCCTGGTGCTGACCACCTTCGATCTGGACGAATACGTGTTCGCGGCCCTGAAGGCCGGCGCCTCCGGCTTCATGCTCAAGGACGCCCGGCCGGCGGAACTGCTCGCCGCGATCCGCGACGTCGCCGCCGGCGATGCCGTGGTGGCCCCCAGCGCGACCCGGCGGCTGCTCGATCACATCGCGCCCAGCCTGCCCGCCAACCCGGGGCAGAGCGGCCCCGACCCGCGGCTGGAGGTGCTCACCGAGCGCGAGCTGGAGGTGCTCACCGAGATCGCCCACGGCGCCACCAACGCCGAGATCGGCGCCCGGCTCTACATGGCCGAGGGCACCGTGAAGACCCATATCGGGCGGCTGCTGTCCAAGCTGCAGGCCCGGGACCGGGTGGGTCTGGTGCTGTTCGCCTACGAGACCGGTATCGCCGGTCGCTGAGGCGTACCCGCCAATGGGCCCTATCCGTTGATCACCTGGGGCACGGCCACCGCTTTGAGGCCCTCGACGCCGAACTCCAAGCCGTATCCGGACCCCTTCACACCGCCGAACGGGACCATCGGGTGCACCCCACCGTGGCTGTTGATCCACACGGTGCCGGACTGGATCCGGGTGGCGATCTCTCGCGCGGCCCCCGGATCACCAGACCAGACCGAGGCACCGAGGCCCGCGTCGAGTGCGTTGGCGAGCCCGATCACCTCATCCAGATCCCGGTAGCGGATGATCGGCAGTGCCGGTCCGAACTGCTCCTCGATGACGAGGGGCTGATCGGGATCGATGTCCGCGACCAGGGTGGCCGGATAGAAGTTTCCGGGTGCATCCCGATCCGGCTCGCCACCGAGGACGATCCGCGCACCCGATGCCTTGGCCTGCTCGACCAGGCGATCGACGATCGTGAACTGCTGGGGGGTGGTCAGCGGGCCGAGCACGTTCTGCTCGTCGGTGCCCGGTCCCATCGCCATCTTCTCCGCGACGGCGGTGAGCGCCGCGACGACCGCGTCGTAGACGTCCTCGTGCACATAGAGCCGCTTCAGCGCGGCACAGGTCTGACCGGTGTTGATGAAGGCGCCCCAGAACAGGTCCTCGGCGATCGCCTCCGGATCCACATCCGGGAGCACGATCCCCGGATCGTTGCCGCCGAGTTCGAGGGTGAGGCGGGGCAGCTGCTCAGCACTCTCCGCGACGATGGCCCTGCCGGTGGCGGTCGAACCGGTGAACATCAGCTTGCCGAAACCGGGCTGGTTGGTCATCGCGGCGCCGAGGTCCCGGCCACCGGAGAGGACCTGCAGGACGCCTTCGGGGAGCACCTGGTTGACGATCGCGCCGAGCGCAAGCACCGACAGCGGGGTGTACTCACTGGGTTTCAGCACCACGGTGTTGCCCATCCGCAGCGCCGGCGCGAACTGCCAGCTGGCGATCAGCGCGGGCCAGTTCCAGGGCCCGATGGCGCCGACCACACCGATCGGCCGGTAGCTCAGGGTCGCGCGACCGGTCTCGTCATCCAGCACCTGCTCCGGCTCCAACGGGGTGGCCGCCGCGGCGCGCAGCCAGGCGGCGACCCCGCCGGCCTCGAAGCGGGCACCGGGCCCGTTCAGCGGCTTGCCCTGCTCGCGGGCGATCAGCTCGGCGAGCGCCTCCGCCGAACGATCCACCGCGTCCGCGGCCTCGTTCAGCAGCTGCGAGCGGCGTTCGTGACCGAGGGCCGCCCAGCCGGGCTGGGCCTTCTCGGCGGCCGCGACCGCCCGCGTCAGATCATCGGCCGTGGCCTGCGGTGCCCGCCCCACCACCTCATCGGTGGCCGGATTCGTGATCGGTTCGCCGTCCTCGACGCTCACCGCTGCCAGCAGACTTTCGTAGGTCTCCATCGATCCCCAACCTCTCCCTTGAACGAGGATGGACCGAGTATCCGCCGCCGGACGGCACCCACGCTTGTCCGGCAGCGCACGGCTCGATGCAGAATGTGCACGGTGTGACTCGAGCCGCTCGTGGCCGCTCAGGCACGGTTCACCGGTTCCTGAAGCCGCCCGGAAACGAGTTGGTGAGGGAATCGTTACCGGAGTTGGTGGAACTTTGGCCCGCGAGTTTGTAGTTTGACAGAAATCTGTTCCACGGATGTCACCACCAGGGTGACCCACCGACGACGATGGGGCCGAGTAGATGAAGCGAGGGCGCGTCCCGTTCCTGCTGACATTCCTGGTGCCGCCGCTGGTCCTGTTCGGGATCTTCGTGCTGTCCCCGTTCGCGCAGGCCTTCTATCTGTCGATCACCGACTGGACGGGCCTCACCCCGGATTTCAACATCGTCGGGCTGCAGAACTACAAATACATCCTGGGGATCGGCGCACCACCCGATCTGACCTTCTGGCGGGGCCTGCGCAACAACCTGATCCTGCTGGTGCTGGTGCCGCTGATCACGATCGCGATCGCGCTGTTCTTCGCCACCATGCTCAATCTCTCCGGCGCCCGCGCCGGCCAGATCCGCGGCGTCTGGGGCGCCCCGGCGTACCGCTTCCTGTTCTTCGTGCCGCAGGTGATCTCGGTGGCCGCCCTGGGCATCATGTTCCAGCAGGTCTTCCAGCCGCGCGGCCTGCTGAACTCGCTGCTCGCCGTCGTCGGCATCGACGGGCCGACCTGGCTGGCCGATGACCGCTTCGCGCTGGGCGCGGTGATCACGGTGATGGTCTGGACGCACGTCGGCTTCTACATGGTCTACTTCTCCGCCGCGATGGCCGCGATCCCGCGCGAACTGCTGGAGGCCGCCTCCATCGACCAGGCCTCCAAGTTCCAGACCTTCTTCCGGATCACCCTGCCGCTGCTCTGGCCGGCGGTGCAGACCGCGCTGATCTATCTGGCGATCTTCTGCCTCGACGGACTGGCGATCATCCAGGTGATGACCGTCGGACCGGGCGGACCGAATGGCGCGACCGAGGTGATGGCACTCTCGGTCTACCGGTCCTTCAAGGAGCAGGCCTGGATCGGGTACGCCTCCGCGCAGGCGGTGGTGGTCTTCTTCCTCACCTCGATCCTGCTCGCCCTGGCCTTCCGGATCACCCGACGAGAGCAGGTGGAACTGTGACCCTCACCGACGAGCAGGTCGAGCAGGCCCCGACGCAGCAGCCGCTGCGCCGGGAGCGCACGGGCCGGGGACTCAGCGTGGTCACCCAGGTGGTGCTGATCATCTGGACCCTGGTCACCGTGATCCCGGTGCTGTGGGTGTTCTCCAGCTCGCTGAAGACCGACAACGAGATCTTCGTCGACTCCTGGAAGTTGCCGAAGACGCTGATGTTCCAGAACTATGCGCGGGCCTGGGGTGAGTCCGGGTTCGCGTCCTACTTCCTGAACACGGTGATCATCGTCGGCTGCTCGGTGGTGCTGGTGATGGTGCTCGGCTCGATGGTGTCCTACTGCCTGGCCCGTTACGAGTTCCCGGGCCGCAAGATCCTGCTCGGCATCTTCGTCGGCGCGAACGCGGTGCCGATGTTCGTCGCCCTGGTGCCGCTGTTCGGGATCATGCGCGGGCTGGAACTGCTCGGCACCTACCGCGGGATGATCGCGGTCTACACCGCCTGGGCGCTGTCGTTCACCGTGTTCTTCCTGACCTCCTTCTTCCGGGCGCTGCCCAAGGAGGTCTACGAGGCCTCCTTCGTCGATGGGGCCGGGCACTTCAAGACGTTCTTCCTGGTGATGCTGCCGATGGCCCGCCCGGGCCTGGTCTCGATCGGCATCTTCAACCTCGTCGGGTTGTGGAACCAGTACCTGATCCCGCTGTTCCTGAACCCCGACCCGAGCCGGTACGTGATCACCCAGGGCCTGGCCCGGATGGCCGCCGACGCCGGTTACCGGTCCGATTTCTCCGGCCTGTTCGCGGGACTGGTGATCGGCATGGCGCCGGTCCTCATCCTCTATTTCATCTTCCAGAAGCAGATCCAGACCGGTATGACCGCCGGCGCAGTCAAGTAATTCCCACAGAAAGGTCTCGATGATGAGCCCAGATCCACACAACATCAGCCGCCGCAGCCTCTTCCAGATCGCCGTCGGTGGCGCCGCGGTGATCGGCCTCGGCTCCCTCAGCGCCTGCGCGACCGGCGGCGGCAACACCTCGGGCAGCAGCGGCAGCTCCGGGGGCGAGCAGAAGTCACCCGACAACCCGTTCGGGGTGGACAAGTCGGCCCCGATCGAGGTGGTCATCTTCAACGGCGGTTACGGCGACAAGTACGGCACCGAGCAGGTGGCGCTCTACAACAAGTGGGCCGGTGGCGACGTCGCCAAGATGAAGTCCACCACCAAGATCGCCACCGAGCTGCAGCCGCGGTTCCAGGCGGCCAACCCGCCGGAGGTGTTCGACAACTCCGGTGCCGATGCGCTGCCCCGCGCCCAGCTGGTCGCGCAGAAGCAGGTCGCCGACCTGACCCCGCTGCTCGATGCGCCCACGGTCGACGACCCGAGCAAGAAGATCCGCGACATCCTCACCCCGGGGACCGCCGAGCAGGGCTCCTTCGACGGCGTCATGCGCGAGCTGAACTACGTCTTCTCGATGTGGGGCATCTGGTACTCCTCCAAGCTCTTCAACGAGAAGGGTTGGACGGTTCCGAAGACCTGGGACGAGTTCATGGCGCTGTCGGAGAAGATCAAGGCCGACGGCAAGATGGCGCCCTACATACACACCGGTGTGCACACCCAGTACATGGCCGCGATCATCGGCACGATGGCGGTCAAGAAGGGCGGTCTGGAGTACGCCAAGAAGCTGGACAACCTCGAGGACGGTGCCTGGACCGACGACTCGATGCTCGCCGTCGCCAAGGCCTGGCGGGAGTACTACGACAAGGGCTTCATCGCACCGGGCGCCGAGGGTCTGGACCACACCACCTCGCAGGCCGAGTGGGCGCTCGGCAAGGCGGCGATGATTCCGGTCGGCTCCTGGCTGGAGAACGAGCTCAAGGACAAGGCCACCGGCAAGTCCAAGGCGCCGGAGGGCTTCGACATGAAGGTGTTCACCACCCCGTCGCTGCCCGGTGACAAGATGCCGCAGACCGCGATCCGCGGCAGCGCGGGTGAGCCCTTCGTGGTCTCCGAGGCCAGCAAGAACAAGGCCGGCGGCCTGGAGTACATGCGCCAGATGCTGTCCAACGAGGCGACCTCGAAGTTCGCCGAGCTGACCGGCAGCCTGGTCGCGGTGAAGGACGCCGGCAAGCGGTTGACCAACCCCTCGACCGCGTTGCAGTCGGTGGCCGACGCCCAGCAGGCGGCGGGCAGCAATGTCTTCAACCTGCAGTACGACACCTGGTACGCGCCGATCAAGAACGCCTCAAAGGACCAGGTCCGCAACCTGCTCACCGGCAAGGCGACCCCGGAGCAGTTCTGCGAGAACATGCAGAAGGCCGCCGATCAGGTGAAGGCGGATCCGAAGATCACCAAGTACCAGGTCAAGTGATGCCGGTCCCCATCGGCTGAGCGAGGAACGAGATCCCCCGTCGGCTGAGCGAGGAACGAGTCGAAGCCACGGGGTCCCGGACCGAAACGAGGCGGTGTCATCCGAGCGGATGGCGCCGCCTCGTCACGTTTCCCGGCGGCGTGTCGGGGTCCGGACAACACCTGCACGTTTCGGACAACACCTGCCGCAACGCTCCCCGGACAGGCTCATCCCAGGGCCGACGAAGGGAGCAGATGATGAACAGCAGCAGCGATCGCGAACACCTCGACCACCTCGCCGAGGACTGGGCGTACCTGGTCGAACACAGCGGGGCACGGGTCCGCGGCTGGGCCGAGCGACACCCGGTGCTGGCCGGCTGCGAGGGGCCCCTGGCGGTGCTGGAGCGGATCGCCGAGCAGCCCGATGCGACGCTGGCGGCGCTGCTCGCCGAGGATGCCGCCGGTTGCCCGCTGGCCGGGCGGGTGGTGCTGCAGACCATGCTGCCGAAGCTGCGACGGATGGCGCGGCGGGACCCGTCGGCCGGAATCGATGACTATCTCGCGCAGCTGTGGCTGGTGATCCGGCGGTATCCGCTGGACCGCCGGCCACGCCGGATCGCGGCCAACCTGGCCCTGGACACGCTGAAGGCGGTGCGTGCGGAGCGGCACCAGCAGCTGGTCCCCGTGGCCGAGCCCGAGCTGGAGCGATTGCTGCCGCCGGTGCTGGAGACCGCCGACGAGCTCACCGCCCGCCGGCTGATCCGCGCCGCCCGCCGGCTCGGCCTGATCGACCGGGCCACCGGCGCCCTGCTCGCCACCGTGTACGCCGAGGGCTGCAGCGGGGCGGCCGCCGCCGAACGCCACCACGCCAACCCCGGCGCCGTCCGGCAGCGCTGCCATGTCGCGGTACGCCGGATGCGCGCCCACGCCGCCGAACTCGCCGAGATCGCCTGACGCCCATCGAATGGCGAGCCATGCCCAGCGGACACCCCCACGCTCATCGAGTAGCGAGCCATGCGCAGCGAAGCGGAGCAATGGATCGCGTGTCGAGATGAGCCAGTTCGTCTCGACACGGTCGCTGCGCGACCTACTCGACGAACGTATGAAGCCGGTGCCCCACCACGCTCATCGAGTAGCGAGCCATGCGCAGCGAAGCGGAGCAATGGATCGCGTGTCGAGATGAGCCAGTTCGTCTCGACACGGTCGCTGCGCGACCTACTCGACGAACGTGGGGGGTCGGTCGCTGCGCGACCTACTCGACGAACGTGGGGGGCCGGCGCTGCGCGACCTACTCGACGAACGTTGTGGGGTCGCGACCTGCTCGACGAGCGGGGCGAGTGCTCAGCCGGCGTGCGGGGGGCGTTCGGTGGGGCTCAGCGGGTCGGTGGCCTCGGCCCAGAGTTCGGCCTCGGCCTGGGCCTTGCGGTTCTGCCGCACCATGACCACCCCGAGCGTCCCGACGACCCCGGCCAGCAACACGAGCAGCTTCTTCATGGGGCAAAGGCTACGGGGGTGCTCCCAAGCGGTCTACGGTGGTCGCATGCAGCAGAGGCGTACCGCGCGACACGGCATCCTGGTGGCAGTGACGATCGGTTGCCTGGCCGTGCTGCCACTGGCCGGCTGCGGCAAGCCGCCCACCCCGGGGGCAACGACACCGGGCGCCTCGGCCGGTGCGGACGGGCCGGGGACGATCCCGAGCTCGAGCCCGACGCGCGCCGATCCGGTGGCGGCACCGACCGATCCGCCGACCGGTGACAAGTTCACCTTCGACCAGGCGGCTCGCTACGACGACGGGGTGCTGGTCGAGATCGCCACCATCGCCAAGGCGGTGACGAATCCGCAGCAGCACGGCGCCGAGGGCACCGAGGGCAGCATGGTGGTCGCGGAGATCCTGGTCACCAACCAGTCCAGCCAGCCCTACGACACCTCCGCGATCACCGTCTGGGGCTACTACGACGACGTCGGCGCCCCCAAGATCGTCGACGAGACCAAGCAGCTCGGCGATTCCTTCTCCGGTGTCGTCCAACCCGGTGCACAGGCCAAGGCGACGATGGGCTTCGCGATCCCGGCCGACCAGCTGCAGAACGTGACGATCATGATCGACGGTGGCGCCGCCGACAAGGGCCCGGTCCAGTTCAGCGGCCCGGTGCAGTAGCCCCGAGCAGTCGCTCGCGGGCGATCGCCGCGAAGACGAACGCGGCCACCCCGTAGTCCCAGTTCGCGCCCCGCGGGACCAGCAGATAACCGGTCCGCGGGAACAGCGGCAGCGGAATGGTCGGCCCGGAGATCTCCGGCAGCACCCACCGGCCGCGCTCGGTGTGCACCGCAGCGGTGACCGCGGCCAGTGCCAGCTCGGCGGGCTCCCGATACCAGCCCGGCAGCAGCCCCAGGCGTACCCCGCTGAACCAGCCGGCCGCCGCCAGCGCGGTCGCCGACAGCTCCCGATAGGAGGGCTGGCTGAGCAGGGTGTTGAACGCCCCGTCGGGTCGCTGCCGGGCCACCATCGCCGACGAGGTACGCCCCAGCAGACCAGCGATCGCATCGGCGCGCGGGTGCGCCACCCCGATCGCCTCGACGATCATCGGCAACGCCGCCAGCACCCAGCCATTGCCGCGACCCCAGAAAACTCCTTGTGGATAAGGCTCCCGGCGACCCGCCCACCAGGCGTGCGCCCACAGTCCGGTCCGCTCGTCCTGCAGCAACCGGGCGTACTGCTCCGGTTGCCGGGCGGCCAGCTCGACCAGATCGGCCTCGCCCCGGTCGCGGCCGCGGATCGCGGCGAACACCCCGAACATCATCAGGCTGTCCACCCAGACCGAGCGCGGATAGAGCCGCCCGATCGCGCTCGGGCCGAGATGGTTGGTGACATCGTCGACGAGCCGCGGTTCGTGCCGCAGATAGTGCACCACCCGCTCGGTGAGTTCGGCCAGCCGCGGATCGTCGGTACGCCGCCCGAGCGGGTGCGTGATCAGCGCGGGCGCGGCCATGTCGGACTGGTCGATCCGCGACGGATGGGTGAGATGGTGCTCGGCCCAGGCACCCAGCCAGTCGTCATAGTGCCCGGGGGCGTACGCCTCCAGCTCGGTCAGCGCGAAGCCGAGCAGCGCCGGACCCCAGCTCCACCGGCGGATCCGGCCCTGCGCCAGGTCCCGGCCGGTGAGGTCGTCGCAGAGCGCGATCGCGGTGCGCAGCGGATCGGGGGTGGTCACCATGCTTCCCTTCGACGATTCGTCCAGTCCAGCCGCAATCCCTTGCCGGCATGGGAGATCTCGATCTGCCCCGGTTCCCTGGCCACGGTGGCGAACCGACTGTCCAACCGGGGATACTCGGTCTCGATCGGCTGCCCGTCGACCAGCGCGGGACCGTCGCGGCGCAGTGAGAGGGTGGTCCGGCCGCGGGCCGCCGGACCGGTGGGCAACCGCCAGCTGGCGAGGTCGCCGGCGAGCAGCAGCGGGCTGGCGGCGATGCCCCGAGCGAACTCGGCCAGGCTGCCGGATTCGCCGATGTCGGAGCAGAGCACCGCCCAGCCGGTGAGTTCGCCGGACTGGATGAAGTCGTGGCTTCGACTCGTACCTCGCTCAGCCGACGTGGGTTGCTCAACCAGCGGGCGTGCGGCGCGGACGCCGATCAGTGAGTCCCCCGCCCGGCCGCAGATCCAGTCCGGTCCGCGCAGCACCTCATCGAAGCGTTCGGTGGGGAACCACAGATGGCTGAACAGCGGCCTGGTCGATTCCAGATAACCGCCCCGGACGCGCAGATCGTGCACCGCGAGCAGCGCATTGCCGTCGGCGACCACATCGGGGTTGATGCCGTTGCCGACCCAGTAGGCCGGGGAGAAGCCGCGGGCGGTGTCGTCGAACATCGGCGCCCCGGGGTGGTTGGCGAAGACCGTGACATCACCCGGCAGGGTGGCCTGCCACAGATGCTGCTGGTCGCCGAATTCCCGTGGCTGGTAACGCTGTGCGGCCGACAGCAGCCAACCCCGGGTCCGGGTGGTGAGCACGTTCGCCCGCTGGATCGCGACGCCCTGGGTGGCCGGGTTGAGCAACCGGACCAGCGCCGGCAGCAGGCCGGTACGCCGCAGCGGTGCGAACGGTGCCAGCGGGGCCAGGAAGGAGTTGCTGCGCAACCGCCAGCGGTCGAACAGCGCCATCGTGTCGTCGATGGACTCCGGGGTGGTGAAGGCCTCCATCAACCAGAAGAAGAGACCCCGGCGTACCCGGTCCCCGCCGACCGCGGTGGCGACCTCGGCCAGGTCCAGTCCGTGGCTGGCGCGGACCTGGAGATCCCCTTCCTCAGCGGCGATCGCGGCGATCACCTCGGGAACCCGATACCGGCTGCGGAAGATGTACGCCGCGGAGATCCGGGTCGGATCGGGCTCCCCCGGCCCGCCGAACGCATCCCGCAGGATGTCGTTCACATCGGCCGTCGCCGGATCCTGCTTCTGCGCCTCGTAACAGCGTCCGGCGCTGCCCACGAACCGCCCGCCGAAGCGGTGCAGCGCCAGATCGAGATGCAGCAGGTCGAGCACCATCGTCGCCCCGGTGCGCAGCGACTCGTCGGGGGCGTGGTCGATCAACAGCGCCAGCGGGGCGATGTCCTCCTCGTAGTAGGTGTTCGACAGCCACTCGGTGAACCCGAACCGGAACCGGTCGGCGAGCCAGACCCGCAACCGTGCCGCACCCCGTTCCCGGCGCCGCAGCCCGTTGACGCCGAGATTTCCGAAAACCCCGTCCGGGAAGAGGTTTCCGGCCAGGTACTCGCAGACCGCGAACAGGCACTGGTGGTTCTCCGACCAGTAGCACATCGAGTCCTCGCCCGGTTCGTCCATCCAGTAGCGGAATCCGAGGATGCTGGCGTCGATCCGGGCCAGCGTGGCGGATGAGAGCAGGTCGGCCCACTCATAGCGCACCTTGAGCAGGGTGATCATCCGGAAGTCGGCGCAGTCGATGCGGGCATCGACGAAGTCGCAGAGCGCGAGCAGTTCGGTCTCATCGATGCGCCGCCCGGCGGCCAGATCGGTGATACCGGCGAAGGAGGCGCCGGTCATCTTGACCGCCATCCCCGGATCCTCGCCACCGCTGGGCGCCCGCGCCTCATCGGTCGCTCCGCTGATCGTCCAGTCGCTCGTCATCGTTGCTCCAGGGTGTCGGTCACGGTGGCGCCGCGGCGCCGA
Organism: Enemella evansiae; assembly: GCF_002250705.1. Classification (GTDB taxonomy): domain Bacteria; phylum Actinomycetota; class Actinomycetes; order Propionibacteriales; family Propionibacteriaceae; genus Enemella; species Enemella evansiae. Next base: position 183,165 of record NZ_NMVP01000023.1, read on the forward strand.
TCCAGCTCCGCGGCGATCCCACGGGTGCGGTCCAGGGTGAGGGGATAGCGTCGGGAAATGAACCAGGCAACGGAAAGCAGCGTGAACACCCCGACCAGCAGTACCAGCCGGATGCCCCAGATCGCAGACTCCGGTTGCTGCGGCGGGAGCTGCCCGGCGACCGGGACGCGGTAACCGGTGAGATAGAGCATCAGCCCGATCAGCTGGATCGTGATCGCCGCCGCCACGCCCCGGGTGAAGGTCATCAGACCGCCGAAGGAGCCGGCGTCGCGGCGTCCGGTGGCCAACTCGGCGGCGTCCAGCACATCGGGGAAGATCACCCAGCTGAGCAGCTGGGCACCCGACATCCCGATCGCCAGCAGGGCCGCTGCGGCGTACACCCCCAGCGGCGAGCCACCGCGCGGATAGAGCGCGACGACCCAGATCGCGACCAGTGCCACCGGCAGCAGCGTGCGATAGATGGTGTGTTTGCTGACCCGCTTCACCAGCTGCCCGACGATCGGGAAGGCGATCAGGTTGATGGCGATGAAGGTGCCCAGGAAGACGGTCGGGTTGATGCCGCGGACCACGTTGGCGGAGTAGTAGAGCAGGGTCGCGGAGATGATGTCCATCGCGATCGCCTGCGCCAGGTACATGCCGAGCAGCACCCGGAAGGCCGGCACCTTCAGCGGTGCGGCGAACCCGCTGAAGAAGCGAAGTCGCGTCGGTCTCGGTGGCAGCGGAACCCGTTCCCGGCAACAGATTCCGACCAGCAGCACCAGGATCGTGAACACCGACCCGAAGCCGCCGACCAGGGCGAGCTGCAGGCCCCGGGCGGAGAGCGACCCCTCGCGGTAGAGGGTGACCAGTTGGGTGGCGATCAGGGTGAGCGAGGCACTGGCGACGGTGGAACAGAGCAGCCGAAGCACATTGATCCGGTTGCGGATCGCCGGGTCGGTGCTCAACTCGGTGCTCAGCGAGGCATAGGGCACCGCGATCGTCGTCTGGATGGTGTTGTAGACGATGTAGGTGCCCATCGCCCACGCTGCCAGGGCGAGCTGGTCGCGGACCGGGGGTTGCGGCCACCAGAGCAGGGTCATCCCGCCGATCAGCAGCAACCCGCCGCCGATGATCCACGGCCGGCGCCGACCGATCCGGGTCCGGGTACGGTCGCTGAGCGCACCGGTGAGCGGGTCGTTGATCGCATCCCAGAGTTTCGCGAGCAGCGCCGCGGTCCCGGCGAGCGCCGGATTCAACCCGACGATGTCGGTGAGGAAGACCAGGTGCAGCACCGCGATCAGCGAGGACGCGCCCCCGGCGTACGCATCGCCGAGCGCGAAGACGGTCCGCTCCGCGCGCCCGGGACCCGGTGGGATGCGGGTCACGGGAATTCCTGGGTGGGGGGATTCCTCTCGACACGGTCGCTGCGCGACCTACTCGAGGAACGTGGGGGGACACGGTCGCTGCGCGACCTACTCGAGGAACGTGGGGGGACACGGTCGCTGCGCGACCTACTCGAGGAACGTGGGGGGACACGGTCGCTGCTGGCAGCCAGCGGGGACTTGGGTTCGACGAGGATCGGGTGATCGACCCGGAATTCCTCGCCGGGGCGTTGATCGCCGCCCTCGCGGCCGCGGACCGCGAGCAGCAGTCCGGCGACCAGGGCGGCGAGCAGCAGGGCCCCGCCGAGCTGGTCGTCGCCGCCGTTCTCCAGCACCTTGAGCTGCGCGGTGCCCGGGGATCCGCTGAGCGCGAAGTGCGAGACGGTCATCCCGATCAGGGTCATGTTGGCCAGCGCCAGCAGCACCCGGACGTAGTGCGGCAGGGTCCGGCTGTGGCCGCGGGCCATCTGGTATTCGGTGAGCTGGCGCCAGAGCAGACCGAGCAGCAACAGCGCCCCGCCACCGGTGGCGGCGAAGATGGCGGCCAACGGTTCGTCGATGATGTCGCGGTATTCGTGCAGCCGCCCGATCAGCAGCAGGGAGGCGATCGCCAGCCCCCGGTCCGCGGTGAGCCGCCGGGTCGCGAGCAACCAGATCAGCACGCCGGTGGCCAGCAGCACCGAGGCCGAGACGATCTGCCGGGTGTCGAAGGTGACCTGCAGCAGCAGCACCAGTTGGGTGACCAGCAGCCCACCGCCGAACACGGTCGCCAGCAACGCGGCCGCGGTCCGGCCCCGGCGCGCCCACAACACCCCCAGGCCGATCGCCACCGCGGCCGCTGGGACCGCGGCCAGGCCACCGGTCCAGAAGGAGTCCAACCGGACCCGGCGCAGCCCGAACAGGCTGAACAGCAGTTGCAGCACCACCCCGCCGAACACCGACAGCGCCAGCAGCAGCGCCAGCGGCCACGAGGTCCGCGACCAGGCACTGGCCAGGTCGTCGACATCGGTGGGTACGCCGCGAGCCACCGAGCCCGGCGCGAACCGGAGCACCGCCAGCCCGGCGGCCGCCACCAGCAGCAGATAGCCGGCCGCCAACGCGATCCCGGCCGGCTCCATGTTCACATCGGTGACCGCCAGCCAGACCTCGCGGGCGAGCGAACCGACCACCACGACCGCCAACAACCAGCCACCGATCAGCCGGCGGGTCCGCGTCCCGGGATCGGCACCGGGCACCGCCTCCCAGACGCCGCGGGCGGTCCAGGCGCCGAGCCGGACCGCGAGCTCGGTCATCGCCGCACCGGCGAGCAGCGCGGAGGGGGCGGTGATCACGGTGAGCAGACTGATCCAGTAGCCGAGCAGGGTGAGGCCCCACTGCTGCATCCCCGCCCCGATGAACAGCGGCGCCAGCAACCGGCTGGCCAGCAACGACCCGATCACCAGCAGCGCGACCACGAACTCCCAGGGATTCAGCGGCCGGCGCCGGCGCCACAGCCCGAAGCCGAGCAGCACCAGCAGCGCGACCGCGGTCGGCAGCAGCCCGCTCAGTCCGGGACTGGTCGGCGTACCACCGAGCACGACCGCCAACAGCACCGCCAGCGGCAGCTGCAACCGCCAGCCCGCATGCACCGCGGCCAGGTAGGCCAGGCTGAGGCCGACGATCGCGGCCAGCAGCAGGAACGGCCCGGTCGCCCACGGGATCGACTGGCCCCGCCCGGTGGCCAGATCCAGCATCCGCAACCGGCCGGCGGCCAGGCCGAGCACGGTCAGCAGGGCGTACAACCCGACACTGATCCCGACCAGCCAGCGCATCCCCCGCGGCCAGGGATGCTGCGGGTTCTCCTTGAGGTGGCCGCTGCGGATCGGGTCGATGAAGGTGTGCCGGACGGTGAAGCGGAGCACCTGCCAGAGCCGGGTGAGGATCGTCATCGGCCGACCCAGACCACGTCGAGAGCGGAATCGGTGCTGCCGACCAGCCAGATCCGGTCGGGACCGAGCAGGATCCGGGCATCGGCGGGCACCGGGCCGCTCACCGCGAGCCGGCGCAGTTCCCGCCCGCGCGGATCGAGCAGCCGGACCGTGCCGTCCTCCCGGATCCACCAGCCCTCGCCGGCGGCGACCACGTCGCGCGCACCGGGCAGTTCGGTGAGCACGCCGCCGGTCGCGGTGTCCAGCAGCAGCACCCCGTCCCGGGTGCGCAGCGCGGAGACCGCCGGGTCGTCGATGCCGGGTACCAGCCGATCCGGGCGGCTGCCGAGCCCGGCGACCCCACTGCTCCGTGAGGCACCGCTGCGGGCGTCGATGCGCAGCAGGGTGCCGTAGCGGGAGACCGCGAGCAGCACCCCGCGGTCCTCGGCCACCCCGGCCAGCTCGTAGGCGAGGTCGTTGTTGCTCCAGCGCAGCGCACCGGTCCGGCCGTCGACGGCGGCCAGCCCGGCATCGGCCTTGCGGCTGACATAGACGGTGTCGCCGATCACCCAGGGCCGCCCGTCGGCGCCGTCGGGGACCTCGGTGCGCCACAGCCGCCGCCCGGTACGCAGCTCGTAGGCCTCCAGGGTGCCGCTCAGCGTGCTCAGCACCACCCGGTCCGAACCGAGGCCGACCGCCCCGTCGGGGGCGATGTCGCTGAGCCGGGCCGACCACAGCCGCAGCCCGGCTTCGGTGTACGCCACCAGCCGGCGGTCCCCGCTGGTGGCGAGGACGATGTCTCCGGTGGTGTTCAGGTTCAGTACGCCGCCGGCGGGCAGCCCCCACCAGCGGGTCAGCAGGGTCTCCCCGTCGGGGCGGTGGCCGGCGATGTCGTCACTGAGCTGGCCGACGCTGAACAGGGTGCCGCTGCGGCTGAGCACGGCGGGCCGGGCGCTGTCGACGATCCGGGGCCAGGGTTCGGTGTCACCGGCCGGGCCGCGGACCACCACCGGGGGGCGGCGGGTCAGCTCCTCCCGGACACCGGTCCAGTCGGCGGGCAGCACCGGACCGGGCTCGGGCCAGCGGCCGGTGAACGGCTGCCGCGACAGGCCGGCCAGGGTCGGCGTGCCGTCGACGATGCCGCGGTCGCGGCACCAGGTCGCCACATCGGTCCGGGTGGTCTCGGTGGCCAGTCGCAGCGTGGTCGTCGACTCCACCACCAGGCAGCCCTCGGGTCCGGGCCGGGCGAAGGACTGGTTGGCGTACCGACCCTGCCCCTGGGGGCTGGTCACGGTGCCGTCGGAGGACCAGCGCTCGCCGACGGCGACCCCGGCCGGTAGCTCCAGCAGGGCCGGTTCCAGCGCCAGATTCTCCCGGCCGTAGCGGGCGTGCAGGGAGAGCCCGGCATCGGTGGCCGAGCGCAGGGTGGCCTGGGCGGTGACCTCCTCGGCCCCCGGTCCACCGGGCACATCGGGGCTGACCACCTCCTCCAGCCAGCGCATCGTGGTCACCGGCCCGACCGGTCCGGTCCCGGCCAGCACCACCGGTGGCACGGCCAGGGCGACCGCGGTGCCGTCCAGCAGCCGGTTCTCGACCGAGGCGGGGAGCTCGGCGCGACCGAGACCGACCCGTTCGGTGCTGCCGGGAGTGGCGGCGTACCGGGCCCCCTCGTTCGCAGGCAGTGCCGAGATCGGCGCGAAGGCGACCGCGGTGACCACCACCAGGCCGGCGAGCAGCAGGATCGCGACCACCCCGGCGAGCCAGCCGGAGCCCCGAGGGGTCCTGGTCGCCGCGGTCCGCATGCGATGACTCTAACCAGCGAACGGTCTGGGAATACCGGTGCCGTGGCGGCGGTTGGATATGGTCGGCAAGGTTGTTGCAGCAAGCGATCTGCAACGGGTCGCAATTGGGAGTTGAGGACATGACGGACGAGGTGCGCGACATCATCATCGTGGGCAGTGGCCCGGCGGGTTGGACCGCCGCGGTGTACGCCGCCCGCGCGGAGCTGAAGCCGCTGGTCATCGAGGGTGCGCTCGAGGGCGGCGGGGCGCTGATGAACACCACCGAGGTGGAGAACTTCCCCGGCTTCCCGACGGGCATCATGGGCCCGGATCTGATGTCGAACATGCGTGAGCAGGCGGAGCGCTTCGGCGCCGAGATCCTCACCGAGGACGCCATCAAGCTCGACCTGACCGGCCACGTCAAGGTCGTCGAGACCGAGTCCGGCACCTACCGGGCCCGCTCGGTGGTGCTCGCGACCGGCTCCGGTTACCGCAAGCTCGGGCTGCCCGATGAGGACCGGCTCTCCGGCCGCGGCGTCTCCTGGTGCGCGACCTGCGACGGTTTCTTCTTCAAGGACAAGGATCTGGCCGTCGTCGGCGGTGGCGACTCCGCGGTCGAGGAGGCCACCTTCCTGACCCGCTTCGCCCGCTCGGTGACCCTGGTGCACCGCCGCGACGAGCTGCGCGCCTCCAAGATCATGGCGGCCCGCGCGGTCAAGGACCCCAAGCTGCACTTCGCCTGGAACTCCGAGGTCACCGCGATCCACGGTGAGGACTCGCTGACCGGGTTGACGCTCAAGGACACCGTGACCGGGGAGACCCGCGAGCTGCCGGTGCAGGGGCTGTTCATCGCGATCGGCCACGATCCGCGCTCGGAGCTGGTCAACGGCCAGGTCGAGCTGAACCAGGACGGCTACGTGCTGGTCGACTCGCCGTCCACCCGGACCAATGTGCGCGGCGTCTTCGCCTGCGGTGACCTGGTGGACCACCACTACCGGCAGGCGATCACCGCCGCCGGGACCGGTTGCGCCGCCGCCCTGGACGCGGAGGCCTACCTGGCCGAACTCGACGACGAGGCCACCCCCGGTGTGGTCCTCGAGGAGGAGCTCCCGGTCGTCGGCTGAGGCCGGTCGGCACGCTCGGTTCATCTCGACACGGTCGGTTCATCTCGACACGGTCGGTTCATCTCAACACGGTCGGTTCATCTCAACACGGTCGGTTCATCTCGACACGCAACCCCGGCTCCGCTTCGCTGCGCCGGGGTTGCTACTCGATGAACGTGGGAGGCGTGGGTTGGCGCGACTTGACCGGCGCGGCAGACTTGGGGCGACGATTTCGACCGACTGGACAGACCAGGGGGCGCCGCAATGGCCGTGACCGAGGTGACCGACACCACCTTCGATGAGATGGTGCTGCGCTCCGAGCGTCCGGTGCTGGTCGACTACTGGGCCGAGTGGTGCTCGCCCTGCAAGCAGTTCGAGCCGATCCTGGACGAGTTGTCGTACGCCTACGGCGACCGGATGGACTTCGTGAAGCTGGACACCGACGACAACCAGGTCACCCCGACCAACTATGCGGTCAAGGGGCTGCCGACGGTGCACTTCTTCGTCGACGGGGAACTCGTCCAGAGCCTGCAGGGCGCCCGGACCAAGGCCACCATCACCCGGGCCATCGAGGAGTACGTCTGATCCATGAGTGACAGCCAACCGCCGCAGGGCTCGACGCCCTGGTCCCCGGGCCAGTCCGGCCGGCCCGACCCGGAACCCGGGACCGCGAACAAGCCCGACGAACCGACCGAGCTGCCCGGCCTGGCCGGTGAGGACGAGCCGCACAAGCGCAGCAACATCCCGGTCGTGGTGATGGTGGTCGCCCTGGTCGTGCTGCTCGCGACCCTCGGCGGGGTCGGTTATCTGGTCACCCGGCAGTCCGCGGCACCGACACCGGCCAGCACCCCGCTCGCCCCGGAGCCGACCGGCAAGCCCGACCTCCCGGTGACCGCCGGGGCGTACTCCCGCGACCCGGGCAATGTGGAGGCCCCGCCCGAGTTCGGCGTGGACCGCAGCGTGCAGACCTCGAGCGCCAACTACCGGCAGAACGGGCAGCCCGCGCTGATCGCGATCGGCGCCCGCCCGGTGCCCGACGGCCGCGCGCTGCTCACCCAGATCAAGGCCAACGGCGTACGCCAGATCGGTGACGCCTGGTGCGGGCGGATGCCGGACAACGAACTCGATGTCTGCGTGGTACGCCGCGGTCAGACCGCGGTGCTGGTCGTCGGGCTGCGCAGCCAGCCGGTCGATGAGCTCGTCGCGGCCGGCAAGGAGATCCTGCAGGGCACGAAGTGACCGCCCTCCTCCCCTAGGCTGAGCGCGACGAACGCGCGGCCTCAGGAGGAACGGTGACCCAGCCACCCAATAACGGCGGATGGCAGCAGCCCGGCCAGCCTTATGGGCAGTACCCGCAGGGGCAGCCGCAGTACCCGCAGGGGCAGCAGTTCCCGCAGGGGCAGCAGTTCCCGCCGCAGCAGCCCGGTCAGCCGGTACCGCCGGGAGCCCCGGGCCAGCCCGCGAAGAAGGGCATCCCGCTGGGTGCGAAGATCGGCGCCGGTGCGGCAGCGTTGGTGCTGGTCGGCGTCGGCGCCTTCGTCGCCGTCGACCCGCTCGGGATGCGCGCGAACACCGAGACCGCCAAGGCCGCGCCGGCGGACACCATCGCGTACGCCAACATCAATCTGAACCCCGGAGCCGCCCAGCAGGTGGAGATGATCCGCTTCGCGCTGAAGTTCCCCTCGGTGCGGGAGAAGACGAACCTGCGTGAGGGCGGTGACCCGAAGCAGCAGCTGTTCGAGTCGATCACCAAGGACCAGAACTGCCCGGTCGACTACGAGAACCAGATCAAGCCGTGGCTCGGTGATCAGGCCGGGTTCGCGCTGCGTCGCGGCGCCCAGTCGCCGATCGTGCTGCTCGCCGCCAAGAACGAGCAGCAGGCCCGCGACGGCATCGCCCCGCTCGCCCAGTGCTCGAACATGAACGTGGCCTTCAGCAACGGACACCTGGTGCTGGCGGAGGGGCAGGGCAGCGCCGATGACGCCGCCCGGGCCGCCGACCAGGGGTCGCTGGCCGATCAGAAGCCGTTCACCGATGCGATCGACAAGCTCGGTGGCACCGGCGTGGCCAGCTTCTGGGCCGATGGTGCGGGCCTGCAGCAGGCCGCCGGCGGGCTGACCGGCGGGATCGGCATGGCGGCCCCCCAGACACCCTTCGAGACCACCGCCGGCACGCTGCGGTTCACCGGTGGCAATCCCGAGCTGACCGCCGTCACGCGCGGTGGGACCTCGCTCGGTTCGGCGAAGACGAAGGTCGGTGATCTGCCGGCCGAGACCACCATGGCGCTCGGCATCGCCGGCGGCCGCACCCTGGTGCCGCAGATCATGGACACCCTCACCAAGGCCGGCATGGACCCCAGCACGGTCGCCGCGCAGACCGGCCTGCAGCTCCCCGGCGATCTGGAGACGCTGCTGGGTGACGATCTGGTGATCGCCGCGGACCGTTTCGACCCGAACCGGGTGGACCCGACGAATCCGGACACCATCCCGATCGGATTGGCGATGGACACCGACCGGGCCAAACTCGACGCGCTGCTCGCGAAGTTCGAGCAGAGCGGCCTGCAGCTGACGAAGGTCGGTGACAAGCCCACCTATGTCTCGCTCAGCCCGGCGTACGCCCAGAAACTCAGCAACCCGACGCAGAAGCTGAAGGACTCGCCGAACTTCAAGGCCGCGGTGGCCAACGCCGGCGGGGCCCAGGCGGTGTTCTATCTGGACCTGAACGCGTTCAAGCCGCAGTTGACCGGGAACATGGATCCCGAGCAGGCGCGCAATGTCGAGCCGCTGCAGTCGATCGGGGTGAGCTCCACCGACGCCGGGGACAACTGGTCCTCCTCGGTGATCCGGGTGACCGCGCGCTGACCCGATCGGCTCGTATTCGACTCTCTAGCTTCTGACCTAGATAGGCCTAGCGAGTTTCATCGTCGGAGCCGGCGATGGCCTCGGGGTGATCGGCGATGTACTGCTCGATCACCGTGTCGACGTCCGGGTCCGGTTCCAGGCCGAGCGTCGCGGCGCGGGAGTTGTCGGCATCCCGCGGCCAGGTCAGGACCAGCGCCCGGATGGTGTCGTCGGGTTGCACGACGACCCGATCGGCGACCTCGTCGCCGGCGATCCGGCGCAGCGCGGCCACCATCTCGCCGACGGTGACCCGCAGCCCGGGCAGGTTGACCGGAAGCCGTCCGGTGAGCTCACCGGGACCGTCGCCGCGGGTGGCCTCGGCGAGGGTGAGGATGCCTTCGACGGTACGCCGGGGTGAGGCGAGCAGCACCGGAAGCTCGGGTTCGACCGGACAGATCGCCTGCTCGCCGGCGAGCGGCTCGCGGATGATCCCGGAGACGAAGCTGGAGGCGGCGGCGTTCGGCCGGCCGGGGCGTACGCAGACCGTCATCAACCGCGCGACCCGGCCGTCCAGGAATCCCTTGCGGGTGTGGTCGTTGACCAGGTATTCGCAGATCGCCTTCTGGGCACCGTAGCTGCCCTGCGGCATCGGCAGCTGGGTCTCATCGATCGTCGCCGCGAGCGGGAGGGCGTCGTCGCTGCCGTAGACGGCCAGGCTGGAGGCGAAGAACAACCGGACCAGCGGGCCGCCGGCCTGCTGCTGGGCGCGGCAGGCGGTGAGCACCGCGCGGGTGACGTCGACGTTGGCGTGCATGCCGAGGTCGAAATCCCGCTCGGATTCACCGGAGACGGCGGCCGCGAGATGGAAGAGAACGTCCACCGGTTCGGCGAACAGCTCATCGATCGTGTCGGTCAGATCGCCGACCACGGTGGTCACACGATCGTCGTCGGCGAACGGGTCCGGGTCGGGCGCCATCCGGTCGGCGAGCTCCAGCTGGTCGATCGGCCGGCCGTCGAAACTCCCCCGCTGCAACAGTTCGCGGGCGACCGCGTTGCCGAGAAATCCGTGGCCGCCGGTGATCACGATGCGCATGCTGAACTCCTCGTCGAGTCGGGTGCTGGGATCACCCTAGTGCGCTGTTCGAGGAAGGACGTCTCGGAACGTGTACGGAACTGCTGCCACAGTGGCAGCAGTTCCGTAGCGTGCGGGAGGTGTTCCCGAGCGGTGGCTTCGACTCGCTGCGCTCGCTCAGCCGGCGTTGCGGGTACGCGCCCCGGAGCGCTCGAAGAGGCCGATCACCACGCCGGAGACCAGGCTGATCACGATCGAGCCGAAAAGCGCGGCCCAGAAGCCGGAGACGTGGAAGCCGAGGCCCAGCACACCGGCCAGCCAGGACGAGAGCATCAGCATCAGCGCGTTGATGACCAGCAGGAAGAGCCCCAGGGTGAGCCAGATCAGGCAGCCGGTGAAGAAGGACACCACGGGCTTCACGAACGCGTTGACGACGCCGATGATCACCGCGACCGCCAGCAGGGTCCCGACCACGGCCGCGGTGCTGCTGCCGGTGACGTCGATGCCCGGGACCAGGGTGGCGACGAAGACGGCGATTGCGGTGGCGATGATCTGGATGACGGTGCGCATGTCTCCATGCTGGTGGCCGGGCGGGTGGCGTACCAGCGGGAATGTCCCCCTGTTTTCCCTGAGATCCTGCTCAGGTGAGGGCGCCGATGACCAGCGCCAGGATGACGGTGTTGAAGACGAAGGCGAGCGCCGCGTGGCCGCAGACGGCCTTGCGCATCCGGGTGGTCTGCACGTCGACATCGGTGGTGCCGAAGGTGGTGCTGACCATCAGCGCGAAATAGAGGAAGTCCCAGAAGACCTGCGGTTTCCCGCCGGGCTGGTCCAGACCGCCGTGGTCGGCCTGCAACCGCGCGTAGTAGACGGCATAGCTGACCACCACGATGATCCAACTGACCGCGACCACACCGATCGCCAACCCGCTGAGGATGGAGCGGTCGCTCGGATTGCCCACCGCCTCGATGCGCGGCAGGATCGACGCGCCGGCGAAGGCGACCAGGGCCAGCGCGAGCGCCGAGTCCGGGCCGTCGCCGCCACCGAGGAACCAGCGCAGCGCGCGCGTCTCACCGCGCGGCCGACGGACCAACGCCGTCAGCTCCGCCGCCGAGGCGCGCCGGAATGCCTGCCAGGTCAGCAATCCGTAGGCCACCCCGTAGAAGACCCAACCGAGCATCACCGCACCGATCTCCTTGGAGGAGAACTCACCGCGCAGGGTGGCGAAGACCAGGTAACCGATCACCGCCGGTACCAGCGCGATCGCGATCGCCACCAGCGCCCGAGTCGTCTCCTTGTGGATCCAGGTACGCCGCACCGCATGCTCTCCGCTCATCACCGGCGTCATCCTAGGGGGTCCGGGAGCGCAGCCCACGTCCCTTGACCGTGGGGGCCGGCAGCCGGAACGATCGGGCCATGACCAGCGATGCGGCGGGTTCTCCCGACCTGACGGCGATTCTCGACGCGGTACCCGGACCGGTCTCCGAGGAGGGCCGGCGGGCCGAGATCCGGCGCCTGCGCGCGGAGCAGGGCCGACGGACGGTCGCCCTCGACGACGACCCCACTGGTTCGCAGAGCGTGCACGGGGTGGAGGTGGTCACCGTGCTGGAGCGCAGCGAGTACGCCGCAGCGCTCGCCGAACCCGGTGCCACCGCGTTCCTGCTCACCAACTCCCGCAGCCTGGCCCGCAACGTCGCGATGACGCTGAACGAACGGCTCGGCACCGGGTTGTTCTCGCTCGCCGCCGAGGGTGGTTGGCCGCTGGATCTGGTCAGCCGCAGCGATTCCACGCTGCGCGGACACATCCTCACCGAGGTGACCGCACTGGACCGGGCCCGCCGCGAGGTCACCGGGAACGGCTTCGACGGTGTCCTGCTGGTGCCGGCCTATCTCGAGGCCGGCCGGTTCACCGCCGGTGACGTGCACTGGGCGATGGTCGGCGGCGAGGCGGTACCCGTCGGCGAGACCGAGTTCGCGAAGGACCGCACCTTCGGCTATCGCTCCTCCGACCTGAAGGAGCTGCTGGCCGAACTCAGCGCGGGCGAACTCGCCGGTGACCGGGTCCGGTCGCTGTCGCTGGAGCTGATCCGCGGTGGCGGGGTCACCGCCGTGGCCGACGCACTGCGCGCCGCGATCGGAACCGCCACCGCGGACGGCCCGACCTGGTTCGTGGTGAACGCCACCGACTACGCCGACCTGGAGACCGTCGCGCTCGCCCAGCAACAGGTGCAGGCCGAGGGGGCGAGCTTCCTGGCCCGCTCGGGGCCCAGCTATGTCCGGGCGCTCAGCGGGATCGAACCGCGGACGGTGCTCACCGCCGCCGATATCTGGCCCGAGGGTCGCCGCGACGACGGGCACGGGCTGCTCGTCGTCGGTTCGCACGTCGGGATGACCACCCGCCAGCTCGACCGGGCGCGGGCGCGCGGGCGACTGGTCGAGGTGGAACTCTCGGTACCCGACCTGCTCCGCAAGGAGGCGGACACCCATCTCGCCTCGACGATCAGCCTGGTGACGCGTTCGCTGACGCACAGCGACGTGCTGCTGCTCACCAGCCGGGAACTGGTCGCCGTCGACGATCCCGAGGACTCGTTGGCGATCGCCCGCAAGGTCTCCCAGGCGATCGTCGAGGTGGTGAAGCAGGTGCGCGACGCCCGGCCGGCCTGGGTGGTCGCCAAGGGCGGCATCACCTCCCACGACGTCGCGGTCCGCGGCCTCGGCATCCGCCGCGGGCTGGTGCTCGGACAGCTCTTCGAGGGCATGGTGTCGGTGGTCCGCGCCCTCGATGCACCACCGGAGGTGGTCGGCGTGCCCTATGTGGTCTTCGCCGGCAACGTCGGCGACGAGTACGCGCTGGCGAAGGTGCTGGACCGCTTCGCCGCGGAGCGCCCCCGTTCCGATGCAGACGCCGGGAATGACGCCCAGGAAGGAGATGCGCGATGAACGTCGGGTGGATCGGACTGGGTGCGATGGGTGGCCCGATGGCGGGTCAGTTGGCCCGCAGCGGTTTCACCGTGACTGGTTTCGACCCGGTGGTGCGCGGGCTGGCCGGCATCGCCGATGCCCCCGACGCGGCTGCCGCGGTCGCCGGTGCCGAGGTCGTCGGGCTGATGGTGGCCACCCCGGCACAGGTGCAGGCCGTGCTCGATTCGGTGCTGGACGCGCTCACCGAGGGCGCGGTGGTGCTGGTGTTCGCCACGATCGGCCCCGATTCGGCACGGGAGGCGGCGCTGCGGCTGGCCGAACGCGGGATCGGGATGGTCGACGCCCCGGTCTCCGGCGGCACCGTCCGCGCCGGCACCGGTGAGCTGCTGCTGATGGTCGGCGGGGAGCCGGCCGCTGTGCAGCGGGCCCGACCGGTGCTGGACGCCCTCGGGTCGGTGCACGCGGTCGGTCCCGAACCGGGCGATGGGCAGCGGCTGAAGCTGGTGAACCAGCTGCTCTGCGGCGTACACGTCGCGGTGGCCGGGGAAGCCCTGGCCTATGCCGAGGCGATGGGGTTGGATCCGCGGACCTGTTGGGAGGTGTTGCGGGGCGGTGCGGCACAGTCCTTCATGTTCAACGACCGGGGCGCCCGGATGCTCGACTATCCCGAGGTGCCGGTGTCCTCCGCGGTCGACATCATCGCCAAGGATCTCGGCCTGGTCACCGACGCCGCCGAGGGCGTACGCCAACCGGTTCCGTTGGCCGACACCGCGCTGCGGCTGTTCCGCGACGGCCAGAGCGAGGGGCTGGGGCGTACCGACGACTCGGCGCTGGTCGAGGTCGCCCGACTGGCCCGGGAGTCCGGACCCGGCTGAGCAGCGGCGTCAGGAACCCCGGCCATCCGCTCGGCTCGCTACGGCGCCGCGCCGGTACGCCGCCGGCTCACCCACCACACGGCACCGGCGGCGACCAGCAGTCCCACCCCGACCGCACCGACACCGATCGCGGCCGGCATCCGCCAGGCCGGGCGGCCGCTACCGGCCCCGCGGATCTGGTCGCCGCCGAAGTCCGGGACACCGCTGACCGCGCCGCCGACGCGGGTGGTCAGGGTGTAGTCCACCGTCAACGGACCGGGCAGCGCATCGGGCGACAGCCAGACCGCGATCAGGTGCCGGCCGGCCAGGAACGGGGTGCCACCACGACCGCGGTAGGCCCGCAATGCCACCGGGTCGGTGACCAGGTCGGCCTGGTCGGCGTCACCGGTCAGCGATGCCGAGGTCTCGGCCACCGTGCCGAGATCCGGACCCAGTGCGGTGATCCCGAACTGCGGGGCGGCATCGGCGACCCGAGCCGTCTCGGTCGAGGGCGCGATCCGGGCCTGCACCTGCAGCCACTGCCCCCAGTCGAGGTCGGTGGCGAAGACCTGCAACTGTCCGGAGGTGAGCCGCAGCCGATAGCTGCGCTCGGACTCGATCGGAGCCGGGTCGATGAGCGTGCCCGCCGTGACCTGGGCCTGGTTGTCGGTGGGCAGGTCATCGGGGTTCGGCCGGGGCGCCGGGCCGGGCAGCTGGTCGTAGTTGCGGGCCCGCGGCACCTCGGTCACCCGCAGCAGCGTCTGAGCGGGTTCGGCGGCCCCGGTCATCTCGGGCAGGTTGACCCGCTGCACCCGGGCCTGCACCGAGGGTTCGGGGCCGCAGCCGTCCAGCGCATCCCCGCTGACCGCGACCACCCCACCGCCGCGGGTCGGGGTGAACTCGCTGCCGGAGAAGCAGTCCCGGCCCTGACCGAGCGAGGTGTCGATGGAGAACCCGTCCCGGCCCTGCCCCGGCGGCAGCATCACCGCACCCAGATAGATGGTGCTGTCCGGCTGGCTGCGCTGCAGTCGGTAGTAGCGGTTCCGATCCACCTGATCGAATCCGTTGCCCAGGCTGCTGCGGCTGTCCCCGAGCGGCAGTGCGGTCGCATTGGCCGGGTCGGTGCTGCCGATGATCTCGCCGGGAGCGGCGGCGGCGAGCGGTGCGCCGGCGACGGCACCACCGAGCAGCAGGCCGCCCGCGAGCGTACCCGCCAGCAACCGGCGGAGCCGGCCGCGCGATCCAGGATTCACCGCGCCATTGTGTCGCAGCCCGGCCCGGTACGCCGGAGCGGCGCGGGGCTGCTGGCATGCTGACGGCATGGGTGAGGTGTTCGGGGGGCGGTTCGAGCTGGTCGACCCCATCGGCGCCGGCGGCGCCGGGACGGTCTGGCGGGTCTGGGACTGGAAGGAGTTCGGCTACCGGGCCGCGAAGTTGATGAAGCAGTCGGACTCGATCGCTCTGCTGCGCTTCATCCGGGAGACCGGCACCCGGATCGACCACCCGCACGTGCTCGCCCCGACCTCCTGGGTCGGTGAGGACGACCGGGTGCTGTTCACCATGGACCTGGTCAGCGGCGGCTCGGTGGGGACCATGATCAACGACTATGGCCCGCTGCCCGACTGGTTTTCCATGATCATCATCGATCAGCTGCTGTCGGCGCTGGAGACCGTGCATGCCAGCGGCCTGATCCACCGCGACATCAAGCCCGGCAATCTGCTGCTGGCGGCGACCGGGACGGCGCTGCCGAGTGTCCGGCTCGCCGACTTCGGGATCGCCGCCCGGATCGACGACCCACGGCTCACCCACACCACCGAGGTCGTCGGTACGCCCGGCTACATGTCCACCCTCGCCCGGATGGGCGCCGATCCGGAACCGGCCCAGGATCTCTATGCCACCGCCATGGTGCTCGGTGAGATGCTCACCGGCCAGCGGCCCCGGGAGACCGATCCGCCGGTGGACCTGGCCGCGGCCGGGGTCTCCGCACCGTTGACCGATTTCGTCGAGCGGCTGGCGGCCGAGTCCGGGCACGGTTTCGAGTCCGCCACCGAGGCCCGCCGGGCGCTGCGCGGGATCCGTGCGAGCGGTGCGGCGGAGCGCGATCCGATCGAGGTGTTCGACCAGATCGGCCCGCTGCCCGAGGGCTGGGGGCCGAACGGACCCGGGCCGCGGGCGGGTGCGTCGGCGGCGACGGTTGCGGTCACCGGGACGGGGACGGGTACGCCGGCCCGCGGGACCACCGTCGAGACGGCACCGCGGCGGCGTACCCCGAAATCGGTGTGGGTGTTGGGAATTTCCGGCCTGATCTGTCTGCTGGTGGCCCTGGTGCTTGCTATCTTCTGAGCCGATCTTTGCTTGAGTAAAATTTCGGGGTCAGTGCAAAGAGTGGAATGTTCGGCTCACCTGGGAGGTCCGATGCAGCGCGGGGACGCCGCAGTCACACAGACCCGAGCTCGGCAGGTCGAGCTCTATGGCGAACCGCTGCAGGACGTGCTCGGCCGCTGCGCCCGCGCCCTCAATCTGACCCAGGCACGGATGTCGGAACTGCTCGGCATCTCGGCGCCGATGCTGTCCCAGCTGATCAACGGGCACCGGATCAAGATCGGCAATCCGGCCGCCGCGCAGCGGCTGCAGTGGATGATCCAGATCGCCCAGCAGGTGGAGACCGGGACGATGCCGCTGCCGGACGCCCTGGTCGAGCTGCAGCGCAATGCGGAGTCCTCCGAGGTGCTCGGCGCGACGACCACGACCGGCGCCCCCCGGCGTACCCGTCACCTGGCCACCGAGATCCAGGAGATCTGCCGGCGGACCGCATCGGCGAGCGATTTCATGGGCGCCGCGGAACTGGTTCGGGACCGATATCCCGAGATCGCGGAGTTCCTGTCGATCTATGGCGCCGAGCGCGCCGATCGCGCGGTGCAGCACACCGACAACATCCTCGGCGAGTGAATCCCAGGCGCACGGCGAACCCGCCGCATTTTCTACCCTGATTGAGGAACTTCTCACAGTTACCCACTTTTCGTCGGGTCAATCCCCCTTCACTTTGAGGTCTCGACAGTGCGCGGAGACCCGGAGATATAGTGATTTTCCGGAAGGTTGATCTTCTTTCTCGATCGGCAGCTAAGCCCAGTTCAAGGAGCGAGCATGACGAACAGCAACAACGAGATCGATGCCCTACTGAACGCCACCGTCTATGACAGGGACGGGTCCAAGGTCGGCAGTGTGGGTCAGCTCTATCTGGATGATGACACCGGCCAACCGAGCTGGGTCACCGTGTCGACCGGCCTGTTCGGCACGAAGGAGACGTTCGTCCCGCTCCAGGACGCCACCTACACCGACGGCGAGATCCGCGTACCGCACGACAAGGCGACCATCAAGGACGCCCCGAATCTCGACGTCGATGAGCACCTGACCCCCGACTCGGAGGCCCGCCTCTACAGCCACTACGGGATCGCCGACAAGAGCGGTCAGCAGACCGGGATGACCGCCAACCAGGGCCAGGGCGCCGATGAGCGTCAGCGGCTGCGTCGCCATGAGCGGCAGGGCGGCGGTGTCGGAACCGGCGCCGCTGCGGGTGCTGCCGGCGCTGCCGGTGCCGCGGGTGCGGCCGGGGCTGCCGCCGGTGGCCGGGATCGCGACCGCGACGGTCAGTACGACGACCGCAGCGGGAACCAGCAGGGCGGGCTCCGCGACAAGCTCGACCGCGACAACGACGGCCGCCTCGACTCCGACGACCTCCGCGGCCGCGACCGCGACCAGCAGGGCGCCGG
Organism: Enemella evansiae; assembly: GCF_002250705.1. Taxonomy (GTDB): domain Bacteria; phylum Actinomycetota; class Actinomycetes; order Propionibacteriales; family Propionibacteriaceae; genus Enemella; species Enemella evansiae. The sequence goes on from NZ_NMVP01000023.1 coordinate 200,775, forward strand.
TTACGGTCAGGGTCAGCAGGGCGCCGGTTACGACCGGGGCAACCAGCAGGGCGGGGTACGCGACAAGCTCGACGGCGACAACGACGGCCGCCTCGACTCCGACGACCTCCGCGGCCGCGACCGCGACCAGCAGGGCGCCGGTTACGGCCAGGGCCAGCAGGGCCACGGTGCGGCCGGTGCGGCGGGTGCCGCTGGCGTCGCCGGCGCGGCCGGTGGTGCGGCCGGCGCGGCCTCGCAGCAGCAGGGCGGTTACCAGCAGGGCCAGCAGGGTGGTTACCAGCAGGACCAGGGTGTCCAGGGCGGGCCGGGTTACCAGCAGAGCCAGGGCGTGCAGAGCCAGCAGAACCTGCAGGGGCAGGGAATGCAGGGCGAGTCCGGGTACCAGCAGGGTGCCGGTGGCGCCCCGCAGCGCTCCGCCGATCAGGACTACACCCAGCAGGGCGGTCACCAGCATGGTCAGGGCCAGCAGGTCCCCGGTCAGCAGGGCGGCTACCAGCAGGGTCAGGGCCAGGGTTACGACCAGGGCCAGGGCGGATACCAGCAGGGCACCGGCCAGGGCGGTTACGACCAGGGCCAGCAGGGTGGCTACCAGGATCGCGATCAGGGCCAGCAGGGCGGCCTGAAGGATCGCCTGGACCGCGACAACGACGGCCGCCTCGGCGCCGACGACCTCACCGGTCAGCGCGGCCAGGGCCAGCAGGACCCGACCCAGCAGGGGGGTCAGGGCCAGGCCGGCGACAAGCACGGTCTCGGCGGGACCCCGATCGGTGAGATGGGCAACCTGCGCGACAAGCTGGATCGCGACGGCGACGGCAACGTCGGCCGCGGCGACCTGCCCGGCGGCCGCTGAGCCGCTCGGTCGGCGTACAGCCAACCAACCAACCTGCGAACGCCCCGGCACCTAGCCGGGGCGTTCGTGGTGTCCGGGGTCGGACCCGCAGATCTCTGCCAGACTCGAGGCCATGGAGGCCGGTGAGTTCTGGGATTTCGTCGAGGCGGCCAGCAATACGCTCAGCGACAGCGGGCACAGCACGGACCCGTCGGCGACCCGGCTGCTGCTCACCCTGAACCGCGCGTCCGCGGTCGTGACCTATGACCTGGAGGCCTCCATCCACCGGCCGCGCGGCCGCTCCTGGGCGGCGTTCCGGCTGATGTTCGTGCTCTGGCTCGCCGGCCCCCTGGAATCCAAGCGCGCCGCCGAGCTGACCGGTCAGAGCCGGGCCGCCATCTCCAACCTCACCGCCCCACTGGTCGAGGCGGGCGTGGTCTCCCGGTCCGCGGATCCACAGGATCGACGTTCGGTTCGCCTGGCACTCACCGAGACCGGGCGGACCGAGATCACCGAACTCTTCGCCGAGCACCACCGCCGCGAACAGCAGTGGGCCCAGGCCCTCAGCGCCGAGGAGCGGGCCACCCTCACCCGGCTGCTGGAGAAGTTGATCACCCGGACCGATTTCCCGGTCCGCGGCCGACCATGATCAAACTCGTTGTGGTTCCATGATCATGCTATCCATGATCATTGACCTCTTGGGCATGATCGGCCGGTCCCGGGCTCGAACACGGGCGATAACTGCTGACAAAGTCCCATCGGGGTCGGGTAAAACCATGATCAACTGCTACGGGGCGGGGAGGAGGAGGGGGGCGAAGTAGGCGGCGAGCAGGTCGGGGCGGTCGAGCGGGAGGAGGGCGCCGACGTACATATCGGGGCGGACCACGACGACACAGCCCGCGCGGTCGATGCCGCGGGCGGTGAAGATGTCCTCGGCCGGGTCGGCGGCGTACACCAGTTCCTCGTCGATCACCCCGAAGGGCCCGAACTCGGGCCGGAACACCGCCGGCACGTCACCGGGCTCGATCTGATCATGGTCCTGCTGCCAGATCACCTTCACGTCGAAAACCGCCCCGGCATCCGCGCCGTCGACCCGGGTGCGGACATAGGGCGACTCCGGTGCGGTGCGCAGCCAGTCCGCCCAGGCCTCGATCGCGCCACCCTGTCCCGGCGCCTCGGGCCCGGCGAAGGCGTACAACCGCCACCGCCCGTCGGCCCGCGCATGATGGCCGAGCTCGATCGGTACCGCGTCGCAGACCCGGGTCACCGGTGCCGAGCGGAACCGCTGCCCGATCGGGAAACCGGTCGCCAACCCCTGGTACTCCGCCCCGGCGGTCAGCACCGACGGTTGGTAGTGCACGCCGAAGCCGGAGGCCTGGATCTCCGAGCGCACGTAGTGGTCGTAGACCTCCTGCGGATCGATGCCACCCAGCTCGGGATGCGCCGGGTCGAAGGTCCGCGCACCCATCAGCGTCGACCATTCGCGGTCGAAGTCGATCAGCTTCTGCGCCACCACCTGGCGTTCGCTGGAATAGCTGTCCAACAGCTCCGCCGGGCTCAGCCCGGTCAGCACCGAGCCGAGTTTCCACCCCAGGTTGAAGGTGTCCTGCATGGACACATTCATCCCCTGCCCGGCCTTCGCCGAATGGGTGTGGCAGGCGTCGCCGGCGATGAACACCCGCGGCCGCTGCGCACCGCGCCGCTCGGCCGGGACGTCGTCGAAGGTGTCGGTGAGCCGCTGGCCGACCTCGTAGACGCTCCACCAGGCGACGTGCGGCACCTCGAGCCGGTAGGGCCGGAAGATCCGCTGGGCGATCTCGATGATCTTCTCGATCGGGGTGGCCCGGATGCGGTGCGCGTCGTCGGGCGCCAGATCCCCCAGGTCGACATAGATCCGGACCAGCGAGTTGCCCTCCCGCGGGATCAGCAGGATGCTGCCGGCATCGGAGGAGATCGCGCACTTGGTGCGGATGTCGGGGAAGTCGGTCTTCACCAGCACATCCATCACCCCCCAGGCATGGTTCCGGGAGTCGCCGCGCAGGGTTCCGCCGATCGCGGTGCGGACCTGGCTGCGGGCACCGTCGCAGCCGACCGCGTACCGGGCGCGGACCACCCGCTCCTCCCCCACCTCGTCACCGGCGGTACGCCGCAGCGTCGCCACCACTGGATGCGTACCCGACTCCTCGACGCGCAGCTCGGCCAGCTCCCAGCCGTAGTCGGGGGTCATCCGGCTCGGCGAGTTGGCCATGTATTCGGCGAAGTAGTCCTGCACCCGGGCCTGGTTGCAGATCACGTGCGGGAACTCGCTCAGCGCGCTCCCCGGCAGGGCGGCGCTGTCGATCACCTTCTCGGCGCGGGCGATCCGGGCCCGGTCGGTGGGATCGGGTCGCCAGAACTGCATCTCGATGATCCGGTACGCCTCGGCCAGCAGCCGGTCGGCGAAACCGAAGGCCTGGAAGGTCTCGATGGAGCGCGGCTGCAACCCGTCGGCCTGGCCCCGCTCCAGCCGCCCGGCGCGGCGCTCGATGATCCGGGTGTGCACGCCCGGGTACATCGACAACTGGGCACCGAGCAGCATCCCCGCCGGACCGGTGCCGACGATCAGCACATCCATCTCATCGGGGAGCTCGGCCGGGCGGTCCAGCCCGATCCCGGCCGCGGGCAGGACCCGCGGATCGCTGGTCACATAACCGAAGTGGTGGAACTGCACTCAGTACACCCCTCCCCGCTCCTCCCGGACGGCGCCGCGGGCCTGCGACACCGCGGCGTCGAGCCCGCGCGCCAGCACGGTGACATCGGCCTGGACGACGACGAAGTCCACCCCGGCTGCCAGATAGCGCTCGGCGTCGGCGGGCACGAAGGCGTTCACCCCGACCGGCTTGCCGGCGGCCCGGACGGCCTCGATGGTCCGCAGCACCGCCGCACCGACCACCTCGGGACCGGGCTGCCCCATCGACCCGGCCAGATCCGAGGGGCCGATGAAGATCGCATCGACACCGTCGACGGCGGCGATCTCGGCGGCCCGCTCGACGGCCTCGGCGGTCTCGATCTGCACGGTCAGCGACACGTACGCATCGGCGTTCGGCACGTAGTCGGGCACCCGGGTCCACTGGGAGGCGCGGGCGAGCGCCGAGCCGATCCCGCGTACCCCCGCCGGCGGATAGCGCATCGCCCGGACCGCCGCCTCGGCCTCGCCGGGACTGGAGACGGTGGGCACGATGAGGTTCTGGGCACCGATGTCGAGGAACCGTTTCATCGCGATCGCGTCGTTCCACGGCACCCGGACCAGGGCGGTGCAGTCGTGACCGGCGACCGCCTGCAGCAGCGGCAGGGCGGTGCTGGCGTCGATCGGCCCGTGCTCGGCGTCGATCAGCACCAGGTCGGCCCCGGATCCGGCGACGATCTCGGTGGCGACCGGGCTGCCGCTCGCCGCCCAGAGCCCGACCAATGGTTCGGTGCTCTCCCGCAGCCGGTCGGCGAAGGTCGGTTTCAGTCGAAGGAGCATGTCACCTGTCCCAGTTCGTGGTAGTCGCAGCTCACCCGGTCGCCGCGCTCGACCCACATCGGACGGGTGAATGAGCCTGCCAGGATGATCTCACCGGCGGCCAGCCGGTCGCCGTGCCCGGCGAGCCGGTCGGCGAGCCAGACGACGCCGCGGGCCGGATGCCCGAGCACCGCACCAGAGACCCCGGACTCCTCGATCACCGCACCGCGGGAGAGCATCGCCCCGACCCAGCGCAGGTCGTCGATCTGTTCGGGCGGGATCCGCTCGCCGAGCACCATCGCCCCGAGTGCGGCGTTGTCGCTGATCGTGTCAACGATGGTGCGGCCCTGCAGCTGGATGTGCGAGTCCAGCACCTCCAGCGCGGGGATCACCGCGGCGGTCGCGGCCAGCACCTCCTCGACCGAGGCACCAGCGGCCACCGGGGCGCCGAGTTCGAAGGCGAGCTCGACCTCGATCCGCACGTTCGAGTAGCGGTCGAAGGGGATGCGTACGCCGGAGTCGAAGACCTGGTCGTCGAAGATCACCCCGTAGTCGGGTTCGTCGATCCCGGTCGCCTGCTGCATCGCCCGTGAGGTGAGGCCGATCTTGCGGCCGACCAGCGTCCGCCCGGCCGCCTCCCGCCGGGACCGCCAGACCCGCTGCACGGCATAGGAGTCCTCGATGGTCATCTCCGGATACCGCGCGGTGATCAGCTCGATCGTGGTCCGCGACTCGCTCGCCGCGGCGAGTTCGTCGGCCAGCTGCGCCACGGTCCGGTCGTCCAGGCCGCGCCCCCCGCCGGCCATCAGACCTGATGACCCATCTTGAAGCCGACCTCCTCGTCGGGTTCGGCGGCGACCGCGTCCCCGGGGGCCCGGGTGTAGGAGAAGCCGTCGGCGCCGACGGTGACATCCATCTCCCGGGCGTCGGAGCGTTCGACGACCTCCTTCGGGTTGCCGTCCAGATCGAGCACCAGGCTGGCCTCGGTGTACCAGGACGGCACCACCGGGTTGCCCCACCAGTCGCGGCGCTGGTTGTCGTGCACGTCCCAGGTGATCGTCGGATTGTCCGGGTCGCCGGTGTAGTAGTCCTGGGTGTAGATCTCCACCCGGTGCCCGTCGGGATCGAGGATGTAGAGGTAGAACGCGTTCGACACCCCGTGCCGGCCGGGTCCGCGCTCGATCCGGTCGGAGATCCGCAGCGCGCCCATCTTGTCGCAGATCTGGATGATGTTGTGCTTCTCGTGGGTGGCGAAGGCGATGTGGTGCATCCGTGGCCCGTCGCCACCGGTCAGCGCGGTGTCGTGCACGGTCTGCTTGCGGTGCAGCCAGGCGGCGTAGGTGACCCCGTCGGCGTCCTGGATGTCTTCCGAGACACGGAATCCGAGGCTTTCCAGGTACGCCCGCCCGCGCGGCACGTCGGGGGTCACCTGGTTGAAGTGGTCGAGCCGGACCAGCTCGCCGGCGTCGTAGATGTCGTAGCGCTGGGTGAGCCGCTCGACGTGGTCGACCTCGTGGAAGAACTCGTAGGGGAAACCGAGCGGGTCCTCCACCCGCACCGCGTCACCGATCCCGTCGACGAAACCGTCGGCGCGACGCTCGGTGCGACACCCCGATGCCCGGTACCAGGCCTCGGCCCGGTCCACGTCCTCGGGCGTACGCACCCGGAAGGCGAAGGCGGCGGTCGCGGCGACCGGGCCCTTGCGCAGCACCAGGTTGTGGTGGATGAACTCCTCCAGCGAGCGCAGGTAGATCGCCTCGTCGTCCTCCTTGGTGACGTGCAGGCCGAGCAGGTCGACGTAGAACTTCCGGCTGGCGGCCAGGTCGGTGACGACCAGCTCCAGGTATGCGCACCGGACGATGTCGGGTGGCGGCGGCATCTCGGTGCTGGGTGTCTCGCTCATGGGTGCGGCTCCTTTGCTGCTGGGTAAGGTCATTCGGCCAGTTCGGCGGCGTCCTCGACGGAGCCGAAGCGGGCGGTGTGGACGTCGCCGAGCGTGATGTGCACGGCCTGCTGGTCGGAATAGAAGTCGAGGCTGCGGTAGCCGCCCTCCTGGCCGAGACCGGAGGCCTTCACCCCGCCGAAGGGGCTGCGGAGGTCGCGCACGTTGTGGCTGTTCAGCCACACCATCCCGGCCTCCACGCCCTGGGCGAAGGTGTGCCCGCGGACCAGATCACTGGTCCAGATGTAGGCGGCCAGGCCGTAGCGGGTGTCGTTCGCCAGCTCGAGCGCCTCCAACTCGTCGTCGAACGGGGTGATCGCGACGACGGGGCCGAAGATCTCCTCCTGGAAGATTCGCGCCTCGGGCGCGACATCGGCGAACACGGTCGGGGCGACGTAGTTGCCGGTCTCCAGTCCCTCGGGCCGGCCCCCGCCGGCCAGCAACCGGCCCTCGCCCTTGCCGATCTCGACATAGGACATCACCTTCTCGAAGTGCTCGGGGTGGACCAGCGCACCGACCTCGGTCTTCGGGTCCGACGGGTCGCCGACCACGACGTTGCGGGCCCGGGCGGCGTACCGCTCGACGAAGTCGTCGTAGATCGACCGCTCGACCAGGATCCGGGACCCCGCGGTGCAGCGCTCACCGTTCAACGAGAAGACCCCGAACAGCGTGGAGTCGATGGCGGCGTCCAGGTCGGCGTCGGCGAAGACGACGGCCGGGGACTTGCCACCGAGCTCCATCGACATGGCCTTCAATCCCTCGGCGCAGTTGCGGAAGATCAGCTGGCCGGTCCGGGACTCACCGGTGAAGGAGATCAGCGGGACGCCGGGGTGCTTGACCAGTGCGTCACCGGCCTCCTCGCCGATGCCGTTGACCAGGTTGAACACCCCCTCGGGCAGTCCGGCCTCCTCGAAGATCCCGGCCCACAGGGAGGCCGACAGCGGGGTGAACTCCGCCGGCTTGAGCACCACGGTGCAACCGGAGGCGAGTGCGGGGCCGAGCTTCCAGGATTCCAGCATGAACGGGGTGTTCCACGGCGTGATCAGCCCGGCCACCCCCTTGGGTTTGCGGTGGACGTAGTTCAGCTGGCTGTGCGGCACCTGGTAGGCGTCGTCACGCTGGGCGACGATCAGGTCGGCGAAGAAGCGGAAGTTCTCGGCGGCGCGCTGCGCCTGACCCCTGGCCTGGGTGATCGGCAGGCCGGAGTCGAAGGTCTCGAAGGCCGCCAGTTCGGCGTCCCGGGAGGTCACGATGTCGGCGATCCGCTGCAGGATCTTCGCCCGCTGGCGCGCTTTCATCCCCGGCCAGGGGCCCTCTTTGAACGCGGTCGTGGCCGCGGCGACGGCGGCGTCGATGTCGGCCTGCTGACCGGCGGCCGCGGTGGCGTACACCTCGTTCGTCACCGGGTCGAGCACGTCGAACTTCTCACCGCCGACGGAGTCGACGTGCCGTCCGCCGATGTAGTGCTGCAGGTGGCTCGGCAGATTCGCTGGTCGCTGGCTCATGGATGCCCTGCTTTCTTTCGGTGGAACGGTTTCTGAGTCATCGGAGGTCCGCCGGCGCCTCGTGGCCCGGGCGGTGCAGGAAGGCCTGCGGGGTGGCGAGCCGGTGTTCCCGGACCGCGAGTTCGATGGCCCGCGGGTCGGCACCGGTGCCGATCAGTTCGAGGATCCGGTCGTGCTCAGCGACCGAGGCGGCCGCGCGGGTCGGCACGTAGGCGAAGGTGGAGCGGCGCAGGCGGGCGAGCCGGTGCCAACCGCGATCCACCAGATCACGGAGATGGCTGTTCGGGCAGGGATCGCTGAGGGCCCGGTGGAAGGCCTCGTTGAGCCGGGTGAACTGGACCGGTTCCAGGTCGGCCAGGCTGTCGCGGAGCAGGTCGTTGAGTTCGCGGGCCTGCTCCAGATCGATCGCGTCCGGGACCTCCGCGGCGTACATCACCGCGGCGCCCTCGACGATCGACAGGGTCTGCACGGTCTCCAGGTATTCCCGCTCGTCGATCTCGGCGACCCGGGCCCCGACATTGCGTTCGAAGGTGACCAGGCCCTCGGCCTCCAGCCGGCGGATCGCCTCGCGGACCGGGACCACGCTGACACCGAGCTCGGCGCCGAGCTGGGCCAGGACCAGCCGCATCCCCGGTTCGTAGCGACCCTCGACGATCCGGGCACGCAGGATCTCGTACGCCTGTTGGGATTTGCTCGCCGTCGCCCGGGTCATCGCTGCTCCTGGAAGCGGGCCCGCCATTCGGCGTTCATCGGGAAGAGCCCGTCGACCTTGTGGCCCTGTTGGACCATCTCGGCGATGAACTCCTCCTCGGCCTCCTGCTGTTCGGCGGCGGTGAGGAGTTCTTCGACCATTCCGGGTGGGATCACCAGCAGGCCGTCACCGTCGCCGACGATCACGTCCCCGGGCTGCACGGTGGTGCCCCCGCAGGCGACGGTCTCATCGAGCGCCCAGGGCACGTGCCGGCGGCCGAGGACGGCGGGATGGGAGCCGGCCGACCAGGTGGGTACGCCGATCTCGGCGACCACGTCGGCGTCCCGGACCGCGCCGTCGGTGATCAGCCCGGTGGCGCCGAGCTGCCGGGCCCGGAGCGCGAGCACGTCGCCGAGGGTGCCGGCGTCCCGTTCGCCGCGGGCGTCGATCACCACCACCTCACCGGGGCGCAGGGAGTCGAAGAGCCGTTTCTGTGCGTTGTATCCGCCGCCGTGGGAGGCGAACAGGTCTTCGCGGCCGGGGACGTAGCGCAGGGTGCGCGCGGTCCCGACCAGGCGGGCGCCCGGTTGCAGCGGTGCCAGCCCGTCGATGGTGACATCGTTCAGCCCGCGTTTGCGCATCAGCTGGGCCAGGGTGGCGACCGCGACCCCGCGCAACCGCTCGGCGGTCTCCTTGCTCAGCGTGGTTTCCGCGGGTCCGGTGAACTCCTCGATGGGCCGGCCGGAGGCATCCGCCCACTGCTCGGGGGTCGGTTTCGGTTGCGGGCTGTACGCCGGCAGCGGCTCGCTGCCCGCAACCGCGGTGGTCGCGAGCCGGCCGGTGGACCGCTCACCCGCGCGCACCTCGACCTCGACGGTCTCACCGGGGCTGAAGGTGGAGGCGCCGGCGGGCGTGCCGGTGAGGATCACATCGCCCGGTTCGAGGGTGATCAGCTGGGAGAGGTCGGAGACGATCTGCGGCAGCGAGAACAGCAGCGTCGAGGTGTCGTCGGACTGGACCAGCTCGCCGTTCTTCCAGACCCGGATCTCGAGGGCGGCCGGGTCGAGTTCGGCGGCCGGCAGCAGGTCCGGGCCGATCGGGGTGTAACCGTCGCCGCCCTTGGAGCGGACGTTCGCCCCCTTGTCGGCCCAGCGCAGATCGAAGACGCCGAGGTCGTTGGCGGCGGTCACCGCGGCGACGGCGTCCCAGGCCTGTTCGACCGGGATCCGGCGGCCACCGGTGCCGATCACCAGCGCGATCTCGCCCTCGAAACCGAGGATCTCGCAGCCGGCCGGCAGTTCGACCTCCCCCGCCGGCGCCAGGGAGGTGGGCGGCTTGAGGAAGTAGCCGGGGGCCTCGGGCGTACGCCCCTTCTGCGCGGCGCGGGCCGGATAGGAGATGTGCATCGCGAACACGGTGCCGGGGCGGGTGCCCAGCAGCTCCCAGGCCAGCTGGGCCGGAGCCGGTACCGAGGGGGTGTGCGTCGTCGCCATGGGATGCATCGTATACGATCCATCGAGGGCTGACAACGGTTCGAGCCCGATCCGGATCCGACTGTTGACTCTCGCCGCGGCGTACCGGATCGTATATGATACGAATCGTCCGCGGCCGATACAGCCGAGACGCCGACATACCGAGACAAGGGAGTCTCCCCGTGAACACAGCGGTGCACAGCAGTCCCAGAGAACGCAGGAAGGTCGTCGCGGCGACGATCGTGGGGACCACCATCGAGTGGTACGACTTCTTCATCTACTCCTTCGCGGCGAACCTGGTGTTCGCCGAACTCTTCTTCAAACCGGCCGGGCCGGAGTTCGCGACGATCCTCTCGCTGCTCACCATCGGCCTGTCCTTCCTCTTCCGGCCCCTGGGCGCGTTCCTCGCCGGCCACTTCGGCGACAAGCTCGGCCGCCGCCCGATGCTGGTGCTCACGCTGCTGCTGATGGGTGGCGCGACGACCCTGGTCGGCCTGCTGCCCACCTACGAGACCATCGGCGTCGCCGCCCCGGTGCTGCTGATGCTGCTGCGCATCCTGCAGGGCATCTCCGCCGGCGGCGAATGGGGTGGCGCGGTGCTGATGTCGGTCGAGCACGCGCCGGCCCGCAAGCGCGGCCTCTACGGCATGTTCCCGCAGCTGGGCGTACCGCTGGGGATGATGCTCGCCTCCGCGATGCTGGCGATCATGCGCAGCGTCGCGCCCGGTCCGGCCTTCCTGGCCTGGGGCTGGCGGGTGCCCTTCCTGGTCTCGATCGTGCTGATCGTCGTCGGTTACGTGGTCCGGCGCACCGTCGAGGAATCGCCGGTCTTCCAGGAGATCCAGGAGCACAAGGAGCAGGAGTCGGCCCCGATCGGCGTGCTGTTCAAGCGGTACGGCGGGATCGTCGTGCTCGCGGCGATGCTCTTCGCCGGCAACAACGCGCTCGGCTACATGACCACCGGCGGTTACATCCAGGGCCTGGCTTCCCGCCCACCGGCCCAGGGCGGGTACGGATTCAACCCGGTCGGCGTCCAGCTGGCGATCCTGGTCAGCGCCTTCGTCTGGTTCCTCTCCACCCTCTTCGGTGGCTGGCTCTCCGACCGCTTCGGCCGGAAGCGCACCTTCATCCTCGGTTACGTGCTGCTGCTGGCCGCGGCGATCCCGCTGTTCGAGCTGGTCAAGCAGGGCGTCACCGGGATCGGTCTCGGCGCCTCCCTGCTGGCGATCGGGCTCGGCCTCACCTATGGTCCGCAGGCCGGTTGGTACGCCGAGATGTTCCCCGCCTCGGTGCGCTTCTCCGGGGTCTCGATCAGCTATGCGATCGGCGCGATCTTCGGCGGCGCCTTCGCCGCCTCGATCGCCCAGGCGCTGCTGCAGGCCACCGGCACCACCTGGGCCATCGTGGCCTACCTGGTGGTGATGATCGCGATCGGCACCACGGCGGCGATCCTGCTGAAGGACCGCAGCCACATCCCTCTGGACATCGGCTTCGAGCGCTCCGGGCAGTGGGACAGCTGGCGGCCCGGTGACCCGACCGAGGTCGAGGAGACCCCGCGGCACCGCGCGGATTCCGTGTGAGGTAACGGAATCCACCGATGCGGCGGTGCCCTTCTCAACCGGTGTGATGCACCTCCTGGAGGCCGTAGACGGGTGTGTCGATGCCCTCCAGGCGGGCCTTGAGCTGCAGCGCCAGATAGAGCGAGTAGTGCCGGGACTGGTGCAGGTTGCCACCGTGCATCCACAGATTCGGCACCTGGGTCGGCTTCCACATGTTGCGCTGCTCGCCCTCCCACGGACCCGGATCGAGGGTGGTGTCCGAGCCGAGCCCCCAGCACTTGCCGAGTCGGTCGGCGGTCTCCTGGTCGATCAGGTCGGCGACCCAGCCGTTCATCGAGTTGTAACCGGTGGCGAAGACGACCACATCGGCCGGGAGCTCGGTGCCGTCGTCGAACCGGACCCCGTTCTCGGTGAACTCGGTGACCTGCCCGTGCGCCAGCTTCACCTGACCGTCGGCGACCAGGTCGGCGGCCCCGACGTCGATGTAGTAGCCCGAGCCGCGGCGCAGGTACTTCATGAACAGCCCGGACCCGTCATCGCCCCAGTCCAGCCAGAATCCGGCCTTCTCCAACCGGTCGTAGAAGTCCTTGTCGGCCTCGGCCATCTTCTCGTACGCCGGGATCTGGAAGGTGTGCATGATCCGGTAGGGCAGCGAGGCGAAGATCAGGTCCGCCTTCTCGGTGGTCACCCCCGCCGCCAGTGCCCGCTCGGAATAGAGATCGCCGAGCCCGTACTCCATCAGGCTGCCGCTCTTCACGATGTGGGTCGACGAGCGCTGCACCATGGTCACGTCCGCGTCGTGCTCCCACAGCGCCCCACAGATGTCGAAGGCGGAGTTGTTGCTGCCGATCACCACCGCCTGCTTCCCGGCGTACGCGTCCGGTCCGGGATGCGCGGAGGAATGGTGCACATCGCCTTTGAACTTCTCCACCCCGGGGATCTCCGGGATCCGCGGTTTGCCGCTCATCCCGGTCGCGAACACCAACTGGGTGGGCTTCAGGGTCAGCGCCCGGCCCTCCCGCTCCAGCTCGACGGTCCACTCGCCGGCCTCCTCGGAGAAGGAGGCGCTCTTCACCTGGGTGCTCGACCAGTAGGGCACCTCCATCACGTTGACGTAGCTCTCCAGCCAGTCACCGATCTTGTCCTTGGGCGCGAACACCGGCCAGTTGTCGGGGAACTTCAGGTAGGGCAGGTGGTCGTACCAGACCGGGTCGTGCAGGCAGAGCGACTTGTAGCGCTGCCGCCACTGGTCACCGGGGCGCGGATGCTTGTCGACGACCAGTGCGGGTACGCCGAGCTGCCGCAACCGCGAGCCCAGCGCGATGCCGCCCTGTCCGCCGCCGACCACGAGCACATAGGGCTGGGTGGTCGACCCGAGGTTCTCGGCCTCCTCCTGCCGGCGCTCCTGCCAGGTCTTGCGCTGCTTGTTCGCACCGTGTTCGGCACCCATCGGGCGGTGCGTGCCGCGTGGCTCCTCGTGGCCCTTCAGCTCATACATCGCCGTCAGCAGGGTCCAGGCGCGGTCCTCACCGTCCTCGCTGACGAGCCGGACCAGGCCCATCCCGCGGCCGACGGCGGTCTCGAAGCGGAGCCAGGCGGTGATCACCCCGTCGGCCTCCTCCGGCGGCTCGGAGGTGGCGAAACCGGTGGCGGCGGTCCGCTCGCCGGTCTGGGTGACCAGGTCCGCCACCTGCTCCCGCCCCTCGACGGTCTTCAGGTTCCAGGTGAACGCGATCAGGTCGCGCCAGTAGCTCTCGGTGGCGAACAGGTCCGCGGTCGCCGCACCGTCCGCGGCGGACAGCGCCTGCTGGAAACGGGCCAACCAGGCGTCGACGCGGGCCTGCGGGTCGCTGGGAGCCCCGGTGTCGGTCGTGGCGTCGGCGGCCGGATCGAGGGTCTGGGTCATGCGGTGCCTCCCTGGTCGGTCATCTGTGGCGAGGGTCACATCACACCCCGACCACAGCGGGGGCGACAGCGTTGCATCGTGTTGCAACGTCCGGGGCGCGGGCGTGGCGGCCGTCACATCCGGCATCTATCCTCGAAGGCGAGCCGACGACAAGGACGACGATGGCCCGAACCATGCAGGACCGAACGAGGCGGGGTGGCGCGGTCGCGCCGGGGACCGATCTGAGCCTGCGTGCCCGGGAGCTCCGCGTCCTGCACGACGCGATCCTGTCGGGGTTGCGGCCGACGAAGGCCCCACCGGTGCGGGAGCTGGTCGTCCGCTCCTGGCGCCGGGTGATGGCCACCGGGCTGGCCGCGGACGCGAGCAATGCCCGGGATCCGCTGCCGCTCGCCGAGGTCGAGCGGCGGCGTACCGCCTCCGCACTGACCCTGGTGATCGACGAGCTCCGGCACGTGCTGACCTCGGTGGCCGATGCATCGAGCTATCTGATGGTGGTCACCGACGCGGACGGGGTGGTGCTGTGGCGCGAGGGATCGACCCGGGTACGCCGCCAGGCCGACTCCCTGGGTTTCGCCGAGGGCGCGCTGTGGACCGAGCAGACGGTCGGTACCAACGCGATCGGCACCGCACTGGCCGAGGCCGCGCCGGTCGAGCTGTTCTCCGCCGAACACTTTGCCCAGGCCCAGCACCCGTGGTACTGCTCGGCCCGGCCGATCCACGACCCGCGCACCGGTGAGCTGCTGGGTGTGGTCGATGTCAGCGGCCCGGCGCTCACCCTGCACCCGACGATCCGGGTGCTGGTGGAGAGCGCGGTCCGGTTGGCCGAGGCCCGGCTGGGCGACCTGCACCGGGAGCGGCTGGACCGGTTGCGGCGGACCGCCGAACCGCTGCTGGTCGGGGCCCGCGGCCCGCTGCTGGTGGTCGACGACCTGGGCTGGGTGGCCCACCAGGCCGGGTTGGCCCGCCGGGACCGGGTCCAGGTGCCGCAGCAGCAGCACCCGCTGGCGGTCCCCGGTCTCGGTATCTGCCTGCCCGAACGGCTGGCCGAGGGGTGGCTGCTGCGCCCGGAGGCCGCCGAGGCCCGGATGAGTGCGCGGCTGATCGCCGCCGAGCGGGTGCTCGAGGTCGATTCCGCCGACGGCCCGTGGCGGGCGCCGCTGACCGCCCGGCACGTCGAGCTGCTCCGGCTGCTGGCCGGTGCTCCGGCGGCGGGTCTGACCGCGGCCGAGCTGAGCAACCTGGTCTACGGCGACCCCGACCATGCCGTCACCATCCGCGCCGAGCTGTCCCGGTTGCGGCGCAGCGTGGGCGCGCTGGTGGAGTCACACCCCTATCGGATCTCCCGGGATGTCCGGTTCCGCATCGAGGAGGGGGTCACGCCCGAAGCGTGACCGGCAGCTCGGTGATCCCGCGGAAAACCCAGCCGGCCCAGCTGGCCGGGCGGTCGGCGGCCAGCGCCAGGTCGGGGAACCGCTGATAGAGCCGCGGCAGCGCGATCTCACCGACCGCGGTCTTGGCGGCCCAGCGACCGGCACACATGTGGGCGCCGTTGCCGAAGCCGACATGGCCGCGGGCGTGCCGGGTGATGTCGAAGCGGTCCGGGTCGGGGAAGGCCTCCGGGTCCCGGTTCGCGCTGGCGAGCAGCACACCGACCTGGGCGCCCTCGGGGATCTGCACCCCGAGCACCTCGACGTCCCGGGTCGTCTGCCGGGGCACCATGCCGATCGGTGACTGCCAGCGGACGGTCTCCTCGAAGGCGCCGCCGAACAGCGACGGGTCATCGAGCACCATCGCGCGTTGTTCGGGGTGCTGCTCGAGTGCCCAGACCATCGCGGTGATCATGTGCTGGGGTTCGTTCATCCCGCCGGAGATCGTCAGCCGGGTGTTCACCCGGACCTGGTCCTCGGACAGCCCGGCCTGCATCAGGTGGCTGGTCACCGAGCCGTTCGGTTCCTTGGCCAGCCGCGGGATCAGCTCGTCGAGGACCGCGTCCACCTCCTCGCGGGAGCGGGTGCAGCGAGCCCAGATGTCCTGGTCGTCGAGGATGTTGCCGATCCCGGCGATGTAGTCGGTCGACCAGCGGGCCATGTCATCGACGGTGACCCCGTCGACCACGTCGAAGCCGACCAGGTCGATCAGGTTCTGGCTGGCGACCGGGGCCGCGAAGTCCCGGTTCAGGTCGGGGTCGGACACCTCGGCCAGCCGGTCCAGCCAGCGGTCGACGGATTTCTCGAACTTCGCCGACCAGACCGTCTTGATCGCCTTCGGCCGCAGTGTCGGGTTCACCGCGCCGCGCTCCTCGGCGTGTGCCGGGTCGTCCAGGCGCAGCATCGGCCGGCCACCGAGGGCCTCGACCATCAGATTGGGTGAGCTGTGCGAGGAGAAGGTCTCGGGATCGTGCTCGGCGGCCAGTACCGCCGCCTGGCTGGTCATCAGGTGGCGCCCGATGGTCGGCACCTGCACGACCGGACCGACCTCGCGCAGCCGGGCGTACCCGGGGTAGGGGTCGGCGAACATCTCGTGCGGGTCGAACCAGTCGATGACCGGTGCGGTGGTCGGCGCTGCTGCATCCTGCATGGCGTACTCACTTCCTCGGGAGGCCTGTGCCGAGTCTCGCACCGCCGCTTCATCGGCGCACGCGCAGATATCAGGGGTGGAAACGCGAGTGAGTCGTGGAATCACCCGGGGCGGCCCACGGTCAACCGCGTACGCCGGTCCGCCACTTCTGCACCTGGCCGGGCGCCCACCCCACCAGCGTCCGCAGCAGCCGCGAGCGGCCCGTCTCCCTGGGCCAGGCGAGCACGATGGTGGTCGGCTGCGGCTGCGGATCGATCTCGCAGACCGCCACCCGGCCGCCCTCGTAGGTGCGGTCGGTGGCCTGCCGCTGCACCAGCACGGTGTAGCCGAGACCGCGGCCGACCAGGGACCGGGCCAGCTCGTAGTTCCCGGTCACGTACCGGACGTTCGGGCGTACGCCGGTCGCGGTGAACAGGGCCTGGGTGTTCTGCCAGGCGGGCTCGACGTTGTACTGGATGAAGGGCTCCTCGGCCAGGTCGGCGAGCCGGACCCGGTCCGCGCCGGCCAGTCGATGATCGGCCGGCAGCAGCACGTGCGCGGGCAACCGGTAGAGCACGATGGTGTCGAGGTCGCCGCGCAGATCGCGCTCGTAGAGGATCGCCGCGTCGATCAGACCGGACTCCAGCCCGTCCAGCAGCTCGTACTGGGAGCCCTCGGCCAGGCGTACCCGCACCGCCGGATGCTCCGCCTCGAACCCCTCGACGATGCGCGGCAGCAGCGACGGCGCCAGGGTCTCGTAACAGCCCACCACCAGACTGCCGGCCAGCGCACCGTCGGCGGCCGGTTGCAGGTCGGCGGCCGCGGTCAGCAACGCCCGGGCCCGCGGCAGCAGGGCCGAACCCGCGGAGGTGAGGGTGACCCCGTGCGCCCGCCGGCGTACCGTCAACCGCTCGCCCAGGTGCCGCTCCAGCTCCTCGATGGCGGCCCCGACCGCCGACGGCGAGGCGTGCAGCTGCTCGGCGGCGGCCGCGATGGTGGCCGCGTCGGCGACCGCGACGAAACACTCGAGCTGGCGCAGCGTGAAGTCGGGCACGATTCCTCGATCCAGTCGTGTTTGCAACCCGAGAATAGGCGCTTTTCCCGAGGATTGGGGACGTGCTTCACTCGGTGCCACGACGCCGCGCAGGTGCGGCCCGGCGAGGAGGAGCAACGATGCCCCACATTTCGTACACCCATTCCGACGGCTCCGTCGACGAGGTCGACGTCGAGGCCGGGGTCTCGGTGATGCGCGCTGCGCTGGCGAACGGGGTCGACGGGATCGTCGGCGAGTGCGGTGGCCAGGCGATGTGCGCGACCTGTCACGTCTACGTCGCCGACCAGACCGGCCTCCCGGAGATCTCCGAGGATGAGGAGGAGATGCTCGAGGAGACCGCGAGCGAGCGGACCGAGGAGTCCCGGCTCGGCTGCCAGCTCACCGCCGGCGCCGACTTCGAGACCCTCGCGGTGCGCCTGCCCGAGGAGCAGGTCTGATGGCGATCGTCATCATCGGCGCCGGGCATGCCGGGGTCGAGGCCGCCGACGCGCTGCGCCGGCAGGGTTACGACGGGGAGCTGACGATCGTCGACGGCGCCACCCACGAGCCCTACCAGCGGCCGCCGCTGTCCAAGGACTACGTCGATCCGGGCGCGGACGCGAGCCCGCTGCCGATGCGGGCGGCGAAGTTCTGGGCGGACCAGCGGGTACGCCTGCTGCTCGGCTCCCCGGTCGAGCGGGTGGACCGCGAGGCCCGGATCGTCCGGCTGGCCGACGGCACCGAACTGGGTTACGACGACCTGGTGCTGGCGACCGGGGCGCACGGCCGGCCCGCGCCCTGTGCGGGGTCCGAGCTGGATGGGGTGTTGATCCTGCGCACCCTGGACGATGCGATCCGGGTCCGCTCGATGCTCGCGGACGCCCGGCGGGTGGTGGTCGTCGGTGCCGGTTTCATCGGGCTGGAGTTCGCCTCGGCCGCCGAGAAGCGCGGCCTGGCGGTGACCGTGCTGGAGCTGGCCGAGCGGCCGATGCAGCGGGTGCTGAGCCCGGCGATGTCCGAGCACTATCGCGCGCGGCATCAGGCCGCGGGCGCGCGGTTGGTCTTCGGCGAGGGACTGGCGGAACTGGAGGGCAGCGACGGCCGGGTGAGCGCGGTGATCGGCAGCAGCGGGGCCCGGTACGAGGCCGATCTGGTGGTGCTCGGGTTGGGCATCACCCCGGCCGACGAGCTGGGTCGGGAGATGGGCCTGAGGATCGACAACGGGATCGCGGTGGACGAGCAGCTGCGGACCAGCGACCCGCACATCTATGCGATCGGTGACGTGGCCTCCTATCCGAGCGGGTACGCCGGTTGCCGGGTCCGGTTGGAGGCGGTGCAGAACGCCACCGATCAGGCGCGGGCACTGGCCCGGACGCTGACCGGGACCGCGGAGGCGTACACCGCGGTGCCGTGGTTCTGGACCGTGCAGTGCGGCACGAAGCTGCAGATCGCGGGCCTGGCGGTGCCGGAGATGGAGACCGTGACCACCGGGGAGCTGGACGCCGGGAAGGGCAGCGTGCTCGGTTTCATCGACGGCCGGCTGGTCTGCGTGGAGAGCGTCGGCGCCCCGGGTGATCACCTGGCCGCCCGGAAGCTGATCGCCGCCGGCGGCGGTGGGGTCACCCCCGAGCAGGCCCGGGAACCCGGGTTCACCCTGAAGGCGGCCGCCAAGGCCCTGGCCTGAACGACCGGGCAATTCCCCGATCGACTCGCCCGAGCAATCTCTTGGGCCCCATCCGCCGGTGTTCGTCGTTCAGACGGGCGATAACTGCTGACATGGTGCGGAGGGTCGGGTACAATTTAGTACATCCATGTACTAACTGAGTCGTGGGAGTCCGGACCGGTCAGGGAGGATCGATGGCGTACTACCGCAGCGTGGGGAGCATTCCGCCGAAGCGGCACACCCAGCACCGCAACAGCAACGGCGGCCTCTACTACGAGGAGCTGATGGGTGAGGAGGGGTTCTCCGCCGATTCCTCGCTGCTCTACCACCGCAACATCCCCTCGGCGATCTCGGCGACTCGGCCCTGGCAGCTGCCCGACCAGCAGACCCGGCCCAACGATCCGCTGCTGCCCCGGCACTTCAAGCTGCACGACCTGTTCGCCGAGGAGAGCTGGGCGAGCACCGACATGGTCAACGGTCGGCGGCTGCTGCTCGGCAACAACGATGTCAGGATCGGCTACGTCGTCGCCCGCGCCGAGAGCCCGCTCTACAAGAACGCCACCGGTGACGAGCTGGTCTACATCGAATCCGGGGATGTCCGGCTGGAGACCGTCTTCGGGGTGATCGAGGCGACCGGCCACGACTACCTGCTGATCCCGCGGGCCACCATCCACCGCTGGCTGCCGCACGGCTCCGAGCCGGTGCGGGCGTACATCATCGAGGCGAACTCGCACATCGCCCCGCCGAAGCGGTTCCTGTCCCGCTACGGCCAGCTGCTGGAGCACGCGCCCTACTGCGAGCGCGACCTGCACGGGCCGAACGAGACCTTCGAGATGACCGGTACCGACGTGCCGGTGCTCACCAAGCACCACGGCCGGGCCGGCATCACCGGCACCGAGATGGTGCACGCCAACCACCCCTTCGACGTGGTCGGCTGGGACGGTTGCCTGTATCCGTGGAAGTTCAGCGTGGACGACTACGAGCCGATCACCGGTCGGGTGCACCAGCCGCCGCCCAGCCACCAGGTGTTCGAGGGCACCAACTTCGTGGTCTGCAACTTCGTCCCGCGCAAGGTCGACTACCACCCGCTGTCGATCCCGGTGCCCTACTACCACTCGAACGTCGACTCCGATGAGGTGATGTTCTACTGCGGTGGGGATTACGAGGCCCGCAAGGGCTCCGGCATCGGCCAGGGATCGGTCTCCCTGCACCCGTCCGGCCACGTGCACGGGCCGCAGCCGGGGGCGTACGAACGCTCCATCGGTGCGGAGTTCTTCGACGAGCTCGCGGTGATGGTTGACACCTTCCGCCCGCTCGATCTGGGTGAGGGCGCCACCGCCAGCGAGGACGACTCGTACGCCTGGAGCTGGGTCCGGAACGCGGGTGGCGCCGCGGCCGCCGACGAGAAGCCCGGGGGCGATCGTGGCTGACGCGAATCCCCTGCTGCAAGGACTTCTGGACGACGCCGCGGTCTTCCCGCCCGGCAACAAACCGCTCGAACAGGCCGTCCCCGATCATCGGGCACACCGCCGCTCCGCGCACCGCGACCTGGTCGGCCCGCTGGTCCTGCCGCGCTCCGCACTGGACGAGATCCCCCGGCTCACCCGCGGCTGGGCGGACGGGGCGCTGGAGATCTCGCTGACCGGTGTCCCGGTGACCGAGGCGGCCGCGGTGGCCGAGGACGCGATCACCATCTCCTCGATCCGGCTGGCCGCGCTCGAACTGGTGCTCGGCGACCCGGCACCGGACCGGCTGACCTGGCGGCTCACCGAGCTCGCCGCCGTGCTGCCCGGGGTCCAACTGTTCCTGGAGATCCCCCGGGGTGCCGACGGCGGCTACGACACCGCGGTGATCGAGGCCCTGGCCGGTACCCCGGTGATGGCCAAGCTGCGGACCGGTGGGGTGACCCCCGAGCTCTATCCCACCGATGCGCAGCTGGCCACCGCGATCCGGGCGGCCGTGCGATCACAGGTGCCGTTCAAGGCCACCGCCGGGCTCCACCACGCGATCCGCAACACCGCCGACAGCGAGGCCGGTGAGCTCGAACAGCACGGCTTCGCGAACCTGCTCACCGCCACCGGCGCCGCGCTGACCGGTGCGGACGACGACCAGGTCGCGGCGGCGCTGGCCGAACGTGACCCGAAACGGGTCGCCGCCGGATTGGCCGGTCTGGATCCGGGAGTCCGCCGCTCGTTCCGGTCCTTCGGCACCTGCAGCATCGATGAACCCGTCGAGGAGCTGGACGAGCTGCTGGGTCTGAACTGACCAGACAAAAAACTTTGCAGAAGTATTTGCATTCGGGAACCGGGTGCAAAGAGGCTGCGTCACTCCACGCGTGCCCGGCAACCGCGGCACCGCCCGGGACCCCGGGTGCACTGCAAAGGAGTGAACATGAGCCGCACCGCCATCTCCCTGGCCGCCGCCACCCTGGCCGCGGTCCTGTCCGTGACCGGCTGCACGGCGGGATTCTCGTTCGGCAGCAAGTCGGTCAAGAAGGCCGACGTCGAGGCGAAGCTGACCACCGAGATCGCGAACCAGACCAACACCCAGCCGACGGTCACCTGCCCGAGCGACCTCAAGGGTGAGCAGGGCACGTCGATGGACTGCAGCGCCCTGATCAACGGCAATGTCTACCCCGTCCGGGTCAGTGTCAGCGGCGTCCGGGGCAGCACCGTGGACTACAGCTTCCGGATGGACAGCACGCCGGCCGGCGGGAACACCGGTCCCTCGGCGAGCCCGACCTCGAGGCCGACGACCAGCCCGAGTGAGGAGCCCAGCTCCACCCCGTCCCCGGAGCCCAGCGACGAGCCCACCGACGAGCCGACGACCAGCGGGGGCAAGGTCGCCCGGGTGAACGTCGAGCTGGCGATCATGAACAAGGTCAAGGACCAGAGCGGGCAGACGGTGATCGTCGACTGCCCGCGCGATCTCGCCGCCAAGGTCGGCACCACGATGACCTGCGACTGGAGTTCACTCGATCGCAGGGGCAAGGTCGAGGTCGAGGTGACCACGATCGACCCCGACGGCAAGGTCAACTTCACCTTCCGCAACGTCTCCTGACCCGGAGGCACCCCACGAAGGCCACCCGGTCCGCGGACTCTCCCCCGCGGGCCGGGTCCTTCAGTCTCCGGCGGCGGGGGCGAGGGTCGCGGTCTGGCCGGCGCGTTCGAGGGCCGCGGCGACGAGCCCGGAGGCCTTGGCGTCCTCGACGAATCCGGCGAGGTACGCCGCGGCTTCGGCAGGGAGCTCGCGCGGGCCGGCGACCGCCTGGCGGATCTGCATGAACGCCGGCTCCAGGATGCGCAGCCCGTGCTCGGCGGCGTAGGCGGTGAGCGGTTGGCGGATGCCTGCGGCCACGTCGAGGCCCTGCTCGGCGAAGACGGCGGTGCCGTCGGTCCCGCGGACCAGCTCGGCGTGCTGCAGCGTACGGGTCAGGAAGAGGTCGTAGGCCGATCCCTCCTTGACCCCGATCCGCACGCCGGGTCGGTCCACCTGGTCGGCCGAGTCGATCCCGCTGGCCGCCGGCACGGCGTATCCGCCCTCGATGAACAGGTAGGGCGCGGTGAACGTGACCTGCGCGGCGCGCGCGGGTTCGTCGGCCAGGAAGGCGAGATCGACCTCCCCGTCGACCAGGGCGGTGAAGGCGGCCTTCGCACCGGTGACGGTCCGCAGTGCGAGCGGGACACCGAGCCGCTCGGCGAGCTCGCGGGCCAGCTCGACGGTGACCCCGGTCGGGGCGTCCGCGGTGCCGGCGGCGAGCACCGGATTGCCGAGGTTGATCACCGCACGCAGGGTGCCGGTCGGGGCGAGTGCGCTGCCGGGGCTCGAGGTCATGGGGCCGATCCTAGGGCCAGGAACTGCGTTCGCGCGGTGTCGGTTGCACCGTGGAATCCCATTGCACAAAGGGTTCCGCGAGCTGGTAGCGGTTGTCGGGTTGCCGGTTCAGCACCACGAATCCGCCATTGGGCGGGTTGCTGATCGATTCGAAGAACTCAACGCTCCAATGGAACCAGCGCATGCAGAACAACCGCATCGTCAGACCGTGGGTGACCAGCACGACGTTGTCCTCCATCGCCGGATCGTCGAAGTTCCGGTGCAGGGACTCGAGAAAACTCGACACCCGGTCATAGACGTCGCTGCCGGATTCCCCTTCGCTGAAGCGATACCAGAAGTGGCCATAGGAGTTGCGGAGCCGTTTCTGCTCGGCGATCTGCACCGGGTCCTGGAAGTTCGCCCAGTCCTGTTCCCGCAGCCGTGGTTCCAGCCGCATCTCGTCGGTGGGTACGCCGAGGTCGAGCAGTTCGGCGGTCTGCCGGGTCCGCACATACGGCGATACCCACATCCGCAGGGATTCGGTGCCGATCAGCTCCCGCAGCCGGTGCCCGGTTTCGGTCACCTCGGCGCGGCCGCGTTCGGTCAGCGTCAGCGCGTGGTCGGGCACGGTCTCATAGATCGAGTCGTCCGCGTTGCCCTGGGATTCGCCGTGCCGGACCAGGATGATCCGCTGCGGGCGATGCGCGGACCGGCGTGCCGGGCAGTCCGATGGTTCGGCCACGATCAGCGGTCGCTCCGGGTCGGGTCGGCCAGGGCGGCGAGCCGGTGCAGCGAGGCGAGCAGCCAGTCCGCGCTGGTCTTGCCGGCCCGTTCCAGCCGCGCCGGGTCGGTCAGCTCGGTCCAGTCGTAGCTGTGGGTGACCCGGGTGCCGCCGGTCGGCACCGACTCCAGTTCCCAGCGCCACAGGTGCCCCGGTGGTTCGGTACCGGGTTCGGCCGGCCGCCAGGCGATCCGGCGGCCCTCGGCGTACTCCACGACGTGGTTCTCGCGGACCTTCCCGTTGGTGAGGGTGGTGGTGAACACCTCGCCGACGGCGCGGATCCGCTGCCCGGGCGCGGCCTCGGCCAGATTGTCGTTGCCGTCCCAGCGCGGCTGCTGCGCCGGATCGGCGATCAGCTCGAAGATCGCCGCGGGCTCGGCGGCGATGTCGAGGCTGGCGGTGACGAAGCGCGGCTGGTCCTGGTTCACCACTCGATCGTGTCACATCGGTGACCGGCGCCGGCCGAAACCCGCGGCCGTTAGGATCGGCGTACGCCCGCAGCACCTGCCCAGAAGGAGTGCCATGCCCGCCGATGACGCCGCCCTGTTCGGCCCGGAAAACCTGCCCTACGGAGTGTTCTCGGTCGATGGCGGTGCGCCGCGGGTCGGCGTACGCCTCGGGGATGAGGTGATCGATCTGGCACAGCTGTTCGGCGATCCGCGGTTCGAGCAGCCGTCGCTGAACGCGTTCATGGCCAGCGGCTACGAGTCCTGGGTGGAGGTGCGGCGGCAGCTGCAGGAGCGGATCACCGAGCAGGCGTTGCCCGCCGAGACCCGGATCCCGCTGAGCGAGGTCACCCTGCAGATGCCGATCGAGGTCGCCGACTACGTCGACTTCTATGCCTCCGAACACCACGCCAGCAATCTGGGCCGGTTGTTCCGCCCCGATGCCGAGCCGCTGCTGCCGAACTGGAAGCATCTGCCGGTCGGTTATCACGGTCGCTCGGGCACGGTCGTGGTCTCCGACACCGACATCCGCCGGCCGTGCGGGCAGCGGAAGGCACCCGATGCCAGCGAGCCGACCTTCGGGCCGAGCACCCGGTTGGACATCGAGGCCGAGCTGGGCTTCGTGGTCGGCACCGGGTCGCGGCTCGGTGAGCAGCTCACCACCGCCGATTTCGAACGTTCGGTGTTCGGCTGCGTGCTGGTCAACGACTGGTCCGCCCGCGACATCCAGGCCTGGGAGTACGTGCCGCTGGGTCCCCACCTGGGCAAGAGTTTCGCGACCTCGATCTCGCCCTGGGTGGTACCGCTGCTGGCGCTCACCGAGGCCCGCCGGGAGCTGCCCGGCCAGGATCCGACACCGCTGCCCTATCTGCGTGAGGAGCGCGGCTGGGGGCTGGACATCGAGCTGGAGGTGGCCTGGAACGGGCAGGTCGTCTCGCGTCCGCCGTACGGGGAGATGTACTGGTCGCCGGCGCAGATGCTGGCGCACATGACGGTGAACGGGGCGACGGCGCGGACCGGTGATCTCTATGCGTCGGGGACGATCTCGGGGCCGGAGAAGGAGCAGCGCGGTGCGTTCATCGAGCTGACCTGGGGTGGCAAGGAGCCGGTCACCGTCAACGGTGAGGAGCGCACCTTCCTGCTGGACGGTGATCAGGTGGCGATCTCGGCGACCGCACCGGGGGCGCACGGGTCGCGGATCGGCTTCGGCGAGGTACGCGGGCAGATCCTGCCGGCGCCCTGTGCGTGAGACCGGTTTGCCGACCCCCGGGTGGCGGGCAACAGTGGGGTCATGACCCGACGCGAGATCGTGCTGGCCGAGGAGGATCCCCGGGCCGGCTATCCCCTGCTCACCTCCAGCGTGGTGCCGCGCCCGATCGCCTGGGTGTCGACGGTGTCCGCGGCCGGGGTGGTGAATCTGGCGCCGCATTCGTTCTTCACCGTCGCCTCCCGGCGGCCGGCGATGGTGCAGTTCACCTCGAACGGGGTCAAGGACTCGCTGACCAATGTCCGGGAGACCGGGGAGTTCGTGGTCAACTTCGTCAGCGAGGAGCTGGCCGGGGCCGCGAACGCCACCTCGGCGACTTTTCCTGCCGACGTTGACGAATTCGCCGAGGTCGGACTGACCACCGAACCGGCGCGGTTGGTCGCACCGCCCCGGGTCGCGGCCTCCCCGATCGCCATCGAGTGCCGGTTGCACCGGATCGTCGAGGTCGGTGACAGCTTCCTGGTCATCGGTGAGGTGCTCTGCGTCGCGATCGAGGAGTCGGTGCTCGACCCGGACGCCAAACGCCCGCGGCCCGCATACCAGAAGCTGAACCCCGTCGCCCGCCTCGGCGGCCCCGACGAATGGGCCGCCCCTGGCGACCTTTTCCGCCTCACCCGCCCCGACTGACCCCCGTTCATCGAGTAGTCGGCCATGCGCAGCGAAGCGGAGCAATGGCCGACGTGTCGAGATGAACCCGTACCACCCCTGCGCGCTCACGTTCATCGAGTAGGTCGCGCAGCGACCGTGTCGAGATGAACCCCTTCGCCCCTGCGCCCTCACGTTCATCGAGTAGGTCGCGCAGCGACCGTGTCGAGATGAACCCCTTCGCCCCTGCGCCCTCACGTTCATCGAGTAGGTCGCGCAGCGACCGTGTCGAGATGAACCCCTTCGCCCCTGCGCCCTCACGTTCATCGAGTAGGTCGCGCAGCGACCGTGTCGAGATGAACCCCTTCGCCCCTGCGCCCTCACGTTCATCGAGTAGGTCGCGCAGCGACCGTGTCGAGATGAACCCGAAAAGATCTCCCCAAACCCCTTGAGTTATTCGAACACGATGACTAATATTGGATGTAGCAGATGAGAGGAGGTGACCACAGATGACCACCAACCCACGAGTCGACGTCTTCGCAGCGATCCGCGCCGAAAGCGACACCATCGCCCAAGCTTCGGCCCGCCAGCTGGTCGCGATCGCCGCCGCCTGCGACACCTACTCCGGACTCAACACCCACACCGACGAACTCACCGCCCGCGTGCTCCACGGCGAACAACTCGTCTTCCCCGGTGCCGACGGTACGCCCGGCATCACCGAGTTCTTCCACCTCGAGTTGGCGATGTCGCTGGGGTGCTCACCGGAGACCGCGCAGGTCTGGACCGCTGATGTGTTGAATCTGCGGCATCGGCATCCGATCCTGTGGCAGGCCACCTTGGACTGCGACATTCCCGTCTGGGTCGCCCGCGATGTCTCCCGCGCCGCCTTGCACCTGTCCTTCACCCAGGCCCGCGAATTCGACTCCCTCTGGTCACTCCGTCTGGTCAACCTCACTCCAAAGCGCGCGGTCGCGACCACCGAGGCTCAGGTCGCACTGATCCTCAACGACGACAAGGAAGCCGAACGCCAGGCCGCCAAGAAGCACCGCCGCGTCGAGTTCATCCCGAACCGGACCATCGCTGGCATCACCGACCTCTACGCCAACCTCGACGCCGGTGACGCCGCCCAGTTGAATGGGACCCTCGACCGCCTCGCCGACGTGCTCAAAGCCGGTGGCTCGACGGCATCCAGGGACGAGCTGCGGGCCGAAGCCCTGGGTCACCTCGCGCATCCCGAGCGTGCCCGACAACTGCTCCAACCCTCGCTGTTCGACGGCGCGACCGTCACGCCTACGGGTGAGGTGGTCAACCGTGACGGCGAGGTCGTCACCCCCACCTCCGAGCGGTGCCGGCATGGCGCTGAGTTGATCCTGCACGTCCACCAGAAGGACCTCGCCAACCGCCGTGGCGGTGAAGGCGACGCCCTCGGACCGGTCACCCTCCAGCACTTGAAGGAGCTACTGAAGCGCTGCGGCGGGACCGTGAAGGTGCGGCCGGTGATCGACCTGGCCGCGCCGGTCATGGTGAACACCTACCGACCCAGCGACGAGCTCGCCCAGCGGGTGAAGCTCCGCGACCGGTATGTGATGTTCCCCCGATCGAATCGCGGTGCGTTCGGCCGGGGCGTCGATCTCGATCACACGATTCCCGCCCCGGAGGGGCCGACCAGCTCGGGCAACCTGGGGCCGTTGACCCGGGCCTCGCACCGCGCACGAACCCACGCCGGCTATCAGGTCGAACAACCCTCCCCGGGGGTGTTCCACTGGAAAACCCCGGCCGGGCAGGAAGCCTGGGTCAGCGCACACGGGACCTGGGAGCATCCACCACCCGATCACCTGATCAACGATCCCGCGGCGTCGCTCTCCCGAACCGAAAAGCTTCTCTGGGAGACCCTGTGCAACGGGCAGACCCAGTTGGAGAAGGAACAGGCCGAAGCCGAACAAGCAGCCGACGAAGCTCGCGAACGCGAGCGGCTCCGCCGCGCCCGCAAGAACCAACGCCTCCGCGACCTACGCCAGGCTGCCCGCGACCAGGCCAACGCAGCCAAACAGAAGAGGGCGAAGCAGACGGCGAAGCAGACGGCGAAGAAGCCGGCTCCGCCGGAATCCTAGCCTGCCCTGATTCCCAACCAGAGCTAGGTTTCCGCACGCTCATCGAGTAGCTCGGCATGCGCAGCGAAGCGGAGCAATGCCGAGCGTGTCGAGATGAGCAACTCGCCTTCGGTTCATCTCGACACGGTCGCTGCGCGACCTACTCGATGAACGTGCGGGACACGGTCGCCGCGCGAGTTACTCCAGGGACGTGGGTGTGCGCCGGAACCGGAGGGTGCAGAGCTGGAAGGGACGCAGTTCGAGGGTGGCGACCGGGCCGTCGACCGCGCGCAGCACCCGCGGTTCGATGGGGCGCTCCAGCAGATCGGTCTCCAGCACCTCGACAATCTCGAAGTCCGCCGTCACCCTGGCGCGAGCCCGGCCGCCGCGGGACTCGTAACAGCGCACGACCACATCACCCGAACCGTCCTCGGCGAGCTTGACCGCCTCGATCACCACCGCCGGATCGTCGATCGACAACAGCGGCGCCGCCCCGGATCCCGGCGCCGTCCGCAGGGGCAGATTCAACCGGTATCCCTCCTCGATCGCCTCGGCCACACCGGCCCCGACGCGCAGCGTGTACGCCAACCGGTGCCGGCCCTGGTCGGCCTCCGGATCGGGGAACAGCGGCGCCCGCACCACCGAGACACCCAGTCGCGTCGTCGTCCCGCCATCACCCCGGGTGGTTCGGGTGCAGTCGAAGCCATAACTGCAGTCATTCGCCAACGCCACCCCGTAACCCGGCTCACCCACCTGCAGCCAGCGGTGCGCGACGGTCTCGAAACGCGCCGCATCCCAGGAGGTGTTCTCATGCGTCGGCCGTTGCAGATGCCCGAACTGGATCTCCGAGGTCGCCTGCTCCGCGTGCACATCGAGCGCGAAATCGAGCTTCAGCAGCTGCTGCTGTTCGTGCCAGTCGAGCTCCAGTTCCAGTTCGATCGCGGGCCGATCGTCGGCCAACCGCACCGTCTCGACGATCTCCGACCGCCCGGTGACGAAGGTGATCCGCAGGCCATCGGCGAGCGGTTCGATCACGGTCGGCTCGTCGAGTTCACGGGACACCTGACGATAGTGGTGGTCGACATCCCAGGCGTCCCAGCGGTTCGGCACGTCGCGGTGCAGCACCAACCGGGCGGAAGGTTCATCGGGTGCCAGCACCTCACGGTCCGCGGCCAGGTCACGCACCGAAGTCAACCGGCCGTGCTCATCGACCACGGCACGGATCCCGGGGCCGGTGAGCACCCAGTCGCCGCCCTCCTGCTCGACGCGCACCCGCGCCTCGGCACCCGATTCCCGGGCACGCCCGACCCCCAGCGCCGGCACCCCGCGCACCGGGAACGGCCCGGCATTCGCCAGCACCGCATCCTGCGCACCCGCCTCGGATCCCAACGCCGCCAGCGAATCCGCGATGATCCGTTCCAACCCCTGCGCCACCTCGGCATAGTTGCGTTCGGCCTCGCGATGCACCCAGGCGATCGACGACCCGGGCAGGATGTCGTGGAACTGCTGCAGCAGCACGATCCGCCACCAGTGGTCCAGTTCCTCGGCCGGGTACGCGCTGCCGGCGCGGACGGCCGCGGTGGTCGCCCAGAGTTCGGCCTCCCGCAGCAGGTGCTCGCTGCGCCGGTTGCCGGCCTTGGTGCGATGCTGGGAGGTGTAGGTGCCGCGGTGGAACTCCAGATACATCTCACCCCGCCAGACGGGCGGGTCGGCGTACTCCTCCTCCGCGGCGGTGAAGAACTCAGCCGGACTGGACAGGGTGACCTTCGGCGATCCCTCCAGGTCCGCGGTCCGGGCCGCGGCGGCGAGCATCTCCCGGGTCGGGCCACCGCCGCCATCGCCGTAGCCGAAGGGAACCAGCGAGGTGTTCGCCCGGCCCTTCTCGGCGTACTGTCGCTCGGCGCGAGCCAGGTCGGCGGCCGACAGATCGGAGTTGTAGGTGTCGACCGGTGGGAAGTGGGTGAAGATCCGCCGCCCGTCGATGCCCTCCCACCAGAAGGTGTGGTGCGGCATCGTGTTGGTGTCGTTCCAGGAGATCTTCTGGGTCAGGAACCAGCGTTTTCCTGCTGCGGTGGCGATCCCGGGCAGTGACCCGGAGTAGCCGAAGGAGTCCGGCAGCCAGACGTCCAGGGGTTCGACACCGAGCTCGTCGATGAACCAGCGGGTGCCGAGCAGGAACTGCCGCGCCATCGCCTCCCCACCCGGCAGGTTGGTGTCGGACTCCACCCACATGCCACCGGCCGGGACGAAACCCCCGGCATCGACCTGGGCACGGATCCGTTCGAACAGCTCGGGGTAGTGCTCCTTGATCCAGGCGTACTGCTGCGCCGAGGACGCCGCGAATCGCCACCCTGGTTGGGTTTCCAGCAGCTCGATGACGTTGGAGAAGGTTCGCGCGCACTTGCGCACGGTCTCCCGGGTCGGCCACAGCCAGGCCGAATCGATGTGCGCGTGCCCGACCGCGTGCACCCGATGCGCGGAGGCGTACGCCGGGGCGGCGAGCAGGCCGGCGAGTTCGGCACGGCCGGCCGCCGCGGTGCCGGGCACATCGTCCGGGTCGACCGCGTTGATCACCCGCTCGCAACCGGCGAGGATCTCGGCCCGGCGCGGGCTGGTCGCCGGCAGTTCGTCGAGCAGTCCGCGCAGGGTGAGCAGATCGGCGTGCAGCTCGGCGACCGCGAGATCCCGCAACGCGACCTCCACCGAACGCAACCGGTAGAGGGGTTCCGCCCCGGCGGTCTCCTTGTCCCCCATCGGGGTCGGGGTGCGAAAACCGCCGTCGTCGAAGCTGGGGTTCGCCGCCGCCTCGACGAAGACGTCGACCGGCTCGCCCGGCCGGGCATCGGTGGGAACGTGATGGTTCCGGGGCTCGATCCCCTTCAGGATCACCCCGTCGGGGGTGTACGCCGTCGCCTCGGCCTGGAAACCCGGTCCGGAGCCGCTGAAGCCGAGATCGACCAGCAGCTCCACGGCCGTCCCGCTCTGCTCGGCCCACTCGCCCGGAACGCCACCCTGCACCCGGAACCAGGTCGTGCCCCACGGCCGGGCCCAGCCCTGCCCGATGGCGAACTCCTGGAAGGGTTGGCCGACCGCCTCGCTGAACGGGACCGGTTCGTCAGGCACCTGCCAGGCGGTGACCGTCAGCGGCGCCCGACGGCGCCAAAGGGCCGGTTCGATCCGCTCGCTGAGGAAACGGTCCAGCCGAGCAATGGTGTGCTCGGTGCGGTCATGCATGGGTGTCCCTTCGACGACGGTGGATTCGGGGTCAGCCCTTGACCGCGCCGGCCATCGCATTGGCGCCACCGATCAACCGTTGGGCCAGCGCGTAGAGGACGACCACGGGCAGGGAGTAGAGCAGCGAGAAGGCGGCCAACGAACCGTAGGCAACGGTGCCGTACTGCCCGAAGAAGGAGAAGATGGTGACCGCGGCGGGTTGCTTCTCCGGCGACAGCAGCAGCACGAACGGGACGAAGAAGTTTCCCCAGCACTGCACGAAGACATAGACGAAGACGACCGCGAGCCCGGGCCGCATCAGCGGGGTGACGATCGAGACCAGGGTCTGCCGGGCCGAGGCGCCGTCGGTCCAGGCAGCCTCCTCCAGCGACACCGGCACCGAATCCATGAAGTTCTTGGTCATGAAGATCGCCATCGGCAGCGAGGTGGCGGCCAGAAAGAGGGTGCTGGCCAGCAACGAATCCAGCCACTCCAGTTTCACGAACAGGGCGTACACCGGCACCATCATCGCGGTGATCGGCAGGCAGGTGCCGAACAGCACGGCGTACATGAATCCGCGGCCGAACCGGAGCCGGTAGCGAGACAGCGGGTACGCGGTGAGGGTGGCCACCAGTGTCGCGACGGCGGCCGCACCGGCGGAGAGCACGGTGCTGTTCAGCAGCGGCCGCCCGAGCCGATCCCAGCTGATCACCTCGGTGAAGTTGCCCAACCCCGGGGCCTCGGGCAGCCCGGCGACCAGGGTGGCCCGGGTGTCGAAGGACGCGAACACCAACCAGAGCAGGGGAACCAGGAACACCAGACCCAACACGACCAGCGCCGCATCGGCCAGCCCGCGCGCCGAGGTCGCACCGGGCGCGGCCAGGCTGCGGGGCCGGGCCGGACGCTGAACACTCTGCACGGCGGTCACCGATCGACCTCCGAGCGCAGCAGGCGGATGTAGACCAGTGAGAAGAGCGCGCCGATGACCAGCATCACCGTGGCGATGGCGGTGCCGTAACCGACCTCGCCGAACTTGAAGGCGGTCTGGTAGGCGAGCACCGGCAGCGTGGACGAGTCGGTACCGGGGCCGCCACCGGTCATCACATAGATCAACGTGAACACCGAGAGGGTCTGCAGAGTGGTGAGCATCAGGTTGGTGCCGATCGCCCGCCGGATCAGCGGGATGGTGATCCGGAACAGGGTCTGCCGCCGCGACGCGCCGTCCACGGCAGCGGCCTCGGTCAGCTCGTCGGGGATGTCGGCCAGCGCCGCCGAATAGACCATCATCGAGAAGGCGGTGCCCCGCCAGATGTTGGCCAGGATCACCGCCAGCATCGGATGCCGGTAGAGCCACTCGATCGGCGCGATGCCGAGGATCCCCAGGCCCGCGTTCAGGCTGCCGTCGGTCTGGAAGAACGCGTACATGGCGAATGCGGCGACGATCTCCGGCATCACCCAGGCCGCCACGACCAGGGTGCCGACGACGGTCTGCACGGCCCGGTGGGCCCGTCGCTGCAGCACCGCGATGGTGAGCCCGAGGACGTTCTGACCGACGATCGCGCTGCCGATGGTGAACGCCAGGGTGAGCAGGATCGCCCGGGTGAACTCGGGATCGGCGAACAACCGCTCGTAGTTCGCCAGCCCGACGAACCGCGGGAAGCGCGCCGCTCGCCCGGTCAGCGCGGTGTTGGTCAGCGATCCGTAGACCGACCAGATCGCCGGGCCGACCATGAAGATGGCGAGCAGGATCACCGCTGGCAGCAGCGGCACCGAGCGCCACGGATGGCGGCGGGTGCGCCGGGCGGGTGGGAGCGTGGTGGCAGTCATCGACGCGATCAGGCCTTGACGGTCTGCTCCGCACCGACGATCCCGGTCACCGCCTTGTCGTAGGCGGCCGCGGCGGAGGCCACATCGCTCTGCCCGGTCATCACCGCCTCCATCGCGACCATGATGGCGTTCGAGATCTGCGGATAGTCGGCGGTCGCCGGCCGGTAGTGGGTCACCGGCACCAGATCGGTCCAGAATTTCGTGGTGGGGTTGGATTTCAGGTACGCCGGGTCCTCGGCGACGTCCTTGCGGACCGCGATCTGGGAGTCCTCGATGACGAATCCGAGCGAGTTCTCCCGATTCATGCACAGACTGAGGAACTTGAACGCCGCATCGGGGGCCTTGGTGTTCGCCCCCATGGCCAGCGTCCAGCCGCCCGACATCGACACCTTGCCGGGCGAATCGCCCGTCTGGGTGGGCATCGCGGCGGTTCCCATGGTGCTCTCCCAGGCCGGCCAGGCCGCCTTGCCCGACGGCTGCCAGCTGCTCGGCAGCCAGGAGCCGTCGAGGGCGATCGCCAGCTTGCCCTGCGGCAGCAGTTCGCCGGTCACGCGGGTGCTCAGGTTGCTGTCCAGCGCCTGCTGCGGGGTCGGTGCCAGGCCCTCGGTGTAGACGGTGCGGAGGAAATCGAGGGCGTCGGAGAAGCCCTGGGAGCCGACGACCCACTTCTTCGCCTGGTCGTCATAGAGGGTGTTCTTCGTTCCGTACAACAACATCTCGAAGCCCTGCATCACCGCGCCCTCACCCATCGGCTTGCCGGAATAGATGTTGAAGGGGATCACCCCGGGCACCTTCTCCTTGATCGCCCGGGCGGCACCGAGGATCTCGTCCCAGTTCTTCGGCGCCCAGTCACCGGGCAATCCGGCCTGCTGCAGGATCTGCTTGTTGAACCAGAGCCCGCGGGTATCGGTACCGAGCGGGATGCCATACATCTTCCCGTCATCGGCGCGGCCGCCGGTCTTGGCGACCTCGATGTATCCGACCATTCCGGCCAGCCGTTGAGGTAGTCATCGAGCGGCATCAGATAGCCGGCGCCCACATCGGAGCGGATCATGTAGGTGTCCTCATACATCAGATCCGGTGCGGTGCTCGGGGAGCGGTTCATCAGCGCGAGCTTGGTGAAGTAGTCGTTCTGGCTGGCCTCGATCGGGATCAGCTCGACGGTGAAGTCCGGATTCGCCTGCTCGAAGACGGTCTTCATCTTCGTGAACAGGGAATCCGCTGCCGTCGCATTGCCGAACTTCTGGTACGCCACCTTGAGCGTGCCGCTGTTGGCACTGCCGGATCCGCCCGAGCCACAGGCGCTGAGGCCGGTGACGGCGGTGCCGGCGAGGCCGGCCATTCCGGCGAGAAAGGTACGTCGACGCATGGGGACTCCTTCGGCCGCGGCGTCCGGGGAACTGATCGGGCAGGTTAATCCATTACTTGGATAAACCCAGTAGAGCGACGCGGATTCCCGCTGTCAAGAGATTCCCGAGGTCGTTTCAGAACGTTGCTGAACCGTGTCGTGGCACTCAGTCGATCAGCAGCAGCGAGGTCGGACGCAGCGAGAGCGCGTCCTCCAGCACCAGCGAGGCGGCGCCGATGGCGGCCACGTCCTCCCCCAGCCGGGTGCTGTGCACCCGGATCGGATGCACCTGCCGCATCGCGGCACGTGCGTGCAGATCCTTGCGTACAACGGGTTCCAGCCGATGCTGCAACCGGTCCCAGTAGGGGCCGCCGAAGACCACCTCGTCGGCATCGAGCAGATCGCAGACCTGGATCACCGCGCGGGCGAGCAGCTCCCCGGCATGGTCGAGGACCGCGGCGGCGGCCGGATCCCCCTCGGCGGAGCGTCGGCACAGCTCGGTGACCGCGTCGTCGACGGCTCGGCGGCTCTCGGGCAGCGGGGGCGTGAGCACCCCGGCGGCCAACCCCGCGGCCACCAGCTGCCGGGGACCGAGTGCCTGCGACAGCACCCCGGGTTCCCCGCAGTCACAGGCGGCGCCGTGCGGGTCCACCATCAGGTGGCCGACCTCGCCGACATTGTTGGAGGCCCCGCGCAACACCTCACCGCGGTGCACCAAGCCGGCCCCCATCCCGGTGCCGAGATACCAGAAGACGAAGGTGCGCGGATCCCCATCGGTCCGCACCCAGTCCTCGGCGACGGCGGCGGCCAGCACGTCCTTCTCCAGCAGGACCGGCAGCGCCAGGGCCGCGGCGAGCCGGTCCCGCAACGGAACGCGGCGCCAGCCGTCGAGCAGCGGCGGTTCGACCAGGGTCCCGGTCTCCACCTCGACCGGGCCCGGCGCAGCCACCCCGACCCCGGTGACGGTGCCCGGGTCGATCTCGGCCTCGGTGATGAGCCGGTGCACGGCCTCGGTGATGCTGCGGACGACCCGACCCGGGCTGCCGGTCGGCGTACGCCGCTGGGCGCGGGCCACCACCCGGCCCAGCAGATCGGTGACCACCAGGGTGATCAGCAGCGGATCCAGATGGACCCCGATCGCGTGCATGCCACCGGGAGCGAGGCCGAGCAGGGTGCGCGGTTTGCCCGGCCCGGTGCCGACCTGACCACGTTCCTCGATCAGCCCCCGTTCCAGCAGTCGGCGGGTCAGATTGGAGATCGTCTGCGGAGTCAGTCCGGTGGAGGCGGCCAACTCGACCCGGCTGGTGCCCTGCGGATTGCGGCGTACCCAGTCGATCACCACGCGCTGATTCCAGTCGCCGATGCGCGGGATGTTGGTTCCGCGGCTCCCGGGGGCCTGCGGGGCGGGCGTCATGGTGCCTGGGCCGCCCGCTCCGCGGCGTGCTCGGCGCGTACCGACAACACCTCGTAACCCAGCTCGTGCAGCGGTACCGGGACGCCGGCGACCGCGGCCAACCGGACCAGGGCACCCAGCACCGATTCGAGTTCACTGGGTACGCCGGCGGCCAGGTCGCGCTGCAGCGAGGTGGTGGCGCCCTCAGGCAGCTGGTCGCAGAAGGTGAGCGTGCGGGTCTCGACATCGGGGGGCAGGTCGATGCCGACCGCCCGGCCCACCGCCACCGCCTCACCGATCGCGCGCTGCAGCAACTGGCGCAGCCCCGGCCGGTTGCGGATCACGCCGATCGGCTCGGCGGTGAGCGCGCCGAGCAGGCCGGAGGGGGCGAAGAACACATACTTCTGCCAGAGCTCGGACCAGATGTCGGCGGGCTCGACGACGGTCACCCCGGCCTCGCTGAACGCGTCGCGGAGGGCCTCCAGCCGATCGGTCTCGGCGTTGTTCGGCTCGGAGAACGCGATCGAACCCGGCCCGCCGCGATGATCGATCACCCCGCGTTCGGTGAGCTGGGTGAAGATCCGGACGATGCCGGGCAGCACCGCACCCTCGCCGACCACCTCGGCGACCCGTCGCGGGGCGTCGATGCCGTTCTGCATGGTGATCACCGCGGTGAGCGGGCCGACCATCTCGGGCAGCTGGGGCAGTACCGCATCGAGCTGCGGGGTCTTCACGCAGAGCAGCACCGCATCGACCGGGCCGATCTCGGCCGGGTCGTCGGTCGCGGTCACCTGCGGCAACTCGATCTCGGTCTGCCCGGTGATCCGCAATCCGTTCTCCCGCAGGGTTTCCAGGGTCCGGCCGCGGGCCAGATAGCTGACCTGGTGGCCGTCGCGCTGCAGCAACCCGCCGAAGTATCCACCCAGGCTGCCCGCGCCGACCACCGCAAATCTCATGGCGACATGCTAGAGCCGGCTGGCAGGATCGCGGCATGGAGTTCACCGAGTCGAGCTGGCCCCGGCGTACCGAACGGCTCACCGTGCGGCCGTTGACCGAGGCGGATCTCGACGCGATGTTCGCCTATCGCAGCCAGCCGGCGGTCTATGAGTGGATCGGCCGGGCGTACACCGATCCGGCCGCGTTCCGCGAGCGGATGCTCACCCTGCTCGCCGATCCGGCCCTGTTGAACCTGGCCATCGAGCTCGACGGCGCGCTGGTCGGTGACACCTTCCTGAAGCTGACCGACGGCTGGGCACAAGACGATCTGGCGCCGGCCAGGCGCAGCCAGGCCGAGTTCGGGTACGCGATCGACCCCCGGTATGCGGGCCGCGGATTCGCCACCGAGGTCTCCCGGGAGCTGATCCGGATCGCTTTCACCGAGCTTGGGCTGCGCCGGCTCACCGCCGGCTGTTTCGCCGACAATCAAGCCAGTCGCCGGGTGCTGGAGAAGGCCGGGTTGCGGCTGGAAGCCGTTACCCGCAAGGAATGCCTGCACCGCGACCGCGGCTGGCTGGACGGCTGTCTGTTCGCGATCCTGGCCGAGGAGTGGTCCGGTTGATCCGCGGGCCGCTCAGCGCTGGCCGGGTGCCGGGGTGAGCGGGGGTTCGACCGGGGCGCTCGGCGCCGGCGGCGGCTGGGGCGTACTCGTGTCGCGGACCAGGACGAGCTTCTTGTCACCCTCGATCAGGGTGAGCCGGTCACCGGCCAGGAACCACTGGGGGTCGGCCTGGAGCAGGTCGGCGACCGCGCGCTCCTGGGCCATCAGCTCCTCGGGACACCCCATCGTCGTCGAGGTGAGGCCGTCGGTGATCAGCAGGTTGCCCTCGGTGCGATAGCTGCCGCCCATCGTGTTGCAACCGGGGAGTACGCCGATCAGGTCGGTCTGCAGGGTGAGCCGCGGTTCCCTGCCGGGTACGAGGGCGGCCGGGCTGAGTTCGACCGCCTTCCAGCTGCCCCGCAGGGCGGCCGGATCGAGCGGGGTCGACGGGGTCGGATCGCCCGGCGGGGTCGGTGGCGGCGTACTCGCCGGGCCGTTGGACCCGCCACCGGCCGGCTCGGCGGGTACCGAGCCGGCGCAGCCGGTGAGCAGCAGGCTGGCCAGGACCGGGGCGATCAGGACGGGGGTGATGAACGCGTGAATCCTCATACTCCTCTCCACGAGTCGGCCCTCCGGATTGGTTCCGCCGGATCCGGAATCGATCCGAAAGTTCTGATCCCTTGGGTCACAATCGCCCGTTCGGGCGCCTGGAACGGGCCATAACTGCTGACAAAGTCGGCTTACCGAGTGGTCGGGACGGGGTCGTAGGGGCCGGTGTCGTTGTCGTGGAGGTCGCGGCCGGCGGTCTCCTTGGCGGTGACGAGGGCGATGATGGTGATGAGCATGGTGACGGCGAGATAGGCGACGACGGCCCAGGTGCCGTAGCGGGTGGACAGCCAGAGCGCGATCAGCGGGGCCGGGGCGCCGGCGATGATGGAGGAGCCCTGGAAGACCAGCGAGGAGCCGCCGTAGCGGTAGCGGGTCGGGAACAGTTCGGTGATCCAGGCGGCTTCCGGGCCGGCGAGCATGCCGTGCAGGGTGGCGCCGACGATGACGCCGACCGCCAGCAGCGGGACCGAGTTGCTGCCGACCATCCAGAAGAACACCGGGGCCCAGACCAGCAGGGCCACCGAGGGCACGAGCATCGCGACCTTGCGGCCCACCTTGTCCGACCACCAGCCGGCGACCACCATGCCGAGGAACTGGCCGACCGAGGCGGCGGTCACCACCTTGAGCACCGTCGGTGTCGAATAGCCGTGCACCTTGGTGGCGTAGGAGAGCACGAAGATCGTGTAGACGTAGAAGGCGACGTTCTCACCGAGGCGTACGCCGAGTCCGTGCAGCACCGCGCGCGGGCGGCGCAGCGCCTGGATGATCGAGGATCGCGGCCGCTCACTGGCGACCTGCTCGGCGTGCTGCTGGGCGGCGCGGAAGACCGGTGATTCCTCCACCCCGTGCCGGACCCAGAAGCCGAAGATCAGCAGCGGGATCGCCAGCCAGAACGCGACCCGCCAGCCCCATTGCTGGAACGCCTCACCGGGGAAGATCAGCTGCAGCACGGTGACCACGACGGTGGCCAGCACGGTGCCGATCGGGGCGCCGGCCTGCGGCCAGGAGGCCCAGAAACCGCGCTTCTCGCGTTCCCCGTATTCGCTGACCAGCAGCACCGCGGCGCCGAACTCGCCGCCGAGGGCGAAGCCCTGGATCAGCCGCAGCACCACCAGCAGCACGGTGGCGAGGATGCCGGCGCTCTGCAGCGTGGGCAGGAACCCGATCGCCGCGGTGGCCGCGCCCAGCATCAAGAAGGTGGTCACCAGCATCGGTTGTCGGCCGAACCGGTCACCGAGGTGCCCGAAGACGATGCCACCGAGCGGCCGGGCCACGAACCCCAGACCCATCGTCGCCAAGGCGGACAAGGTGGCGACGATCGGGTCCCTGCTCGCGAAGAACAGCGGACCGAGCACGGTCGCCGCCAGCACCCCGTAGAGCGCGAAGTCATACCACTCGAGCACCGCGCCGACCATCGAGCCGGCCATCACCCGACCGAAGCCGCGGGGTCTGGTGGATCTCCCCGGTGTTTCCACCTCTGCTGTCGCCATTGACCTTTTCCTTTCTGAACTGCATTTCCAGCGGTTGCGGCCCTAGAGCCCGAGGGTGAGTGAGTCCCCGCGGGCGCGGGAGCAGCACGACATCATCGATCGATTGGCGGCCCGTTCACCGGCGTCCAGGACGAGATCGCGGTGGTCGACCTCCCCGGCCAGCACCGGCACCTCGCAGGTGCCGCAGAGCCCCTCCTCGCAGTCCGAGGGGACATCCAGGTTGGCCGCACGCAGGGTGTCCAGCACGGTCCGATCGGGGGGCACGACCAACGTCTGTCCGGAGTCGGCGAGCCGGAGTTCGAAGGCATGCTCCGTGCTCGGGTCGAGTTCGCCGAGGGTGGAGGTGAAGTGTTCGACATGCAGGCGCTCGGCCGGTACCAGCTCGGCGAGCGCCGCCAGCAGCCGTTGCGGGCCGCAGGCGTACACCTCCGCATTCCCTGCCGCAGCGAGGATCGCGGCATAGTCGGCGCGATGCCCCTCATCGGCGGCATGCACCACCAGGGCCTCGCCGTGATCGGCCTGCAGTCGCTCCAGCAGCGCCATCGTCTGCCGGCTACGTCCGGAATAGTGCAGGGTGTACGCCCGGCCCGCGGCCCGCAGCGCATGGGCCATCGCCGCGATCGGGGTGATCCCGATCCCGCCGGCGATCAGCAACACCGGTGTCTGCGGAGCCACCTCGCCCCGGTCCAGCCGGAAGTGGTTGCTGGGGCCGCGGACCCGCCAGTCGGCACCGACGCGGGTGTGCTCGTGCAGCCAGCGCGAACCGCCCCGGCCGTCGTCCTCGCGGAGCACCGCGACCTCCCAGTGCGGGCCGGGTCGACCGCACAGCGAATACTGCCGGGAGCGCTGTTTGCCATTGGCGTCGGTGCCGCACTCCACATCGAGGTGCGCCCCGGGATTCCAGGCCGGCAACGGTTTCCCGCTCGGATCGGCGAGCACCACCCGGGTCACCTCGGCGGTCTCGGGGATCATCTCGACGACCCGCAGGGTGCGCCCCAGGGTGTGCCGGGAGGGTTCGCCGATCCGCAGCAGTTGTCGCTGCTGCAGGATCTCCGGCGCGGTGCGCTCGGGGTTCTGCTCGGGATCCCACTCCACCAGCAGCCGTTCCGGCCCGCGGAAGGAAGTGTTCGGGACGAAGGTGAACTCCTGCTCGGCCAGGCGCAGGTGCGGCAGCCGGGTGGTGAGTTCTTCGAGGAAGACCTGCAGTTCCATTCGGGCCAGATTCTTGCCCAGGCACTGATGCGCGCCGTAGCCGAAGGTGAGATGGTCCGAGGCCTCGGTGCGATACACATCGAAGTCGTCGGCGTTCTCGAACCGGTCCGCGTCATGGTTCGCCGAGGCCTGCACGATCAGCAGCTTCGAGCCCCGGGGGATCGGTACGCCGCCCACCTCGGTGTCGGCCAGCGCGATCCGCCGCCAGGCCGCCACCGACCCCCGCAACCGCAGGCATTCCTCGACCGCATTGGGAATCAGCGACGGGTCGGCGCACAGCTGCTGCCAGCGCTCGGGCTCCTCGAGCAGCAACCGGACCGCGTTGGCACCGGCATGGGCGGTGGTCTCGTGGGCGGCGACGATACCGGCCATCATCATCGAGTGCAGATAGGAGTCGTGCACCGTCTCCTGCCCGACCGGGCAGCCCTGTGCGCGCTCGTCGCGTTGCACCCGGATCGAGTAGGGCATCCAGCCCGGCCGGTCGGGGTTGGCCCGCATCCGCTCCAGCACGCCCCCGGCGTACTGCCAGAACCTGCCGACCTGGTGGGCGACCGCGACCTGTTCCTCCGGCGCCGGGCGACCCCAGGTGTTCACCGTGTGGGCGACCGAGAACTCCTTCAGCGGCCCCATGTCCTCCTCGGGGATGCCCATGAAGTGCATCGCCACGGTGAGCGGGACGAAATAGAGCATCTCGGCGACCAGATCCGCGGATCCGGCGTCCACGAAGGAATCCACGGCCTCCCGGGCCAGCCGGCGGACCATCTCCTCGTGCGGGGCCAGCGCCTCGGCGGTGAACGGCTCCATCAGCGCCCGGCGGCGGCGCATGTGATCGGGTTCGTCCTCGTTGACCAGGGTGCGATTCATCCCGTAGTCGTAACCGCGGAGCACCTCATCGGCGGCCTCGACGGTCGGGGTGATCTTCTCCAGCGCGATCGCCGGGGAGAAGTGCGCGTGGTCGCGGAACACGGCCTTCACGTCCTGGTACCGGGTCACCACCCAGTAGCCGAGCTTCGGCGAGAAGAAGACCGGTTCCTGCTCCCTGCTCCAGCGCAATGCCTCGGCCGGATCCACCTGGTAGTCACCGGTGAACGGGTCGAAGGCGGCGGCATTGGCCGAGGGGAGATGGCCGGACACCGGGCAGGACATCGACAGGCCCCCTACGCTTGTCACATCGTTGTGTCGAATAACGCACACTTGGTTTCGCTCAGCGCACGCACTGTAATGGGCCGGTGCCCACCGGGCAAGGCTCTGGGGCGGTTAGGAGTTCCGATGACGACATTGCAGACCCTGGACCGCGGGCTGCGGCTGCTCGACGAGGTCGCCGCGCACCCCGGTGGGATCTCGGTCGCCGAGCTCGGTGCGCGGCTCGAGCTGCACCGGACCATCTGCTATCGCGTGGTGGCCACCCTGGCCGAGCACGGCCTGGTGCACCGCGGTGAGGACGGCCGGGTCCGGCTGGCGGCCGGGGTGCTCGGGCTCGCGGCCCGGTTCGCGCCGGCCCTGCGCAGCGCGGCCCGGCCGGTGCTGGCCCGGCTCGCCGCCGAGACCGGTGCCACCTCCTATCTGGCGGTCGCCGAGCAGGAGAGCTGTGTCGTCGCGCTCACCCACGAGCCGCCGACCGAGTCGCTGCGGGTCGCCTACCGGGTGGGTGCCCGGCACCCGCTGACCCGGGGCGCCTCCGGGGTGGCGATCCTGGCCGCGCGGCCCGAGCAGGCCGACGATCCGGAATCGGTACGCCGGGCCCGCGAGCTGGGCCATGCGGTCACCCGCGGCGAGCTGGAACCGGGCGCGGTCGGCGTCGGCTGCGGGCTCGGCCTGCCCGACGACCACGAGGATCTGGAGTGCAGCGTCGGGGTCGTCGCGTTGGCCGGACTGGACGCCGACGCCGCCGCCGTCCGGGTGCGGGCCGCGGCAGCGGAGCTGCGGCGGGTGCTCTGAGGCGTACCCCCCACGGGGGTCGGGCCGATCGGGCCGAGGGTTACCGTTGTTGATGCGACAAATCATCTTGGCAGCTGGAGAATCCGTCCCCGTGCTGGGCATGGGGACCTGGGGCTGGGGCGAGGACCCCGGCCGCCGAAGAGCCGAGATCGCGGCCCTGCACACCGGCCTGGATCTCGGCATGAGGTTGGTCGACACCGCCGAGATGTACGCCGACGGCGGCGCGGAGGAGGTCCTCGGGGAGGCGCTGGCGGGTCGCCGTGACGAGGCGTTCGTGGTCAGCAAGGTGCTGCCGTCGAACGCGTCCCGTTCCGGCACGATCGCGGCATGCGAGCGCAGTCTGGAACGCCTGCGCACCGACCGGATCGATCTCTACCTGCTGCACTGGCAGGGCGGGCACCCGCTGGCGGACACGCTCGCGGCGTTCGAGCAGCTGATCACCGACGGGACGATCCGGTCCTGGGGTGTCAGCAACTTCGACCGGGCCGCACTCGCCGAGCTGCAGGACGTCCCGGGCAGCGACGGGCTGGCCACCGACCAGGTGCTCTACAACCTGTCGCGGCGCGGGCCGGAGTACGACCTGCTGCCCTGGTGCGCCGACCACGACCTGCCGGTGATGGCCTACTCGCCGATCGAACAGGGCCGTATCCTGAACGACCCGACGCTCGCCGAGGTCGCCGACGCGCACGGGATCAGCCCGGCAGCGGCCGCCCTGGCCTGGGTGCTGCGCCGCGAGTCGATCTGTGCGATCCCCAAGGCGAGCACCCCGGAGCACGTCCGCGACAACGCCACCGCGCTGGACACCGAGCTCACCCCGGACGACCTGGCGGCGCTGGATCGGGCCTTCCCGGCGCCGAGTGGACCGCAACCACTGGAGATGCTGTGAGGCAGTAGCGTCGGCGTACCGAACCGATCTCCAGCCGAACCGATCTCCAGGAGGACGCCGTGACGACCAGCCCGCTGCCCCCGATGCACCTGGCCATCCCCGTGCAGAACATCGAGGAGGCCCGCGACTTCTATGGCGGCGTGCTCGGGCTGGCCCGCGGTCGCTCCGACACCCGGTGGACCGACTGGAATTTCCACGGCCACCAGCTGGTCACCCACGAGGTCACCGAGCCGCCCCGGTCCGCGCCGACGAATCCGGTGGACGGCCATGACGTCCCGGTCCCGCACTTCGGGCTGGTGCTGCCGGTGCCGGAGTTCCACGCGCTGGCCGAGCGGATCCGCGATGCCGGGGTCGAGTTCGTGATCGAACCCTATCTGCGGTTCGAGGGGCAGCCCGGTGAGCAGTGGACGATGTTCTTCGTCGACCCCTCGGGCAACAATCTCGAGTTCAAGGCGTTCGCCGACCCGGATCAGCTCTTCGCCGTCTGACCGAGCGCGGCGATCGCGGTCTGCTCGTTGAACGCCAGGTGCGCATCGAGGGCCGCGCCGGCGCGTTCGGGGTCTCGGGAGCGGAACGCATCCAGCAGCACCTCGTGGGCGACCCGGCGGCGGGTGTGTTCCTCGGGGTCCGGGTCGAGGGTGCGGAAGCCGATCCGGACATAGCGCTCGGTCGCCCGCCACAGGGTGCGCAGCATCCGCAGGTCCCAGCTGCTCGCCGCCGGGGCCAGCAGCGCCTCGTGGAATTCGTGATGGGCGTCATAGATCGCGTCGATGCCCTCGTCGGGGGCACCGAAATCGCGGGCCACTGCGGCCAGTCGGTCGAGCTCCGGCTCGGCGACCAGGGTCACCGAACGGCGCGCCAGGGCGGGTTCGAGGGTACGCCGCAGCCGATAGATGGCGTGCAGGTCGTCCAGGTCGAGCGGGGCGACGATCGCGCTGCGACCCGGGCGGATGACCACCAGACCCTCGCCCTCCAGCTGCCGCAGGGCCTCGCGTACCGGAATGAAACTCACCCCGAGCATCGCCGCGATCTCCCGCAGCGAGAAGGTCTGTCCGGGTGCCAGATCGCCCGAGACGATCGAGCGGCGCAACTCGGTCGCCACCTTCTCGGTCACC
The DNA here is from genome assembly GCF_002250705.1 of Enemella evansiae. Taxonomy (GTDB): domain Bacteria; phylum Actinomycetota; class Actinomycetes; order Propionibacteriales; family Propionibacteriaceae; genus Enemella; species Enemella evansiae. The sequence goes on from NZ_NMVP01000023.1 coordinate 244,965, forward strand.
GAACTCGACTCGATCTGCCGGACCGCCGCCATGGCATCCCCCTTGATTCGAGGCTCGGTACATGGGCCCCGTGACGCTATCACTCCGCGCCGGTCGGCCTTGTTGTTATCACATATAGCGCTTACGGTGGTGCCGAGCAATGGACAGTCCAAGGGAGGGCGATTCAGATGGCTGCTACGCCGAAGTTCGCACATGTGGTGCTGCAGACCGGCCAGCCGGACGCGATGCGCGACTGGTACACTGGCGTACTCGACGGAAAAGTGGTGTTCGCCGACGACACCCTGACCTTCATCGCCTACGACGAGGAGCACCATCGCGTCGCGCTGCTGCACCCGCCGATCGACATGCAGAAGAAGACCCCGACGACCTCCGGGATGCACCACGTGGCCTACACCTTCGACAGCATCGACACACTGCTCGATCGCTACCAGCTACTCCGCGACCGTGGCATCGAACCGGCCGTCTGCGTCAATCACGGCATCACCACCTCGCTGTACTACCGGGACCCGGACCGCAACTTCGTGGAGCTGCAGATCGACGTCCTCGAACCCGAGGCCGCGACCGAATACCTGAACGGGCCGGACTATCAGGAGGATTCGATCGGACCGGCCTTCGATCCGCAGGAGATGCTGGCCGCACGGCGCGGCGGCGCCTCGGTCGATGAACTCACCGCACGCAGCTGGGCGAAGAAGTTCGACCTGCCGCCGGCGATCCACGTCATGATGGGTGAATGAGCGCGCCGGTTCGCCTGCACCTCACAGGTTGTCGATCGCCAGCCGCGGTACCGGATCGGCGGGAGTGAATCCGAAGACCTGACCGAGGAAGGACTGCTCGGCAGCCAGGGTGCGCCGGATCGAATCCGCGCGGCGGAAGCCGTGCGCCTCGCCGTCGAACACGACCAGGGCCACCGGCAATCCCTTCTCCCGCACGGCATCGGCCATCTGGTACGCCTGCTCCGGCGGTACGACCTTGTCCTCGGCACCCTGCAGGATCAGCATCGGGGTGTTCAACCGATCCAGCTGCTGCACCGGCGAACGATCCTCATAGATCGCCCGTGCCGCGGGCCACGGTCCGACCAGCCCGTCCAGGTAGCGGGACTCGAACTTGTGCGTGTGTTCGGCCAGCGCGCCCAGGTCGCCGATGCCGTAGTGGCTGATGCCGGCGGCGAAGAAGTCGGTGCTGGTGAGTGCCCGGAGGGTGGTGTAGCCACCCGCGGAACCACCCTCGATCCAGACCCGCGCGGGATCGACCAGACCGCGGTCGATGAGATGCTGGGCGGCGGCCACGCAGTCGGCGACGTCCGCGATGCCCCAGTTTCCCTGCAGGCGTTGACGATACGCGCGACCGTAACCGGTGGAGCCGCTGTAGTTGACGTCGACGACGGCGTATCCGCGGGAGGTCCAGAACTGCACATCGAGGCGCAGAGCGGGTGCGGAGAAGCTGGTCGGGCCGCCGTGGCTGAGCACCTTCAGTGGCGGCAGTTCCCCTTGTGGAGCGGAGAATGCCGGATTCACCGGGGGATAGAACCAGGCGTACGCCGCGGGCTCGCCGAAGCTGATCGGCTCGGCGACCGAGAGCAGGGCGGGGTCGAGATCCACCTCGGTGCTGGCCCGGACCACGGTCTCGGTGCCGGGGTCGGTGCCGGTGTCAGTCTTCGGGTCCAGGGTGATGATCGCGCTCGGGCGATCCGGGAAACCGGCGAGCAGGGCGATCCGATCATGGTCCGCGGCCAGGCCTCGAATGGTGTTCGCGGTGGTGGTGATCGGCTGCAATCCCGTGCTGGTGAGGAATCCGAGCCGAGCGACGCCGCTCTCCAGCCAGCGGCAGAGGATCGTATCGGCATCGACGACAGCGAAATCGCCGATCCCGAGCTGCCAGGGTGGGGTACCGAACTCGTTGTCGACCGGATGCAGGGCGGTGCTGGTGCCATCGCGCCAGCGGTGCAGGTTCCAGTAGCCGGATTCGTCGCTGAGGAAGACGATTGCGCCGTCCTGCCAGGCCGGGCTGATCGCCGAGGTGTGCGGGCGATCCGACACCGTGTGTTGCTCGCCGAGGCGGACGCCGGTGCCGTCGGTGGTCAGGGCGGCGGTCCGGATCCGGGTCTGGTCCCAGGGCATGTTCGGGTGATCCCATTCCACCCAGGCGATCCGGCCGTCGGGGGAGACCGCGATGCCGTCGTAGAAGTCGGCGCCCTCGACGAGCACGGATTCGGCGCCGGTCTCCCAGTCCAGGGCGACGATGCTGTTGACCGGTTCGCCGTGCTCGGCCAGGGTCTCGGCCCGATGGTCCTCACGGACGGCGAGCAACAACCGGCCGGCCGGGTGCAACCGCAGATCGCCGTAGCGCAGGTCGGGGGACCCGGTGAGCACCCGCGGTGAGCCACCGGGTTCCAACAGCAGCACCTCATTGCTGGGATGGTCGCAGAAGGCGATCACACCATCGGCGATGGCGACGGCGCCACCACCGTATTCGTGCACGGTGCTGCGCAGGTAGTGCTCGGGGGTGAGCTCGGTCCGGGTACCGTCGGGGGACTGTCGCCACAGGCTCGTCCGGCCGCCCTGATCCGCCCGGGATTCCAACCAGTACAGGGATTCCTGGTCCAGCCAGGGTCCGCCGAGGCCGACCGAGGAGCCGGTCAGCAGGTCGGCGCCGAGTTCGGAGCGCCAGGCGCCGTGGGGTGCGATCTCCATGGGGAGACCTTAGCCACCGTGCGGTCGATGGTTCGCGGGCTCGGGTGGCAGCGGCCGGATCCATCCCGTGACCCGATCGAGGGCGGAGTCGAGCAGCCCGGGTCGCCAGCGCAGCGTACGGGAGAATTCGAGTCGCAGCTGGGGTTGCAGCGGATGGTCGGTGCTCACCTGGAAGCCGACCCGCTCCAGGAATTCGACCGGGGGCAGTACGCAGGACCCGCCGTGGCGGCTGCCGCGTACCTCGAGGGCATGGATGCCGGGTACGCGGACCATCCGCGCGGCCGCCGCCTGCACCAGTTGCCGGCCGAGGCCCTCGGCGGTGCAACCCGGATCGACCCGGATCGAGAGCACGACGGCGGCATCGGGGTTGCGCGGCCCGCCACCCTGCGGCCCGTTGCGCGGCACGTGCAGCGGCGGGCAGAACAGCAGGTGGCCGGCCAGCCGTCCGTCCTCGTGGCCGGTGATCCCGCACAGGCCCCATTCCTGCTGGGCCGCCCGCGCCCAGCCGGCCGGGCCGTGGTCGGCTTCGACACCCGCGCGGACCGTCGCACCGAGCGGACACTCCGAGCAGGTCAGCGGGAGTTCGGCGAGTCGCTCGGCGACCAAGGGCCGCAGCCGCGGGCGCAGGGTCACTTCGATTCCCGGTCCGGTTGGCCGAGGCGACGCGGCTGGGTGAGCCCGATCGCGAAACCGAGCACGATCGCGGCCAGCAGGCCGAGGCCGAGCCACACCATGCGACTGGGAGTCGGGCGCAGCAGGTCCTCGTCCCCGATCAACGGTCGGAACGGGCCCCGGTAGCGAACATCCTCCTCCATGGGGTCCATCGTAGAATGGTCGCCAGCATGAAACAGCCATCCGATGACCCTTCCTTGCCCGCCGCGGCCACCCCAACCGGTCGGGCGCGCGTCACCCCCGCGCGGCGCCGCCGCCAGGCCCTGATCTGGCTGGTGGGGCTGGTGGTGACCGGGGTGATGCTGGGGCTCGGGTTGTGGCAGATGCAGACGTTTCGCACCCAGGGCCAGGATGCGATGCGCGCCCGGATGACCCAGGCGGCCGTACCGCTGGATTCGGTGCTGCAGGTCGGGGAGATCCCCAAGGACGGTTATGGCCGCCCGGTGACGACCACGGGCCGGTATCTGCCGGAGCAGCAGGTGCTGGTCCCCGAGCCGAACGCCCCGGGGCGGTTTCGGGTTGTGACCGCGTTGCGGCTGGCCGACGGCACGGTGCTGCCGGTGGTCCGCGGGGTCGTCGAGGGTACCGACGCGCCCCCGCCGCCGGCCGGTGAGGTCACCCAGACCGGGCTGTTGCTGCCCACCGAGGCGGAGCCGGAGTCGCCCGCGCCGGCCGGTCAGCTCGGCACGGTACGCCTGCAGCGGCTGGCTCAGCTCTGGCCGGACCAGCTGATGCCCGGGTTCCTGAGCCTCGATGACGCCGGGGCGGCGGCGCAGGGGATGACCGCCGCCCAGGTGGATGTCCCGAGTGCCGCCGGGCAGGCCCGCAACAACGGCTACGCACTGCAGTGGTGGATCTTCGCCGCCGCGGCCGTGGCGGCGACGATCAAGCTCTCTCGCGATGCCGGGCGGGGCACCTCGCTGATCTCCGGTGACGAGGTGGATGACGCTGGGGACAACCCGGTGGAGAAGTCCGGCGACGATGTGGACGAGCGACCCGGGGACGGCGCCCGCGAGGCCACCGCCGAGGGCGCGGATGATGCGTCCATTCCCGCGCTGACCAGGGGAAACACGCCGGATGCGGGAGCTTCGGGGAACCCGCGTGAGCTGGGGACGACCGACCGGTGAGCAAACCGGAACTGATGGGAGAAACTGTGGATAACCCCCGTGCCGTGCGAGCGGCGCTGCTGCGCTACCGGGTGATGGCCTACGTGGTCGGCGTGCTGCTCGTGGTGCTGATCTGCATCGGCATGCCGCTGAAGTATCTGGCCCCCGATCCAACGCTCAACGAGCTCGGCGGCAAGATCAACACCGTCCTCGGCATCGGGCACGGCTGGCTCTACATGGCGCTGCTGGTGACCGCGTACGACCTGGGACGCCGGGTGAAGTGGGCGTGGAAGCGGCTGCTGGGAATCGCCCTGGCCGGTACGGTGCCGTTCCTGTCGTTCGTCGCGGAGCGGTACGCCACCAAGGATGTCCAGGCCAAGCTGGCCGCCGCCGACGCCATCGAGAACCAGGCTTCCTGATCCTCGCGGGCGCGGGCGCGCTCAGCCCTGGTCGCCCAGTCGCATCAGGGCGACGATCCGCTCCAGATCCTCGGGTGAGGCGAACTCGATCACGATCTTGCCCTTGCTGCGACCCATGTCCACCCGGGCACGGGTGTCGAAGTGGTCGCAGAGCTGATCCGACAGTTCGACCGCTCGTTCCGGGCGTTCCTTCGGCGCCCGAGGGGCCCGCGGCTCGCTGCCGGTCTCACCCAGGGTGACGATCTCCTCGGTGGCCCGCACCGACAACCCCTCGGCGACGATCCGCTGAGCCAGGCGTTCCTGGGCCAGTTGATCATCGAGCCCGAGGAGGGCGCGGGCATGACCGGCGCTCAACACCCCGGCGGCGACCCGGCGCTGTACGGAGGCGGGAAGCCGCAGCAGGCGGATGGTGTTGGAGATCTGCGGCCGGGAACGTTTGATCCGCGTCGACAGCTCCTCCTGCGTGCAGCCGAAGTCATCGAGGAGTTGCTGATAGGCGTTCGCCTCTTCGAGCGGGTTGAGGTTGGCGCGGTGCAGGTTCTCCAGCAGGGCGTCGCGGAGCAGGGCGTGTTCCTCGGTGGGCCGGACGATCGCCGGGATCGTGCTGCGGCCGGCCGCCTGGCTGGCACGCCAGCGGCGTTCGCCCATCACGAGCTCGAACTGCTCACCGTCCGGACCCTTGCCCAGCGGCCGGACGACAACCGGCTGCAGCAGCCCGACTTCCTTGATCGACTCGGTCAGCTCGGTGAGATCATCCTCGTCGAACTCGGTGCGGGGCTGCTTCGGGTTCGGCGTGATGGCCTCGATCGGCACCTCGGCGAACCAGGAGCCCTCCGGCATCCGGCGGGAGGACTTCTGCGAGTCGATCACCCCATCGACCGGGCGATGCGGCCGGGTGGTCGCGGGATCGGTGTTCTGGATCAACTGGCCGAGGCCACGGCCCAGTCCACTGCGGCGCTGCTGCTGGTTCACTGCGTCTCCTCCGGTACGGCACGGTGGGCGATCTCGGCGGCGGCGCGGCGATAGCAGATCGCGCCCGTCGAGGTGGGCTGGTAGGTGAGCACGGTCTGGCCGTAGCTGGGGGCCTCGGAGATCCGCACCGAGCGGGGGATCACCGATTCGAGGGTCTGCTCGGGGAAGTGGGCGCGGACCTCGTCGACGACCTGGGCGGCGAGCCGGGTACGCGGGTCGAACATGGTGAGCAGCACCGTCGACACCTCGAGCTCGTCATTCAACTCGCCCTTCACCAGGTTGATCGTGTTGAGCAGCTGGGACACGCCCTCGAGGGCGTAGTACTCGCACTGGATCGGGATCAGGATCTCCTCGGCCGCGACCAGCGCGTTCAAGGTGAGTAGGCCCAGCGACGGGGGGCAGTCCAGGAAGACGTAGTCGACGTCGTGGTCGCGGAGATAGCGCCGAAGCGCCTTGGCCAACCGAGATTCCCGGGCGACGGTGGAGACCAGCTCGATCTCGGCCGCGGCCAGGTCCACGGTGGCGGGCAGCACCCAGAGGTTGTCCGCCTCGGCCGAGGGCTTCACGTGGTCGGCGACCGCCGCCCCCTCGATCAGCACCTCGTAGGTGCCCGGCGTACCCGGTTCGTGGTCGACCCCGAGCGCGGTCGAGGCATTGCCCTGCGGATCCAGATCCACGACCAGCACGCGCTGGTCACCCAGCGCCAGTGCCGTCGCGATGTTCACCGCGGTGGTGGTCTTGCCGACACCGCCCTTCTGATTGGCGATCACCAGGACGCGGGGCTGCGCCGGGTGCGGCAATGTTTCACGTGGAACGGGCGGTGCGGCCGGGGCGTCGTCCTCGCCGGATGGGCCGAGCTCGTCAGCGGAGATGGCTGCACCGAGGATCTCGTCCGGCGCGTCACCGGCCACCTGGCCATTGGCCGGCTCGTCCGGCGATGTTTCACGTGAAACGGCCGGGGTCGATTCGATCGCCGGGGATTCCGCCTCGGCCGGGTCTTCTGCCGTTTCACGTGAAACGGGGGGCAGCTTCTCCGCGGACGGTTCCGCGAAATACGGACGCTGCACATCGGTGTCCTGGATCTCGGCACCCACCTCGTCGGCGAGCTCGTCCTCGGCGGTCTCCGGGGAATCCCCCGGTACGGGCCACCCCAGGCCGGCCTGACGCGCCAATGGTCGCGGCCATCCGAGCGCATCCTGACTGGGCTGGTTCATCACACTCCTTGGATTGTTTCGATCGGCCGCGGGCCGCCCCAGACTACCGCACCAGCTCTTCCGGGATCAGCCGCTGAACCAGCTCGCGGGTGGTCGGCTCCAGCTCCTCGGCGGGGCGTTGCCCGCCCAGGAATTCCAGCAGCAGACCGTTGACGGCCTGGTGCAGCAGACCCACCTCGGTACGCCCGCCCGGCAGACCGGCTGCCCGGTGGAAGCGGACATCCTCCTCGAACCCGGTCCGCAGGAACGGATTCAGCACCGCCGCCACCTCCGGCGTACGCCCGGCCTCCAACCGCAGTTCGAACAGGGCCGCAGTCAGTGCTGGTACCGCGGCCAACCGGCGTACCACATCGACCGTGAACTCCTCGACGGCCGTGCGCCCCGAATACGAGGCCCGGATCTCGGCCACGCGATCAGGATCCGGCGCCAGCCGCTCGAAGATCCGCTCCGCACACGCGCGGACCAACTCCGCCCGCGATGGGAAGTAGTTCGCCGTGGTTCCCAGGGGCAACTCCGCAGCCCGGTCGATGGCGCGGTGGGACAGCGCCCGGGACCCACCCCCGCCCAGCAGCGCGAGGGCCGTATCAACGATCAGCCCCCGGCGTTTTGCGTTCGCGACCATCCGATCACCTCCAACCACCACAACAGTAGTGCTACACTCCCGATCACCCTAACTACCACATCTGTTGTGATTGGAACCCGATGCGCTCCCTCATCTTCTACGTCGCGGTCAGCCTGGACGGCTTCATCGCCGATACCAGCGGTGGCTGGTCCGCCTTCGACGATTCCCCCGCGGTGCTCCGGCAGCTCTTCACCGAATATCCCGAGACCTGCCCGGCTCCGGCCCGTGCACCGCTGGGCGTCATGGCACCGAATCGGCACTTCGATGCGGTGATCATGGGCCGGCGTACCCACCAACCGGCTCTCGATGCCGGCCTGACCAGCGCGTACCCGCATCTCCACCAGTACGTGATCACCCACCACGACGACCTGCCGGCCGACCCGACCGTCACCGTCAGCGACGATCCGCTCGCCCTGGTCCGCGGTCTCAAGGAGTCAAACGGCAAGGATCTCTGGCTGTGCGGCGGTGGGGAGCTGGCCGGTCAGCTGCTCGAGGAGATCGATGTCTTCCGGTTCAAGATCAACAAGGTGCTGCTCGGTGCCGGAGTCCCGCTGTTCGGCAACAGACCCCTGACCCTCCACCTCGAGGAGGTCGGCCGACGACCGCTGAGCGAACAGGTGGACCTGGTCGAATTCCGGCCGGTCCGCTGACCCGCCCGCTCGTCACCCTCGAACCGGCGGAGATCAGCCGCGGCGTACTCGCACCGCGAAGGTGGCCTCGGCCGCGGGATGCGCCCGCACCGTCAACACCTCGGCACTCAGCTTCTGCTTCGTCAGCAGCTTATCCACAGCCTTGACCTCATCGGCCGCCGAGGCACCCTTGAGCGCGATCAGCGCCCCGGTGGGGGAGAGCAGTGGCAGACACCAGCCGATCAACCGCTCCAGGGGGGCGACCGCGCGCGAGGTGACCACGTCGAAGGATCCCTCGAAGTCCTCGGCCCGACCCCGTTCCACCGCGACCCGGTCGGTTATCCCCAGGTTTTCCACAGCCATGGTGAGGAAGTTGAACCGCCGCAACAGCGGCTCCAGCAGGGTGATCCCCAGATCTGGCCGGGCAAGCGCCAGCGGGATCCCGGGCAGCCCGGCACCCGAGCCGACGTCGATCACCTCGGCTCCGCTGGGCACCACCTCGGCCAGGGCGGCGGAGTTCAGCAGGTGCCGGGACCAGAGCCGGTCCACCTCACGCGGCCCGATCAGGCCCCATTCGGTGCCCTCGTTCGCGAGCAGGTCGTGATACTGCCGGGCCGCCTCGAACCGGTCCCCGAACACCTGCGCGGCGACGGCCTCCGACGGCGACGACTGCGGCACGTCGGCCACCCCTGGCTCCCCGCTGCTCAGTTGGGCAGCACGACGACGCGCCGGTTGGGCTCCTCGCCGTCGGATTCGCTGACCAGGCCGGCGGCCGCCACGACGTCGTGGACGATCTTGCGCTCGAACGGGTTCATCGGGCTGAGGCGTACCTGCTCACCGGAGGATTTGACCTCCTCGATGGCGTCGTTGGCCAGATCGGTGAGCTCGGCGCGACGCTTGTCGCGGTGCCCGGCCACATCGAGCATCAGCCGGCTGCGGCGGCCGGTCTCGGTCATCACCGCGAGCCGGGACAGCTCCTGCAGCGCGTCCAGCACCTCGCCGTCCTTGCCGACGAGCACATTGCCCTCGGTGACGATGGAGACGTGCGCGCGCCCGCCCTCGGTGTAGGTGTCGATGTCGCCGTCAAGGTCGGCGATGTCGAGCAGCTCCTCGAGATAGTCGGCGGCGATGTCGCCCTCCTCGTCGAGGACGGCCTGCTTGTTGGAGCGCCGCTCGCCGGTGTTCTCCTCACCGTCGTCGGTCGTCTCCGAGGCCTCGGGCGTCTCGACGGTCGTCGCCTCGGTCACCTTCTCCTCGGTCACTTCCGCACCATCGGGCACTTCAGCCTCAAGGGTGTGGGTCTGGGACTGGTTCTCGCTCACACTCGACTCCTTCGCAGAAACCGCCGCGGGGTGGCGACGGGCGGCCGTTGGTGGCCTGGGTCAGTTCACTTCTTGCGGTTCGCCCTGGTCTGGCGACGCGGCTGCTGCCGCTGGATCCTGGGCCGGTCGTCGGTGCCGTTCTCGGCGGCCAACTCGGCATTGGTCGGCTCGCTGGTGTCCTCGGCGGCGACGGTACGCCGCTTCTGCGGCTTCTGACCGGGCTTCACGGTGGTCGGGTCGTAACCCTTGGCCACCATCCGCGCCTCCCAGGCCTCGTAGGCCGGGGTGCCGGGGGTCGGCGAGTTGCGGATCACATAGAACTGCTGGCCCATCGTCCAGACGTTCGAGGCCGTCCAGTAGATCAGCAGACCGATCGGGAAGGAGACGCCGCCGATACCGAAGACGACCGGGAAGATGTAGAGCATCATCTTCTGCTGCTGGGCCATCGGGCCGGTCATCGCCTCCGGCGGCATGTTCTTCGCCATCAGCTGCTTCTGCGAGATGAACGTCGTCGCCACCATCGCCAGGATCAGGATCAGCGCGACGACCTGGATCATCCCGAAGCCGTTGCTCAGCGGCAGGAAGGTGTCGGCGATCCGCACCGAGCCGAAGATCTTGGCATTGGCCATCGAGGTGACCAGTTCCGGCCGGTCGACCAGGAAGGTGCCGCGGGCCTGGCCGCGGGCGGCGCCGTTGAGCACGTTGAACAGCGCGAAGAAGATCGGCATCTGCAGCAGGATCGGGAAGCAGGACGCCATCGGGTTGACACCCTCGTCCTTGTAGAGCTTCATCGTCTCCTGACCGAGTTTCTCCCGGTCGTGGGCGTACTTCTTCTGCAGTTCGCGGACCTTCGGCTGCAGCACCTGCATGTTGCGCGAGGACCGGATCTGGCGGACGAACAGCGGGATCAGCGCGGTCCGGATGACCACGGTCAGCAGGATGATCGCCAGCGTCCAGGTGATCCCGGAGTCGGTGCCGAACAGCGGCGAGAAGAGGTAGTGCGCCAGCACCAGCAGCCCGGACACCGCCCAGTAGAGCGGCGCCATGATGGTGTCCCAGAAGCCTTCCAGCGGGAGCAGCCCCGGCGTCGTGAGCAGGGGCATCAGGGTCTGCATCAGTTCACACCTCGAGTGGTTCGTTCGGATTCTGTTCCAGTGTCCGTCGGCTCATCCGATCCGAGCGCCTCCGCGGACCCGGAGTTCTCCCCGAAATCGCGACGGGATCGTTCGGCCTCGGCCTGCTCACATTCCCATTCGGCGGCCGCCGGCGTGCCCGGGACGGGGTCGTAACCCCCGGCCGACCAGGGATTGCAGCGCCCGATCCGGCGTACGGTGAGCCAGCTGCCGCGCAGCGCCCCGTGCACCTGGACCGCTTCCAGACCGTAGGCCGAACAGCTCGGCCAGTAACGGCAGACGTTCCCGTAGAGCGGGCTGATCACGGCCCGCCAGGCCTTGATGAAGCCGATCAGCAGCCACTTCACCGTCGTGCCGTTTCCGGGGCGGGCTGCTTCGGCCGGTACGCCGCCAGCTTGCGCAGGCAGCCGTGCCAGGCGCCGCGGAGATCGTTGCCCAGCTCGGGCGCGGTCGCCGCCGGCGGCAGCGCCCGGACCACGACCCGGGTCCCGGCAGGGGTCTCGGCGAGCAGCGGCACCGAGAGGTGCCGCAGCCGACGCTTGACCCGGTTGCGGACGACAGCCCCGCCAACGGCCTTGGACACGACGAAGCCCACCGTGGTCGTGCCACCCCCGTCGGTGACGGGCTGGTGCGCATGCACGACCAGGGTGGACCGTCCGCTTCGGACCCCGGAGGAGATCGTGCGCCGGAACTCGGCCGCCGATCTCATCCGCAGCGCGGCTGGGAGCACGTCGCCGCGGCCGGATCAGCCGGCCAGCTTGGCGCGCCCCTTGCGGCGGCGGGAGGAGAGGATGGCGCGCCCGGCGCGGGTACGCATCCGCAGACGGAAGCCATGGGTGCGGCTGCGACGCCGGTTGCTCGGCTGGAAAGTGCGCTTGCTCACGGGAGTTCTCCCACTTGTGTCGTGGCTCGTACCCACCGACCGCAGGTGTCGGCACGGGCGTGGCGACACCGCCCGTTTCGGGGCAGCCAGCAGGGTTGCCGGACTACCCGGCGACCTCCATACGGTACGTGGCGGGGCCTGTCGGGTCAAACCAGACAGCTCGCGGTGACGGCGTCCACTCGACACGCCGAAGCGGCACCTTCGTGTCTTGCGATCATGGTTTGGGTTGGTTTAGCGTCGGCACTCCGGGCCAGCGGCACCTGACCGTCCGTCCCGGCTGTGACACCTCACGATCCACGGTGGCGTACGCCGCTGTGGTGCGGTCCCCAGCCGGGTCGGATCGCCAGGTGCGGTACCCGCATTTTGGGCTACCCACAGGCTGTGGAAAACTCTGTGGACTCAGGCCCGGTGATGGCTGGATTGCGGACAGCCATCCGAACCGGACGGACGACCACGAGTGAGACCCCGGGGTGATTGTGAGCGAGTTCGATGGAGCGGGTTTCGACGACGGCCAGCACGCCGGCGACCGACGACCCACTTTTGACGACCGATCCTCCGACACCGACCACCGCCCCGAGCAGGACACCGTGAATCCCGGAACCGACCTGGTCGCCATCTGGGAGCAGCTGATGGGCCGGGTGTCACCCAACCAGCGCGTCTGGTTGCGGCGCGGCAAGCCGTTGGCGCTGCACGAGTCGACGGTGATGGTCGCGGTCCCCGACGAGTTCACCCGCGACCAGGTGATGCGCAGCAACATCGAAGGTGCGCTGTCGGACTACTTCCGCCGCGACAGCCGGCTGGCGATCAGCATCGATCCGACGCTGGCCGAGGACGCCGTCCCACTGGAGATCGATCGGCGCCCCGACCTGGATCCGTCGCTGCGCACCCAGCCGGAACCGCGGACCGCCGCCGCGCCGCCGGCCGGTGATCGCTACGCCCCCCAGACCAGCAGCAACGGGCACCGCCCGCCGATCGACTCCCGGTTGAACCCCAAGTACTCCTTCGAGAATTTCGTCATCGGCTCCTCGAACCGGTTCGCGCACGCGGCCGCGGTGGCGGTCGCGGAGACCCCGGGCAAGTCCTACAACCCGCTGATGATCTACGGCGAGTCCGGGCTGGGGAAGACCCATCTGCTGCACGCCCTGGGGCACTATGTGCGGCACTACTACGACCGGGTCCGGGTCCGCTACGTCTCCACCGAGGAACTCACCAACGACTTCATCAACGCGATCTCGGAGAACCGGACCGCGGAGTTCCGGCGCCGCTATCGCGATGTTGATGTCCTGCTGATCGACGACATCCAGTTCCTGGAGTCGAAGATCCAGACCCAGGAGGAGTTCTTCCACACCTTCAACACCCTGCACAACGCGCAGAAACAGATCGTGATGACCTCCGATCGGCCGCCGAAGCTGCTGGAAGCGCTGGAGCCCAGGCTGCGGTCCCGCTTCGAGTGGGGGCTGATCACCGACGTGCAGGCACCGGACCTGGAGACCCGGATCGCGATCCTGAAGAAGAAGGCCGCCCAGGAGCGACTCACCGTCAGCCTGGACGTGCTCGAGTTCGTCGCCTCCCGGATCCAGACCAACATCCGTGAGCTGGAGGGTGCGCTGATCCGGATCACCGCATTCGCCTCGCTGAACCGGACCCCGGTGACGATGGAGCTCGCCCAGGAGGTGCTGAAGGACCTCATCCCCGACGGCGCCGATGCCGAGATCACCCCGAATCTGATCATCTCCCAGACCGCCCAGTATTTCGGGTTGAGCGTCGACGACCTGTGCGGCGCCTCGCGTACCCATGCCCTGGCGACCGCCCGGCAGATCGCGATGTACCTGTGCCGCGAGCTCACCGACATGTCGCTGCCGAAGATCGGCCAGGAGTTCGGCGGCCGCGATCACACCACCGTGATGCACGCCGACCGCAAGATCCGGCAGCTGATGAACGAGCGCCGCAACATCTACAACCAGGTCACCGAGCTGACCAGCCGGATCAAGCAGCAGCGCCGCTGACCCGATACGCCGACTAGAGCGGGTTCTTCAGATAGGTGTTGAAGTAGAACCGCAGCGCCTCGGGCATGTCGACGCTCTCCGGGTCATAGAGCCACTGGATCTGCAGACCGTCCATCAGCGCGGTGAAGGAGGGGCCGAGCAGCTTCGGATCGACACCCTCGCGGAGCTCGCCGTCGGCGTACAGGTCGTCGAAGATCCGCTGGTTGATGCCGACGATCTTGCGGTAGCGCTCGGTGAAGTAGTCGTGCGCCGGATGATCGGGATCGGTGGATTCGGCCGACAGCGTGGCGAAGAGCTCGATCATCCCCGGGATCGTGGCATTGTGCGCGGCCAGCTCCAGCACCCGTTTCACGTGCTCGCGCGCACTCGGCTGCTCGAGCAGGTGGAACACGTCGTCGTTGGTGTCGTCGCGGCGTTCCAGCACCGCGCTGAGCAGTTCCTGCTTCGAGTGGAAGTGGTAGAGCAGCCCCGGATGGGTGATCCCCACGCGCTGCGCGATGTCGCGCAGCGACGTGCCCCGGTAGCCGACCTCGCCGAACAGCTCGACCGCCGCGGCAAGGATCTGCTCGCGCCTGCGCCCCCCTTTGGTACCCGTCTCCCCGACCATGGCTCAATCGTGCCAGAACTGACCTGTCTTAACTCCGAAACCCCCGTTTCCTTGTCGACTCGTTACCAGGCCGGTGCCCGCACACCCCCGGTCGAGGCTGGGCACAGCCATGTGGGTGACCGGGCCCCGTCATCCACAGCCACCCCGCTGGCATGTGGGCGGCGTTCCGGCCCCCGGTGCCCATCCGCAGATCCTCCCCGTGTGATTTCGACTTCTCCACAGTCACCGAGGAACAACAATTCGCTGCTGACCAGCGCAGACGCCGGTTGTCCACAGGATCCACAACCGCTGTGATGACCATGAAATTACAAACTCAATTACAAGACCCCAAGTACGACCGCGCCCAACCTGGGGATTCTTGTGACCCGAAGGCCACCCGGGGTGATCGAGATCCGCTGGTGAGCAACGGACCAGGCACCGGCACGGTGACCCTAGGCTTGGGCCGTGCGCTACCACTCGACCCGGACCCCACCCGATCAGGGACTGCAATTCGGCGACATCCTGCTCGCCGGGCTGGCCCCCGACGGCGGCCTCTATCTGCCCGAGCGCTACCCCGACATCACCGACCGGCTGCCCGGCTGGCGCACTGTGCTGGCCGAGGAGGGGTACGCCGCGGTCGCGGCCGAGGTGCTGGAACTGTTCGTCGACGACATCCCGGCCGAGGACCTGCGCAGGATCTGCCGGGCGGCGTACAGCACCGACAACTTCGCCACCGAGCAGATCGTGCCGGTCAGCGAACTCGGTGACCGGCGCTGGCTGGCGCACCTGTCCGACGGGCCGACCGCGGCGTTCAAGGACCTGGCGATGCAGCTGCTCGGCCGGCTCTTCGAATACGAGCTGGAGCGCCGCGACAGCAGCCTGACCATCCTGGGTGCGACCAGCGGCGACACCGGCTCGGCCGCCGAGTACGCGATGCGCGGCCGGGACAACCTCGAGGTCTTCATGCTCACCCCGCGCGGGCGGATGACCCCGTTCCAGCAGGCGCAGATGTTCAGCCTCGATGAGACCAATATCCACAACATCGCCGTCGCCGGTGTCTTCGACGACGCCCAGGACCTGGTCAAGGCCGTCAACGCCGACCCCGAGTTCAAGGCCAGGTATCACATCGGCGCGGTGAACTCGATCAACTGGGCCCGGTTGATGGCCCAGATCGTCTACTACATCGTCGCCTGGCTGCGCGTCACCGAGGCCGACGATCAGCAGGTCTCCTTCTGCGTACCGACCGGGAACTTCGGCAACATCTGCGCCGGCCACCTGGCCCGCCAGCTCGGCCTGCCGATCGACCGGCTGCTGCTGGCCACCAACGAGAACAACGTGCTCGATGAGTTCTTCCGCACCGGGGTCTACCGGGTCCGCGCGGCCGCCGAGACCCACGAGACCTCCAGCCCGTCGATGGACATCTCCAAGGCCTCCAACTTCGAGCGGTTCGTGCACGATCTGTACGCCGGCGACGCGGACCGGGTGCGGGAGCTGTTCGCCGAGCAGCTGCCGAACCAGGGCTACTTCGATCTGTCCGGTACGCCGGAGTTCGCGGGCCTGGCGGAGCGGTTCGGGTTCGCCTCCGGTTCCTCCACCCACGCCGACCGGCTCGCCACCATCAAGCGGGTCTGGCAGGAGCACCGGGTGCTGATCGACCCGCACACCGCCGACGCGGTCAAGGTCGCCGACGAGCTCGCCCGACCCGATGAGACCGTGATCGTGCTGGAGACCGCACTGCCGGTGAAGTTCGCCGCCACCATCCGCGAGGCCGTCGACCGGGAACCCGATCGTCCCGAGGCCTTCGTCGGTATCGAGGACCTGCCCAGGCACGTCGTCGATCTGCCCAATGACGTGCCCGCGCTGAAGGAGTTCATCGCGACCACCCTGGCGAAGGGCCCCACCCCGGTACCCGATCCCGCTCCCTGAGCGGGGCGTACCGTTGCTGCATGGCCGAGATCACCCTGCACCGCGGCGACATCACCACCGACGCCGACGCCGACGCGATCGTGAATGCCGCCAACTCCAGCCTGCTCGGCGGGGGTGGCGTGGACGGTGCGATCCACCGCGCCGCCGGCCCCGAGCTGCTCGCCGAATGCCGCCTGCTGGGCGGTTGCGACACCGGGGACGCCAAGATCACCGGCGCCGGCCGGTTGCCGGTGAACCACGTCATCCATGCCGTCGGGCCGGTCTGGCACGGCGGCACCGGGGACGAGGCGGAGCTGCTCGCCTCCTGCTATCGCCGCGCCATCGAACTGGCCGCCGAGAACGGTGACCAGCGGGTCGCGTTCCCGGCGATCAGCTGCGGCATCTACCACTACCCGCTGGACCAGGCCGCCCGGATCGCGATCGACACCACCCGAGCCGCGATGGCCGAGCATCCGCAGGTCACCGAGGCCCGCTTCTGGCTGTTCGACGACAAGGCGTACGCCGCCTTCGAAAGCGCCTTGTCCGACCGGTGATCCGAGCTAGAGTTAGGGTCACCTAACAAGGAGCGCGGATGGAGTGGGTGCGGCAGCTGCCCCTGGCCCAGGGGCTGGCGGTCATGTTCGTCATCGCCCTGCTCCGCGGCAACGCCACCTACTGGGTCGGTCGCGGCGCCGCCGCCGGGGTGATCCGGCTGGGCCGCAACCGGCCACCCTCCGAGCGACGGCAGCGGGGCCGGGCGCGCGCCGAGGCGCTGATCGCCCGCTGGGGCGTACTCGCCGTCCCGCTGTCCTTCCTCACCGTCGGCCTGCAGACCGCCGTCAACGCCACCGCCGGTGCGCTGCGGATGCCGCTGCGGCGCTATCTGCCGGCCGTCGCCGTCGGCGCCGTGCTCTGGGCGATCCTCTGGTTCACCGCCGGCCTCGCCGTGATCGGCGCCGCGATCGAACTGGCCCTCGGCTCACCCTGGCTGCTCGGCGCGGTGCTGCTGACCGCGCTCGGTATCGGCGGCTGGCTGCTGCTGCGCCGAGCCCGCCGCTCCCGCGAGCGGGTTGGCCAGTGAACCGACCAGCTGCAACGCACTGGCCGGATCGGCCAGATCGACCATCTGCTGACTGTTCCGCAGCTGCAACCGGTTCAGACAGGACAGCGCGAACTCCTCGGTGAACAGATCGAACCGGGCGAACCGCTCGGCCAGCTCCGGTGTCGAGCGCTGGTAGTCACCGGCCACCGCGGCCACCACCGCCCAGAACTCCGCCGGCTCCAGCAGCCGCTGGTCGGCCAGGATCGCGCTCAGCGGCCGCAGGAAGCAGTCGAACACATCGGTGAAGATCGACAGCAGCTGCAGCTCCTCGGGGACCTCGACCCGGACCCGTTCGATCTCGCTCGGCAATGGGGTGTCGGCCGACATCACCGCGATCTCCTCGGCCAGGTCCTTGAGGATCACCCGCTCCACCACCCCGTTGTCGAGCTCCAGGATGATGTTCTCCCCGTGCGGCATGAACACCAGACCGTAGCGATAGAAGCAGTGCAGCAGCGGCACCAGATAGGCCTCCAGATAGCGCCGCAGCCACTGCGTCGGCGCCCACCCGGACTGCTCGATCAGGGCCGCGCAGAACGAGCCACCGTCGCGATCGAGATGCAGCAGCGCCGCCATCGTGGCGAGCCGGCGCCCCGGTGCCAACCCCGGCACCGGGCTCTCCCGCCACAACGCCGCCAGCATCTTGCGGTAGGGCGAATGCTTGTCGCTGGCCTCGGCATACTGCCGGGCGTGGTAGCCGATCGCCGCCCGCTCCCGGATCACCCGGACCCCGGTCCCGCGCAGCGTCTCATCACCGGCGACCAGGTCGGCGAGCCAGTCGTTGATCGCCGGGGTGGCCTCCATGTACGCCGCCGAGAGACCGCGCATGAAACCCATGTTGATCACCGAGAGCGCGGTCTTCACATAGTGCTTGCCCGGATCGCTGCGATTGAAGAAGGTCCGCACCGACTGCTGGGCCTGGTAGTCGTCACCACCCTCGCCGAGCACCACCAGCCGTCGGTTGGCGACGTCGGCGGCGAAGGTCACCGCCAGCTTGTTCCACCACTGCCAGGGGTGCACAGGCAGCAGCAGATAGTCCTGCGGATCCAGCCCCAGCTCACGCAACCGGGCCGCGAATCGGGCCCGTTCCTCGGCGCCGAGTTCGGCCTCCAGCAGCTCGTCATAGTCCAGATCGCGGCAGGAGCTGAAGGTGGTCACCTCCCGCCGCGCCGCCAGCCAGAGCAGGCGTACGCCGCGGGCCGCCTCGGGTGCGAAGGCCCGGTATTCGTGCACACCCCAGCCGATCCGGCCGCTGTTGGCGATGAAGCACGGGTGGCCGGCGAGCATGGCGGCCTCGATCTGCTGGAAGTCGGCGTGGATCAGCTCGCGGCTGTTCGGTGCCGGTTCGCTGAGCTTGTACGCCAGGGCCGACAGGGTGGCGCTGAGTTCCTCCAGATAGACCGGCAGCAGTTGGTCGTCGAGTCCCAGCCGGGAACCGAAGTCCAGCACGAACCGCAGCAGATCGAGCGGCTGGTCGACGCCGTCGCGTTGGTGGCTGATCGACCCGGGGTCGACCTGCCAGTGCCGCAGCGGCAGCCGGCGGGCGGTGAACCGCCAGCACCCGGACCCGTCGGGGGTCGGCAGCTGGTAGCGATCGGCGCCGATCGGTTCGGGCTCCAGCAGCCGTTCGTGGCTGTATTCGCCCAGCGCCTTGGCGAGCAGTATCCGGTTCGCCTCGGCCCAGGTGGCCGGGTCGAGGTGCGCGACGGCCGCTGCGGGATCGGTGGGATAGACAGATTTTCCTTGCTGCATCGAGAGATCCTTGATCGTGGGTGGTGGGCCGGCGGGGCGGAAGGCCGCCCGCGGGCACTCGCTGAGCAGTGCGGTCTTCTCCGGCAGCCGGAGTTCGCGGATCGGGGTGAAGCCGACCGCGGCGTTGAGCTGCTGGACCGCGGTGTTGTGGATGTCGGGTTCGACCAGCACTCGTCGGGTGGCCGGGTCGGTGAACAGGTCGGTGAGGACCGCGGTGATCACCGAGCGGGTGAACCCGGGCCGCGGCTGGGTGGTCGGGGCGGTGAGGAAGTGCATGCCGACATCACCGGCGCGGATCTCGGGTACACCGGCCAGTTCGACCCGGCTGGGGTCGTAGCGTTCCATCAGGAAACTCGGTTCGCCGTCGGTGAAGCCCAGGTAGGCATGGTGATCCGGGTGCGCGGCGATCCGGCGGTATTCGGTGATCACATCGGCCAGGGTCGCCTCACCCATCAGCCAGAAGCGGGCCTTGGGATGGGTGAACCAGGTGTGCAGCAGTGCCGCGTCACCCTCCGGGTCGACCGGACGAACGCCGAAGGTGCCGTTGCCGTCGCGGTGGATGGTGCGCAGATCGGTCATCGCGCCAGCTCCCTCGGTACGCCGAACTGCTGGTGGGCGATGGATTCCTCCACCCGGTAGGGCTCGCGCCCGGTCAGTTCCCGGATGATCACCGAGTTGCGGTACGCCCCCATCCCGAGATCGGGTGAGGTGACGCTGTGCAGGTGCTCCCCGGCGCTCTGCACGAAGACCCGGCGGCCGCTGTCATCGATCGAATAGTTGCGGGCTATCGCGTACCGGCCGTGGTCGTCGAAGCGCAACCGGTCGCCGAGCGGTGCCAGGAACTCCGGCAGCCGATGCCGGTACCCGGTGGCGAAGACCAGGCCCTCGGTGGCCAGGCAGAACCGGCGGTCCTGTTCCTGCTGGTGCAGCCCGAGCTGGTGCACACCGGTGCCGGGGTCGTAGCCGACCTCGGTGAGCGCGGTGCTGGTGAGCAGCAGCGGCGCCGGGCCGGCCGGTGGGCCCAGCCGTTGGGCGTAGAGCTCGTCGAAGATGTCGTTGATCAACTCGGCGTTGATGCCCTTGGACAGGCAGTGCTGCTCGGCCATCAACCGGTAGCGCTGGTCCTCGGTGAGGTCGCTGAAGTAGTCGATGTAGTCGGGGGAGGTCATCTCCAGGGTCAGCTTGGTGTATTCGAGTGGGAAGAACCGCGGCGAGCGGGTCACCCAGTTCAGCTGGTAGCGGTGGTTCTCCTTCTCCGCCAGCAGATCCGCGAAGATCTCCGCCGCGCTCTGTCCGCTGCCGACGATCGTGATGCTGCGCTTCTCCAGCAGGGATTCACGATGCTGCAGGTAGGCCGAGTTGTGCACCGCAGGGCTGTCCAGCCCACGCGCGGCATCCGGCAGGTGGGGTTGGCTGCCGGTGCCGAGCACCAGGTGCCGGGCGTGGTGTTCCACCAGCTCACCGGTATCGGTCCGCCGGGATTCGACCCGATAGGCCTGCTCGGCCTCCTCCCAGCTGGTGCGCAGCACCTCGTGGCCGAAGCGGATCGAGGCCAGCTGATCGGCGGCCCAACGGCAGTACTCGTTGTATTCGCGGCGCAGCGGGAAGAAGGATTCCCTGATGTAGAAGGGATAGAGACGGTCCCGCTGTTTCAGGAAGTTCAGGAAGCTGAAGCGCGAGGTCGGGTCGGCGAGGGTGACCAGGTCGGCCAGGAACGGGGTCTGCAGGGTCGTCCCGGGCAGCATCATCCCCGGGTGCCAGTCGAAACCGGGGCTGCGTTCCAGGAAGACACCGCTCAGGTCCTCGAGTGGTTCGGTGAGACAGGCCAGGCCCAGGTTGAACGGTCCCAGGCCGATCCCGATGAAGTCGTGAATCATGGAGTTCTGCTTCCGGGTCAGGACGCCAACGAGGGACGCGCGGCGGAGTGGACGGTAGCGGCGTGGTCGGCGATCAACTCGAGCACCGCGGCGATGTCGGCGGCCGAGGTACGCGGGTTGAGCAGGGTGAACTTCAAGAACGTGTGTCCGTCGACGGTGGTGCTCGCGATCATCGCCTCGCCGTTGCGGGCCAGTTCCCGGCGGGCGGCGAGATTCGCGGCGGCCACCAGCTCGGGATCGGGTTCGGCGCCGGTTCCGGGCACCCAGCGGAAGACCACCGTGCTCAGGTCGGAGGGTGCGACGACCTCGAACCGGTCATCGGCCGCGATCCGGGCGTACGCCTCGGTGGCCAGGTCGATCACCCGGTCGAACAGGGCACCGACCCCATCGGCGCCGAGCACCCGCAGCGTCACCCACAGTTTCAGCGCATCGAAGCGACGGGTGGTCTGCAGGCTCTTGTCGACCTGGTTGGGAATGCCGGCCCGGGTCATGGCGATCGGATTGAGATAGTCAGCGTGGTGCCGGCCCGGATCCATCCAGTGCCGCCGGCGGACCAGCACCACGCTCGCACAGACCGGCTGGAAGAACGACTTGTGGAAGTCCACGGTCACCGAGTGCGCCCGCTCCAGCCCGTCGAGCAGTCCGCGACGGGTCGGTGAGACCAGCAGCCCGCCGCCGTAGGCCGCGTCCACATGCAGCCAGAGCGGATCGGGCTGCGCCTCGACGACCTGGGCCACCGCGGGGAGCGGGTCGATCACCCCGAAGTCGGTGGTACCGGCCGTGGCGACGACGGCCATCGGCACCAACCCCTGTTCGCCGAGCTGGCCGAGCGCCTGCCGCAGCGCGGCCGGATCCATCCGCCGCCGCTCATCGGTCCGCACGGGGAGCACCGCATCGGGATGCAGGCCGAGCAACCGGGCGGCGGTGGTGACGCTGAAGTGGCTGTCGGTGGAGGTGAGGATGCGCAGCAGCGGCAGGGTCTCGGTCCGCGGGCGGTCGCTGGCGGTGAGCGCCTGCTCGCGGGCCAGGTACAGCGCGTGCAGGTTCGACTTGGTACCGCCGCTGGTGAAGATGCCGTCGGCCGAACCGGAGTCGAAACCGACCCGGTCACAGCTCCAGGCGATCAACCGCTGTTCGATCAGGGTGCCGCCGACGCTCTGGTCCCAGGTGTCCAGGGAGGAGTTGACCGCACTGGCGATGGCGTCGGCGGCGACCGCCGGGACCAGCACCGGGCAGTTGAGGTGCGCCAGATAGCGCGGGTGGTGGAAATAGACGGCGTCGCGGAGATAGAGCGTCTCCAGTTCCCGGACCGCGCTGGCGGTGTCACCGAGCGGGCGATCCAGATCGACGGCGGCGAGCTGCGCGCCGAGCTCGGTGTGGGTGATCCCGGAGCAGGGGCCGTTGCAGTGCGCGAATCGATCCGCCACGGTCGCGACCACGCCGCACATCGCGCGCTCGTAGCCGACCGAACCGGGTCCATCGAGCAACTGGTCGAGCGGGAGGGTGTTGGGCTGGGGGCGGTCCGGTGCTGGAATGAGCATCCTGTCCTCTCAGATATTCCCCGGATGGCGATAAGGCGAGGCTAACCTAACAAAAGTGCCCGGGCGTACCAGCGGTTGGGTCGGCACGGGACAATGACGTATGGCCGTTTCCCCCACGCATCTGATCGCCGGTACCGCCGCCGCGCTGCTGTTGGCCGGGTGCAGCGCGCCCTCACCGGGGACGGCGCCGAGTCCGGCACCGCCGGCCAGCACCACCGGGCCCGCAGGTCCCACCGAGAGCCCCTCGCCGACACCGAGCCCCGCTCCGACGACCAGCACCGCAGCACCCTCGCCGACCCCGACCCCGACCGCGCCGCCGCTGCCGGTCGGGGACTTCGAGACCGATCTCGACGTGCCCTGGGGACTGGCCCGGCTGCCCGACGGATCGGTGCTGGTGACCCTGCGCGACCAGGCCCGGATCTCCCGGGTCTCGCTCGGCGAGAGCTCCTCGCTCGGCCAGGTGCCCGGGGTGCAGCCGAGTGGCGAGGGTGGTCTGCACGGGATCGCGGTGGACCCGCAGGATCCGCAGGTGGTCTTCGTGCACTATCGCGCCGCCAACGACAACCGGGTGGCCCGGCTGCGGCTGACCGGCAACCGGTTCACCGTGGAGCGGGTGATCGTCGACGGGATGCCGGCGGCCTCGATCCACAACGGCGGCCGGCTCGCCTTCGGCCCCGACGGGTATCTCTACATCGCCACCGGTGACGGCAACCGCACCGCCAACTCCCAGAACCCGGACTCGCTCGGCGGCAAGATCCTGCGCGTCGACCGGGACGGCAACCCCGCTCCCGGCAACCCCTTCGGCACCCGGGTCTGGACGCTCGGACACCGCAACGTGCAGGGCATGGCCTGGGACGAGCAGGGCACCATGTACGCCTCGGAGTTCGGCCAGAACACCTGGGACGAGCTGAACAAGATCGAACCCGGCAAGAACTACGGCTGGCCGCGGGTCGAGGGGATGGGCAACGACCCGGCGTACACCAATCCGTTGCGGGTGTGGAGCACCGACGAGGCCTCCCCCTCGGGGCTGGCCTATCTGAACGGCTCGCTCTACATGGCCGCGCTGCGCGGCCAGGGCGTCTGGCGGATCCCGCTCGCCGGCGGTGAACCCGAGAAGCTGCTGACCAACCTGGGCCGGATCCGCACCGTCGAACCGACCGGTGACGGCGGTCTGTTCGTGGTCACCTCGAACACCTTCCGCGGCAGCCCGCGCTCCGGCGACGACCGGATCATCGTCTGGCGCCCCTGAGGCGTACCCGCACACGCTGGCTGAGCGAGCGAGGAACGAGCGAGACGAAGCCACCCCCAATCCAGCTCCGGTCGGGCTCGTGGACCGTCTCCGGCCGGCTCGATATGATCAACACCCCGCGTGCCGGATTGACACGCGGGAAGCACCCCTGCGAGGAGCGATAGTGAAGATCCGCCTGGAGCGCGACGTACTGGCCGAAGCCGTGGCATGGGCTGCCCGCAGCCTGCCGACCCGCCCCAGTGTGCCGATCCTGGCCGGGCTGCTGGTCCGCGCCAGCGATGACCAGGTGGTGCTGTCCAGCTTCGACTACGAGACCTCCGCGCAGATCAACGTGAAGGCCCAGGTCGCCGACGACGGCGAGGCACTGGTCTCCGGCCGGTTGCTCGCCGACATCTGCCGCTCGCTGCCGAACAAGCCGGTCGACATCACCGCCGACGAGTCCAGGATGGAACTGGTCTGCGGATCCGCCCGGTTCACCCTGCAGACCCTGCCGGTCGCCGAATACCCGGCACTGCCGACGATGCCGGAATCGGCCGGCACCGTGCCCTCGGGCGATTTCGCCGAAGCGGTCTCCCAGGTCGTGGTGGCCGCCGGTCGCGACGAGTTGCTGCCGGTGTTCACCGGTGTCCGCGTCGAGATCGACGGCGACACGATGAGCCTGCTGGCCACCGACCGGTATCGGATGGCGCTCAAGGAGCTGACCTGGAACCCGGCCTCCCCGCAGGCCAACGGCAACGCCTTGGTGCCGGCGAAGGTGCTCTCGGAGACCGCCAAGTCGATGACCGCCGGCGAGTCGGTGACGATGTCGCTGGCCGCCAGCAGCGCCGGCGACGGGCTGATCGGTTTCGAGGGCACCGGCCCGGGCGGGGTACGCGAGACCACCACCCGGCTGCTGGACGGCGAGTTCCCGAAGGTACGCCACCTGATGAACATCCAGCCCGCGCTGTCGGTCCGCGCCGAGACCGCCGAGCTGATCGCCGCGGCCAAGCGCGTCGCGCTGGTCGCGGAGCGGAACACCTCGCTGCGGATGATGATCGACTCCGACTCGGTGGTGCTGGAGGCCGCGACCGGCGACCAGGCGCAGGCCTCCGAGGCGATCACCGCCACCGTGACCAATCACAGCGGCGGCGAGCAGCCGATCTCGGCGGCCGGCTTCAACCCGGCGTACCTGCTCGACGCCCTCGGCGCGCTCGACGCCCCCTATGCCCACTTCTCCTTCACCGCGCCGGGCAAGCCCTGTCTGATCACCGGTCTGCCGGAGCTCGACGGTGAGCCGATCACCGACTACCGGCATGTGATCATGCTGATGCGCCTGCCCAGCTGAGCATTCCCGCGCTCCCCGGTGGTACGCCGGTTGAGCGAGCGCCAGCGAGTCGAAGCCAAGTACTCAGCCACGTGGCTTCGACTCGGTCGTACCTCCCTCGCTCAGCCGACGTGAGGATTGCGCAGGTCGACCTTGCGTCCCTCGCGGGCGATCAGCACCGCGACCGCGGTGATCGCGAAGGCCGCCAGGTAGGCGAGCTGGATCGGCAGCATCGCGTCGTAACGACGCATCAACTCGGCCGCGATCAGCGGGGTGAAGCCGGCGCCGAGGGTTGAGGCGGTCTGGTAGGCCAGCGAGGTGCCGGTGTAGCGGACCTCGGTCGGGAACAGCTCGGACAAGAAGGCGGTGTAGGGGCCGAAGAGGGCACCCTGCATGATCGCCTGGCCGGCGATGATCGCCAGCGCGGTCCCCCAGATGGTTCCGGTGTCCAAGGCGTTCAGCAACGGGAAGCAGAGCACCGCGCCGATCACGCAGGTGGTCAGCATCACCGCCCGACGCCCCACATGGTCGGAGAGCCAGGCGGTGAATGCCATCACCACGAACATGCCCAGCGGCGCCCAGGCCTTGATGTCCAGGATCGCGGCCTGCGGCACCTTCAGCGTGGTGGCGCGCTGCACCGCCCAGACCGACATGAAGCCCTGGGTGGCGAAGCCCGCGATTCCTGCCAGCACACCGATCACCAGCGCCTTCCAGTGCTTGGTGAAGACATCCGCGGCGGGGGTACGCCGGGCCTCGGTGCGTTGCTGCAGCTCGGTGAACAGCGGGGTTTCGGCGACCTGCAGGCGAATCATCATGCCGATCGCGAGCAGCACCACCGAGAACAGGAACGGGATCCGCCAGCCCCAGGCCAGGAAATCCTGTGGGGACAGGATTTTGCTGAACAACCCGAGCACGAAGGCGGCGAGGAAGGAACCGGCCGGGCCACCCAGGTTCGCGAAGGAGGCGGCGAAACCGCGGCGGTGTCCGGGGGCGTGTTCGACCGCGACCAGCACCGCCCCGCCGATCTCACCACCGAGGCCGATGCCCTGGATCACCCGCAGCAGCAGCAGAAGCAGCGGGGCCGCGACACCGATGGTGCGCTGGTCCGGCAGCAGACCGATGGCCATCGATGCGAGTCCCATCATCAGCATGGTGATCACCAGCATCTTCTTGCGGCCCAGGGTGTCGCCGAACTGCCCGAACAGCCAGCCACCGATCGGGCGGGCCAGATAACCGACCGCGAAGGTGGCGAATCCGGCCACCGCCGCGAGCCCGTCGCTCATGTTGGCGAAGAAGACCTTGTTGAAGACCAGGCTGGTCGCCAGCGCGTACAACAAGAAGTCGTACATCTCGATGGTCGAACCCATGAAGCTGGAGAACAGGATCCGCCGCATCTGCGGGGTGTTCATTCCGGGCGCCGTCGTGCTGCCGGCGTTCGTCGTCGAATCGGTGGCCATTGCCGCACGCTAACCCACCGATGAGGGCGCTTGGACGCGGAGTGCAGCGACGAGACGGCTCCAACGCCGCAGCGTCAGCGCACCGAGACCGTGTAGGGCGGCGTACCGGGGGCGCGGTCGAGCTGACTGTTCACCACATAGAACCGGCCGCGGTGCAGCGCCAGCGTCGTCGGGCTGTCGAAACCGGTGGTGTCCACCGGGGTGACCGTCATCGTGGTCCAGTCAGCGGACAGTACGCCGCGATAGACACCCTGCTTGCCCTCGGGCGCCTCGTAGTTCAGCACGCCGTAGACGGTGTCACCCTGCAGCACCATGCCGTCGGCGCCGAAGGACGAGTCACCGCTGTCCACGATCGTGGCCCCCCGGGTGGCGACGTCGATCCGGAACAGCACCCCGAGGCCCTGGCTGGCGACCAGCAGGCGCTGCCCGTCGGGGGAGGCGACGATCCCGTTCAGATAGAAGTAGTAGACCGGGTAGGGGAAGACCGTGGTCAGATCGAGCCACCGCTCCATCGTCCCGATCTCGTTACCGGTAAGGGGAATCCGCCAGACGACCGCGGTGTTCGAGTCGGTCACATAGACCGCGTCCCGGGTCACGGTGAGGTCGTTGAGATAACTGTCGGCGCCGCCATCGGGCAGGTCGATCCGTTGCAGCAGCCGACCTGATCGATCCAACAGATCGACGTGGTCGACGGCGGCCACCCAGAGCCGCCCCCGCTGATCGCGCTCGATGCCGAGCGCGGCGGTGCGGCCCTGGGTGGCTCCATCGGCGAGCAAGACGAGCTGCCCCGGGCGGCTCGGATCGCTCACATATACGTCCCCGTCCCCCGAGCCGGTGACGTAGACCCGGCCGTTCGGAGCCACCTCGATGCCCTCGGGGAGGGTGCCGGGCTGGCTGCTGACGACCAATTCGGTGCCCGCCGGCGGCAATGGATCGGCGTACGCCGGTACCGCGGCGGTGGCCAGCAGCAACGACAGCGCCCCGATCGGCAGCAGTCTCCTGGTGCGCTTCATCATCACTGGCCCCCCGAGATGGTTCGATCTCGTACCAGTCACAGTGAACTGGACTCCCAGGGGTTTGTAAAGAGATTCATCGGTACGCCCTGCCCGGTCGGTTGGTCAGTCCGTCAGTCGGTCGGTCAGTCGGTCGGGGGTTCGGCCTCGAGCTCCCGATCGACCTCGGTGACGAATCGGCGTACCAGCCGGCGGGTCTCGGCGAGATCCAGCCGATCCCGTACCGGCCACCAGCGTGCGATCACCGCGGCCACCGCCTGGTCGTGCACGACGCGGCCGGCGGGGGTCAGCCAGAGATGGGCCGAGCGGCGATCGGCGGCGCTGCTGCGGGCGAGCAGCCCGCGGCGTTCCAGGCCGGCGATCAGGGTGGTCATGGTGGAGCGTGGCAGCCCGATCCGGGCGGCGACCGTGCTCGGGGTGAGCCCGTCGGAGTCGGCCAGCACGCTGGTCACCGCATATTCGCTCGCGGTCAGGTCGACCCCGCGCAGGGCGCTGCGGATCAGCGCCCCGGAGCGTGCGTCGGCCATCGCCAGGTCGAACAGCAGACCGAGATCCGGCAGGTCAGCGGGCACCGCGCCACCGTACGCCATCGACCGACGGGGGCTGCGTCGGCGAGTTCGTCGGGGCTGGTGTCGCGGACTAGGCTTGGAGTCGTGGCGGGCATCTGGCGGGAACTTGATCGAACACCGGTGACAGCGGGGGAGGCCACCCGGGAATGGGCGCTGAACGCGCACGACATCCTGGAGGAGATCGCCCCGCGCTACGGCCGCTCGATCGCCTTCACCGATGTGGCCCATGAGGTGCAGCGGCGCAGTGGCATCCGCACCGACCTGCCGCCCGCGAGCTGGCTGCCCGATGTGCTGTCGGAGGTCGCCACCCGCTGCCAGGAATCCGGGGAACCGCGGCTCACCGAGTTCGTCGACCCGCCCGGCCAGGCGCCCTCATCGGTCGTCTCGGCCGCCCGGCTGGAGGCGCACAAGGCCTACGGGGCGAAGCTCCCGAACCCCGACGCGCCCGCCCGCCGGCGGACCACCCGGGCGAAGGCAACCACCGGTACCCGCGCCTCCTCCGGGACGCCGCGACCCGCGAAGGCCGCCCGCCCCACGCCGATCGAGGAGCGTCGCCGCCCGGTCTGCCCGACCTGCTTCGTCGAACTCCCGGCCACCGGCATCTGCGACGACTGCTCCTGAGCGTGCACTGGGACATGCAGTAGTCCCAAACTTCCATGATCAAACCCAGTGGGACTGGGATTACCGTGCGGTCGAATCCAACTACTGCATGTCCCAGCGTCTGATCCCCACCGGGGCGTCGCCCTGCCGAGGTTCACCGCGCCGCAGAAGGAGCGTCCGGTCGCCACGGATCGACCGGTACCGCGCGAGCGCCCCGGCCCTGCTCGTCGAGGATTCGACCGTAGACCTTCATCATCCGCGTGATCAGTCGGCGATCCACCACCTCGACCTGCGGATGATCCTGGGCGATCCGGATCAACCGTTGTTCGGCATCGGCCAGGTCATGCAGCCCGACGATCAGCACGATGTTGCTGGAACCGATGGTGACCGCGCACAACCGGGTCTCGGTCCAGGCGCCGAGGGCTGCGGCGATCTCGCTGGCCAACCGGTCGGGCGCCCGTAACCACAGCAGCATGCCCAACGGCAGATCGAAAAGCGGCCGGGCGACGTCGCAGCGGAACAACAACTGCCTGGACCCCTCCAGCTGGGTCAACCTGCGGGTGATCGCCGGTCGGCTTGAGCCGATCCGTTCGGCGACCTCGGCGGCGGTGAGCCGGCCATCGGTGTTCAGTGTGCGGAACAGTGCCCGGTCCTCCGCCGAGATCGGCGGCGGGCTGCTCACCAGCTCCGGCAACCGGGGGGTGAGCTGTTCGGCGGCTGCTGCGGGAATGATGCCTTGTCGCCAGTGCACCCCTCCGTGCAGTCGGCGGAACAGGCTCTGCCGGACCCGCACCGCCTCACCCAGCTCGGGCAGACCGGTCCCGATCCGCTGCAACAGCGAAGCCAGGTCGCCGGCGAGCAGGATCGCGAAGATCTGGAAGTCCCCGGTGGTACGCCCCACAGTGATCATGTCCGGATGTTCGGCGAGCGCCGCGGCGATCCGTTCCACCGCTCGCGGTTCGCAACTCACCTCGAGGAAGGCCCCCAGGGAGACCTCCGGATGCAGTGCGGCGCTGACCCAGACCAGGCGTTGCTGCTCGAGCAGGCGCCAGCGCCGTGCCACGGTCACCTCGGCCAGTCCGAGTGCCCGGGCGACGGCGGCCCAGCTGGCGCGCGGATTGTGCTGCAGGGCGTCGACGATCTCCAGATCCGTGGCATCCACCTGGTTGCCGCGCATCCGTCACTGACCTCCGAAACCACTGGCGCTTCCGTCATGCAACCCCGATTTGGGACGCTCCTCCATCCTATGGCGCCATCGCGTGCACCGCCTTCTAGGTTCGACGGAACTCATCGACCAGGGGGCCGGAATGAGCACCAGCGATACGACCGGAGACCGCAGCGAGGAGCGGGCCGTACTGCGGCGCATCGACGCGCGGCTGCTGCCGTTTCTGCTGCTCTGCTACACCTTTGCCTACCTGGATCGGGTGAACATCGGTTTCGCCAAATTGCACATGCAGGCGGACATTCCGGCGATCACCGAGGCGGCCTTCGGGCTGGGGGCGGGGTTGTTCTTCATCGCGTACGCCTGTTTCGAGATCCCCAGCAATCTGCTGATGCACCGGATCGGAGCGCGGCGCACGATCACCCGGATCATGGTGCTGTGGGGTCTGACCTCGGCGGCGATGATGTTCGTGAACAACCTCACCACCTTCTATGTGTTGCGGATCCTCCTCGGCATCTTCGAGGCCGGTTTCGCACCGGGCATCATTCTTTACCTCACCTACTGGTACCCGGTCCGGCGGATGGCCCGGGCGATGGGTATCTACATGCTGGCCGGGCCCATCGGGTCGATCATCGGCTCCAGCGGGTCCGCGCTGATCATCCGCACCTTCGATGGCGTCTGGGGCCTGGCCGGCTGGCAGTGGATGTTCCTCATCGAGGGCCTGCCCTGCGTGGTGATGGGCATCATCTTCTGGAAGGTGATGTCAGATCGTCCCGAGCAGGCCGACTGGTTGTCCGATCGGGAGAAGCAGGTGGTGCGCCGTGCGGTCGGTGAGGGCAAGGACGAGGCGACGCACAGTTTCGCTACCGCGCTGAAGCAACCGCAGGTGCACATCATGGCGGCGGCGTACTTCGGGATCATGTGCGGGATCTATGCCGCCACCTTCTGGCTGCCGACGATTCTCAAGGAGAACGGGGTTTCCGACAATTTCACCGTCGGGTTGCTCAGTGCGGTGCCCTACGTGTTCACGATCGTGGTGATGATCTGGTTGTCGCGGCGCTCCGATGCCCACGCGGAGCGGCGTTGGCACGCGATCGTACCGACCGTGGTCGCGGCCGTTGCCCTGCTGGTGGCCGCCTTCTCCGCGAAGAACTTCGCCGTCTCGTTCCCGGCGCTGTGCGTGGCGATCTGTGCGGTCTGGGGTGCCTACACGGTGTTCTGGGCGATGCCCGGTGAACACTTCGGTGGCACGGCGGCCGCCGGTGGGATCGCCTTCATCAACACCATCGGCATCCTCGGCGGTTTCGTCGCGCCCTATCTGATCGGGTTGGTGAAGCAGGCGACCGGCAGCACCCAGGGTGGTCTGATCGCGATGGTCGTGCTGCTGGTCGTTTCCATCATTGCCCTGCTGTTGATCAGACCCTCGACGGTGTTGCAGCGGGAGCGGGTCAGCACATGACGCGCGTCCTGGTGGCTGGCTTCCTGCACGAGACCAACACCTTCGCCAGAACGCCGGCCGGTTGGGAGAATTTCGTCAACGGGGAAGGGTTTCCGCGGATGCACCGCGGCGTGGAGATCGTCGAACTGGCCGAGGTGAACATCCCGATGGGTGGTTTCCTCACCTCGGCTGACCCGGAGTGGGAGCTGGTTCCGGTGATCTGGTGCGCCGCCTCACCTTCGGCTCCGGTCACCCGCGATGCCTTCGAACGGGTGTCCGAGTTGATCGTGGAAGCCTGTCGGACCGAACAGCCGGATGCGGTCTATCTGGATCTGCACGGCGCGATGGTCACCGAGGACTTCGACGATGGTGACGGTGAACTGTTGCGCCGGGTCCGCGACGTCGTCGGTCCGGATGTGCCGATCGCGGTCAGCCTCGACCTGCACGCCAACGTGACCGAGCTGATGCTGACCTCCGCCGATGCGATGGTCGCCTATCGCACCTATCCCCATGTGGACATGGCCGAGACCGGGGTGCGCAGCACCGCACAACTGCGGGTACTGCTCGGTGGCGGGCGATTGCACGCCGCGGCGGAGCAGCTGGACTTCCTCATTCCGATCAACTCGGGCAGCACCCTGCTGGAACCGGCTCGCGGGTTGTACGCCGAGCTCGAGGAGTTGGAATCGGAGGGGGTGGTGCTCACCTTCGCCGCCGGGTTCCCCGCCGCCGACTTTCCAGACTGCCGGCCGTGCGTCTTCGGTTATGGACCGGACGAAGAAGCGGTACGCCGGGTGGTGGCGGAGTTGGCCGGCCGGGTCGCTGCCGCCGAGGCGGAATTCGTGCTGCAGGCGCTGCCCGCCGACCGGGCCGTGGCCCGCGCCGGTGAACTGGTGGCGGAGGGCAGCCGTCCGGTGGTGATCGCCGACACCCAGGACAACCCGGGCGCCGGCGGTGATGCGACCAGTCTCGGGTTGCTCCGGGAACTGCTGGCCGCCGATGTCGAGGGAACCGTGCTGGCCGCGCTCTGGTACCCGGAGGTGGCTCGCGCCGCGACCGAAGCCGGTGTCGGTGCGACCGTCACCGCGCGGTTCGCCGGCTCCGGCGTACCGGGGGACGAGCCGATGGAAACCGAGTTCGAGGTGGAGGCGCTCAACTCCGGAGAACTGGTCTTCGACGGGCCGATGATGCACGGCAACCGGTTGTCCGTCGGTCCGAGTTGCCTGCTTCGCCATGGCAACGTCCGGGTCGTGGTGAACGCGCACAAGGCGCAGATCATGGATCGCAACCAGATCCGTGCGGCCGGCCTCGACCCCGAGGATCAGGCGATCGTGGCGGTGAAGAGCTCGGTGCACTTCCGCGGCGACTACCAGCCGATGGCCGCTGAGGTTCTCGTCGCGCTCGCTCCTGGCCCGATGCAGGCCGACCCGGCTGGTTTCACCTGGCAGCGGCTCACCGCCGGCGTCCGCCTCGGTCCGCTGGGGACACCGTTCGCGGCGGCGATGGTCAACCCTCATTGAACCCGGTGCGGGCGGTCCGGGTCTGCCTACGGGGTGTATGCAGAAACGCATCGTTTCGGAGGGACCCCAGGGACCGGAGATCCGGAGCAAACTACACGCTTGTAGCTTTCCCCAGGCTGTGGATAACTCTGGGGAGAAGTCTTTGACCAAGAGTCAGGTGTGACGGGGGAGTTCCCAGTTGTCGATCAGGCGAACCTGGCCGACGCGGGCGGCCACGATCGCCAGGGCGTTCCGGTCACCGACGTCATCCAGCTCGGCGAAGGTCCCCGGATCGACGATCGCGAAGTACTCGACCTCGGCGCCGGCCTGCTCGACCACCGCGCGCCCGGCCCGTGCCAGCGCCGGCGCATCGGTGTCCCCGGCGGCCGCCCGATCGGCGACCAGCCGCAGCCCCCGGGACAGGGAGAGTGCGGCCTCGCGGTCGGCGGCATCGAGCCGGACATTGCGACTCGACATCGCCAAACCGTCCGCTTCCCGGACCGTCGGCGCGACCCGGATCGCGGTCGGGATGTTCAGGTCCGCCACCAGGCGGCGGACCACCGCGACCTGCTGTGCGTCCTTCTGGCCGAACCAGGCCAGATCCGGGGTGACCATCCCGAACAGCTTCGCCACCACCAGTGCCACACCGTCGAAATGACTGGCCCCGCGGGCCGCGCCCTCCCACGGTTCGCTGACCCCGCCGACCCGGACCGCGGTGACGAACCCCGGGGGATAGACCTCCTCCGGTCCCGGCGCGAAGATGACCGTCGCCCCGGCCTCGGTCGCCAGCCGGACGTCCTCGTCCTCGGTCCGCGGATAGGCGTCCAGGTCACCGGGGTCGTTGAACTGCGCCGGATTCACGAAGATCGTCACGACCACCTGCTCGCACTCGGCCGCGGCCGCCCGGATCAGGCTCAGATGGCCCTCGTGCAGCGCGCCCATCGTCGCGACCAGGCCGATCCGGCCGGCGGACCGGCGTACCGGCTCGGTCCGCTCACGCAATTCGGCGAGGGTGCGGATGACAGGAATCTCAGTCACGTCGCACACGCTAGCCAAGCCGCCGAGCGCGCTCCCAAAAAACATCGATGTAACTTTCCCCAGCCTGTGGACAACTCTGGGGAGAACCTTCGCTCAGGTCCTCTCGACACGGTCGCTGCGCGATCTACTCGAGGACCGGTGCTGGTCAGCCGAGCCGGTCGGCGGTACGCAGATACTCCCGGGCGGCATCGCTCAACCGCCGCGGCAGACCCCAGTGCTCGAGCACGGCGGTGAACCGCTCGTCCTCGGCCGCCGCCGGCCGCCGGGCGGTCACCAGATCGAGCAGCAGCGCCGCCTCCGACAACGGGATCAGCGCCAACCGGCGCGGGCCGAGCCGTCGGGCCCTGGCCTCCGGCTGGCTGGGCAACCGGTACACCCGCTCCCGCCAGTCGTCGCTGCCGAGCGGATCGTCGACCACCAGC
The DNA here is from genome assembly GCF_002250705.1 of Enemella evansiae. GTDB lineage: Bacteria > Actinomycetota > Actinomycetes > Propionibacteriales > Propionibacteriaceae > Enemella > Enemella evansiae. The sequence continues at coordinate 279,140 of NZ_NMVP01000023.1, forward strand.
ACCTCGGCGGCCACTAGCGCGGCCAACCCTTCACCCAGCCGGCGTACCAGCCCCGCATCGATGCGACGCAACCCCGCCGCCCCGGCGTACGCCTCCGCCAGCCGCTGCCCGACGACCGGTCCTTCGACCGCCACCAGTTCGGGCAGCAGGCTCGACAGGTCGGCATCGGCGGCGATCGGGCCGGCGAACACCCGGTACTCCTCCAACCCGGCGGCCCGGGACGCCGCCGGCGCCGGTTGGGTGACCGGCTCGATCCCGGCGATCCCGAGGGTCTCCCACAACGGCCGCAGCGCCGCCGCCGGATCGGCCGCCCATGCCGAATCCGTGATCCGCACGAACCGCCAGCCACCGCGCTCCAGATCGCGACGGCCGGTCAGCTCCGAGCGGTACGCCGCAGCGCCCGCCCACTGCGCCGACTCGCACTCCACCGCCACCCGGCCACGGCTCCCGTGCACGACCAGATCGAGCTGCTGGCCCTGCACCACCTCACCCGCGCTCACCCGGAAACCCTGCTCCAGCACCGCATCGGCGATCCGCTGCTGCAGCAACGAGGTGAACGGCGGTACCAACACCGCATCGCCCACCGCATCGCTCAACTCACCGGGCACCGGCACCCCGGATCCACCACCGGCCCGGGCCTCCACCTCGAGCGCATGCTCCAGCAACTGCCGCCGCAGATCCTCGGGATTCGGCAGGTCCGCCAACCCCACCGAATGCACCAGGATCACCTGGTCGCGGGCCCGTGAGATCGCCACGTTGTAGCGCTGCACCGCGACCTCCCGGGTCTGGGCGACCAGCCGGGCGGCGGGCGCCGCCACCATCGAAACCACCATCACGTCGCGTTCGCTGCCCTGGAAGGCCGGCGGCTCGCCGACCTGCAACCGCCGTTCGCTCCACACCTCGGTGGGCAGCTCGTGCTGCAACCGGGTCGCGATGGCGCGGGACTGCTCCTGGCCGAGCAGGCTGACCACCCCGATGCTCATCCCCGCGTATCCCGGGTCGGCGACCAACCGGGTGACCTCGGCGACGACCGCGTCCACCTCGGCGGCGTTCACATTGCCGCGGCCCAGTTCGGCACCGGTGACCGCGATCGTCCGGAACGGTGGCAGCGGCCCGAACTGGCGGACCGGCTGCAACCGGATGCCCTCGGCGGCGTACGCGATCCGGTTGGAGAAGTCGATGATCTCCGGCACGCTGCGGCGATGCTCGGTGAGCACCTGCCGGCTGCCGAAGCGCAGCGTCGCCTCGTCGAACAGTGAGCGCATCGGGTTGGTCCACAGTCGCGCCAGCGGGTCGTCGCCGAGATGTTCGGCGGCGAGCGCACGCAGCTGGTCCCGGTCCTGGCCGACGCCGGCGGGCGAGACCTGCTTGTCATCGCCGACGACCACGATCCGCGGCGCCAGGTATTGCAGGAAGACCGCGTCCAGGCCCGCCTGGGAGGCCTCGTCGACGATCACCACATCGAAGGCCTGCTCGCTCACCTCGACCTGTTCGGCGACCCGATAGAGAGGCATGATCCAGGCCGGCACCGCGCCCCGGGCGGTGGCCAGCAGCTCCCGGATCTCGCGCCGGGTCCGGGCCGCGTGCCGACCGGTCCCGCGACCCAGCAACCGCACCTGCTGGGCGTACGCCGTCAGCGCCGCCCGCGCCGCCGGGGTGAGCCGCTCGATCGCGTGCTGCCAGGCCTGTTCGGCCGCGAGCTCGGCGACCACGGCCACGATCGCGGCGTCGAGGGCGTCCAACCGTTCCCGGACATCCTGGCTGTCGGCGGCGGCCCGGGTGCTCAGCCAGTGATCGGTACGCCCCCACGCCCAGGCCGCGTCGAAGTCCCGCAATCGCTGCTGCCACAGCGAATCCTGCGACTCGTCGGAGTCGGTGAGCGCCGCCGCCAACCGCGGATTCCAGTCCAGGATCTCCCCGGCCAGCCGATCCCGGCCGCGGTCGGACTCCTGCCGCGAGCGGGCCAGATCGCGGGCGATCGCCTGCTCGTGATCCAGGTCGGGGATCGCCGCGACCGCGTCGAGCAGCTCCTGGCCGCTGCGGAACTCGGCCCAGTCCGGCTTGGGCCAGCCGCGGGAGGCGGCGAAGTCGTCGATCCCGCCGAGCTCCTCGGCGATCCGGACCAGCTCGACCAGCCGATCGCGTTCGGTGCGATGCGCGTCCAACCGGGTCCGCAGGTCCGCGCCGGGCGCGGGCGGGTTCTCCCACTGGTCATCGGCCAGCGTCAGCAGCCGTTCGAGTTCCAGGTGGGCGATCACCTGGTCGAGTTGGTCCGGGGTGGTCGGGATCCGGCCGTCCACCCGGATCCGCTCCAGGTCCGGGGCGACCGCCCGCAAGGTGCGCCCGGTCAGCAGCCGGGTCCGGATGTGACCGTCGGCGCCGAGCCGGATCCGGTGGTCGCCGGCATAGTCACGTGCCCCGGTGACGAGTTCGAGCAGGCCGTCGGTGGGTCCGTCGATGACGACCTGGCTGGTACGCCCCAGCGCCTCCGCCTGGCGTTCGGCAGCGCCGACCACCTCCCGAACGGTCGCGGCCCGGGCCCGCCAGGAGGTCGCACCCTCGAGCACCGCCGTGATCGCGGACTCGGTCCACGACGAGCGTGCCTGCCGCAGTCGGGTGATCCGGCCGCGCAGATCGGTGAGGGTGGCCGCGAAGTCTCGGCGCTGCACCGGGGCCATCGCGCGCAACCCGGGGAGCCAGCGCTGCAGGCCCGGGTTCTGATGGCGTTCGGCCCGGCGGCGGGCCGCCTGGTGCCGACGCTGCAGTTCCCCGTCGGCCTGTTCGGCCTGCGCGGCGGCCCCCCGCGCGGCGCGCCGATGACCGAGCAGGTCCGCACCGCCGACCGGGGACCAGGAGCGCTGCGGGTCGAAGAACTCGCGCACCCAGCCGTACCGGTCCAGGTGCTCGCGGTGCCAGCCGACCACCTCGGCCAGGGTGCCAGGGCGACCCGATTCGGGGACCTCGACGGTCTCGGCGGCGCGGGCGGCGACCAGGGCATCGAGACAGGTCGCGCGCTCGGCACCGAGCCGGTCCAGGTCGCCGTGCAGCTGCCGGATCCGGGCCGTCCGGGCGTCCGGATCGTCGTGGGCGGCCTCGTCGGCGAGCCGCCGGACCGCCTCGGTGAGTTCGTCGAGTTCGGCCTCGGCGGTGCCCAGCACGCTCACCGCCAGCGCCCGCAGCGGTGCCGGCAACTGGGCCCGGAGCTGGGTCAGGGCCCGGTCGGTGGGCGCGGTGACCAGCACCCGCTGACCCTGGGCGAGCAGGTGACTGACCAGGGCGCCGATGGTGTGCGTCTTGCCGGTACCGGGCGGTCCCTGGACCACCACCTGGGCCTGGTTGTCGACCCGTTGCAGCACCCGGCGCTGGGCCGCGTTCAGCGGCAGCGGCCCGAACGGATCCCCGGCCACCTCGACGAACGCGCCCTCACCCGGGGATCGTTGCCGGGTCCCGACCGGCGGCGGCACCCGATCCGGGTCGAGCAGCGGCCCCAGCCCGTCGGGTACCCGGTCGTCGCGGACGATCCGCTCGGCGATCTGCTCCAGCACGGTGGCGATCCCCTGCTGGCCACGGCGGCGCAGCACCAGCGTGGGTTCCGGCTCGGCGTCGAGGTCGGCGAGCAGCGGAACCAGCTGGGCCCAGCCACCGCGGCTCGTCCGCACCCGCTGTTCCCAGTCGGTGCCCGCATCGGGCCAGTCCCGCGGATCGAGGAAGCTGCGCAGTTCGGGCACCGGGTCACCGTCGGTGAACAGCGACACCCGCCCGCTGTCGGCATCGGTCACCAGCCGGGCGGGAATCGTCACGGCATGCCGCGCGACCGCGGGCGGGCCGCTGCGGCGTACCAGCCCGAGCGCCAGCACCAGCTCGAGCTCCTCGGGCCGGGCGGCGTGCTCCAGCGCGCTCGCGAAGAGGGTCTCGTGCGCGGCATCGCCACGGCCGGCGACCAGCAGCGGGGTGGTGGGATCGTCGGTGTCCCGCAGTCCGGGCAGCGCCACGACCCGGCCGTCCGCGGTGTCGGCGTATGCCCGGGTGGTGCGCACCGGGGTCAGCCGGAGGCGTTCCAGGGCCGCGAGGTAGCGGAACATCCCCGCCACCCGGTCAACATCAGAACTCCGAAACACTGCCAGCAACTTCCCTCACACGCCTTCGACTCCGACCACCATCGGGCTCTGGCGCAGGCTAGGCGGTCGAGGTGACGAACGCGCGTCAACGAGGTGTCGCCTTGGCCGCCCGGGTCTCGGCCGGTGGGGGTCGGTGTCCACCCATTCTCACCCGCCACCGGCGTCCACCGAAATCGGCGCCTCGCTAGGGTGGACCCGGCGTACACACCTAAGGAGCTTCAGCATGCAGATGGGACTCATCGGACTCGGCAAGATGGGCGGCAACATGCGCGACCGCCTGCGCCAGGCCGGGCACACGATCGTCGGTTACGACACCAACCCCGAGCTCTCCGATGTCAAGGATCTGGCGGAGCTGGCCAGCAAGCTCGACGATCAGCCCAAGGTCGTCTGGGTGATGGTGCCCGACAAGGTCGTCGATCAGGTCATCGATGAGTTGGCCGGGGTGCTCGGTGACGGCGATGTGATCATCGACGGCGGCAACTCCAAGTGGACCCACGACGGCCCGCGGGCCGAGAAGCTCGCCAAGCAGGGCATCGACTACCTCGACTGCGGTGTCTCCGGCGGCGTCTGGGGCATCAAGAACGGCTATGCGCTGATGGTCGGCGGCAAGGACGAGGTGGTCGCCAAGGTCCAGCCGATCTTCGATTCCCTCAAGCCGGCCGGCGATTACGGCTTCGTGCACGCCGGGGATCATGGCGCCGGGCACTTCGCCAAGATGGTGCACAACGGCATCGAGTACGCGATCATGCAGGCGTACGCCGAGGGCTGGGAGCTGCTCGAGGCGGCCGGTCACGTCACCTCGGTGCGGGAGACCTTCAACTCCTGGCGCGAGGGTTCGGTGATCAAGTCCTGGCTGCTGGATCTCGCGGTCGCGGCACTGGATTCCGACGAGCACCTGGACAAGATCCGCGGGTACGCCGCGGACTCCGGTGAGGGTCGTTGGACCGTCGAGGCCGGGATCGAACTCGGCGTACCGCTGCCGACCATCACCGACGCCCTCTATGCGCGTTTCGTGTCCCAGCAGGAGGATTCGCCGGCGATGAAGATGGTCGCCGCGATGCGCAACCAGTTCGGCGGGCACGCCGTGCAGGAGGTCGCCGCACCCGGTCAGCCGCCGCAGCCGCCGGTCGCGGGCGGCACCGCCTGACCGGTCCGATCTGAACTCTGTCCACGCCCGTCAACATCGCCTGTCGACATCAGCCGGCCGCGGGCTCGACGTACCCGAGCAGCCGCGACAGTGACTCCGCACCGCGGCGTACCACCCCATCCCAGTGATCCGTTGGCCGCTGCTCCCAGCGCGAGTCGGGGACCGCGACGCTGATCGCCGCGACCACCCGGCCCGAATCGTCGCGGACCGGGGCGGCGGCGCAGCTCACCTCGGGGGTGGACTCCCCGGACTCGTGGGCGATCCCGTCCCGGCGGGCCGCGGTGAGCTGGGCCCGCAGCAGCTGCGGATCGGTGATGGTGCGTTCGGTGAGCGCGGGCCAGCCGGCGGCCAGCAGGACGTCGAGCTCGGCGGGTTCCACCGAGGCCAGCAGCATCTTGCCCACGCTGGTACCGGCCGCCGCCACCCGTCCGCCCGGGCTGGAGACCATGCGCACCGGGTGCGGTGAATCGACCTTCACCAGATAGACCACGTCGCGGCCGCTGAGCACGCCGACGTTGATCGTCTCACCGCACTCGGCGACGAGTTCGGTGGCCACCCGGCGGGCCAGTTCGGGCAGCCGGATCGATTCCCGATAGGCGTTGCCGAGCTGCAGGGTGCACACGCCGAGCCGATAGGTCTGCCCGGCCCGGCTCAGATAGCCCCGGGCCACCAGGGTCGCCAACAACTCGTGCACCGACGCCCGCGGATGCCCGGTGAGCCGGGCCACCTCGGCCCCGGTCAGCCCGTCGTGGTGATCGAGGAAGAGCTCGAGGATGTCCAGGCTGCGCAACACCGCCGGCGTGAGCCGGGTCCTTGACACTGGTTCGACCACCGGGCGATCCTTTCATTCGATATCCCAAACGTAGTTCGAAATTTCGAATCAGGCTACTGTCCGTGCCGCGCAGATCCGAGCCGAGGAGCCCGCCCGATGACCGTTCCCGCCGCCGGGGTGATCCCGGTCGTACCGACCATCTTCGACGCCGACGAGGCGCTCGACCTGCCCGGGCTGCGCCGGGTGCTCGACTATCTGGTGGACGCCGACTCCGACATGGTCTGCCTGCTCGCGAACTATTCCGAGCAGTACGCCCTCTCCGACGCCGAGCGCGACCAGGTGCTCGAGACCGCGATGACGCACCTCGACGGCCGGGTACCGGCCTGTGTCACCACCAGCCACTTCAGCAGCCGGATCGCCGCCGAACGCTCCCGCCGCGCCCAGGACCTGGGCGCCGACATGGTGATGCTGATGCCGCCGTTCGTGGGTGCCAGCATGCGGGTCGGTGCCGATGACGTGGTCGACTGGTTCGCCCGGGTCGCAGCGGCCATCGACGTCCCGATCATGGTCCAGGACGCGCCGATGAGCCCGACCCTGCTGGCACCGGAACTGCTCGCCCGGATCGCCCGCGAGGTACCCGGTGTGCAGGCGGTGAAGGTGGAGACCGCCCGCGCCGCCGCCACCCTGCGCACGCTCGGCGAGCTGGCGCCCGACCTGCCCGGTCTGTTCGACGGGGAGGAGGCGATCACCCTGATCCCCGACCTGGAGGCCGGAGCGGTGGGCTGCATGTCCTCGGCCACCCTGCCGCACGAGCTGCACGGCCTGATCGCCGATTTCCATGCGGGGGAACGGGATCTGGCCGAACACACCTGGGAGCGACTGCTGCCGCTGATCCACTACGAGAACCGCCAGGTCGCCCAGGCCGCGGTCAAGGTGCTGCTCGTCGAGGCCGGCGTGATCGCCCACGACACGATGCGCCACCCCGGCGGCACCGTGCACCCCGACACCAGGCGCAAATTGGTGGAGTTGGCACAGCGGCGCGACATCTTCCTGTTGCGCTGGGGCAAGGAGAACTGAGATGGCCGAACCGTTGGACAGTCTCGCCGTCGTTCCCGAGCCCGGTGACAACTGTGCGGTCGCGGTGGCGGACATCCCGGCCGGTACACAGATCGCGATTCCTGGTGAGGTACGCCGGCTGAGCGAGCGAGGTACGAGCGAGTCGAAGCCCATCACCCTGCCGCACCTGGTGATGGAGGGGCACCGCTTAGTGATCGCGCCGATCCCGGCCGGTGGCCCGCTGACCTCCTGGCTCACCCCCTTCGCGACCGCGGTACGCGACCTGTCCCCCGGTGACTACGTCTGCACCGACCAGTCCCTCGCCCTGTTGAAGGACCGGGGCGTCGAGGGGCTCCCGGAGGTGGCGTCGGCGGCCAACGTGCCGCTGGATCCCTACCAGTTCGACGAATCCGCGCTGGTCGTCGGGGAGCAGGTGCCACCGGTGGAGCAGCCGGCGACCTTCCCGGGTTACGACCGCGGCGACGGCCGCGTCGGCACCCGCAACCACATCGTCATCTGCGGGGTGACCTCCCGCGGCGCCAGTTTCGCGACCGCTTTGGCCAAGCGATTCGCCGGTCGGGAAGCCGAGGGCTTCGACGGTGTGGTCGCGCTCGCGCACACCGAGGCCGGGGAGGACACCCGCCCCAACAACGCCGAGTTCGTGCTGTCGGTGCTGGCCGGCTCGGTCGGCCACCCCAACGTGGCCGCGATCCTGCTGGTCGACACCGAGGGCGCCGCGCTGACCAGCGCCGAGGTGCTGGAACACCTGCGCGCAGGCGACTATCCGGCACCGACCGGCATCGTGGAGACCTTCACCCGCAGCGGATCCTTCGCCGCCGACCTGGATCGTGCGCAGGCGATCGTCGAACCGTGGTTGGAAAAGGTCCGCGCCGAGCGTACGCCGCAGCCCGCGGCCGCGTTGTCGCTCGCGTTGCAGTGCGGCGGTTCGGACGCCTTCTCCGGGCTGAGCGCCAACCCCCTGCTCGGCAATGTGTCCGCGGAGCTGATCCGGCACGGTGGTACCGCGGTGATCGCCGAGACCGACGAGCTGATCGGCGCCGAACCCTATGTGCTGAAGAACGTCCGCTCCGCGGAGGTGGCGCGGGCTTTCGTGGATCGCGTGAACACCTTCAAGGAAAGGGTTTCCTGGCACGGGCACACCGCCGAGGGCAATCCGTCCGGCGGCAACGTCTACCGCGGTCTCTACAACATCGTGCTGAAATCGGTCGGTGCCGCGCGCAAGCTGGCCCGGCAGGTACGCCTGGACGAGGTCGTCGACTACGGCCGGCCGATCCGACACGGCGGTTACGTGTTCATGGACTCCCCGGGCAACGACCTGGAGTCGGTGGCCGGGCAGATCGGCTGCGGTTGCACGATGATCCACTTCACCACCGGCAATGGTTCGATCACCAACTTTCCCTTCGTCCCAACGATGAAATACGTCACCACCACCGGCCGCTTCGAGCTGATGAACAACGAGATGGACGTCAACGCCGGCCGCTATCTCGATGGCGAACCGATGGCCGAGCTGACCGCCGAGGTGTTAGCGCAGACCCTGGCCATCGCCTCCGGCACCCCGAGCGCGGGGGAGCGCACCGGACAGAGCCAGGTCTCGATCTGGCGGAACTGGCGCCAGACCGGCCCGGTCGCGGGCGTCTCGATCTCGGTCGACGGCCGGATCGCCCGGCGTACCGAGGATCTGCCCGCCGAGCTCGCCGACCGTCCGCTGCCCGGGGAACCGCTGCCGGTCACCCCGGAGGCAGTCGCCGCGCTGCCCCCGGCGCCGGCGGTCGAGCTGCGCCTCCACCGGATCGACGGCCGCTGGGCCACCGAACGGATCGGCCTGGTGCTGCCGACCAGCCTGTGCTCCGGCCAGGTCGGGCTCGGGCTCTCCGAACAGGCCGAACGCTGGGCCGGGCCGGTCATCGACCGGGCCTGCGCGCTGCCGCACACCGAGGGCTGCGGGGTCTCCGGCGGGGCGGTGGTGGACACCTACGAGCGGATCATGCTCGGGCACCTGCTGCACCCGAACGTGCTGCTCGCACTGCTCGTCGAGCACGGCTGTGAGAAGACCCACAACGACTGGTTCCGCAACGCCGTGTTGGCCCGCGGTCTGGATCCGACGCGGTTCGGCTGGGCCAGCATCCAGCTCGACGGCGGCATCGGCCAGGTCACCGGCAAGGCGGAGGACTGGTTCACCGAGGCGGCCGCCGCGGTCGACTCCCCCGACCGCGAACCGGCCGAGCTGGGCGCCTTGTCGCTCGGTCTGGACGCCCGTGGTGCGATGCGGCCGGCGACCGTGCAGGCGCTGGCGATCCTCGGCGGCTGGATCGTCGCCGCCGGGGGCACGGTGGTGCTGCCGGCGACGAGCGCCCTGCTGGCCGATCCCGAGTTCCGCCGGGTTGCGTTCGGCAGCACCGATCCGGTCGAGCCGACGCTGGCGCACGGCCAACAGCCGACCGAACCGGGCTGGCAGGTGATGCGGAACCCGACCCACGACTGGACCGAAACCGCCTCCGGGCTGGCTGCGACCGGGGTGCAGCAGCTGCTGGTGCACGTCACCGGTGGCACGCTGACCGGTGAGCGGCTGGTACCGGTGCTGCAGGTGACCGCCGACCCGGCCACCGAGGAGGTCTGCTTCGGCGACCTGGACGGGGTCCTCACCGGTGACGCCACGGCGCAGGCCGCCGGTGCGCTCGGACTGATCGCCGACGCCGCTTCCGGCCGCGGCCGCGCCGCCGTGCTGCGGACCGGCAATCTCGGCTTCCAGGTCACCCGCGGCCTGCTCGGCACCAGCATGTGATCCTCTCCACCGTTGGCTGAGCGAGCGAGGAACGAGCGAGTCGAAGCCACATTCCCCAACCCAGACAAGGAATTCCCATGACCGACCCAACCAGCCTGGTCCGGGCCGAGACCCCGGGCGGCGTACGCATCGGCGTCGCGACCGCTGACGGCGTACACGCTCTGCCGGTCGATTCGATGGCCGAGCTGCTCGCGCTGCCCCTGTCACGGATCCTTTCACTGGTGGAGAATCCGGGCGATGAGCTCACGGTGACCCGGTTGCTGCCGCCGTTGGACGGCCGCGGTGAGGTGTGGTGCGCCGGTGTCACCTATGCCCGCTCGATGGGGGCGCGGATGGAGGAGTCCACCGAGGCGTCGGTCTATGACAAGGTGTACGCCGCCGAGCGGCCCGAGCTGTTCGGCAAGGCACCCGCCTGGCGGGTGGTCACCGACGGTGAGCCGGTCGGGATCCGCGCCGACTCCGGCCACGACGTGCCCGAACCCGAACTGGTGCTCTATGCCAACGCGGCCGGTGAACTGGTCGGCCTGGGGATCGGCAACGACATGAGCTCGCGCTCGATCGAGGGGGAGAATCCGGTCTACATCCCGCAGGCCAAGGTGTACGCCGGGGCGATGGCGCTGGCGCCGCGGATCACCCTGCTCACCGGGGTCGGGGAACCGACGAACCTGGCCATCGGAATGCGGATCGAGCGGGCGGGTAACGTCGTGTTCAGCGGTGAGACCAGCACCACCCAGCTCGCCCGCCGACCGGCCGACCTGCTGGAGTGGCTGTTCCGGGGGTGTGAGTTCCCCGACGGGGTGGCATTGTCCACCGGCACCGGGATCGTGCCGGAACTGGATTTCGCGCTGCAGGAGGGCGATGTGATCACCATCGAGATCGCCGGACTCGGCAGCCTGACCAATACCGTCGCCCTCGGCCGCGAGCCGTTCAGCGCCCTGTGCCGGGGCGAACGCCCTCCCGTCGGCTGAGCGGCCCCCTCACGGTGGCTGAGCGAGCGAGGAACGAGCGAGTCGAAGCCACATCGAAAGCCACACCAGAAGCCACAGAAACCGAACCACCAGAGGAGATGCGATGACCGACACCACCAGCACCGAACTCGACCAGATCCTCGACGCCGCCACCGAGGCCGCGCCCGTCCTGTCGGCGGCCGCCCCGGCGACCCGGGCCGGCTGGCTGCGCGCCGCGGCCGACGCCCTGGATGCGCACCGCGAAGAACTGGTGCCGCTGGCGATCAAGGAGAGCCACCTGCCCGAGGCACGGCTGACCGGCGAGGTCGGGCGTACCTCCGGCCAGCTGCGGATGTTCGCCGACGCGCTGGAGAGCGGTTGGCTGTCGGAATACATCCTGGACTCCGCCGACCCCGAGCAGACCCCGCCGCGACCGGATCTGCGCCGCGAACTGGTCGGCCTCGGCCCGGTGCTGGTCTTCGGCGCCTCCAACTTCCCGTTCGCGTTCAGCGTCTGCGGCGGGGACACCGCCTCCGCGCTGGCCGCCGGCTGCCCGGTGGTCGCCAAGGCGCACCCCGGCCATCCCGAGACCTCCCGGCGTACCGCCCAGGTCGCGGCCGCGGCGATGCAGGCGGCCGGCGCCCCGGCCGGGATCCTGCAACTCATCGAGGGCGTCGAGGTCGGCACGGACGCGCTCAAGGATCGCCGGATCAGGGCGGGTGGCTTCACCGGGTCGGAGGGCGCCGGGACCGCGCTGCACCGGATCGCCGCCACCCGGCCCGACCCGATCCCGTTCTATGGCGAGCTGGGCAGCACCAACCCGGCCTTCGTGCTGCCGGGCGCGCTGGCCGATCGCCCCGATGAGCTGATCAGTGGCTACGTCGGCTCGATGAGCCTGGGCGTCGGCCAGTTCTGCACCAGCCCCGGCATCCTGCTGCTGCCCGCCGGGCACGGCCTGTCCGAGAAGCTCGCGCAGGCGACCGCGGAGGTCGGGTCGGCCCAGATGCTCAACGACCGCGTCTACAGCGGGTACGCCGAGGGCGCGGCCAGCCGCCGCGAGAACGGCGCCGTGCAGGTGCTGACCGCCGGTACCGAGACCGACGAGCAGGCCAGCCCGACGCTGCTCGCCACCACCGTGCCCGAGTTCCTCGGCCAGCGCGAGGAGCTGATGACCGAGTGCTTCGGCCCGCTGTCGATCATCGTCGAGTACGCCGATGAGCAGGAGCTGTTGAAGCTGGCGGCCGAGTTCGGGGGCCAGCTGACCTGCACGGTGCAGGGCAGCGAAGCCGACACCGAGCTGGCGGGCAAGCTGCTGCCGCTGCTGTCCGAGCGGGCCGGCCGGGTGATCTGGAACGCCTGGCCGACCGGTGTCGCGGTGAGCTGGGCGATGCAGCACGGCGGCCCGTTCCCGGCCACCGTCGGCTCGATCCACACCAGCGTGGGGATCACCGCCGCCCGCCGCTTCCAGCGTCCGGTCTGCTACCAGGATGTCCCGCAGGCCCTGCTCCCCGAAGCCCTCCGCGACGGCAACCCGCTGAACCTGCTGCGCACCGTCGACGGCGAACTCGCCCGCCACTGACCCCCACCCTCATCGAGCAGCTCGCGCAGCGAGCGTGTCGAGATGAGCCCCTCCCCACGTTGGTTGAGCGAGGAGCGCAGCGCTTCCCACGTTGGTTGAGCGAGGAGCGCAGCTCTTCCCACGTTGGTTGAGCGAGGAGCGCAGCGACGAGTCGAAACCATCCCGCACGAGACACCAGAAAGTGCCGCCAGACACCAAGGACGGTCACGAGACCCCTACTGCAACTGGGGTCTCGTGACGCCTTCTGGCGTCTCGAGATGAACCTCCCCCGCCGTTGGTTGAGCGAGGAGCGCAGCGGTCCCCTCCACGTTGGTTGAGCAAGGAGCGCAGCGACGAGTCGAAACCATCGTCACCCAGAGGCCGTGGTTTCGACTCGCTCGTACCTCGCTCGCTCAACCGACGTGAGCGGGGTGGCTTCGACTCGCTCGTACCTCCCTCGCTCAACCAGCGGGCGGGTTACTCGTACACCCGGAAGATGGCCTCGGCGACGCAGGCGGGGCGGTCGGAGCCCTCGAGCTCGATGGTGGCGGCCACCGTCATCTGGGCGCCGTTGTTCGGCAACCGGGTCACCTCGTTCAGCACACCGCGCAACCGGATCCGGGCACCGGCCGGTACCGGGGAGACGAAGCGGACCTTGTTCAGCCCGTAGTTGACCGCCTGCTTCTGGCTGCGTACCACCAACAGGCTGCTCCACAGCGGGATCAGCAGTGACAGCGTCAGATAGCCGTGGGCGATCGGCCCGCCGAACGGGCTCTCCTTCGTGGCCCGCTCCGGATCGGTGTGGATCCACTGCTGATCGTCGGTGGCGTCGGCGAACAGCTGGATCCGCTGCTGATCGACACTCAGCCAGTCGGTGGTGCCCAGGTCGGAGCCGGCGAGCGCCTCCAGTTCGGTCACATCGGCAACCTCGGTGGTCATGGTCATCCCTCCTGCCGCAGGCCGAGCACCCGCAGCGCGTTGTCCTTGAGGAGCTTGGGCAGCACCTCGGGTTTGAAGTCCAGGCGTTCGGCGTCGGCGAGCCAGCGGTCCGGGCTGATCAGCGGGAAGTCGGTGCCGAACAGCACCTTGTCCTGCAGCAGTGAGTTGGCGGCCCGGACCAGCTGCGGCGGGAAGTATTTCGGTGACCAGCCGGACAGGTCGATGAACGCATTCGGTTTGTGGGTGGCGATCGAGATCTGCACGTCCACCCAGGGCACTGCCGGGTGCGCCATGATCAGCGTCAGGTCGGGGAAGTCGGCGGCCACGTCATCGAGCAGCAGCGGATCGCTGTAGTGCAGCTTGATGCCGCGGCCGCCCGGCAGCCCGGCCCCGATCCCGGTCTGCCCGGTGTGGAAGAGCGCCGGTACGCCGGCCGCGGCGATCGCTGCATAGATCGGCGCGAACCGTTCCTCGTTGGGCCGGAAAGCCTGGACGCCGGGATGGAACTTGAATCCGCGCACTCCGTACTGCTCGACGAGCAGTCCGACGCGTTCCACCGCATCCGGTGCCCACGGATCGACCGAGCCGAAGGGGATCAGCACGTCCGGATGGTCCGCGGCCCGCTCGGCCAACTCGGTGACCGAGTTCGGCGGCCGGCCGAGCGCGGTCGTCGCATCGACGGTGAACACCACCGCGGCCATCGACCGCTGCCGGTAGTAGTCGGCGATCTGCTCGATCGTCGGGGTTCGGGTGTCGGTCGCCTTGAAGTACGCCGCGGAGGCGTCCATCAGCTCGTCGTCGACCGACCGGTGCCCGGTGCTGTCGATCTCCACGTGGGTGTGGATATCGATCGCCTTGAGGTTCGCGAGATCGAGTTCGGGTGCATAGCTCATCGGGGTGCGACCTCCGGCAGATCCTCACCGACCGACTCCTGATGCTCGGCGAAGGTGCCGGGCCAGATCTCGATCAGGTCCTCGGCGCTGAAGCCGCCGGAGTGATACGCCTTCTCGGTCAGCTGCGGATGGGACCAGAGCGCGACCCGATCCCCACCGATCGCGATCACCTGACCGGTGACCCCGGCCGCGGAATCGCTGGCCAGGAAGGAAATCAGGCCGGCCGCGTCCTCCGGCGTACCGAAGCCCAGATCGTGTCGCAACTGGTCGGGCAGCGGTACGCCCTCGGCGAGCGCGCGGACGTGGTCGGCGAGGAAGGGGATGGTCTCGGTCATCGCCGTCGCCGCCACCGGCGCCACCGCGTTCACCGTGATGCCCGCCTTGGCGAGCTCCATCGCCCAGGTTCGTACCATGCCGGCGATGCCGGCTTTGGCACCGGAATAGTTGGTCTGGCCGAAGTTGCCGCGCTGCCCGGCGGGGGAGGCGACGCAGATGATCCGCCCGCCCTCGCCCTGTTCCCGCATCCGGATCGCGGCGGCGCGGGCGCAGGTGAAGGTACCGCGCAGATGCACCTCGATCACCTGGTCGAAGTCGTCGTCGCTCATCTTCCACAGCACCTTGTCGCGCAACAGCCCGGCATTGGTGACCATCACATCGAGCCGGCCGAAGTTGTCGACGGCGGCCGCCACCAGGGCATCGGCGGTGCTGGTCGGGCCGACCGGTGCGACCGCGGCGACCGCCCGGCCATCGGCGTCGGTGATCTCATCGACGACCGCCTGGGCGGCCTGTGCGTCGATATCGTTCACCACCACCGCCGCGCCCTGCCGGGCGAGTTCCAGGGCGTACGCCCGGCCGAGGCCCTGGCCGGCGCCGGTGACGACGGCGACCTTGTCGGTGAGCAGTGGGGTGGAGGTGGTCATGCGCGTGCTCCTTCTCGGTTGTTGATCAGTTCAATGATTGACTTGCTGGTGGCTCCGCCGCGACCGGTGGGCGGGACGAGACGATGCAGGAACGGCGAAGGGACCGATGGATGACCGAGGCAGCCCTGTTCGACGAGCCCGGTTTCCTGATCGCCCGGCTGGCGATCCAGTTGAACCGCAGCGCCAACGCCGCGCTGGCCGAACTGGACCTGCGGATCCGTCCCTACTCGGTGCTGGCGCTGGTCTGCGACGAGGGCGATGGGGTGACCCAGCGGCGGGTGTCCACCGTGCTCGACCTGGATCCCTCGCAGATCGTGCCGATCGTGGACGACCTGGAGGGCGCCGGCTGGCTGCGGCGTACCCAGGATGCCGCGGATCGCCGGAACCGGCTGCTGGTCCCGACGGCCGAGGGCCGCGAGGTGCGGGAGCGGGCCCGGCTCCTGGTCGATCAGGCTCACGCGGTACCGCTCGCCGAGCTGCGCAGCACCGAGGGGAAGCGACTGGTCGCGCTGCTGCGCCATCTGGTGCTCACCGACGGCGGGACGGTGCGGGGCGGCTGAGCCGGTCATACCGTCTCCAGGTCGTGTTTGCGGCTCTCCGGGATGAGGGCGACGAAGAGCGCGCTGACCAGCGCCAGCCCGATCAGGAACACCCCGACCCAGATCGTCGAACCCCTGCCGACAGCGGCCAGCGAGGCGACGATCACCGGGGTGAAGCCGGCGCCGATCAGCGTGGCCAACTGATAGCCCAGGGAGGCGCCGGTATAACGCGACCCGGTGCCGAACTGCTCGGCGATGAACGCCGCCATCGGCCCGTACATGGTGCTCTGACAGACGACGATGCCGAGGAAGAAGGCGAGCGCGACCTGACCGAAGGAGCCACTGCCGAGCAGGTTCAGGATCGGATAGCACAGCACCAGGAACACGGCCAGGGAGCCGATCATCACCGTGCGCCGACCGAGCCGGTCGGAGAGGGCGCCGCTGGCCAACACCGCCGGCACGGCGAGTGCTTGGCTGATCGCGAAGGCGGTGAGTGCCTGCGGCCGGGACAGTCCGGTGCCCACGGCGTAGCCGACCGCGAAGGTGGCGAACATGGTCTGGATACCGAAGGCGGCCATGCAGGCCAGCGCGACCTTGATCACCGTCATCGGCCGGCGCAACACCTGGAACAGCGGTACCGGCTGTTCGGCGAGCTGGCCGGCCTGTACCGCCTTGGCGAAGAGCGGGCTCTCGGTCACCTGCAGCCGCACGAACAACCCGAGCAGGAGCAGCAGCGCCGAGGCCAGGAACGGGATCCGCCAGCCCCAGCTCAGGAACTGCTCGTCGGGCAGGGTGGATGCCGCGGTCATCGCCAGGGTGCCCAGCACCGCACCGGTGGGGGCACCGGCGTTGGTGAAGGCCGCGGCCAGACCGCGGTTCCGGCCGCCGGTGTGTTCGAGTGCCATCAGCACCGCGCCACCCCATTCACCGCCGATCGCGATGCCCTGCAGGACGCGCATGGTGACCAGGATGACCGCCGCCCAGGAGCCGATCATCGACGGCGGCGGGATCAGCCCGATCGCGAAGGAGGCGAGCCCCATCACCATCATCGACAGCAGCAGCAGCCGTTTGCGGCCGATCCGATCGCCGAAGTGGCCGAGGATCAGTCCGCCGATCGGGCGGGCCACATAACCCGCCGCGAAGGTGCCGAGGGAGGCGATGGTGGCGGCCCAGGGGTCGAGGTTGCCGAAGAACACCGGACCGAAGACCAACGAAGCCGCGGTGGCGTACAGCAGGAAATCGTAGAACTCGATCGTGCTGCCCAGATAGCTGGAGATGACGACCTTGCGGACCTGGGACGGGCTGCTCTCGGCGGCCGGTTCGAGTTGTTCGCCGGCGGGGGTCGGGGTGCTCATTGGTCGACCTCCAAGGTGGTGCGGATGCGGGATTTGAGGATTTTCCCGGTGGGGTTCCGCGGGATGGAGTCGACGATCTGCAGTCGTCGCGGGATCTTGTAGCGGGCCAGCCGGCCGGCCAGTTGGTCGGCCAGGGCCTCCGCGGTGAGTTCGGCCCCGTCGGCGAGCCGGATCAGCGCCAGCCCGGTCTCACCCCAGCGTTCGTCGGGTACGCCGAGGACGGCGGCCTCGAGGACGCCGGGCAGCTCGATGATCGCGGCTTCCACCTCGGCGGGATAGACGTTCTCCCCGCCGGAGATGAACATGTCCTTGAGTCGGTCGACCACGGTGATGAAGCCGTCGTCATCGGCGACCCCGACATCGCCGGTACGCAACCAGCCGTCCGGGGCGAAGGCCGCGGCGGTGGCCCCGGGGTTGTTCCAGTAACCGGCCATCACATTCGGGCCGCGGACCTGGATCTCGCCGCGCTCTCCGGGGGTGACCGGTGCGTCGTCGAGCCCGGCGATCCGGACCTCGGTGAACAGGTGCGGCAGACCGGCGGAACCGACCTTGTCCTTGGCCTGTTCCGGGGTCAGCACCAGCGCTCCGGGTCCGGACTCGGTGAGCCCGTAGCCCTGGCAGACCGCGACATCGCGGGCGAGCCAGGTGTGCAGGGTGTCGAGCCGGACCGGTGCCCCGCCGACGGTGAAGACCCGCAGGCTGGTCAGATCGGTCCGGTCCCAGTCCGGGTGTCTGGACAGCATGTCGAGCATCACCGGTACGCCGAAGCCGTAGCTGATCCGGTCGGCCTCGATCTGCGCCAGCACCCGGCCCGGTTCGAAGCCGTCCTGGATGATCACGGTGCCACCGCGGAGCAGCGTCGGCGTCGCACCCATGAAGAACGCCGCGGTGTGGTAGAGCGGCGCGCAGGCGAGCGAGACGTCCCGGCCGGTGAGTCCCAGATCGAGGGCGGCGTTGAGGGTGGCGAAGGTGACGCTGGAGTGGGTGAGCACCGCGCCCTTGGGTCGCCCGGTGGTGCCCGAGGTGTACATGATCATGCACGGGTCGTCCCCGGTGCCGCGCGGTTCGTCCCGGTCCGGGTCGGTCTCGGCGCAGAGCTGGGTCCAGGCTGCGAGGTCGATGACCTCGCGGGTACCGGCCTGCTCGGCGGCCGGGGTGCCGCGACCCGCCAACTCGGCCGAGGTGACCAGCAGGGCGGTGCCGGAGTCGCTCAGGCAGTGGGCGATCTCGTTCTCGCTGAGCCGGGCGTTCAGCGGTACCAGGATCGCGCCCAGTCGGCCGCAGGCGAAGAACAGATCGATGTGGGCCGGGTGGTTGGCGCTGAGCAGCGCGACCCGGTCACCGTGGCCGATGCCGCGGGCGCGCAACGCGGCAGCGGCGCGGGCGATGTCGGTGTCGAACTCCGCATAGCTGCGTTGCACACCGTCGAACACGGTGGCGACGGACTCGGGACTGCGGGCGGCCTGGCGAACCGGCCATTGGCTGATGCTCGGTGTGTTCACGGGGCACCTCTCTGTGCGACCTGAATCACAGGGAATCATCAACGATTGAGAATGTCAACGGTTCTCACGCTCATCGAGTAACTCGGCATGCGGAGCGGAGCGGAGCGATGCCGAGTGTGTCGAGATGAGCCGAGCCCGCCAGCCGGCTCCTCTCGACACGGCGGCCATTGCTCCGCTTCGCTGCGCATGGCCCGCCTACTCGAGGAGCGTTCAGTCGATGGCGACGCGGCGTTTGGGGGCGGCGGCCACGAGGACGCCGATCATGGTGATGGCGGCACCGATCAGGGTGCTCAGCGGCGGGGCGTGGTGGAAGAACAGCGCGTCGATGATCAGCGAGGCGAGCACCTGGCCGGCGATCGTGGCCATCAGCAGCAGGAGCACCCCGATGTGGCGTACCAGCACGGTGTTCGCGCCGATCACCAGCACCCCGATCGCGCCACCGAGATAGAGCCACCACTCGGCGGGTGGGGTCGGCGGCCGGCCGGTGGCCAGCAGCTTGCCGCCGAAGGCGATCAGCAGTGCCAGCAGGCCGACGGTGAAGTTGACGGTGGTCGCGGTCGGGGCGGAGTGGGTCAGCAGCCGGATCCGGCCGTTCATCGCGAACTGGAAGCTGTTCAGGCAACCGGCCAGGAAGGGCAGCAGGAGCAGCAGCAGGATCGTCGCTCCGCCGCGCAGCTGCGGGATTCCCGCCAGCAGCGCCGCGGCGACCGTCAGGCCGGCGCCCAGGACCCGGTTGGGGGTGAGCGGTTTGCGCAGTACGCCGGCGAATCCGGTCCGGTCGACGATCAGTCCGCTGAGCACCTGGCCGGCGACCAGGGCGACGGTGAACATGGCGACGCCGAGTACGCCGACGGTGGTCGTCTGGGAGAGCACGGTGACCGCTCCGAACAGCCCACCGAAGAAGAGCCAGCGGGGCGGCGTACCGGAGCGGAACGACTGCCAGGCCGTCCGCAGGCCGGCGCGGCCACTGCGGCGGCCGATCGTCACCAGGCCGATCAGCAGCAGGCCGACACCGAAGGAGACGACCGCCGCGAACAACCGGTCGGCGCTGCGGGTGCCGAGGTCACCGTTGAGCCGGGACTGGACGGCGACCAGGGCGCCACAGATGACCGCGCCGAGCACCGAGAGGACGACAACGGCCCGGGAGGGGTGCTGTTCGGCGCTGGACTGGCTCACTCCGATCATCCTGCCCGGGCCGGGGACCGCGATCGAATCGCGTCCACCGGTCGACATGGAGGCCGGATGGTCGGGGAAATGAATCGGAGCCCCGCCGGGGAACGGGGCTCCGATCAAAGTGGGGGTGGTGCTGAGTCGAGTGGCTCGGACAGATTTTCGGGGACCCTGTCCGAACTCAACCCCTGAGGAAAATCATGCTGGGTGCGGCGGGAGGTGGGAAGGGACCCTCAGAAGACAGTACGAAAGTAGGGGGTGCTCCGTACTTTCGTCGGTGGTTGCCCAGTACTAAAGACCCATAGTCTCGAGGCGCTCCACACAGGAGTCCCATCTAATTCTCTCATAACAAGGGGTCCCCCATGAAGATGCGTGCTCTCGCCGTTCTGACCGCTGCCATCGCCTCCGTCTCGTTCGCGATTCCGATGGCCTCCGCCCAGCCCGCCCAGGGCGCCGCTTCCGGCGTGACGGTGATGGCTGTTGACGGCTTCTGCGAGTGGGCCAAGGTCAAGCCCTTCTGCTACTGATCGTGGAGCACACCCGGACAGTCGCGGACCGTAGACTGTCCGGGTGAGGGCGCCCAGGACGGGGATGCCGCGAAGCCATCCCGGACGAATCGTTTCTGCTGCGCTGCGCCGCGAGGTCGCAGCCGTTCTGGTCGCCGTTGTATTGCTGGTGATCTCCCTGCCGACGGTTGCTTTCAGTGACCCACTGGCAATGACGGTGCTGGTCTGCTGCTGCATCCTCGGTGGCACTGCCCTTCGCTGGCCGGTCATCTCCGGAGCGCTTCTTGGCGTGGCGCTCACCTTGCTCACATTCAGCCAGACCCAAGCCGTGGGACTGGCCATGCTGGCGCCGGCGATCGTCATCGCCACGTCTTGTGCGATCGGTAGGCGGCTCGTCGCCACTATCTACACCCTCTGGTTCTTGGCGCTCTCGATCTCCTTGACCGTCGCGGGCACGCCGCCCGACATGATCCTGCGAAGCGTCACCTTCCTGATGGTGTTCATGGCGCTTCCCCTGGTGATCGGCGAAGTGATCTTCCGCCTGCGGCAGCGCCAGGAGAAGCAGCGCCAGGAGGCGATCGAGGCCGCCACCGAACAGCGGCTGGCGATCGCCCGCGAACTGCACGACACCCTGGCGTACGCCACCACGACGATGGTGATGAAGGCCGAGGAGGCTCGGCTGCGCGGAAACCAGGACGAGAAGACGCTGCAGGATCTGGACTACATCGCGCGAACCGGGCGGGATGCGACCAGCCAGCTGCGCACCATGTTGTCGCTGCTTCGTGACGACACCGAGTCCACCCCGCTACCCTCCATCGGGGACTCGTTGCCCGCGGTGGTCCAGGCTCAGGTGGACAAGCTGTCGGCATTCGGGTTCCGCGTCGAATGCGGAGTGGAGGGCGATGTGGCGTCGATGCCTCAGGAGGTACGCCAGCTCGCCGCGCGGGTGATCAACGAAGGAGCGTCCAACATCAGCAAACACGGTGACCCGGTGCAGCCGGCGCAGATCATGGTGGACGCCGGACCCGACGAGCTCGAGGTGCTGCTCGTCAACGCCCCGGCTCCCGGCAGCAACGGCTCGACCGCCCACACGCACTCCGGTCTCGGCCTGATCGGGCTGCGCGAGCTGGCCGGCCGGAGCGGCGGCGAGCTGACCGCCCATCGCGTCGGCGACCACTGGATCACCCAGCTCACCGTGCCGCTGCGGAGTGCCGCCGGTGTCGGCTGAGACCATCAGGGTGGTCGTCGTCGACGACGACTCCCTGGTCCGCAACGCACTCTCTGGTTACGTCACCCGCAACAGCGGGATGCGGCTGGTCGGCACCTGCCGCAACGGCCGGCAGGCCCTGGAACTGCTCGCCGGCCACGGTGTCGATGTGGTGCTGATGGACGTCCGGATGCCCGAGATGGACGGAATCGAGGTGACCCGCGAGCTGCGGCGTACCGGAAGCCGGGTGAAGGTCCTGGTGCTGACCACCTTCGATGAGGACAAGCTGATGCTGGCCGCGCTGGCTGCCGGCGCGAACGGCTTCATGCTCAAGGATTCCGCGCCGGAGGCGATCGTCGAGGCCATCCAGGTCGCGCACTCCGGCGGCCACGTCATCTCCGCCCGACCGGCCACCCGGCTCGCCGAACGCTACCTGCCGCAGGACGAGTGGCAGGGCGCCGAGGTCGGCCCGCACGGACTCACCGGCCGGGAGCGTGCGGTGCTCCGCGAACTCTGCCGGGCCGCCAGCAATGCCGAGATCGCCGGTGCGCTCGGGCTGTCCGAATCGACGGTCAAGGCGCACGTCTCGACGATCATGGACAAACTGAACTGCAAATCCCGGTTGAAGGCGGTGATCCGGGCCTTCGAGCTCGGGTTGGCCGAGCCGCCACGCGGGCAGGAACAGGACGACGAAGGGGGCGAATAGCGGTGTATGTCGACCATCTCACGCTGGCCGACTATCGCTCCTACCCCGCGGTCGACGTGCCGCTCGCCAGCGGCGTGACCACCTTCGTCGGCGCCAACGGGCAGGGCAAGACCAACCTGGTCGAGGCCGTCGAATACCTCTCCACGATGTCCAGCCATCGGGTGTCCTCGGAGGTCCCGCTGGTCCGCGCCGGCTGCGAGCGGGCGATCGTGCGGGCCGGTGTACGCGCGGGTCTGGAAGACGACCGGCGGATCCTGCTGGAACTGGAGATCACCCCCGGGAAGGCGAATCGGGCCCGGTTGAACCGCTCGCCGCTGCCGCGGGCGCGGGAGATCATCGGGATGCTGCGCACGGTTGTCTTCTCACCGGAGGACCTGGCGATCGTGAAGGGCGATCCGGCGGAGCGGCGGCACTTCCTGGACGCGCTGGTGGTGAACCGATGGCCGCGGATGGCCGGGGTGCGCAGCGACTACGACAAGATCCTCAAGCAGCGCAACAGCCTGCTCAAATCCTTGGCCGGTCGGGGACGCTCGGCCAATCGCGACGATCCCTACGCCGCGTCCACCCTCGAGGTCTGGGACGCCCAGCTGGTCCGCGCCGGGGCGGAGCTGCTGGAGGCCAGGCTCGATACGCTGCGCGATCTGCTCCCGCACACCGCCCGGGCGTACGCCGAGATCGCACCGACCAACAACGAGGCCGCTGCGGCGTACAAGTCGGCGATCGAGATCGGCGAGGACTGGACCCGCCACGCCCTGGGTGAGGCACTGCAGGCCGAACTGCTGAACCGTCGCAGCGACGAACTGCAGCGCGGTGTCACCCTGGCCGGCCCGCACCGCGACGACCTGACGCTCACGCTCGGCGAGCTGCCGGCCAAGGGGTACGCCTCCCACGGCGAATCCTGGTCTTTCGCACTCGCGTTGAAGATCGGCGCCTTCGAGCTGCTCCGCGCCGACGGCATCGAACCGGTCCTGGTGCTCGACGACGTCTTCGCCGAGCTGGACTCCACCCGCCGGCAACGGCTGGCGGCCGGGGTGGTGCAGGCCGAACAGCTGCTGGTCACCGCCGCGGTCGGTGCCGATGTCCCGGAAATGCTTGCCGGGCAGCGATTCCTGGTCGGCGGCGGGGAGGTGCGCGCCGATGACTGAATCCCCGAACTCCCCGAGCGAGCGTCCCGAGGAACCCGCCTCCGAGCTGGCCGCCGCCGCGGAGCCGCACGACCCGACCGGGATGGATCTGGCCCGCCAGATCGCGGCGCAGGTGGGTGCCGCGAGCAAGGGGGTACGCCGCCGGCCCGGCAAGCGGAAGAAGCGCCCCGAAGGCGTCCAGTCCTCCGGCGCACACCCCGACGACCGCGATCCGCAGCTGCTCGGCCCGGCGCTGAAGGGGCTGATGCGTCAACAGGGCTGGGACACCCAGGTGAACGTGCATCTGCTGCTGGCGAACTGGCCGGCGCTGGTCGGCACGGTGAATGCCGAACATTCGCGCCCGGAGAAGTACGACGACGAGGTGCTCACCATCCGCGCCGAGTCGACCACCTGGGCCACCCAGCTGCGGCTCTTCGCACCCCAGCTCGTCGCCCGGTTGAATGACGAACTCGGCCAGGGCACGGTACGGCGGGTGCACGTCCTCGGCCCCGACGCCCCGAGCTGGAAGCACGGCCGCCGCTCGGTCCGCGGCCGCGGCCCCCGCGACACCTACGGCTGAGCCCACGCTCATCGAGTAGCTCGCGCAGCGAGCACCCCCACGCTCATCGAGTAGCTCGCGCAGCGAACCCCCCACGCTCATCGAGTAGCTCGCGCAGCGAGCGTGTCGAGATGAGCCGGTTCATCTCGACACGCCACCATTGCTCCGCAGGCTCCGCATGGTGGCTACTCGATGAACGTGGCGGGGAGTTGCTCCCTTGCTCCGCATGGCGGCTACTCGATGAACGTCAGCTGGCCGTACCGGCGGCGGCCTCGTCGATGAGGTCGGCGATGGCGCCGGGCTGGGAGGCGAGCGAGGCGTGGCTGGCATCCAGCTCGATCGTCTTCTGCGGGTTCATCCGTGCGGCCATCCGGCGCTCGTTGTCCGGGTCGATCATCCGGTCGGAGGTGGACACCTGATACCAGACCGGCTTGGACTTCCAGGCCGGCTCGGTGACGTTGTCGCCGAAGGTGGAGGCGAGTGGCGCCTTCTGGGTGACCGCCATCACCAGCTGCTGATCGGTCGGCAGGTCCTGGCAGAAGCTCTCACCGAACTTGTCCTGCTTCACCCACAGATAGCCGTCCGAGTCGGGTTCGAGGTTCTCGATCGCGGCCGGCGGGTGTTCCTGGCTGATCGCACCCGGGCTCTCCCCGGCATCCGGTGCGAACGCCGCGACATAGACCAGTCCGATCACGTTGGGCTGGTTGCCGGCCTCGGTGATCACCGCGCCGCCGTAGGAGTGGCCGACGAGCAGCACCGGGCCCTCGATCTGGGCGATCATCTTGCGGGTCCGTTCGGCGTCGTCGGCCAGCGAGGTGAGCGGGTTCTCCACGGCATGCAGATCGGTGTAGCCGCGCTTGTTCAGTTCGGTGATGACACCGGCCCAGTGCGCGGCGCCTCCCCAGAATCCGTGGACGAGTACGACTGCGGGCTTGTCGGCCATGGGGGTGTTCCTTTCCAGCATTGGAAAAGCTTCGGAGCACGCACGCTAGCAACGTCTTCCACCACCGGGGCAGACCCTGGGATGCTGGTCGGGCCCTAGGATGCTGCCCAATGATCGGCGCACTGCGAGAGCTCTGGGGCTATCTCACCCAGCTTGCGGGGGACACCTGGCGGGTCTTCATCCGTCTGTTCCCCAAGTTGGTGACCCTGCAGCTGCTCGGCTGGCTCGGCTACGGTGCCAGCCTGCGGATCGCCGCCTCGCTGGTGGAGAAGTCGGCCTGGGCGGCGCTGGTCGTGTTCTCCGCCGGCTTCGTCTCGCTGCTCACCGCGATCGTGCTGCAGCTCCGGTTGGTCGGCGCGGAGCTGGGCGTACGCCAGGTGCTGCCGGAGAGTGCCCCGAACGACGACCGCGACGAATCGGTACCCCGGTTGCTCGCGTTGACGCTGCTGCCGTTCCTCGGCATCTACGCCGCCTTCGGCTATGTCCAGGAGCGGGCGCGTGAACTCGTCGTCGCCTCCCTGCAGCAGACCGGATTCCTCTCCGATGCCACGATCATGACCCAGTTCGCGCCCCGCAGCCGCGACGGCGTCCTGATGGTGATCGGGATCGTCGCGGGCGCCTACGTGGTCCGCCGCGGCCTGGACCTGCTGCACGAGTTCACCGACCGCCGGGTGCTCGGGCTGGCCGCCGCCTTCGTCGAGGCGTTCTTCATGCTCAGCCTGATCCTGGCCGGCGGCAACCTGTTGAACTTCGTCAAGAACTGGCTCGGTGACCGGGTGCTCTCTGCCTGGGTCGACGGCTGGGTGGACGGGTTGTCGGCGGTGCTCGCGCAGATCAAGATCAACCTGCCCGCGATCATCCTGGTCGTCGGGAATTTCTTGCAGGACAACCTTTTCCCGTTCCTGCTGAACGTGATCTCCCAGCCGATCGCCTGGCTCGCGGTCGCGGCCCTGGTCTACGGCTCGCACGTGCTGTCGGTGGCCGAACTGTGGCGCAAGGGCGAACCGCCGACCCGCGCGGTGGAGAAGCTCGCCGAACGCCAGCGCCGGCACCAGGCGGTCAGATCCTCCGGTGTCGGCCGCCGCGCCTGGTTGGAATTCCAGGAACTGTTCCTCGGCGACATCGACGACAAATACGTGCCCACACTGCAATCGCTGCGACTGGTGCTGCGCTCCGGCGTACTCTTCCTGGTCGCGTTCGTGCTGCTGCACCTGGCCATCACCCGCCTGGAGGACGCCTGGGCGTACGCCATCCAATGGCTGATCGGCGGGCACCGCTCGGAGTTCTGGTACACGTGGGGCCCGCTCGTCGACCTGGCCCGCGAGGTGCCGTTCCAGCCCCTGCGGATCTGCCTGCTCGCGGTCACCTTCGCCGCCTGCCTGGCCCGCTTCCGCGCCCGCGCCGAGGCCGCCGCCGACGCGGAGGCCACCGAGGCCGAGGCCGGGAAGACCGCGCCGGAGGTGACCCGATGAAGCGGCGTGACCGGGCCACCTGGCTGGCCGCCCTGGTCGCGGTCCTGGTGCTGCTGGTCACCGGAGCGGTGGACGGGGTGATCGAGCGGCGGATCGGCTCATCGGCGCCGGAGGTCTTCGACGACACCCGGGTACGCCTCGGCGAGACCGCGACCATCGACGGCGTGCAGGTGAGCGTGGACCGGCTGCAATCGGCGTACCAGTTGGATCCGCCGACCGGGAACGAGATCGACCGCGCCACCGGGATCTATCTGGTGTTCCAACTGCGCGTCGAGGCGAGCGGCAACGAACGCCCGCTCGGTCTGCAGGGCGAACTCAGCTATGCCGGGCTGACGACCGGACTGCGCAACCTGCCGACCACCGATCCGGGGACCGAGAGCACCGGGCCGGCCTATGCCGAGGTGGACCCGCAGCGCTTCCGCGCCGCCGCGGGCAGGCAGCCGGTGCAGCTGCGGCTGTGGCACGAGGAGCTCACCTACCGCTACCGGCAGCGGGCCGTCATCGACCTCGACGTCGATCCGCAACGGGCCGACGCCCTGCTCGGGGTGCCGCGGAGCACCATCCTGCCGATTCCGCGGGCGACCGCCAGGGGGATCTGATGAGCACCCGGGTTCCCGCGCGCCCGCTGCATCGCCGACGGTTCGATCCGCGGCCCTGGCTGGCGCTGTGGTGCGTGCTGATGCTCTCGGCCACCTACGTCGGTGGCTGGGCGTACTGGTCCTACACCCATCTCAACCTGCGGGTGGTGCAGCGCCCGCCCGGTGAACCGGGGCTCACCTCGAAGGGGTCCAGCTTCCGGGTGCTGTCGATGGTGCAGAGCCCGGTGCTCGCGCGCTCGGCCGACTACGGCGGGGAACCGATCACCGCCGATGAGGGGATGACCTTCGTCGCGGTCACCTTCGAGGTGACCCGTGCGGTCGATGACGAGCTCTGCCTGTTCAATCTCGCCGGTGCCGACGGGCGCAGTTACGAGAACAGCAGCAAGGTCTATGGCCGGGAGTTGCGGGCCTACTGTTCGGATTTCCCGGTCGGCGAGCCGACGCGGGGCGAACTCGCCTTCGAGATTCCCCGCAGTCAGGTCGACCGGCTGATCGGGATCTACGACACCAGCCAGCGGGACTGGCGGACCCGGCACAACGCGCTCACCCCGCCGCGCTGAGCCGCCGGTCGGTTAGTTCGTCCTGTCCGGCATCCGGGTGACCGGGCACCAGAACAGCAGCGCGGTCTGGGTCTTGCCCCAGTTCTTGCGGGAGTCGGCCATCTCTTCTGATTGCCGGCCGTATTTCTGCTGCCAGACCCCGACCTGCAGCAGGCCGGTCGGTCGCCAGGTCGCCGGGATCTCGGCGGTGATCCGCACCGGTACGCCGGTCAGGCCCGGTGCCAGCGTGCTCGGCGGCTGCGCCTCGTCGCCGAACTGCATCCGGGCCTTGAACTGGCGGCCGTTCTCCAGCATCACCAGTGCCGGGTCGAGAACCACCGCCGTCGGCTTCTTCAACTTGCTGGTGGCGGTGCCGAAAGCCACCACCGCGAACTTGTCGAAGTCCGCATCGTTGTACTGCGCCTTGGGCTGGAGGGTGATCTCGACCCGCTCCAGGGTGAGCGTGAACGGGCCGACATCGACGACCTGCCCGGCGGCGTACGTTTTGGCCCGGTCGCCGCGTTTCGCGAACCCGCCGGCGGTCAGGATGACTCCGAAGGCCAGCAGCAGGACCGCCACCACGACGAGGAGTTTCTGGCTCGCCGACCACCGCTGGTCGCCGCGTCGCGGCGGCCGCCAGCCCCGATCCAGTGGTTCTGGATCGAGGTGGATCGGCGGCAGCGAACCGGGTCGCGGCCCCAGCGGCGTACTCATCTCGGTCTGATTGCGCTCAGCCGGCGATGGCGACGCTGGCCTCGCTGGTGTAGGCGACGAAGGTCAGCGATTCCTGGAAGTAGAGCTGCACGGTCTCCGCGTCGTGGGACAGGTAGCCGATCGAGACGTCCTGGCCGAGGAACAGCTCGTAGTCACCGCCGCGGGTGCTGAGCAGCAGCGCCCCCTCGACCGCGGGCGCCCAGATCACCTCACCGTCGAGGAGCCGGTTGATGTGCTCGCGGATCGGATAGCCGTGGTCGGTGATCTCGCTGACCGCGGTGTAGTTCTCCGCCGACAGCAGCAGCGTGTAGGGCCCGTCGACCCCGGCCAGCCGCAGCTCCGAGAGCGCCTTGGCGACGACGTCCGGCAGGTCGCGGACCTCGCTGGGCACCTTGAGCTTCTTGTTCGAGCTGCTCGGCACGATGCCGGTGATGCCGGCCTCGGTGGCACCGTTGAAGATCGCGTCGTCCTCGGCGAGCGCCAGCTTGCGGACCGCGTCCTTGACCGGCTGCCAGTCGGCGTCCTGGGAGCCGCGCTCGACACCGTCCACCTCCGCGCGGGAGACCTCGAAGGGCACCCGCAGCTCGACCAGCGACTGGGTCTCGCGGAGCCGGGTACGGACCCCGTCGGTGTTGCTCAGCTCGGTCAGCCGGCCGTTGCCGACCGCGGCGAGTTCGGGACCGGCGGGGCCGCTGACATCGACGACGCGGCGGCCGGCGATCCAGCGCTTGAAGGTGCGCCGGGCCTCCTGCTCGAGGTCGGCCCAGGCGGCCTCGGAGATCGGGGCGAGTTCGCGGTGCAGGTTGTTCATTCGTGACTCCTTCACAGACCACCGATGTTGAGTGAACCATCGGTGGCGGGTTGGTGCTCGGTGGGGGTTTCGTCGCTGGCCTCGGTGCTGGCGTACGCCTCCGGTTCCTCCAGGAAACCGGCCGGGGGCACGAAGAACAGGCACCCGGTGACGGCGGTGGAGAAGTCGAGGATCCGGTCGTAGTTGCCGGCCGGCTTGCCCAGGAACATGTTCCGCAGCATCTCCTCGGTGACGCCGGGGTCGGCGGCGTATCCGATGAAGTAGGTGCCGAATTCCTCCCCGTCGAGGCGGCCGAAGGGCAGGTTGTCGCGGACGATCTGCAACTGCTTGCCGTCGGCGTCGTTGACCTGGTTGAGCGCGACGTGGGAGTTGCTGGGTTTGACGTCGTCGGGCAGTTCGATGTCGGCGAGCTTGGTCCGCCCGATCACCCGTTCCTGTTCCTCGACCGAGATCGCGTCCCAGGTGGTCAGGTCGTGCAGGTATTTCTGCACGATGACGAAGCTGCCGCCGGTCCAGACCGGGTCGTCATCACCGATCAGCGTCGCCTCGACCTGGGCCAGTGGGGCGTCGGGGTTCTCGGTGCCGTCGACGAAGCCGAGCAGGTCGCGGTCGTCCCAGTAGCGGAAGCCGTGCACCTCGTCGACGATCTCGATGGAATCGCCGAAGCGGAGCTGGAGCTGGCGGGCCAGCTCGAAGCACATGTCCACCTGCATCGAGCGGATGTGGAAGAGCAGGTCACCGGGGGTACGCGGGGCCTGATGTTTGCCGCCGTCCAGCGGGATGAACGGGTGCAGGTCGGCGGGCGGTTCGAGGTCGGGGTACGCCCGCTGCCAGAACTCCGCGCCGATCCCTGTGACGCAGCTCAGCTGACCCTCCGGCACCCGGAAGGCGACCGCCCGGATCAGCGAGGGCACATCGGTAAGGGCGTCGCGGACATCGGCCTCTCGGCCCTCCGGCACCGTCACGGTGAGAAAGATCGCCGCCCGCGCCACCGGCCGCAACACGTTCTGAGCCAGATACTCCGGAGTCCTCGAAACCACGGTCCGACCCTATCGCGCCCGGCCCACCCGTTGGCTGAGCGAGGGAGGTACGACCGACTCGAAGTCATGCCCCCGCTCATCGAGTAGCAACCCCGGCGCAGCGGAGCCACATCCCTCCGCTCATCGAGTAGCTCGCGCAGCGAGCGTGTCGAGATGAGCGTGTCGAGATGAATCGAGCCTGCCACCCGTTGGCTGAGCGAGGGACGTACGACCGAGTCGAAACCACGCCATCCGTTCATCGAGCAGCAACCCCGTCGGAGCGGAGCCACATCCCTCCGCTCATCGAGTAGCTCGCGCAGCGAGCGTGTCGAGATGAGCGTGTTCGAGATGAATCGAGCCTGCCACCCGTTGGCTGAGCAAAGGAGGTACGACCGACCACGCCGACAACACCTGGACCTACAACTACAACCTGCAGGGCCAAAAACCAGCGGGGATGACCCGGACACCGGCCGTTCCAGCCGCAGCTACGACGTGGCCGGGCAAATGCTCACCTCGACCAACGCCAAGGGTGAAACCCTCGCCTACACCTACGACCAGCTCGGCCGCAGAATCAGCCTCCGCACGCTACGTCCAGTTCGCCGGTCAGACCGTGGCCATGCGCACCAGCAGCAACGACTTCGATGTCTACACGCTCTGGCCCGACCTCAACAACACCGCTGCCTGGCAGGTCCAAAACACCAACGGGGCGGTCACCACTCAGCGCACCACCCCCTACGGCGCACCCCGTGATATGGCGACCCGGTTTGCCTCCGATTGTGGCTTCGTGCAGGGCCTGAACGACCCCGCACTCGGTATGATCCGCATCGGCGCGCGCGACTACGACCCCGCCACCGGCCGGTTCCTCCAACCCGACCCGATCCTGGATGCAAGCAGCAGCTCGACCCAGTGGAACGCATACGGCTACGGCAACAAACAACCCCACCGATCAACCCGACCCGACCGGACTCCGCCCCGACGACATGGACGGGCAGATGTACACCAGATACCTCCAGGTATTCAACGGCAGCAAGAAGAAGGGTTACAGCCATACACAATCACAAATGCGCGCAAACAATGCCGCTTACAGAACACCCTCCTGGCGGGCCGGTGGTGTCAGTTACAAGCAAGGCTATGGAATCAAGGGGTACCGTTACCAGGAGGCTGATCGAAGGTTCAGAAACTCGCGTGCTGCATACTCGAAACCTATTGCCAAAGCCCCAAAAACAAAGGCTGCGACCAAGCTAATAGCTTACCTCCATCCAGGCCGATTCTATGATCGGTACAGCAGGAATGGTTACGGATTAACACCGACCTCTTGGGCCGATATTAACAAGGCATACGGCTCGCAAACTCCACCCATGCTCCAGCCGGATCCCTGTGGGGTCGGAGTAACGTCGGGGGAAGAATCGTAGAGTATAGAGCAATGCCTATCAAGAATGGGAGCACTATCCATGTCGGAACCTACTATTTCCCCAAGCCGTAGCAGGCCGCAGTCCTGGCAACGAAAGCTACTTGAGCGACTCGCGCATGAAGACTTCGATGGGTCGACATGCCTTTTGGGACAACTGGAGTCGTTTCATGTTTCTCCAAGCTGGTCCGACAGCCTCAGCTTCCTTATTTTTCCAGAGAATCCTGTGCCGATTCCACAGATCCAAAAGGGGATACCAGTCGAGGCGGAAGCCGAGGATACTGATGGCGAGACAATTTCTATACTTTTGTCGGTGACAGACGACGGAGTGCCCGAGGAAGTCATGATCTATAGACAGGACGGTCGCCCGATCAATATAGACCCCAGTTCCATACCCAATCGATTGAAGGGATTCGTGGTCAACGGCTGACGTCTGGTGAACCGGTCCGGGGGAAATTGGAGCCTGGCCCGGTATCCCGGACAAAGTGGCCGCGGTCTTCGCCACTGATGGCCTTGAACCGCCACCAGATAGATGGGCAGCAGCCACCTGGTCGGCCGGCCCCGCGATGGCGGCGGCGAACGAAGGCCCGGCCGGACCACTCGGCGAAGCCCCGGATACTTGGGGTGAACCAAGACGGTCGGCTCGTCCAGACTCGGCCGGAGCCCCCGCTCAGACGTGACGACCAGGCGTACCGCGTGGTGGGGACCGGGGACGGGTGTCGAACCCGTCTCAACGGCATCAGCGGGCGTGTGAACGCAAACCGGTGTCCAAACGGCCCACAGATCTCCGCGAATCGGTGGTTTCTGCGGGTAGACTTGCCATGCTGTAGGGAGATAGGAGACCCATGACTGACGCCCCTGACGAGCGTCCCGACGAGACCGCGGATGTGCCGGTGCCGAACGCCGCTGCGGGCATCACCGCCGAGCAGTCCGCCACGGTCGAGGAGAAGGCCGAGGCACAGAAGAAGCATCTCGTCGACGCCGGGGTCTACGACTCCTCCGCGATCACCGTGCTGGAGGGTCTGGAGGCGGTCCGCAAGCGCCCGGGCATGTACATCGGCTCGACCGGTGAGCGCGGCCTGCACCACCTGGTCTACGAGATCGTCGACAACTCCGTCGACGAGGCGCTGGCCGGCTACTGCGACACCATCGACATCAAGGTGCTGCCCGAGGGCGGCATCTCGGTCAGTGACAACGGCCGCGGCATCCCGGTCAAGATCCACCCGCAGACCGGCATCCCCGCTGTGACGCTGGTCTACACCGAGCTGCACGCCGGCGGAAAGTTCGGCGACGGCGGCTACAAGGTCTCCGGCGGCCTGCACGGCGTCGGCGCCTCGGTCGTCAACGCCCTCTCCGACCGGCTCACCGTCGAGGTCAGCCGCGACGGCTACGTCTGGACGCAGGGCTTCCACCTGGGCGTACCGACCGGGGAACTCGAGCGCGGCGAGGAGACCGACGAGACCGGCACCAAGGTCATCTTCTACGCCTCCAGCGACATCTTCGAGACCACCGACTACTCCTTCGAGACGCTGTCCACCCGGTTCCGCGAGATGGCCTTCCTGAACAAGGGCCTGACCATCCGGATCACCGACGAGCGGCCGGACCACGTCGATGAGGACGGCCACCCGAACACCGCCGACTACCGCTACGACGAGGGCCTGATCGACTACGTCCGCTACCTCACCAAGGGCAAGGAGACGATCAACCCCACCGTCATCGATGTCGAGGCCGAGAACGCCGACGAGGGCCTCAGCGTCGAGCTGGCGATGCAGTGGACCACCGCGTACACCGAATCGGTGCACACCTTCGCCAACACCATCAACACCCATGAGGGCGGTACGCACGAGGAGGGCTTCCGCGGCGCGCTCACCAACACCGTCAACAAGTGGGGTGAGACCTGGGGCCTGATGAAGAAGGCCGACGACCGGGTCAAGGGCGAGGACATCCGCGAGGGGCTGACCGCGATCATCTCGGTCAAGCTCGCCGAACCGCAGTTCGAGGGTCAGACCAAGACCAAGCTCGGCAACACCGAGGCGCGTTCCTTCGTGCAGAAGGTCGTCAACGACAAGCTCTCCGACTGGTTCGAGGAGAACCCGACCGAGGGCAAGCTGATCGTCCGCAAGGCGCAGGACGCGGCGACCGCGCGGCAGGCGGCCCGCAAGGCCCGCGACCTGGCCCGCAACCGCAAGGGTCTGCTCGGTGGTGGCGGTCTGCCCGGCAAGCTCGCCGACTGCCAGTCGACCAACCCCGAGGAGTGCGAGGTCTTCATCGTCGAGGGTGACTCGGCGGGTGGCTCGGCCAAGGGCGGTCGGGATCCGCGGATCCAGGCGATCCTGCCGATCCGCGGCAAGATCCTGAACGTCGAGAAGGCGCGTATCGACAAGATCCTGCAGAACAAGGAGGTCGAGGCGATCATCAACGCCCTCGGCACCGGTGTGCACGAGGACTTCGACATCGCCAAACTGCGCTATCACAAGATCGTGCTGATGGCCGATGCCGACGTCGACGGCGCCCACATCCGGACCCTGCTGCTGACGCTGCTGTTCCGGTTCATGAAGCCGCTGGTCGACCACGGCTACGTCTATCTGGCCCAGCCGCCGCTGTTCCGGTTGCGGTGGACCAATGCCCCGCACGAACTCGCCTACACCGATGCCGAGCGGGATGCGCTGCGGGAGAAGGGCCTGGCCGAGGGCAAGAAGCTGCCCAACGTCAACCCGATCCAGCGTTACAAGGGTCTGGGCGAGATGAACCCCGACGACCTGTGGGAGACCACCATGGATCCCGAGCAGCGGATCCTGCTGCAGGTCACCCTCGAGGACGCCGCCCGCGCCGATGAGATGTTCTCCATCCTGATGGGCGAAGACGTCGAATCGCGCCGGCACTTCATCCAGCGCAACGCCAAAGACGTCCGCTTCCTCGACATCTGAGCCGATGACGAGCACCGTGATCGTACGCCGCCTGCGGGCGGCGGGGATCGCGGTGCTCGCACTGGCTCTGATCGGACTGGCGGTGCGCTACCTCGCGGTCCCGGCGTACCGGCCCGCGCTGCAACCCGGTGAGCTGCTCGCGGTCGACGTTTCCAACCACCAAAGGGAAATCGACTGGCAACGGGTACGCGCGGACGGGATCGGTGCGGCGATGATCAAGTCCACCGAGGGTCGGGGCTGGGTCGACCCGTTCTTCGCCCGGAACTGGGCCGAGGCCCGCCGCGCCGGGGTGCCCGCTGGGGCGTACCACTTCTTCACGGTGTGCGCACCCGGCGCCGAACAGGCCGCGAACTTCCTGCGTACCGCGCCGCCCGACCCCGCCGCGCTCGCGCCGGCGATCGACCTGGAACTGATCGGCAGCTGCACCGACCGGCCCTCGCAGCAATGGGTGGACACCGAGCTGACAGCCTTCGTCACCGCCGTCGAGGCGGCCTGGGGTCGGCCGCTCGTGGTGTACGCGCGGAACAGCTTCACCTCGGTCTACCAGATCGCACCGGTCGCCGGCCGGCCCGAGTGGACGACCAGCTTCTTTCTCCGCCCCAGTGGGGAATGGCGGATCTGGCAGGTGCAGTTCTGGGCCCGCGTCGACGGGATCAACGGCGGCGTCGACCTCGACGTCCTCCGCCCGCCGACTTGACGTTCATCGAGTAGCCGTCCCGGCACTGCGGAGCGACGCCGGGACGACGTGTCGAGATGAACAGATCGCCCCTCAGACGCCGGTCTTGGCCAGCCCCCCGGTGGACGGCTTGCTGGAACCGGTGCCGGAGCAGTACTTCAACAGGTTCACCCCGGGATAGTCCTCGAGCCCCACCTCGGTGCCATTCGCCGTCTTGGCCATCCAGCCGAAGCTCTTGCTCTCTCCCGAGGTCGCCTTCACCGACTTCGAGGCCCCGGGCGACAGCGTCACCGACTTGTTGCTCTCCGACCCCGCGTAGCCATAGGTCACCGTGGCAGTCCTGCCGCTGTTGTTGGTGAAGGTGGCCGACTGGCAACCGTAGCTGGCGGTGACCTTGCCGCTCGGTGCGGCGTGAGCGGGGGCGCCGGCGAGCGCGGCAGCGGAAACCATCCCGATGCCCAGGGCAGCGGCGGCGAAGGCCTTCTTCATCACAATCTCCTCAATGCAGGTGTGGTTCATGGGAACTCTCTAATACGGACCCAACCACATCGGCGGGGGTCATGGAACATCATTTTGCAAATCTCAGGCACAGGCCAGACTTCTCAGCCTTGGCCTTCGGGAGGTCACAACCCCGCGTCACGGACCCGCATGGCGGCGGCGGCCACCGGCGCGGGCGGAACGGTGGCGCTGGACACGGTCACCGACACGATCGTTGCGAAGCTGACCTACTTCGCGGTGGGCACCAAACGCTGACGACTCACCGCGGCCGGGTCACGCGCGGGTAACCAGCGCCAATGCCTCGCGTACCGGTCGCGGGTCGAAGGCCGGATCGGTCATCGAGAGCAGGCTCAGCGCGGTGCGCGCGAGGTGCTGGGAAAGAGCGTGCACGGCCTGATCCGCGTCGCGGTCCGCGCAGGCGTCGGTGATCGCATGATGATCCGCGCGGCCGATGTCGAAGGAGATCGGCCGGCTGACCAGCAGGGCGCGCCGGTACCGCTCGCAGTAGTCGGCCAGATCGTAGGCGGCCCCGGTGATCCGCTCCCCGGCGTGACTGATCAGCAGGCGGTGGAAGCGCCGGTGATAGGTCTCCCAGACATCGACGGTCTCCGGGTCGGCGTACTCATCCATCGAAGCGAGCAGATCCCGCAGCTCCGCGATATCGGCCGTGGTGAACTTCGGGACGCTGAGCCGGATGCCGAGCGCCTCCTCGGTGATCCGCAGCGCGTAGAGGTCGACCAGGTCGGTGGAGTCGAGCCCGGCGATCCGAACGCGGCGGTTGAGCTCGGCGGTGACCAGGTGTTCACGTTGCAGCATCCGCAACGCCTCCCGCAGCGGCGTCCGGTTCACACCGAGCCGTTCGGCCAGCTTCACCTGGCTGATCACCGCACCCGCCTCGAGCTGTCCGTGCAGGATCTCGTTCCGGAGCTGGACGAAGATCTCATCGACCGACATCGTCGGCGACGCCTTCGCTTCGATGGTCACGTCTGCCAGGCCTTTCACTGGGTGCCCGGTCGGGCACGGTCCGAAGGGGTACCGATCTGCTTGGGCAGCCTACCGCGCCTACCGGAATCGGTGTCGAGAGAAACTGTTGACAGATTTCTCGGACAGGCCTAGCGTCGAAGGCAATCCCTCGGCACATGAGAGATCTGTTGCCAGGAACTGTCAGCAGGAGGATGACGCCGTGGGGCCATTCCAAGGGAGGAGAACGATGACCATCAACGAGGATGAGGTCCTGCCGGGACCGATCGACACGTCCACGATGACCCGCGATGAGTTGATCGCCCACAACCTCAAGGTCGTGGAGGCGCACTTCCACAACGAGGCGCCGGAGACCGTGGACAAGGCGATCGCGCTCTACGGACCCGAGATCAGCTGGGAGGGGCCGAACCGCGGCCAGCATCTCACCGACCCGGCCAAGGTGCGCGAGGCGTACATGGGGATCTACAGCACGGTGCATTTCAACAAGGCGACGACGCTGCGCCGCTTCGCCACCGAGGACTACGTGTTCGACGACCAGGTGATCGACATGACCGTCGTCGGGGACCAGATGCCCAACCTGCCGTTCAAACCCGGCGACCGACTCAGCATGCGGCTGGTGCATCTGTTCGAGATGAAGGACGGCCAGATCGTCCGCGAGATCGCCTACGAGATGTCTCGGCCCTACGGCAGTGATCTGGCCAATGACGCGATCCCCGAGGGTGCCGTCGTCGAGGAGTTCCCGACCGGGCCGCACTACGGTCAACCCTGATCAACCGCGTGTGACGCCAAGAAGCCAACCAGAGAAGGAAATCATGAAACTGACCGGATTCGTGCAGGACGGGGTACGCCACATCGGCGCCATCGAGGGCGATGGGGTACGCGACCTGGGGAGTGCCGCGGACTTCTATCGGGACCCGAAGGCGGCGCTCACCGGATCCGGGGGTGAGGTACGCCCGCTCGCCGGCCTCGAGCTGACTCCGGCCGTGCCCGAGACCGCCCGGATCTTCTGTGTGGGCATCAATTACCGCAGTCATGCCGACGAGTCGAAGGACCTCGCCGGTCTGGACGAGCCGAAGGTGCCGATGATCTTCGGCCGCTGGCAGCAGTCGCTGACCGTCGATGGGGTCGGCGTGCCGGTGCCGCCGAACGAACCCGGTCTGGACTGGGAGGTGGAGCTCGCCGCGGTGATCGGGGACGAGGTCTGGCAGGCCGATGAGCAGAACGCCGACGATCACGTCTTGGGTTATGCGGCGTTCAACGACCTGTCCGCG
Organism: Enemella evansiae; assembly: GCF_002250705.1. Classification (GTDB taxonomy): domain Bacteria; phylum Actinomycetota; class Actinomycetes; order Propionibacteriales; family Propionibacteriaceae; genus Enemella; species Enemella evansiae. Next base: position 316,819 of record NZ_NMVP01000023.1, read on the forward strand.
CGGACCAAGCAGTTGGAGACCCCGCAGTTCACGGTGGGCAAGAATGCCGACCTGAGTGGCCCGATCTCTCCGGTGGTGACCGCCGACGACGTCCCGAATCCCGGCGAGCTCGAGGTGACCACCCGCGTCAACGGCGAGGTGATGCAGAAGGGCAACACCCGCGACCTGATCCACTCGGTGAGCAGGATCATCGCCTACATCACCGACACGATCACTCTGCTGCCCGGTGATGTCATCGCCACCGGTACGCCCGGTGGCATCGGCGCCGGCCGCAAGCCCCCGGTCTTCCTGCACCCCGGTGACGAGGTGACCGTCGAGGTCGAATCCGTCGGTACGGTCAGCAACCCGATCATCGCCAGGAGCTGAGTTTCCGCGCGTTCGCGATCCAGCGAATCTTTTGGTGATACCGCTTGCCCTATAGGGCTGGCGGGATGCACGTACGGTTCGCTGGATCGCAGTTGGGTTCAGTCCGCGGGCGGAGCCCGGTGAGCCGGTCGGTACCTACCCTGATTCACATGAAGGACGGTTCCGCACCAGAGGAGTTCGGGCCCACGCACCCGACGGTGCGTGACATCCGGCGCGAGCACTGGGACCTGGTCCACCGGGTGGAGAGACTGGAGCGTCGCCAGTTCGGCATGGTCCAGGTGACGGCGCTGGTCGCCCTGATCGCCGGACTGTTCCTGCCCTTCATGACCGACGAGGACGGGGACCTCGGTGACGAATCGCTGTCGCTGCTGTCGCTGATCGTCAGATTGTTCACCGACAAGGCTCCCGAGGGCCATTGGATCACCTTCGGTGTGCTGCCGGCCGTCTGGGGCGCGACCGTCGTAGCCGTCGTGGCCGCCCTGTTGTGGTTCGCCGGTGAGCGATCCGAACGGTCGGCGAAACTGGCCCAGATCGGTGCCGTCGTGCTCGGTCTCGGAGTCGGATTCACCTGGCTCCAGTTCGTGCTGCTCGAGTCGCCCAGATGGGGCATCTTCGGTGAGGCCAGAGTCACCATCGCTACAGCGGCGTCGCTCTCGCTCATCGCCGGAGCCATCCTCACCCTGTTCGCCGTGCACGTCGGCTCCGATTCCCGCTGAGTCAGTCCGCGGGACCGACCGGTACCTCGGCGATCCACTACCTGCCCATCCATCGAGCCCACAGTGCACCCATCGCGTGCTGCAGCGCTCGATGGATGCACCCAGGCCTCGATGGATCGCGGGGCCAGCTCGAGCCGAGCCGCCCGGCGATCCGGGTCGCCGCGTCGGCCTGCGAACCGTCTGCCGAGACCCCTCATCTCCACCTCCGGTCTGAATCTTTCCAGTCGATGGGCCCACACGCCGCGATGAGGCGTACCAACTGGTTCTGACCGGATAGAATCGCCGAGATGGCCAAGTCGCGATATGGGTGTGCCCGCCGGGAGGCTCCTCCCGCCGCTGCGGCGTACCCATTTCAATGGCGGGTCCCGCCGGGCCCGATCAGTGAGGATGCTCGATGACAGACACCCCGGACGAGCCGACCAACGAGAGCGATTCGGTGGTCGACGAGATCACCCCGCCCGAGAAGGGCACCACCGAACCGATCGACCTGCAGGTCGAGATCCAACGGTCCTACCTCGACTACGCGATGAGCGTGATCGTCGGCCGCGCGTTGCCGGACGTCAAGGACGGTCTCAAGCCGGTACACCGCCGCGTGCTCTACGCCATGTACGACGGCGGTTACCGCCCGGATCGCGGCTGGAACAAGTGCTCCCGGATCGTCGGCGAGGTGATGGGCCTCTACCACCCGCACGGTGACTCGGCGATCTACGACACCCTGGTACGCCTGGCGCAGCCCTGGGTGATGCGCGCCCCGCTGGTCTCCTCGCAGGGCAACTTCGGTTCGCCCGGCAACGACAAGGCCGCCGCGATGCGGTACACTGAGTGCAAGATGGCGCCGCTGGCCATGGAGATGGTCCGCGACATCGACGAGGACACCGTCGACTTCAAGCCCAACTACGACAACCGCGAGCAGGAACCGGTCGTGCTCCCCAGCCGGTTCCCGAACCTGCTGGTCAACGGCTCCACCGGGATCGCGGTCGGGATGGCCACCAACATCCCCACCCACAACCTGCGTGAGGTCGCCGAGGCCGTGCAGTGGAGCCTGCAGCACCCCGACGCGCCCGCCGAGGAGCTCCTCGAGGCCGCGATCGAGCGGGTCAAGGGCCCCGACTTCCCCAACGGTGCGCTGATCGTCGGCCGCAAGGGCATCGAGGACGCCTACCGCACCGGCCGCGGGTCGGTCACCATGCGCGCGGTGATCGACATCGAGGAGGACAAGAACGGCCGCCAGCTGCTGGTCGTCACCGAGCTGCCGCACATGTGCAACCCGGACAACCTGGCGCTGAAGATCGCCGAACTGGTCAACTCCGGCCGGCTCCAAGGGATCTCCGACATCCGCGACGACTCCTCCGCGCGGACCGGTCAGCGGCTGGTCATCGTGCTCAAGCGCGACGCCCAGCCGCGCGTGGTGATGAACAACCTCTACAAGCACACCGCGCTGCAGGACACCTTCGGCTGCAACATGCTGGCGCTCGTCGACGACGTGCCGCGCACCCTGCGGCTGGACCAGTTCATCTCCTTCTGGATCGCCCACCAGCTCGACGTGATCCGCCGACGTACCCAGTACCGGTTGAACAAGGCCGAGGAACAGGCCCACATCTACCGCGGCCTGGTGAAGGCGCTGGACGCGCTCGACGAGGTCATCGCGCTGATCCGCCGCTCGCCGTCCACCGAGGAGGCGCGCGAGGGTCTGAAGGAACTGCTGGACATCGACGACGTCCAGGCCACCGCGATCCTGGACATGCAGCTGCGCCGGCTGGCTGCCCTCGAGCGGCAGAAGATCATCGACACCCTGGCCGAGATCGAGAAGCGGATCGCCGAGCTGAAGGCGATCCTGGCCTCGGAGGACCGACAGCGCGAGATCATCGGCAGCGAGCTCGCCGAGGTCGTCGACAAGTACGGCGACGACCGGCGTACCCGGATCATCTCCGCCGACGGCGACCTGTCCGATGAGGACTTCATCCCCGACGAGGACGTGGTCGTCACCATCACCCAGGGCGGGTACGCCAAGCGCACCCGCACCGACCTCTACCGGGTGCAGAAGCGCGGCGGCCGCGGCGTACGCGGCGCCAGCCTGCGCGCCGACGACGAGGTGGCGCACCTGTTCACCACCACCAACCACCACTGGATCCTGTTCTTCACCAACATGGGCCGGGTCTACCGGGCCAAGGTGTGGCAGTTGCCCGAGGGCGGCCGGGACTCCCGCGGTTCGCACGTGGCCGGGTTGCTCAGCTTCCTGCCCGAGGAGAAGATCGCGCAGGTGCTGGCGATCCGCGGGTACGAGGATGCGGAATATCTGCTGCTGGCCACCCGCAACGGGCTGGTCAAGAAGACCGCACTGCCGGCGTACGACTCACCGCGCCAGGCCGGCGTGATCGCGATCAACTTCCGCGACGAGGACGACGAGCTGATCGGCGCCGGGCTGGTCAGCCCCGAGGACGATGTGCTGCTGATCTCGCGCAACGGCCAGTCGATCCGGTTCGCCGCCGATGACGCGCAGCTGCGGCCGATGGGCCGGGCGACCTCCGGTGTCACCGGGATGAAGTTCCGCGACGACGACAAGCTGCTGTCGATGGCCGTCATCGATGCGGACCTGCCCGAGGACGACCGCTACGTGTTCACCGTCACCGACGGTGGCTACGCCAAGCGCACCAAGGTCAGCGAATATCGCCAGCAGGGCCGCGGTGGCCTGGGTATCAAGGCGATGCGGCTGAACGAGGGCCGCGGCGAGCTGGTCGGCGGTCTGGTGGTGCAGGAGAGCGACGAGATCATCGCGATCAAGCAGTCCGGACAGATCACCCGCAGCAGTGTCGCCGAGGTTCCGGTCAAGGGACGTGACACGATGGGAGTCAAGTTCGTCGGGGTGAAGGGCAATGACGCGGTCTCGCTGATCGCCCTCAACCCGGAGGAACAGGTCGCGGCCGAGGCGGAGGCGGCCGAGGAGGCTGCCGCTGGTGACGGTCCGGCCGAGGAGGTCGTGGTCGAGGTGGACGAATCGACCGCGGTTGAGTCCGGCGGGCATGATGGGTCGCCGGATGACGATGTGAACGAGGACGCCGCCGAGGCGGAGGAGGACAACCGTGAGTGATCCGCAGGGCACCGGCCGCACCCGTCAGGGTGGCCAGTCGGATGCCGAGCAGACCGTTGTTCGCGGTCAGCAGGACTTCTACGGTCAGGGTGGCCAACCGGGCGGTGACGCCGCCAGTCGCGCAGATCGCGTGATGGGCCGGATTCGCGGCGGTCAGGCGGGCCAGTCCTCCGGTGCCGCGAGCCCGAACGGCTCCGGTGACGGTGCGGGCCCGGCGCGGGCCCGGCAGCAGTCGGGTACGCCGCAGCAGGCGCCCGCCGCGCCGCAGTCCCCGGCCCAGCCCGCGCAGCGCGCCCAGCAGCCGCAGCAACAGCCGGCGCCGCGGAA
>NZ_NMVP01000024.1 GCF_002250705.1 Enemella evansiae
AGCACCCCGGCGGCGACCCAGCCCGCGGCGACCCAGCCGCCAGCCAGCCAACCGGCGCCCAGCGCACCGGCGACCAGCGCGCCGCGGCCCGCGCCCAGCCAGGCCCCCGCCTCCTTCGAGGTGGGTTCGCCCCAGCAGCCCGCGGGTCAGCAGCCCGCGGGTCAGCAGCCCGCGGGTCAGCCCCAGGCCTGCGACCGGTCCAAGCTGCGGGTCGGGCTCGACGGACCGCGTCAGGTGAGCGCCGGCGTACCGGTCAACTTCCGCGTCACCGTCGGCAACGACTCCGGCCAGCGGTGTCGGCTGGTGGTCGACGACAAGACCTTCGAGCTGAAGATCTACTCCGGCACCGACCGGATCTGGACCACCCTGGACTGCCTGTCCGGGATGCCCGCCAAGAATCTGACGCTCGATCCCGGACAGGAGTTCGGCTGGGAGCAGGAGTGGCGCGCCAACCGCTCCGTCGGTGACTGCAAGGCCGGTGCCGAGACGCTGCGCTCCGGCACCTACGTGGCCACCGCCCAGCTCAAGGACGCCCAGCCGGTCCAGGTGATCATGCAGTTGCGGGGCTGAGCTTCCCCGCAACCAGTTCCGCGATCGCGGTCTGCTCGTTGCCGAACGGGTGGTACGCCGAGGCGCGCGCCGGATCGTTCACCTGGCCGTTGATCCACGGATCGGCCGAGCACACGTCATGGCCCTTGCTCGCCTTCCAGATATCGGCGAAGGTGGCCTTGTTCGACTGTGCGGCATGCTTCAGGGCGGCATCCAGTCGCTGGTTGATCAGCCGGGCGTACGCATAGTCACCATCGGCCAGCGGCAACCGGTCCACACAGGTGCCCGAGGTCGGAATGATCTGCGGATAGCCGACGACCACGATCTTCGCCTGCGGGGCGCGCTGGCGGATCTGCGCGACCACCTGGTCGACCCGGGCCCGGGTCCGGGTGGTGGCGTTCATCAGCCGGTCCCCGCCGGCATCGGCGCGCATCTGGTCGCGGCACGGCGAACCGGTCGGATCGGTGCTGCGCAGGGTCGTGCAGTAGCCGACCAGGGTGCCGAACACGTTCTCGTCATTGCCGCCGATGCTGACGGTGACCAGATCGGTGTCCGGGGTCAGCGCATCGAACTGCGGCGGCACCGGGCCGAGCGGGGTCTGCTGCGGGCTGGTCATGTCGGTGGTGTCGGCACCGCTGCAGGAGACGTCGACGAGGGTCTTCACCCCGAGGGTGCGCGCGAGCTGGTTCGGATAGTTGTTGGTGGAGCGGAAGCAGCCACCGGCCGGGTCGGTGACCGGGACCAGCGGGGCCGCGGTGTAGGAATCACCCAGCGCCACATAGCGGTCGTAGCTGACCGGTTCCTTCGGTTTCGGTGCGGCGTACGCCCCGGGGGCCGCGGCGGTGCTGACCGCCCCGAGCGCCAGTGCCGCACTCGCGGCCGCGGACAGCAGAACACGGATTCGTCGCTTCATTGTGACTCCGATTTCTGGCCGAGAACCTCCCGACCACCGTGGTGATGCTAAGGAGGGTCCACCGACGCTGGCAATGAGTCACGCAAAACGGTTTCAGCCCACGTCCTCGCTGGCGTACGCCGATTCCGCGAGCCGGGTCAGGCTGTCGCGGATCATCCGCGCCCGGCTCTCACCGACGCCCTCGACCTGCTGCAGTTCCAGGCTGCTGGCACCGAAGAGCTGCTGCAGATTGCCGAACTGGTCGATCAGCCGGGTCACCACGACCTCGGGCAACCGATTGATGCTGGCCAGCTGGCGATAGCCGCGGGCCGAGACCCGGCTGTCCAGATGGTCGGAGAACCCGATCGAGCGCGCCACCGCGGTCGCATCCACCAGGTCGGCGTCGGTGAGCTCGGGCAGCGCGTCGAATCCGAAACCCTGGCTGTCCTCGGGCCGGTAGTCGCGGGCCAGCAGCTCCGGCAGGTCCTCCAGTCCGACGTTCACCTCGAGCAGCTGCAGTTCCAGCAGTCGGCCGTCGGTGCCGAGCTCGTTGACGTAACCGGCCGTCTCGGCCTCGAGCCGGCGTACCATCTCCAGCCGCTGCGCCACCACGACCAGATCGCGCACCGTCACCTGGTCCTGCACCTCGAGCCCGGACAGCCGGTGCAGCACCTGCAGCAGCCGCACCTTGTAACGCTCCAGCGTCTGCAGGGCCAGATGTGCCCGGCCCAGGATCGCCGCCGATGGCTCGACCAGGGTCCGGGTCCCCTCCAGGAACAGCTGGATGGTGTGCATCGACGCCGACACCGTGACCACCGGCAGCCCGGTCTGCTGCGACACCCGATCGGCGGTGCGGTGCCTGGTCCCGGTCTCCACGGTCTCGATGCCCGGGTCCGGCATCAGATGCACGCCCGCCGCGACGATCAGCTCACCGTCGCTGGAGAGCACGATCGCCCCGTCCATCTTGGCCAGCTCACGCAGCGCGGTCGCGGTGAAGGGCACCTCGATCCGGAACCCGCCGGTGGACAGCTCCTCGACCTGCCGGTTGTTGCCGAGCACCACCAGCGCCCCGGTCCGGCCGCGCAGGATCCGTTCCAGGCCCTCGCGCAGCGGGGTGCCGGGCGCGAGCAGCGCGCGGTACTTGCTGATCCGGGCGGGGACGTCGGGCACTGCGGCTCCTCGGGTGGGCGGTGTCGGTCGGTCCCCGCCATCCTAGGTGTGGATAGGGTTGGGCGATGGATCGCTTCCAGTACCTGCTGCTGATGGCGGGCTGCCTGCTGATCACCCTGCCGCTGGAGTTCGTGCTCCGCGCCCGCGTCTATCGCCGGCCGCTGCGGTTGCTGCTGGCGATGCTGCCGGTGCTGGTGGTCTTCATCGCCTGGGACGTGCTGGGCATCCTGCGGAACCACTGGAGCTACAACCCGCGGTTCGTCACCGGGATCCAGCTCGGGGTGATGCCGCTGGAGGAACTGGTCTTCTTCATCGTGGTGCCGATCTGCGGGCTGCTCAGCTATGAGGCGGTCGGTTACGTGCTGACGCGGTTGCGCCGCGGTTCGGCCGATCGGGAGGGCGCGGCCAGCGATGCCTGAATACACCGTGCTCACCGGGATCGCGATCGTCGCGGTGATCCTGGTCGAGCTGCTCTGGCTGCGGACCGGCATCTTCCGCCGGGCGCAGTACTGGCTGGCGATGGCGATCGTGATCTTCTTCCAGTGCCTGGTCGACGGTTGGCTGACCAAGCTGGACGCGCCGATCGTCCTGTACGCCCCGGAGCAGAACCTGGGCATCCGGTTCCCGTGGGACATCCCGATCGAGGACTTCGGGTTCGGCTGGGCGATGGTGACGCTGGCGATCCTGTGCTGGGAGAAGCAGCGGGGGCCGAAAGCGGCACCGAAGGCCGCGTCGAAGGGGGCCCGGTGAACAAGGATCTCTCCGCCGGTTTCGACCGGGCCGCGGCCCGCTACGACCTGATGGTCGCGCTCAACCCCGGCTATCACGAGCATCTGACCTCGGCGGCGACCGCCCTGGTCGAACGGGTCGGCGCCGGCGCCGAGATCTGTGATCTGGGCTGCGGGTCCGGCGCCTCCACCCGGGCGCTGCTGCGGGCCGGTGCCGGGTCGGTGCTCGGCATCGACGCCTCGCCCGGCATGCTGGCGCGGGCCCGCCGGCAGGACTGGCCCGCCGGCGTACGGTTCACCACCGGTCGCGCCGAACACCTCGACCGGCTGCTCGACGAGCAGGACGCGCAGCCCGACGGGGTGTACGCCTGCTATCTGTTCCGCAATCTCGCCCCGGACGACCGGGACCGGGTGCTGCGCACCGTGCACGACCGGTTGCCGCCGGGCGGCTGGCTGGTGGTGCAGGACTACTCGGTGCAGGAACCGTGGCCGCGGCGGGTCTGGTCGCTGGTCTGCTGGGCGGTGGTGATCCCGCTGGCCCGGTTGCTGCTCGGTGACACCTCGCTCTACCGCTATCTGTGGCGCAGCGGGTTCGAGTTCGATCCGCCGGCGGTGTTCTGCGACCGGTTGGCCGCGGCCGGGTTCAGCGACATCGCGCATCGGACCGCCGGTGGTTGGCAGCGCGGCATCCTGCACACCTTCGTCGCGCGGCGCGCGCAGGATTCACACGCGCGGCGCGCGCAGGATTCACACGCGCGGCGCGCGCAGGATTCACACCCGCGGAAGCCACTGTGAAGTCGTGGCGGCCGGGGCGGGATCGCCGGGCGGTCCGGCATCCGGGGCCGAGCGGGTTGCCGCGGCCGGCCGAGGTGCGTCGGGTGGTCGTCGTCGGCGGCGGGATCGCCGGCCTGGCCGCGGCGGTGGCGCTCGCCGAGCGCGGCGTCGCGGTCGAGTTGGTCGAGCGTCGGGCCCAGTTCGGTGGCCGGGTCCGCTCCTGGCCGGTCGGCGACGGCCGGACGATGAGCCGCGGCTTCCATGCCTTCTTCCGGCAGTACTACACGCTGCGCGCGCTGCTGCGCCGCGCCGATCCGGAACTGTCGGCGCTGCGCCCGGTCACCGACTATCCGCTGCGGGCGGTCTTCGACGACGGCACCGAGCTGAGCGACTCCTTCGCCGCCATCCCGCGTACCCCGCCGTGGAGCATCCTCGGTTTCGTCGCGACCAGCCCGAGCTTCCCGATACGAGCTCTGGCCGGGGTGGATGTGCCGGCCGCGCTGCGCTTGGTGAGCACCGACTTCCCGCGCACCTTCACCGAGTTCGACGGCTGCTCGGCCGCGGATTTCCTTGACCGGCTGGGATTCCCGGACACCGCCCGGCATCTGGCCCTGGAGGTCTTCGCCCGCTCCTTCTTCGCCGATCCGCGCGAGTTCTCCGCCGGTGAGCTGGTGGCGATGTTCCACAGCTACTTCACCGGGTCCGCGGAGGGACTGCTCTTCGACGTGCCGGTCGACGACTACGACACGGTGCTCTGGGCGCCGCTCGCCGACCATCTGGTACGCCTCGGCGCGCGGCTGCATCCCGGGGTGTCGGTGACCGGTATCGAGCTGGGGGCCGGGGACTCGGTGGTGCACACCGACACCGGGTCGCTGCCCTGCGATGCGGTGGTGCTGGCCACCGATCCGGCCACCACCCGCGAGCTGGTCGCGGGGCTGCGGCGTACCCCCGCCGGTTCCGAACCGGACGCGGCCTGGCAGGACTGGCGGCAGCGGATCGCCGGGCTGCGCAGCGCGCCGCCGTTCGCGGTGCACCGGCTCTGGCTGGCCGATCGGGTGAGCGGTGAGCGCCCTGCTTTCCTTGGTACCAGCGGTTTCGGGCCGCTGGACAACATCTCGGTGCTGGAACGGTTCGAGGACACCGCCCGCAGCTGGGCCGAGCGCACCGGTGGCTCGGTGGTCGAGCTGCACGCCTATGCCGTCGACCGGACCTACGCCGAGGGCGGGCTGCGGGCCGACCTGCGGGAGCAGTTGGACCGCGTCTATCCGGAACTGCGCGGGGTGGCGACGGTCGCCGAGGAGTGGCTGGTCGCCGACGACTGCGGCCTGGTCGGCACCGAGCCGTGGGCGGAGCGTCCCGGGGTGGTGACCCCGGATCCGCGGCTGGTGCTGGCCGGGGACACGCTGCGCTGCGACTGGCCGGTGGCGCTGATGGAGCGGGCGGCGGTCACCGGATTCCAGGCGGCCAACCGGTTGCTGGCCGGCTGGCAGGTCGCCGGGCACGACCTGTGGACGGTACCGCTGCGCGGTCTGCTGCCGGCGTCTCGGCGGCCCGGGTCTCAGCCGTCGGTGCGCAGCGCGTAGCGGCGTTCGGCGTAGGCCAGGTCGTCGATCCACAACTGGCCGGCGGTGTGCCGCACCAGCGGCCGGATCAGCCGCTGCAACCGCCGGGCCACCCGGAATCCGGGGCGTTCGGAGGTGGCGATGGTGGCCTCGATGACCGCGCTCCGGGCGGCGCCGTCGGGACCGGTACCGAGCGGGGTCGCGTGGGTCTCGACGACCGAACCGGTGCCCTCACCGTCGATGATCTCCATCGTGATCGTGCGGGCGTCGGGGCAGGTGAACTCGGCGCGGACCGGGACCCCGATCCGCCGGTCCAGCCGGAAGGTGACATCGAGCACGAGCCGGTCGGCATCGCTGGCCGCCTCGTCGACCGTCAGATGCGAGAACGCATAGGGGTGGAACCAGGCGCCGTGCCAGGGGTCGAGCCGGTTGGCGATCACATCCCGCGGTTCGCAGCGTCCGTCTCTGCGGAACACCGTCGCGAAGCTGTGTTCCGGGTCGGGGCGCGGGCCGAGCCGCGGCAGCTCGGCCGGGGTCTCACCCTTGGTCGGCAACCGCAGCCAGATCAGCACACCGTCGTCGTGGGCGGGCAGGCAGCGCCAGGCATCGCCGCCCTCGTCCGGCAGCGCCATCCCGTGCCAGCGGCAGCGCAGCTCGTCACCGGTGACGATCCCGTCGCCGAGCCAGGCGCCCAGATGCGGGCAGGCGCCCGGTCCGGCGCGCAGCTCACCCGCCTCGGTGCGCCACCAGACCACCTCCCGGCCGGCGACCCGGCCGCCGCCGGCGCGGCCGGGCGGCAGGGTGCGGCTCTCGCCGACCACATACCAGCCGCCCGGATCGCGGTCCAGGGCCCGGGCCAGGCTGCGTTCGATCCGCGCCGGCCGGGCCTGCCGCCAGGTGCTCGGCATCCGGTCCGGGGCCGGTTGTGGCCGGTTCGCCAGCGGGATCCGCGGCGCGCGGGTGCCGAGGGTGCCCGCGCTGACCGTGCCGGCGGTGGCCAGCTTGCGCCAGGTCGGCACCCGGCGTCGGGTGCTGAACACGTCGAAGTCGGCGGCCTCGATCCGATCCAGGATCTGTGCATAGAGCCGGTGCGCGGTGCCGACGCAGCGCGCCGATGCCGGCGGCAGCATCTCGATCCCGGGGCGGGCCTGCTCATAGAGCTCGCGGTTGCGGGCGATCTGCTCGGCCAGGAATTCCCGCCAGGCCGGATCGACCCGGCGCCGCCACGGGTCGGCCCCGTGCCGGGCGAGGTCGTCGGCCGGCAGATAGACCCGGCCGCGGTCCAGGTCCTCCCCGACGTCGCGGATGAAGTTGGTCAGCTGGAAGGCCAGCCCGAGCTGGCGGGCCGGATGTCTCGCCTCGGCGGTGTAGGGCTCCAGCACCGGCAGCATCATCTCGCCGATGACGGCGGCCGACCCCTCCATGTAGCCGTCCCGCAGCTCCGGCCAGCTGGCCCAGCTGGTCCGGGTCAGGTCGAGGGTCATCGCGGCGAAGAACCGCTCGAAGCACTCCGGGTCGATCCGGCGGCGGCGGACGGTGTCGGCGACCGCGGCCAGCACCGGCACGCCGGCGGCATCCCCGTCGCAGGCGGTGCGGAAGGCGTCGGCGAATCCGGCCAGCCGCTGCGCCGGATCGCCGTCGAGGGCGAGTGGCAGGCGTACCGTCTCCGGCTCGTCGACGATGTCGTCGGCCAGCCGGCACAGCGCATAGACCGCGTGCACATCGCGGCGCTGCGCGGGCGGCAGCAGCGCGGCACCCCAGTAGTAGGTGGTGCCGTGCCGGCGGGTCAGCTCGGCGCAGCAGCGGTAGCCCTCGGCGAGCAGGGCGGCGCGGTCACTCATCGCAGATAACCCTCCACCCGTTCGGCGGCCAGCCGGCCGGAGATCAGCACCATCGGTACGCCGACCCCGGGCACCGTGCCGGAGCCGGCGAACACCAGTCCCGGCAGCCTACGGGTGGTGTTACCGGGTCGGAAGGGGCCGGTCTGGGCGAAGTTGTGGGACAGCGCGAAGGGGGTGCCGGCGGCCATCCCGCTGGCCGCCCAGTCGGTCGGGGTGACGAGTTCCTCGGTGACGATGTCGGTCGGATATCCGTTGCTGGACAGGAAATCCAGCAGTCGTTGCCGCATCGCGGGCCGTTCGCGGGCCCAGTCGATGCGGCCGGTGACCAGGTTCGGCACCGGTTCCAGGACATAGAGACTGCTGGCACCCTCGGGTGCCGCGGCCGGGTCGTCGATCGAGGGGATGCAGACCAACCGGGAGGCGGAGCGCATCAACCGGCCCCGCTCCAGCAGGTCGTCGAAGGCGGGGCCCCAGGCGTCGCCGAAGTGGATGTTGTGATGGCTCGCCCCGGCCGGCGGGCCGCCGCGCACCCCGAGGTGCCAGACCACCGCCGAGGGGCTGAACGCGGGCCGGCGAAGGGCTGCCGGCATCGGCAGATCCTTGAGCAGGGTGGCGTAGGCCTGTGGCAGATCGATGGTGCAGACCACCGCATCGGCGGCGATCCGGGTGCCGTCGGCGAGCCGCACACCGGCGACCGCACCATCGCTGCGGCGCAGCACCTCATCCACCGATTGGCCGTAACAGATCTCGGCACCGGCGGACTGGGCCGCGGCGGCCATCGCGGCCGGCACCGCGTGCATCCCCGAACCATGCGGGCCCCCGGACCCGATCGAGGCGTCTGGGAAATAGACCCCGGAGACCGAGTCCATGTAGGTGATCACCGCATAGATGGCCAGCGCCTGGGTGGGGGAGAGCCCGGCGTACATCGCCTGGAAGGAGAACAGCCGATGCAGCCGGTCGTCGGCGAAGCGACGCTCGACGGCCGGTCCGAGCCGGCCGAAACCGCCGGCGGCGAGCAACCCGGCCATCGCCCGCGGCCGGGTGAACAGATCAACCGGCGAGTCGAAGTTGCGGTCGATGAAGTGCGGGAGTTCCAGCTGGTACAGGGTTTCCAGCCAGTCGACGAACTCGGTGTACGCCGCCGCGTCGCGTTCGGAGCAGACCCGGGCGATCTCGGCCCGCATCGCCTCGGTGCCGGCCATCACCCGCAGCTCCGAACCGTCGGCGTACCGCGCCCGGTAGGCCGGATCCAACCGACGCAGGGGCAGCACCTGCTCCCGGCGTACCCCGATCGCCGCCAGCGCGTCGTCGATCAGCTGCGGCATGGTGAGCACCGTCGGGCCGGTGTCGAAGGCGAACCCGTCGCGTACCAGCCGACCGCAACGCCCGCCGGGGATCTCCTCCCGCTCGACCAGCACCACCCGGTGCCCGGCGCCGAGCAGGTGGCAGGTGGCGGCCAACCCGGCCAGTCCCGCGCCGATCACCACGACCTGGCTCATCGGGCCCGCCAACCGATCCGGCGCGCCATCGCGGTCAGCCCGGCCACCCCGTCGGCGGTCAGCGCCGGGCAGCTGAGGGCCCCCTCGGCGAGCCGCACCTCATCGGCGATCAACTCCTCCACCCAGCCCCCGACACCGGCCTCGGCCAGCGCCTCGCGGAGCAGCTCGACCTCGGTGTCGGTGAGGTCCGGCGATCCGACCCGGCGCAGCACCCGTTCGGCGTCGGCGGAGAGCAGGCCGTCGGCGAGTGCACCCTCGGCCAGGGTCAGGATGATCGTCGCCTTGCCGGCCCGCAGGTCGTCACCGGCCGGTTTGCCGGTCACCCGCGGGTCGCCCCAGATGCCGAGCAGGTCGTCGCGCAGCGCGAAGGCGATGCCCAGGTGCCGGCCATAGTCGGCCAGTGCGGCGAGCACCTGGTCGTCGGCGCCGGCGGCGAGCGCACCGAGGCGCAGCGGGCGGGTGATGGTGTACGCCCCGGACTTGATCCGGGAGACCCGTTCGGCGTGCGCCAGATCGCGGCGCCGGGCGGCGGCACCGGTCAGGTCGGCACGCTGGCCGGCGATCAGCTCGGTGCCGAGCCGCCACCATTCCTGACGCATCGAGGCCGGCAGTTCGGCCGCCAACCGGTCGGCCTGGTGGTGGGCCAGATCGCCGAGCAGGATCGCGATGTTGGTGCCGAAGTCCTCGGCCGATCCGCTGCCGTCGGCTTCCCGGTGCGCGGCCGCTGCCCGGATGTGGGCGGTCGGGCGGCCGCGGCGGGCGTCGGAGCGGTCCATCACGTCGTCGTGGATCAGGGCGAAGACGTGCAGCACCTCCAGGGCACCCGCGGCCCGGATCATCGCCTCATGACCGGGTCCGGTGCTGCCGCCGCCGGCGGCCCGGTGCCCCCAGTGCACCATCGTCGGCCGGATCCGTTTGCCGCCGTCGTCGACCAGCGCGGTCAGCCAGCCCGGCAGATCCTCGCCCAGCACGTCGACCGTCCGCTCCGGTGCGGAGAGCCGCCATTCCTCGGCGAGTTCGACGAGTTCGGCGCGGAGCAGGGTGTCCACGGCGGCCAGCGTCGTCGCCGCATCGCTGGGGGCGGCCGTGGTCGGGCTCGCCGCGACGGCGTACGCCCGGGTCAGTTGCGGCAGCTGGCGGACCGCCCACGGGCTGATCAGCTCGGGCGTCTCGGCCAGGGCGAGTGCCCGCTCGGGTGTCAGCCAGGCGTATTCGACGACCTCGTCGGGGTCGGGCATCAGCTCGGGCTCGGCGAGCCGACCGGTCCACACCGGGCAGATCTCGTTCTCCACCACGCCGCTGGCGTCGGTGGCGCGGTAGCGGAAGTCGGGCAGGGCGAGCCGCAGGCTGTCCGGGTCGACCTCGGCGCCGAGCTCCTCGCGGACCCGGCGCACGATCGCGGTGCGGTCGTCCTCACCGGGTCGCGGGTGCCCGCAGCAGGAGTTGGTCCAGACCCCGGGCCAGGTCGCCTTGGTCAGGGCGCGACGGGTGAACAGCACCTGTCCGCGGTCGTCGAACAGGTGCACCGAGAAGGCCCGGTGCAGCGGGGTGTCGGGGCCGTGCACGCTGAGCCGGGGTGCGGTTCCGATGGCCGCACCGGTGTCGTCGAGCAGCTCGACCAGGTCGGTGGTGACGGTGGTCATCGCGGCACCCCGCTTTGTCCCACCCGGTATCCGGTGTTCAATGAGGTGGCTGACCGGGAGGGGTTGACGGTGCACGGAACGACGGATGAGCCGCAGCGGGAGGCGGTCGTGCGGGCCGCCGGGCTGGTACGGCAACTGTCCATCGCAACCAATCGGTACGTCGAGCGGGTCCGTCGTGACCTGGAGATGACCCGCAGCGACCTGACGGCGATGGAGATGATCGCCACCCGCAGCCGGGCGGGTGATCCGATCTCGCCCTCGGAGCTGGCGACCCAGTTGCAGCTGTCGGCGTCGGCGGTGACCTCGCTGGTGGACCGGTTGGAGCAGATGGGCCACGTCCGCCGCGGCCGCCGCTCCGATGATCGGCGCCGGCAGACGTTGACCATCACCGACAATGCGGCGGCGGTCTCGGGTGCGGCGTTCTCGCCGCTCAGCCGGGCGGTGCGATCGGCGATGGAGCGGCTCAGTGATGAGGAGCTGGTCGTCGTCGGACGCGCGCTGCAGGAGGTGGTCGCCGAGATCGAGCGGCTGCCGTGCGCTGTCGTCCCGGCTGAGAACCGGACCGGCACCGATACCGAACCCATTGCCGCTCCTGCCGATTGAACCTTCGATGATCGAACGATTCGATCATACAAAACGTTTTGTGCGCGGGTGACCTACCTCACCATTGACCACCCGGTTCCCGCCTGATGTCCACCACTTTCTGATCGAGCGCCTGGAAAAGCGCCTCACGCAGGGTGCCGACCTCGACGACCCGCATCCCCTTCACCCCGCGCGGATGCGGTCGGGAGCCGCGCTCCGCCGGCACCACCGCGGTGTCGAAGCCGAGCCGGGAGGCCTCCGCGATCCGCCGGTCCAGACCCGGCACGCGGCGCAGCTCACCGGCCAGCCCGACCTCGCCGATCGCGACCACCCGGCGATCCCCGCCGGTGCCGGTGGCGGTCTGGTTGCGGGCGGCGGAGGCGATCGCGATCGCCGCGGCCAGGTCGATCCCGGGATCGAGCACCCGCGCCCCGCCGACGGTGGAGGCGTACACGTCGTGGGAGAGCACCCGCACCTGGGCCCGTCGGTCGAGGACCGCGTTGAGCATGGTGATCCGGGAGTATTCCAGGCCGTGGGTGGTCAGCCGCGGTTTCTCGCTGCGCACCACCAGCGCCTGCACCTCCGCCAGCAGCGGGCGGCGGCCCTCCATGATCACCGAGACGCAGGTGCCCGGGACCGGTTCGGCGTGGGAGGAGGTGAACAGCCCCGATGGGTCGGGCACCTCCTGGATGCCGTCACCGGCCATCTCGAAGCAGCCCACCTCATCGGCGGGGCCGAAGCGGTTCTTCGCCGCGCGTACCATCCGGAAACCGGAGTGCCGGTCGCCCTCGAAGTTGAGCACCACATCGACCAGATGCTCCATCGTCCGCGGGCCGGCGATCGATCCCTCCTTGGTGACGTGGCCGACGATCACCACCGCCATCCCGAGACGCTTGGCGACCCGGACCAGGGCGCCGGTGGTCTCGCGGACCTGGCTGACCCCACCGGGGGAGCCGTCGGCCTCGGTGGTGCTCACCGTCTGCACCGAATCGAGCACCATCAGCGAGGGTTCGACCTGCTCGATGTGACCGAGGATGGTGCCCAGATCGCTCTCGGCGGCGAAGTAGAGGTCGTCGGCGACCGCTTTCGTCCGGTCGGCCCGCAACCGGACCTGGGCGGCCGATTCCTCACCGGAGACATAGAGGGTACGCCGGCCCGCGCGGGCCCAGCGGGCGGCCACCTCGAGCAGCAGCGTCGACTTCCCGACGCCCGGTTCGCCGGCCAGCAGCACCACCGCGCCGGGCACCAGGCCGCCGCCGAGGACGCGGTCCAGCTCGGCGACACCGGTCAGATTGCGATCGGCGGCCCGGGCCGACACCTCCGCGATCGGCACCGCCCTGGTGGTCGGGGCGGCGGAGCGGACCTCGGCCACCTTGGGTGCACCCTGCTCGACCACCGAGCCCCAGGTCTGGCACTCCCCGCAGCGCCCCACCCAGCGCAGCGATGTCCAGCCGCACTCGGTGCACTGATATGCCGGTTTCGTCGAAGCCTTTGCCACGACCGTGACTCTAGACGCCGGCCCCGACACTCATCGGCGCCGCGGCCATGCGGGATGCTACTCGATGAACGTCAGCGGGGGAGGGTCTTCGCGACCTCGAGGACGCGGGCGTTGGCCTCGGGTTCGCCGACGCTCACGCGTACCCCGTCGAAGGCGTCCCCGGCGGCGTACGCGCGGGTCATCAGACCGTGCGCGGCGAAATGCTCACCCCAGGCGGTGGTCCGTTCCCCGGCGGGCAGCCAGACGAAATTGCCCTGGCTTTCGGGCACCTCGATTCCCAACCCACGCAGGGAATCCGCCAGCTCGTCGCGGGCGGCGATGAGCGTCTTGACCTGCGCCATCAGCTCGTCCTTCGCCCGCACCGAGGCGACCACGGCGGCCTGCGCCGGGACCGACACCCCGAACGGCAGCGCGACCGCCCGCATCGCGGTGGCCAGCTCTGCGTGCGCCACGGCGTACCCGACCCGGAAACCAGCCAGCCCGAAGGCCTTCGAATAGGTGCGCAGCACGATCACGTTCGGCCGCTGCGCCCAGGCCTCCAGCCCGCGCGCGGCCTCGGGGTCGGTGACGAACTCGACATAGGCCTCGTCGACGATCACCAGCACGTCCTCGGGCACCCGATCGCAGAAGTCGATCAGGTCGGTGTGCCGGATCGTCGGCCCGGTCGGATTGTTCGGCGTGCACAGCATCACCGCCCGGGTCCGCGGCCCGATCGCGGCGAGCATTGCCGGCAGGTCGTGGGTGCAGTCCGGGCGCAGCGGCACCGGCACCGGTTTCGCACCGGTGAGCTGGACCCCGATCGGGTACGCCTCGAAGCTGCGCCAGGCGTAGACCACCTCATCACCGGGATCGCAGACCGTCGTCAGGGCGTGGAAGAGCACCGCGACCGATCCGGTGCCGAACGCCAGATGCTCGGGGCCGACATCACCGCCGAGCAGCTCGGCGGTCGCCTCGGCGACCGCCCGGTTGCCGGCATCGGGATAGCGGTTCATGCCCCGGCTCGCCTCGTCCACCGCGGCCAGCACGCTCGGCAGCGGGGGATAGGGATTCTCGTTGCTGGAGAGCTTGTACGCCCGCCCGTCGGGTCCAGCGGTGGCCGGCTTGCCCGCCCGGTACGCCGGCAGCGCCCGGATGCAGGCGCGGATCCGGACCCCGCCGGAGTCCGACATCAGACGCGGACCTTGCCGTTGTCGGTGCGGAAGTGCGCCGCCACGATGCCGGGCTGGCCGTTCTGGGCGACCCACTCGATGTCGAAGTCGAGCAGCTGCTCGCTCGGGCCGCCGAGCCACTCGTCGACCCGGTTCTTGTCCCCGGCGATCTCCAGGCGGATCAGCTGGATGCTGCCGGCCAGCGCCTTCGGGCGGACCGATTCATCGGAGATCCACTTGAGGAAGAACGGCAACTGCGGATCGGCCTGCAGCCCCTTGATGCCGAGCTGCTTCCACTCCAGCAACCGGCCGTCGGGGAAGTGCCGCGAGCCGTCAACGGCCTCCCGGCCCAGCCGTGCCTCGAAGGGGGCCATGTCATCGACCGAGATCACCCAACCGAGCCAGCCACCGCCGGCCTCGGAGCGGGCCCGGACCACCTGGCCGAACGGTGCCTTCTCCGCGACCGGGTGCTCGAGGACCTCGACGATCTCGATGTAGCGCTCATCGGTCAGCGGAATCAGCCGATTCCGGGTGCCGAAGCGTGGATGGAATCCGCCGTCCCGGGACTGGGCACCGAGCAGCTGACCCAACCGGTCGGAGGTGGCCTGCAGCCCCTCGGGTCCAGCAGCAAAGACGAGATGGTCGACGTGCATGCAGCCATTGTGGCCCCCGAGTGGCCGAGGCGACGAATGGGGTGGGTGCGATGTGGGTAACCCCCCTGTGCTACTCACGTCAGCTGCCGGCCGCGGTGCCGCGGCTGGCCGGATGGATGGTGCGCGGATCACCGGCCTCGAAATCCTCGCAGAACTCGACCAGCAGCCGGTACGCCTCGGCGCCCATCAGTGCTGTCAGCTCCGCGGCATTGTTGCGATAGACCGGCTCGGAGCCGATGTGCGCCTCGGTGTTCGAGGTGCAGTACCAGTCCAGGTCGTGCCCGCCGGCACCCCAGCCCTCCCGTACGTACTCGCCGATGGTCACCTCGGTGTAGCTGCTGCCGTCGTTGCGTTCCACCGTCCGGTACTGCCGGCGCAGCGGCAGCTGCCAGCAGACATCGGGCTTGGTCTCCAGGAAGTCGCGGCCCTCGCGTACCGCCAGCGAATGCAACGCACACCCCTCACCGCCCGGGAATCCAGGACGGTTCAAGAAGATGCAGGCCCCGTCGACGACCCGGGTCTTGCGCGCCGGCTCCTCGTCCTCGCCGTCGGTCTCCTCCTCGACCCAGCCGCCGTCCTTGGCCGCCGACTTGTACTGCCAGGTGGACTTCTTCAGCCGCTTGACCGCCTTGGCGACCCGTTTCTCGTCATCGGCATCGGAGAAGTGCGCACCCAGGGTGCAGCAGCCGTCGTCGGGGCGGTCGGCGTAGATGCCGGGGCAGCCGTTGCCGAACAGGCACTGCCAGCGGGAGGTCAACCAGGTCAGGTCGCAGCGGAAGATCTGATCGTCATCCGCCGGATCGGCGAACTCGACGTAGGACCGCGGGAATCCGATGAGGATCTCAGGCACGGAGCGACCCTACCGGCGTACGCAACTCCGCCGGATCGGTGCCCGGGCCCGGTCCGGACACTGCTCGGGGATTGGCACCGGACGCGGTGGAGGACAAAGATGGGCGGGTGCGACTTGGGGTACTGGACATCGGATCCAACACCGTTCATCTGCTGGTGGTCGACGCCCGCGTGGGTGGTGCGCCGATCCCGGCGGCCTCGCACAAGCGGGAGCTGCGGTTGGCCGAACATCTGGAGGCCGACGGCCGGATGAGCCGCAAGGGCATCGATGCGCTGGTCGACATGGTGGCCTCGTCCAAGGAGTTCGCCGAGGACACCGGATGTGCGGAGATGCTGCCGTTCGTCACCTCGGCGCTGCGCGAGGCGAGCAACTGCGACGAGGTGATCGCCGAGGTGGAACGCAAGACCGGTGTCGCGCTGCGGGTGCTCTCCGGTCAGGACGAGGCGCGCGCGACCTTCCTGGCGGTACGCCGCTGGTACGGCTGGTCGGCCGGCACGCTGAGCGTCTTCGACATCGGCGGTGGCTCGCTGGAGATCGCCGCCGGGCCCGATGAGGACCCGGAGGTGGCGCTGTCGGTGCCGGTCGGTGCCGGTCGGATGGCGCGGCGGTTCGGCGGCAAGGACGTGACCGCGCTGCGCCGCCACGTGCGCGCCGAGATCGGCTCGGTGATCGGTGAGGTGCTGCGCCGCGGCCCCTTCGACCGCTCGGTGGCCACCTCCAAGACCTTCCGCACCCTCGGCCGGATCACCGGGACCGCACCGGCCGCCGACGGCCCCTATGTGCCGCGGGTGCTGCGCCGTGAGGCACTGTCCGAGGCCGTCGAGCGGATCGCGAAGATGAAACCCGCCGAGCGCACCCAACTGCCCGGCGTCTCGGCCGGCCGCGCCCCGCAGCTGCTGGCCGGGGCGGTGGTCGCCGAATCGGTGATGGAACTCGCCGGCATGGAGGCCCTGCAGATCTGTCCCTGGGCGCTCCGTGAGGGCATCATCCTCAACCACCTCGACCATCTGGACTACTTCAACGGCAACGGTGTGGGCGTCGAGGCGACGCACTGAACCCACCCGCTGACGGGTGATGGGTACGCTGATTCCGATGAGCAGCAGCAGTTCGGGCCCACGGGTGGCCCTCAGCACCTCCTCGGTCTATCCCGAGTCGACGGCGGCCGCCTTCGAGTGGGCCGGGCGGATCGGCTACGACGGGGTCGAGCTGATGGTCGGGCTGGATCCGGTGTCGATGGATGTCGATGCCGTCGAGCGGCTGCGTGACCATCACCAGTTGCCGGTGGTCTCGGTGCACGCACCCACCCTGCTGTTGCTACCCCGGGTGTGGGGGTCCGATCCCTGGGAGAAGCTCGAACGTTCCGCCCGGGCCGCCCTGCAGCTGGGTGCCGAGACCGTGGTCGTGCATCCGCCGTTCCGCTGGCAGGGCCGCTACGCCGCGGGTTTCGTCGAGGGCGTGCGCCGGCTCACCACGACCACCGGAATCCGTTTCTGTGTGGAGAACATGTATCCGTGGCGGACCCCGACGGGGGAGATGAAGGCCTATCGGCCGGGGTGGGATCCCAGCGAGCTGGACTACGACCATCTGACCCTCGACCTGTCCCATGCGGCGACCGCCAAGCAGGACGCGTTGCAGCTCGCCAAGGCCTGGGCGGGTCGGCTCGAGCACGTGCACCTCACCGACGGCCGTGGCTCGTTCAAGGACGAGCACCTGGTACCCGGCCGCGGTGACCAGCCGGCGGCCGAACTGCTGCAGTACCTGTCCGCCGAGCCGAGCTTCACCGGTGATGTGGTGCTGGAGGTGAACACCCGCGGCAGCGGCAGTCGGCAGCAGCGGGAGACCGATCTCGTCGAGTCGCTGGCCTTCGCCCGCACCCATCTCGCCGCGGTCACCGACCCGTCCTGAACCGGCAACGACTGAGGAGGCGGACGTGCTCAGGTCCCTGGTCCGGATGGCCGCGCGCAACGGGCGGTTGGCCACGGCGCTGGACAACACCCCCGCCGGCCGGGTGCTGGCGAGCCGCCATCTCGGCCCCGCCGATGAGGTCCGGGTGATCGAGGTGGCCCGCGGGCTGGCCGACACCGAGCGGCTGGTCGCCCTGGAACCGTTGCGGCACCCGGCCGGCACGGTGCTGCGCGCCCAGGCCTCCGAGGCGGCGTACCTGCGGCTGCTGGACCGGCTCACCGCGGCCGGGATCGAGGGTGCCGAGGTCTCGGTGCGGTTGGCCGCGCTGGTCGCCGACGCCGATCCCGGACCGGTCGCGCGCTCCCATCTGGTCACCGTCTGCCGGGCCGCCGAGCAGCAGGGGCATCGGATCAGCCTGGATCCCGAGGGGGCCCGCGGGGCCGGTGCCGGGTTGGCCCTGGCCCAGGACCTGCACGCCGAGTTCCGCGGCACCCTGGGTGTGCAGCTGCCCGCCCATCTGCACCGCGCCGAGACCGACGCCCAGCTGCTCGCCGAGAAGGGCATGCGGGTCCGGCTGGTGCGGTTGTCGGTACGCCCGGTGGCCGATGCCGCGCACGTCGAACCGGCCGCGGTCGACCGCTCGTTCGTCCGCTGCCTGCGGATCCTGATGGAGGGCGCCGGTACGCCGGTGATCGCCACCCATGATCCGCGGCTGCTCGCCATCGGCGCCGACCTGGTCCGCCGCCAGCACCGGGAGGCCACCGCCCAGGAGTTCCTGCTGGATCACCGGATGCACCCGGTGGACCGGCGCCGGCTGATCGCGGCCGGTCTGCTGGTGCGGACCAATCTGCCCTACGGTGAGGACTGGTCCTGCTATCTCGCCCGCCGGCTCACCGAGGATCCCGGTGGGCTCAGCGAACTGCCGCGCGGTCTGGTGCACCGCACCGACTGAGAACCCCCGATCCCCACCAGGGAAGGAAAAATGCAGCGAGCACCCCGCGGTGACAAGCCGAACAGCCCCTTCCGCATCGCCGCCCTGGCGATGGGGGTGGTGGCGCTGCTCGTCGTCGCCTGGTTCATCGTGATCGCGGTCATCGAAACGTTCACCCCGTGAGCGCCCGATGAGCACCGCGGTGGCGGCACCGGTCGGCCGCAGTGGCCGGCCGCTGGTCGAGATGGTGATCGTGCTGGCTCTCTCGCTCGGCCAGTCCGGGGTCTATTCGGTGCTGCGTATCGTGGAACGGCTGACCCGCGATCAGCCGCTGAACCAGCAGACCGCGTCGATGAACAGTTCGGCGACCCCGGATCGGCCCTGGCTCGACCTGACGTACCAGCTCGCCAACCTCGCCTTTCCGTTGGTACCGGTGGTGCTCGCGCTCTATCTGCTCACCCAGCTGCCGGGTCGGCGGGCCTGGCCGGGGGATCGGATCGGGCTGCCGGCGAACCGGCGGCTGGGGTTCGACCTGACCCGCCCGGGTTCGGATCTGGTACGCGGTTTCGCGATCGCCGCGGCGATCGGCATCCCCGGACTCGGGTTCTATCTGCTGGCCCGGCAACTCGGCATCAACGCCACCGTCGAGCCGGCCAACCTGGCCGAGAACTGGTGGACCGTACCGGTCTATGTGCTGTCCGCGGCGATGAACGGGGTGCTCGAGGAGGTGCTGATGCTGGGTTATCTGTTCCTCCGGTTCAGCCAGTGGCGACCCACCCCGCCGGCCGGGCTGGTGGCCTGGCTGCCGATCCTGATCGGCTCGGCGCTGATCCGCGGCAGCTACCACCTCTACCAGGGCTTCGGCCAGTTCATCGGCAACGTGTTCATGGGGTTGGTGTTCGGGCTGCTTTTCCTGCGCTGGAAGCGAACCATGCCACTGGTGATCGCGCACACGCTGATCAACATCGCCGCCTTCGTCGGGTACGCCCTGGTCGCCGGCCGGGTCAGCTGGCTGTGACCCGGACCTGGTGTCCCCGGCCCACGGAATTGGCACTGTCGCGGGTCGCGTAATTGGCACTGTCGCGGGTCGCGTAATTGGCACTGTCGCGGGTCGCGGGGCGGGTCTAGGGTGACGACATGAAGCCATTGGTGATTCGTAGTGCGATCGTCGCTTCGCTCGGCGGTCTGATCTTCGGCTTCGACACCGCGGTCATCTCGGGTGCCGAGGGCTCGATCCAGGAGGTCTTCGGCCTCAGCGACGGGATGCTCGGCTTCACCGTCACCACCGCCCTGATCGGCACCATCCTGGGTGCCCTGATCGCTGGGCAGCCCGCCGACCGGTACGGCCGCAAGAAGGTCCTCTACGTGATCGGCGTGCTCTATCTGATCGGTGCGCTCGGTTCGGCGTTCGCGCCGAATGTGGTGGCCCTGCAGATCTTCCGCTTCATCGGCGGCATCGGTGTCGGCGCGTCCTCGGTGTGCGCCCCGATCTACACCGCCGAGGTGTCCCCGCCGAAGAACCGCGGCAAGCTGGTCGGCCTGGTCCAGTTCAACATCGTTCTCGGCATCCTGGTGGCCTACGCCTCCAACGCGATCATCCGCGCGCTGATCGACGGTGAGCACGCCTGGCGCTGGATGCTCGGGGTGATGGCGATCCCGTCGGTGGTCTTCCTGCTGCTGCTGTTCACCGTCCCGGAGACCCCGCGCTGGTTGATGGCGCACGGCAGACAGGACGAGGCCCGGGAGGTCTCGGAGCGGCTCACGATGACCCGGGCCGAATCCGACGACCAGCTCGCCGAGATCTCGAGATCCCTGCAGGACGCCGCCCACGCGCCCAGCGTCCCCTTCTTCACCAAGGGGCACATGCGGGTGATCATGCTCGCGGTCGCGATCGCCTTCTTCAACCAGATGTCGGGCATCAACGCGATCCTCTACTACGCCCCCCGGGTGATGGAGGCCGCCGGTGCCAGCACCAACGCCGCCTTCCTGATGAGCGTCGGGGTCGGTGCGATGAACCTGGTCGCGACGATGGCCGCGCTGACCGTGATCGACCGGATCGGGCGACGCAGCCTGATGATCGTCGGTTCGATCGGATACCTGCTGTCGGTGGGGGTCGT
>NZ_NMVP01000025.1 GCF_002250705.1 Enemella evansiae
CGGCCACGGACCGATCACCGCGATCGGGGTCGAGTCGACCGGTTCGTATGGGGCCGGGTTGACGGTGCATCTGCTGGCGGCCGGGATCGAGGTGATCGAGGTCAACCGGCCCGATAAGACCACCCGGGCGCGGCGGGGCAAGTCCGATGTGATCGATGCCGAGTCCGCGGCCCGGGCGGTGCTGAACGGCACCGCGACCGCCCGGCCGAAGGTCAAGACCGGTGTGGTCGAAGCGATCCGGGTGATCAAGGTCCCCCGGGATCGGGCGGTCAAGGACCGCACCGCGGCCTATGGCCAGTTGCGTGATCTGATCACCACCGCCCCCGCGGTGATCCATGACGAGCTGATCGGCTGCACCGCACGGCAACGGGTGACCCGGGCCGCCGGTTACCGGCCCGACGGTGCCCGGCTGGCCGACCCGGTCCAGGCCACCAAACACGCCCTGCGGATGATCGCCCGCCGGATCCAGGCCCTGGATGCCGAGATCACCGCCGCCGACAAGACTCTGCGGGTGTTGACCCGGCAGGCCGCTCCGTCGGTGATGGCGATGCCCCAGGTCGGGGTGCAGACCACCGCTCAGCTGGTGATCACCGCCGGGCAGAACATCGAGCGCATGCACTCCGAGGCGGCGTTCGCCGCCTTGTGCGGGGTCAGCCCGATCCCGGCCTCCTCGGGCCACACCAGCAGCGGACGGGTCCGGCTGAACCGTGGCGGGGACCGCCAGGCCAACTCCGCGCTCTACATGGTCATCATCGGCCGGCTGCGCCGCGACCCCGACACCCAGGCCTACTTCCACCGACGCACCAGCGAACACAAGACCCGCGCCGAAACCATCCGATGCCTCAAACGCCACCTCGCCCGCACCATCTACCGAAACCTCAAAACCGACCTCATGACCACTTGACGATCTATAGGACCGTCGCTGACCACTGCTCCGCTTCGCTGCGCATGCCGAGCTACTCGATGAGCGCTACGGGAGGCGAGCGTCTGGCGGCGCGTCCCCGCGATGCAGGCCCATCAAGGAGAAATCCCCGCGCCACGGAGGCGACCCGGCACAGACGGCCCGCGTGGATTTCGACGACTGGGCCGAAGAGCGGGGTCATGGCGCGCCGCGCGCGAGCCGACGACTAGTCGAAGAAGCCGTCGAACATGTCGCCGATGCCCTCACCGATGTCGCCGAAGCCGTCGCCGATGCCCTCGAACATGTCACCGACGCCCTCGCCGATCGCGCCGAAGCCCTCACCGATGCCGGCGAACAGGTTCCCGCCACCGCCGAAGAGCAGGCCGCCGACCATCATGCCGGTCAGCATGTCCGAACCGCGCCAGGAGTTGTAGTAGCCCTGGGCGTACGGCTGGTAGGCCGGGCCGCCCTGCCAGTAGGGCACCCGCTGGGCGCCGACCTGCACGGTGCGGATGTAGGGATCGGCGCCGGCCTTGACCCGCTCGGCGTCCGCGGCGCAGGCCGGGACATCGCGGGGGGAGCCACCGGGCGGGGCCCAGGAGACATTCTCGGTGGAGGGGCCGTGGGCGGGGTTGAAGAAGCACGGCGGCCGCTTCTGCGGCAGCGGCTGACCGGCCAACCGCGCCTTCACGCAGGCGATGGCGTACCGGCCGTCCTCGAGGATCTCGGTGACGTGCTTGATCTCATCGGGCTTGGTCACCGCGTCCAGGGACTGCTTCGCATCGTCGTAGGAATCCAGCGCCCGCGTGTAGTCCTGCTGCATCGCCTCGTCCAGCGCGTGCCCGGCGACATCGGAGTCGAGGGCCTGCAGTTCCTCACCGAACTTGGTGACGTCCTCATCGGCGACCTTGCGGGAGGCGGTGAGCTGCGACTCCAGCTCCGCTCGTTCACGCTGCTGGCGCTGCAGGGTGGCTCGTCTGCTGACGAAGTAGCCACCACCCACCACCAGGGCGATTATCACGAGCAGTATGACGAAGTCCATACCCCCCATTGTGCCCGTCTGCCCCCAATCCGGGGAACCGGAAAGGCCCACCCCTGATCGGGGCGGGCCTCTCGGTTGGTCAGCTGACTCACTCGGTGGGAACGGGCGTCTCAGTCGACGATCTCGCAGATCACCGCACCCGCGCTCACCGTGGCCCCGACCTCGGCGTTCAGCGCGGAGATCTTGCCGCCCCGGTGCGCGGTGAGCGGCTGCTCCATCTTCATCGCCTCCAGCACCACCACGGTGTCACCCTCGGCGACCTCGTCACCCTCGGCGACCGCGACCTTGACGATCGTGCCCTGCATCGGCGAGGTGAGCGAGGTCGAGGACGCCGCCTTGGCCTGCCCGCTGCCGGACCGGCGGCGCGGTTTCTTCACCCCACCGCCACCACCGCCGGACAGGGTGCCCAGGGTGGCGGGCAGCTTGACCTCGATCCGCTTGCCGTTCACCTCCACCACGACCGCCGTCTTCTCGGTCGGCTCGGCCTGCTCACCGCCGGCGTCCCCGCTCCACGGCGCGATCTGGTTGTCGAACTCGGTCTCGATCCAGCGGGTGTGCACGGCGAAGTCACCATCGGGGGCGGTGTACGCCGGGTCGTCGAGGACGGCGCGGTGGAAGGGCAGCACGGTCGGCATGCCGTCGATGACGGTCTCGGCGAGCGCGCGGCGGGAGCGTTCGATCGCCTGTTCGCGGCTGGCACCGGTGACGATGATCTTGGCGACCAGCGAGTCGAAGGAGCCGGGGACGGTCATGCCTTCGAGATAGCCCTCGTCGACGCGTACGCCCGGGCCGGTCGGCGGCAGCCAGCGGGTGAGCGTACCGGGGGCGGGCATGAAGTTGCGGCCGGCGTCCTCGGCGTTGATCCGGAACTCGATCGAGTGCCCGCGCAGCTCCGGGTCGTCGTAGCCGAGCTCCTCCCCGTCGGCGATCCGGAACATCTCGCGGACCAGGTCCACCCCGGCCACCTCTTCGGAGACCGGGTGCTCGACCTGCAGCCGGGTGTTCACCTCCAGGAAGGAGATGGTGCCGTCCACCCCGACCAGGAACTCGCAGGTGCCGGCGCCGACGTAGCCGGCCTCGGTCAGGATCGCCTTGGAGGCGGAGTAGAGCCGATCGAGCTGGGCGTCGGAGAGGAAGGGCGCCGGGGCCTCCTCGACCAGCTTCTGGTTGCGGCGTTGCAGCGAGCAGTCGCGGGTGGAGACGACGACCACATTGCCGTGCTGGTCGGCCAGGCACTGGGTCTCGACGTGCCGGGGGTGGTCGAGGAATCGTTCCACGAAGCATTCACCGCGGCCGAAGGCGGTGACCGCCTCACGGACCGCGGAGTCGAAGGCGTCACGGATCTCGGCCTTGTCGCGGACCACCTTGAGGCCTCGCCCACCGCCGCCATAGGCCGCCTTGATCGCGATCGGCAGCCCGTTCTCCTCGGCGAAGGCGACCACCTCGTCGGCGTCGGCGACCGGTTCCTTGGTGCCCGGTACCAGCGGGGCACCGACCCTGTCGGCGATGTGGCGGGCCTTGACCTTGTCCCCGAGGGAATCGATGGCCTTCGGCGGCGGGCCGATCCAGGTCAGCCCGGCATCGATCACCGCCTGGGCGAAGTCGGCGTTCTCGGCCAGGAAGCCATAGCCGGGGTGGATCGCGTCGGCACCGGACTGCTTGGCGGCCTCGATGATCTTGCCGATGTCGAGGTAGGAGTCGGCCGGGGTGGCGCCACCGAGGGAGTACGCCTCGTCGGCGAGCCGGACGAAGAGCGCATCGGCGTCCGGTTCGGCGTACACCGCGACGCTGCCCAGGCCGGCGTCGCGGGCGGCGCGGATGACGCGGACGGCGATCTCACCGCGGTTGGCGACGAGCACCTTGCTGATGGCCATTGCTTCTCCTTCGAATCGGCTGCAGCCGGAGTCTAGGGGAGGCGTACCGACCCCTGATAACTTTGCTGACCAGTTGACGAATCCGGTCACTACGGAGGTGGAGGTGCCCCGACCGCGGATCGCGCACCGGCGCGAGCGGGTGCTGGCGGCCGCGGAGGGGGTGCTGGTGCACCGCGGGTTCGATGCGATGACCATCACTCGGGTCGCCACCGAGGCCGGGATCGGCAAGGGCGCGTTCTATCTCGAGTTCGGCGACAAGCAGGAGCTGCTCGAGGAGCTGCTGCAGCTCTCGCTGGATCGGGTGATCGAACGGGTACGCCGCAGCGGTCCCGGTGGCCTGGGTGAGGGGGTACGCCGGGTGGTGCTGGCCCTGCTCGGTGAGCCGCTGCTGGTGGCCGCGCTGCTCGATGACCGGCGGGTGCTCGGTGTCGGGGCCGCGGTGGCCGCCGAGCTGCGGCATGCGATGCAGGTGGCGCTGGCGGCATACCTGGCCGCGCTGCAGGAGGGCGGGGCGGTGCGTGCCGAACCGGAACCGGCAGCGATGGCGGTCGCGGTGTTGGCCTCGATCACCGGATTCCTCACCCAGGCACGGATTCTGGGCGGTGCCGCTGCCGAGGTGCAGGCCGCCGCGGATGCCCTGGCGCTGATGGTGTCGGGACTGGCCGGCGGAGTGGCCGGGGATGCCGAGTTGGACCCGGCGGGATGGTTGCGGTTGATGGTGCTGCTGCGGCACTGATCCGGGTGGGGATAGATTCACCGCCATGATGATCCGGCCGGACACGCTCGCGGCGATCAGGGCGGGGGAGGTGGATCTCGCGTTCCGCCGCTGGGATCGCCCCCGGGTGCGCGTCGGCACCGGCCTGCGCACCCGCGTCGGGCTGATCGAGGTGACCAGCGTCGAGCAGGTCGCGGTCTCGAAGCTCACCGCCGCCCAGGCCCGGCGGGCCGGCGCCGGTTCGTTGAAGGGATTGAAGGAAATGCTGGCGGCGAAGGCGGATCGGCCGATCTGGCAGGTCGGCCTGCGCTATGCCGGGGCCGATCCGCGGGAGTCGCTGCGGGCCAGCGTGCCGGACGCGGCGGAGCTCGCCCGGCTCGTCGGTCGGCTGGACCGGCTCGATGCGGCGTCGGCGATCGGGCCGTGGACCCGCGCGACGCTGGCGATCATCGACCGCCGCCCGACCGTGCGCGCTCCGGAACTGGCCGCCGAGCTGGGCCGGGACACCCCGGAGTTCAAGCGGGATGTCCGCAAGCTCAAGGAGCTCGGGCTGACCGAGTCGCTGGACATCGGCTACCGGATCTCGCCGCGCGGGGCGGCGCTGATCGACGCGGAGACAGGGGCGGTGCGGGCCGATCGCCAGGCCGCTCCGGAGGGTACGCCGCTGCCGCGGATCGGCGCCCCGGCGACCCGGGCGCTGCGGGCCGAGGGGGTGTGGACGCTGGAGCAGGTGCGCGAATGGTCGGAGCGGGAGCTGGCCGCCCTGCACGGTGTCGGGCCGATGGCGATCGGCTTCCTCCGCGATGCCCTGGCCGAGCGGGGCTGGTCCTTCGCCGACTGAACCGGCGTACCCCTTCGCTGATCCACTGCACAGCTATGCACAAGGTTGCATGGCTATGTAAACTGGTGTTATGACTCGACGCAAGCAGGGTGCTGCTCGGCACCGCCACGGACTCCGTTCATCGACCACACCGGTGCACGCATACCGGCTGGTGGCCGAGAACGCCTTCCCGAAGGATCTGGAACCCGCCGAGGTCGGTGCCGGCACGCTGAGCCGGGAGCGCCTGGTCCAGGCGCTCACCGTCGGGTTGAGCGTGACCGAAGATGTGGATTCACCCGAGGAACTGGTGGCGCTGTTCGAGGAAGCGGAGTCCGGTGGGTCGACCCAGGCGCTGTCCGAAGATGACGCGGCCGCATTGGTCGAGTTCGCTGGTCTCGAGCCCGCGGTGACGACCGCGTTGTTGGAGCCCCAGGTCGCGGCGGCGGCAACGGTGCGGGCGCGGCGCGAAGGTGCGCAGCAGACGCTGGCATCGACGGTGACCGCAGCAGAGGTCGCGCGGATGGTGTCCCGCGACCGCAGCGTGGTGTCCCGCTGGGCCGGCAAGGGGCAGCTGTATCGCTTCCAGGTGCGCGGTGTTGATCGCTATCCGCGCTGGCAGTTCATCGACGGCGAACCGCTGCCGGGACTCGGCGAGGTGGTGCCGGCCATTCCCGCAGGGATGGTCCCCTCCGCGGTCGAGACGTTCATGGGTACCGAGTTCGAGGAGTTGGCGGGACTGACGCCGCATGACTGGCTGCGCGCTGGGAACCCGGCCGCTGCCGTGGCGCGCCTGCTGTCCGAGCTGGACCGGTGACCTCGAAGGCGCCCGCGGCTCCGCCTGAGCCGTTGCGGCGCAGCGACAGCGATGTTGTTGCCTGGCAGCAACCGTTGGTCCGGATCTTCAAGACCTCCGGTGCGCATGCGTTGCCGTGGAACGAGCTGCGCAGCTTCGGACCGTTGTCGCTGTGTCGGTGGGATCCGATGCCCGAACCGGCGCGGGAGTACCCGCAGCATGGAGTGATGTACGCCGCGAGCACGCTGGCGACGGCGCTGGCCGAGGTGGGGCAGGCGACTCGAACCATCGATATCCATACCGGGCAGCCCGCCTATCTGATCTGGCAGCCCACCCGGCCGCTGCGGTTGCTGGATCTGACCGGACGGTGGCTGATCCGCCATCAGGCCGCGACCGCGTTGATGCACGGCGAGCGAGCGACCTGCCGAGCGTGGGCGCGAGCGATTCACGGGCAATGGCCGGATCTCGACGGGATCCTGACGAACTCGACGATGACCAACGATCACGCGGTCACCCTCTTCAACCCTGCCCGTGACTCGTTTCCTGCCCGGCCGACCCGAACCGGCCGCCTGGATCTGCCGATCCTGACTGCCCTGATCGACGCGATCTCCACCGAGATCGGATACTCGGTCCCCCGCGTTCCACCGATCTGAGCTCGCGTACCGACGGCCCCGCAAGATCGGAGAAGCCCGCGGGGGCGTACGGGCGCAGACTCGTCTCGAGACGCAGAGCCGAGCCGAGGAGGAACCATGGCACAGCCCCAGATCGTGGACCGCGCCGCGTGGCAGCAGGCCGCCGACCAGCAATTGGCACGGGAGAAGGAGCTCACCAGACTCGGTGACGAGGTGAGTGCCGCGCGGCGTCGGCTGCCGATGACGCCGGTGCAGAACTACACCTTCGCCGGACCCGACGGGCCGGTGACGCTGCTCGACCTGTTCGGTGATGCGGAGCAGCTGATCATCCAGCACTTCATGTTCGACAGCGACTGGGACGCCGGCTGCCCGTCGTGTTCGAACCTGGCCGACAGCCTCCCGCACACCGCGCACTTCGCACCATACGGGATCCGCTTCGTGCGCATTTCTCGTGCCCCGGTTGAAAAACTGACGGCCTATTCGGAGCGGATGGGCTGGCGCGAACCGTGGGTCTCGGCGGGGGAGACCAGCTACAACGACGACTGGGGATGGACCCGCGACGGCGGCGAGGTGCCCGGGGTCAGCTTCCTGCTGAAGGTCGGCGAGCAGGCCTACCTCACCTATTCCACCACCGGCCGCGGGGTCGAGCCGTTCAGCTCCGAGGCCGGCTATCTCGACCGGACGATCTATGGCCGGCAGGAGACCTGGGAGGACTCCCCGGCGGGCTGGCCGCAGACCGAGGCATTCAGCAGGACCAGACGGCACGACGAATACTGAGGTGGCACCAGTGACTGTCGGTCGCGGCTGACAGGGTCGGGGCATGACCACTGATGAACGATCCGATGAGAAGCTCGGGCCGATCCGCGGGCGGCGGCGCGATGGCTGGCTGGGCATCGTGCTGGGTACGCCGGATCCGCGCGGGTTGGCGCGGTTCTACGAGCGGCTGCTCGGCTGGCCGATCTCCACCGAAGCCGACGACTGGGTGACCATGCAGGTGCGGGATCTGCCGGTGAACCTGGCCTTCCAGCTGGAGGAGAACCATGTGCCGCCGGTCTGGCCGGGTGGGCCCGGTGATCAGCAGATGCAGTTGCATCTGGACATCGCTGTCGAGGACCTGGCGGCGGCCGTCGCCGATGCCCAGCAACTCGGTGCCACGGTCGCGGATTTCCAACCACAGGACGATGTCCGGGTGCTCAGCGACCCGGCCGGGCATCCGTTCTGCCTCTACGTCGACCGCGGGGAGTGATCAGTCGCCGGTGCTGGCCAGGCCGCCGGATCGCTCGGGGGACGGTGCGGTCGTGGCGGCCGGGGCCTGGCAGGGGCGGGCCTGCAGCCAGGTGAGCGGATCGCCGGTCCGGTAGCGATCGCCGAGCGCGCCACCGGGATAGCGCTCCAGATGCAGGTGCGGCCCGAACGACTTGCCCGTGGTGCCGATCGCACCGATCTGCTGACCGGCGGTGACCATGTCGCCCACTCCGACGGTGGTCGCGGACAGATGGGCATAGACGCTGAGGCTCCCATCAGCATGTCGCAGCACCACATGGGTGCCGGCCCAGTCGCCCGCACTCGGTGGGACGACCACACCGGCCGCCGGCGCCCGTACCGGGGTGCCTGCCGGGGCGGGGAAGTCCAGGCCGGTGTGCCCGCCCCTGGGGCCCATCGCGCCCCAGCCGGGGCCAAGTCCCGAGACCGCGGGATCGACGGGGGAGCAGGGAACCTCGGTCGGCAATGGCTTCCGTTCGGGCAGCGGGCTGCGCGACGGCGTCGGGGTGGGATCGGCCGATGCCTGGCCGATCCCGGCACCGAGCAGGGCGGCGGAGCACAGGCCGACCAGGGCGAGGCGGGGGAGGCCGGGGCGGGTCATCAGAGTCCTCTCGTGGAACGATCCGATCCTCGTGCCTGGTAGCGGCTGCGGCAAATCGACGAACCCCCGCACCGGTGACGAGGCCCCTGCCGCAGCAGGGGCCTCGCGGTCGGTACGGGGGCTTCGCTTGGCGGTTACTCGCCGAGCGTCAGCGGGCTTCCTTGAACTCCACATGCTGACGGACGATCGGGTCGAACTTCCGCAGCGTCAGCCGGTCGGGGTCGTTACGCCGGTTCTTGCGGGTCACGTAGGCATAGCCGGTCCCCGCGCTGGACCGCATCTTGATGATCGGTCGCAGTTCGTTTCGCTTGGCCATCTCGGTTGGCTCCTCTCGCGCAGGTGGTTGCCTGGTCAACACCCAGCCGGTGAAAATCATTCCCAGTAGCGGGTGCGGCAGACTGACCCGGCGCGGGCCGGGTCGAGGGCTCGGTTCAAGCCTGACCTACCGTTCGGTCGAACCCCATTTTTCTACTCCAGTGCGTGAGTAGTGACGAGCGGATGCGGGTCTGCGGCCCGCCGCCGAGCACGAGGGGCGGAAAATGGGGTTCGACCGGTCGGTCAGTGCGGGGTTGAGGACTTGGCTTCGACTCGCTCGTTCCTCGCTCGCTCAGCCGGCGTGCGCGGTGCGGTACTGCTGGGGGCTGACCCCGTACTGCTTCTTGAACGCCGCGCTCATGCTGAACGGGGTCGCATACCCGACCCGCCGCGACACCGCCGCCAGTGTCAGCGCGGGGTCCTGCAGCAGATCCGCGGCCAGTGCCAGCCGCCACTGGCTGAGGTACGCGATCGGCGGCATCCCGACCAACTGGGTGAACCGGCGGGCCAGCGCGGCCCGCGAGGTGCCCACCGCGGCCGCCAGCGATTCCACGGTCCAGCCATCGCCGGGCCGGGCGTGCATCAGTCGCAACGCGTCGCGGACCAGCGGATCCCGTCCGGCGGTGAGCCAGTTCGGTTCGCCCTCGGGCGCCGACTCGGCCCAGGCCCGGACCACCGAGATCAGCAACACGTCCAGCAACCGATCCAGCACACTGGCCTGCGCCACCCCGGTCCGGCCGGCCTCCTGCACGAGCAGTTCCAGCACCGGCGTCGATACGGCCCGGACCACCGCCACCTCCGGCAGGGCGCGCAGCAGCAGCCCACCGGTCTCGGCTCCCACCAGATAGCTGCCGACCAGCATGGTGTCACCGCCGGCGGGATCGTTGCCCCAGCGCCGAGGCCCGATACCCCACTCGTCGGACAGGTCCCGGCCGCCGCTGCCGGTGCAGGTCTGACCGGGCCCGATCCGCACGTCCGGCTCCCGATCCGCCGAATCCGCCACCACATAACGCACGCCCCGGCGTACCAACGCCACGTCGCCGGCCTGCAACAGCGTCGGCGGATGCCCGACCGGACGCAGCCAGGCGTCCCCGGTCAGCACCGCCATCAGCGTCAGCGGGGCATCGTCGGCGATGTCCACCGACCACGGCCGGGCCAGCTGCAGGTGCAGCACGAACGCTCCCCGCGCCCGCGGCCCGTCCAGGAAGTCGGTCAGTGGGTCCACGCCCACCGACGCTAGTGCGCTCACTGGGGCGGCGCGAGAGCAGCGCCGATCAGCGCGCCGGTGCCGAGGACCGAGAGCACCGCGCGCACCGTGTTCGCCCGGGTCCAGTCGGTCAGATGATCCCGCCAGACGCCGACCGCCGCCGGATCGGTCGGGGTGAGCGCATCGACCTTGTTGTTCAGCGGCACGTGATAGCCGATGGTGAGCAGGAAACCGGCCAGGTACGCCGCCCCGCCGGCCGCGGCGAGCAGGTCGGCGGTGCCGCGTTCACCGCGGGCGACCCGCACGATCAGGTAGCCACCGAGCACGGCGGCGCCGAAGAAGCAGATCATGAACGGTGGTTGCACCGCGGTCCGGTTGAACTGCTGCATCTTGGCGATCCCCGCGGGATTGGGCAGCTTCGCCAGGGCCGGCATCACCCGCGCCGAGAAGTTGAGGTAGACCACGGCGGTCACCCCGGTCAGGGTGGCCGCGGTGAGCGCGAGGGTTCGAAGCATCTGGCTCTCCCGGTTCGTGGCGGCGTCGGGTACGCCGACCTGCACGCCATTCGATCGGGTTTCGGTGAGCGTAACCATGGCCTGTGCGCTCACCTGCATACGTCAGCGTCTCATCCCGGGGTGGTGTGCGCGTCGCCCCACCGCTCGTCCCGCCCGGCGGGTATAGCCGGGTCAGGGGCGTTTCACCGCCCGCTGGGAAACCTGTTGCGGAAGGGAGACCTGGTGTTCACGATGCGGAGCCTCACGCTCGAGGATCTCTGGTGCGCGCTGGCGGCATTCGTGCTCTGCACGATCATCGGGATGGAGCGGCAGCTGCGCCGCAAACCCGCCGGGGTGCGTACCCATGCCCTGGTCGGCCTCGGCAGCTGCCTGTTCACCCTGGTATCGATCCACGGCATGCCGGTGCTGGAACGCGAACCGATCCAGTGGGACGGCTCCCGGATCGCCGCCCAGATCGTCTCCGGTGTCGGCTTCCTCGGGGCCGGGGTGATCTTCGTGAACCGGGACGCGATCCGCGGCTTGACCACCGCCGCCACGGTCTGGCTCGCCGCCGCGGTCGGGATGGCTGCTGGTGCGAACCTGATCCCGATGGCTGCGCTGTTCACGCTGCTGCACTTCGTGGTGATCTTCGTGGTCTCGCCGCTGCTGCGCCGGCTGCCCAATGCCGAGGCCAAGCGGACCCTGCGGATCCGCTACACCGACGGCCGCGGAGCGCTGCGGCGGATCATGCTGGCCGCGGGGGAGATGCGCTTCGACGGCACCATCGACTCGACCCGACAGGTGACCGCCGACGACTGGGAGGGCGTCGAGGTCCGGATGCGGTTCCGCGGTGCGCTGCCGCTGCGCGACCTGATGGTGCAGCTCAGTGAGCTGCCCGATGTACGCAGCGTGATCCTCGAGGCGGAGGACGACGCGGACTGAACTCCCGCTCCGTTCATCTCGACACGCAACCCATTGCTCCGCTTCGCTGCGCATGGGTTGCTACTCGATGAACGTGGGTCAACGCTCGATGAGCCGGTGTCGTTCATCTCGACACGCAACCCATTGCTCCGCTTCGCTGCGCATGGGTTGCTACTCGATGACCGTGGGGAGCGCGAGTACCGCAATTTACTAGGATGTCCTAGTATTTTCTTCGCCGACATCGATGAGGAGCGGGATGAGCACACAGTTCGAGCTGTCCGATGACCACCAGGATCTGCGGGCGGTGGTCGCCGACTTCGCCCGCAACGAGGTCGCTCCGAACGCGGCCCAGTGGGACCGCGAGCACACCTTCCCGCTGGAGACCGTCCAGAAGATGGGTGAGCTGGGTCTGTTCGGCCTGCACGCCCCGGAGGAGTTCGGCGGCACCGGTGACTTCACCGGCCTGTGCGTCGCCATCGAGGAACTGGGTGCGGTCGACCAGTCCCTGGGCATCACCCTGGAGGCCGGCGTCGGCCTGGGCATCAACCCGATCGTCAACTTCGGCACCCAGGAGCAGAAGGACCGCTGGCTGCCGGATCTGGTTGCCGGCAAGGCACTTGCGGGCTTCGGGCTCACCGAACCCGAGGCCGGTTCGGACGCCGGTGCCACCCGGACGAAGGCCGAGCTGACCGACGGCGAGTGGGTGGTCAACGGTGCCAAGCAGTTCATCACCAACTCCGGGACCGACATCACCTCGGTGGTCACCGTCACCGCCCGCACCGGCACCCGCGAGGACGGCCGTCCGGAGCTGTCGGCGATCATGATTCCCAACGGCACCGAGGGTTTCACCGTCGAACCGGCGTACGACAAGCTCGGCTGGCACGCCTCCGACACCCACCCGCTGACCTTCGAGAACGTGCGGGTGCCCGAGGCCAATCTGCTCGGTCCGCGCGGACGTGGGTACGCGCAATTCCTGTCCACATTGGATGATGGCCGCGTTGCGATCGCCGCCCTGGGGTTGGGTTGCGTCCGTGCCTGCCGCGATCTCGCCGTCGAGTACGCCGGCACGCGGCAGTCCTTCGGCGGCCCGATCGGCCGCAAGCAGGGTGTCGCCTTCCAGCTCGCTGACCTCGATGTGGCCGCCCACGTCGGCCACCTGCTCGTCTATTCCGCCGCGGCGATGAAGGACGCGATGCCCGCCCAGCCGAGCAAGAAGCAGCTGGCGGCGTACAAGCGGGCCGCCGCGATCGCCAAACTGCACACCTCGGAGGCGGCGGTCACCGCGACCCGGATCGCCGCGCAGATCTTCGGTGGCTACGGTTTCATCGAGGAATACCCGGTGGCCCGGTTCTATCGCGACGCCAAGATCCTGGAGATCGGGGAGGGCACCTCGGAGGTGCAGCGGATGCTGATCGCCCGGGGCCTCGGCCTGCCGGTCGAGTGAGCCTGCCAGCCGAGTGGAACGAGGGAACGGAGCACCCATGGTGGACGGCATCAGCACCGCTGCCGACATCGACGCGGCTCGGGCCGCCACCGGAACCCTGGGCGAGAAGGCCCGGGCCAAACTGGACAGCCAGCACAAGCTGTTCGTCCGGGACCGGATCGCGCTGCTCTTCGACGAGGGCACCTTCATCGAGGACGGGCAGTTGGCCAATGCCCTGGCCGGCAATCTGCCTGCCGACGGTGTGGTCACCGGCCGCGGCCTGGTCGAGGGCCGGCCGGCGCTGGTGGTCGCCAACGACCCGTCGGTGAAGGCCGGCAGCTGGGGCGCGCGGACGGTGGAGAAGATCATCCGGGTCACCGAGGCGGCGCTCAGCGAGGAACTGCCGATCTTCTGGTTCATCGACTCCGCCGGTGCCCGGATCACCGATCAGGTGCAGCTCTTCCCGGGCCGCCGCGGGGCGGGGCGGATCTTCCGCAACCAGGTCCAGCTCTCGGGCAAGGTGCCGCAGATCTGCTGCCTGTTCGGCCCCTCGGCCGCCGGCGGGGCCTACATCCCCGCCTTCACCGACCTGGTGATCATGGTCGAGGAGAATGCCTCGATGTATCTCGGTTCGCCCCGGATGGCCGAGATGGTGGTCGGCGAGAAGGTCTCCCTGGAGGAGATGGGCGGTGCCCGGATGCATGCCACCGTCTCCGGCTGCGGTGACCAGCTCGCGACCGACGACACCGATGCGATCGAGCAGGCCAAGCACTGGTTCTCCTATCTGCCGCTGAACTGGCGCGAGCAGCCGCCGACCCAGGAGCCGGCGCCGCCCGCCCGCGAGTTCACCGACGACCTGGTACCGGCTTCGGAGTCGGTCGGTTACGACATCCATTCGGTGATCGACGCGATCACCGACGAGGATTCGTTCTTCGAGGTGAAGCCGCTGTTCGCGCCCGAGCTGGTCGTCGGAATCGGCCTGCTGGAAGGAAATCCGGTCGGCGTGGTGGCCAATCAGCCGGCGGTCAAGGGCGGTGTGCTGTTCGTCGACTCCGCCGACAAGGCCGCCCGGTTCATCTGGCTCTGCGATGCCTTCAACATCCCGCTGCTCTATCTCTGTGATGTGCCCGGGTTCATGATCGGTTCGGCGGTGGAGCGGCAGGGGATCATCCGGCACGGTGCCAAGATGATCACCGCGATGGCCGAGGCCTCGGTACCGACGGTGTCGCTGGTGGTCCGCAAGGCCTACGGTGCCGGGCTCTATGCGATGTGCGGTCCGGGGTTCGCGCCGGATGCCTGCCTGGCGCTGCCGACCGCGAAGATCGCGGTGATGGGCCCGGAGGCGGCGATCAATGCGGTCTATGCCAACAAGATCAACGCGATCGAGGACGAGGCCGAGCGGGAGGCGTACGTCACCGGGCTCCGGGAGGAATACGAGGCCGATATCGACATCCTGCGGCTCGCCTCGGATCTGGTGATCGACGGCATCATCAACCCCGACGAGGTACGTGGGGAGCTCATCGCACGCTTCGCGGCGGCCGCCGGCAAGGACCGGGACCGCCCCGCGCGTCGGCACGGCGTGCCGCCGGTCTGATCGGCACGGCGTGCCGCCGGTCTGATCGGCCGTTAGGGTGAGCGCGTGCAGAGATCTTGGTGGTACGCCCCCGCGGTGGGCTTCGCGGCGCTCGCCCTGTCCGGTTGTTCGTTGATCGCCGGTGGCAGCGGCCAGTTCCAGGTCGAGGGGCAGACCTACAAGGCGAGCAGCATCAAATGTGAGAAGCGTCCGGACGGGCTGCTGCTCACCCTGGAATCCGGGGCCGCCTCCGCCAAGGTCGCGGTGACCGACGAACCGCAGCCGAAGGCGATCGCGGTGGTGATGGGTTCCAAGTCGCAGGCCTCGATGATGATGCGCGCCGAGGAGAACATCGGCCGCGCCGTGGTGACCCGCAGCAACAAGACCTTCGTGGTCAACGGCAATCTGGAGCGGGTCAGCCAGAACGGTCAGCCCGGCGGCGGCGCCGAGGACTTCACCCTGACCGTCACCTGCAACTCGGTCGGCTGAGCGCACCGAACTTTGTCAGCAACTATGGCCGGTCCTCGTTCGAAGGACGGGCAATAGTCGCTGACAAAGTTCAGGCGGGGAGCCGCGAGAAGGCGCGGGTGAGACTGGCTTCGGCGGGGAGTTTCGCGCCGGGGAAGGGGGTCGCCTCGATCCGCTCGGCGCCCTTGACCTTCACCCTGCGCCAGGTGCCGACGGCGCGGCCGCCGGTGACCACGGTCGGCTTGAACATCCCGTTGCGGCCCGGTACGACGAGGGTCTCGTGGTCGCGGTCGAGGGTGGGCGTCCGGTCGGCGTAACCGAGGATCAACTCGTCGAAACCGGGCAGCAGCAACAGCCCGCGGGCGGCCCGGCGGTGCTCGGCCAGCAGATCCGGCAGCTCTGCGGCGTACCAGTGTGGGACCCCGTCGATCTCCTGGGTCACCAGCCCCGAGGCGCCTGCGATCCCGCGGCGGACATCCCCCATGGTGAGCCCGGTCCAGCGCGCCAGATCGGCCGCGGTGGCCGGGCCGTGCGAGACGAAATAGCGCTCCGCCCACCGCGCCAGCGCGGCCTCCCGGTCAGCGGGGGCGACGGGTTCGGGGACCCAGTCGTCGAGCACCACGAAACACTGCTCCAGCTTCCCGCCCGCGCGCAGCGGACCCTGGGCGAGCAGGCCGGTGTGGCACAGGGTCATCAGCAGGTGGTACGCCCGCCCGCTCGGTTCGGCGTACCCGTGCGGCTGCCACATCTCGATCAGCTCGGCCCGGGTCCGCGGGCCCTCGGCCGTGATCGCGGCGGCAGCGAGCTCACCGGCATGGGCGAGCATCGCATCGGTGACGCCGAGCTCGGCGCGTCGCTTGGCGGCCTGGGCGTACATCCGCGGGGAGGTGAGCTCGCACATCCACGCGGCATCGCGCGCGGCGAGCAGATGCAGGGTGCCGCGCATCGGCCAGCTGCGGAGCAGCTCGCCCGCATCGAGCGCGGCTCGTACCCCGGCGCGGTCGCGGTCGGCGGTGCGCAGCGCCACCGAGGTCAGTGCCCCCGGCAGATCCTGTGCCTGCACACAGCCCAGGTGGGTGACGGCGGCGGTCGCATCGGTCAGTGGCGGACCGGCGAGCCGCTGCGCGAGGATCCGCGCCAGCGACAGGTCGGCCCGCTCGATGCTCACTGGACCACGGGACGGATCTGCAGCGACTCGACCATCGCTTCGTCGGTGGCGTCCACGGCCAGCCGCACGGTGGCGGCGACCGACTCCGGGGTGAGGTAGATCTCGGCGCGGTAGTCCTCGTTGCCGAAACCGGCCTGGATCTGGCGCTGCATGTCACTGTCCACCCGGCCGGGATGGATCGAGGTGACCCGGACCCGGCCGCGCTCCTCCTCGCGCAACGCGTCGGTGAACGCCCGCAGCGCGAACTTGGAGGCGGCGTACAGGCCGTTGCCGGGGCTGGCGACGTAACCGGCGCCGGAGTTGATCGTGACCACCTGGCCACCGGCGGTGCGCAGGGCCGGGAGCAGCTGTCGGGTCAGGTCGGCGACCGCCACGACATTGGTGCCCAGGATCTGCGCCCAGTCCTCATGGCCGGCCTCGGCCACCGTCTTGTTGATGATGATCCCGGCGGAATGCACGAGCACATCGAGGGTCGGGGATTCGGCGAGGGAGGAGCCGGCGCTGGCATCGTCGATGCTGCTCGGATCGGTCAGATCGGCGATGAAGGGCTCGGCCGAGGGGAGTTCGGCGACCACCGGATTGACGGTCTCCGCGCGGGTACCGCCGACGAGCACGTGATGGTCCCTGCCCAGGTCGAGCGCGATCGCCCGACCGATGCCACGGCTGGCGCCGGTGACCAGGGCGACGGGGCGGCTCACTTGAAGAAGATCCCCAGCACCAGGCAGATCATCCAGAGCAGCCCGGAGACCTGCAGCGCCCGGTGCCGGAGCACGACGTCCTCGGGCTCACCGGCGTCACCCTTGTCGACCTCCAGGGCGTACTGCAGCAGGCCGATGGTCAACGGGATGATCGAGATCACCAGCCACGGGATGCCCCACAGGCCGGTGGCCGGCGCGGGCTGACCCTGCGCGACCGGCCCGCCGATGGCCCACAGGCAGTAGGACATCAGCGTGATCGCCGCGGACAGGTGCCAGGCGAACCGCAGATAGGAGATGGTGTACGCCTTCAGCGACTTCCGGGTGCCCGCGTCCGAACCGAGCGCGTGCATCTCCGAGTAACGCTTGCCGGCCACCATGAACAGCGAACCGAAGGCGGCCACCAGCAGGAACCAGGCCGACAGTTCGATGTAGGTCGCGACACCGCCGGCGATCATCCGCAGCAGGAATCCGGAGGCGACCATCGCCAGATCCAGGATCGGCTGGTTCTTCAGGAACTGGGTGTAGAGCAGCTGCAGCACGAAGTAGACCGCGAGCACCACCCCGAGCATCTTCGCGGTCCAGAACCCGAGGCCGAGCGCCAGGGCGCAGCAGATGGCCGCGAGCACGTAGGCGGCCGGCACGCTCAACTCACCGGCCGCGATCGGGCGGAACCGTTTCGTCGGATGCAGCCGGTCCTCGGCGACATCGGTCGCGTCGTTGATCAGATAGATGGTGGCGCTGATCAGGGAGAAGGCGACGAAGGCCAGCGCGACGTGCCCCAGCACCGTCGGCTCGAAGATCCGACCGGCGGTCAGCGGGGCGGCCAGGACGAGGACGTTCTTCACCCACTGGCGTGGGCGCATGGCGCGG
Source organism: Enemella evansiae (assembly GCF_002250705.1). Taxonomy (GTDB): domain Bacteria; phylum Actinomycetota; class Actinomycetes; order Propionibacteriales; family Propionibacteriaceae; genus Enemella; species Enemella evansiae. Next base: position 17,779 of record NZ_NMVP01000025.1, read on the forward strand.
ATCGCGGCCGGCAGATAGGTCTTGGGCCGCTCGCTGACCTCGGTCTCGGGGGCCGTGGAATGAGGCTCAGTAGTCATGACGGGTCCGAGGCTATCGTGACTGGCGTGAGGGACGGGTATTTTCGCGCGCCGCTGGGCCGGATGTTGGTCACCGCCGCGGCGATCCTGGTGATCGGTGGTTGTTCGGCGGCTGCTCCGCCGCCGGCACCGGATCCGACGCCGACCCCGGTCGCGGTTCCCGCCGGCGGGGTGAGCATGGCCCAGCTCGGTTTCCGGAACGTGCCGGCCGCCTCGATCACACTGCCGGCCGGGGTCCAGATCCTGCGTCAGGTGGACCAGGAGAACGTCCTCACCGCCACCTTCGCCTCCCCCTCACCGGCCGAGCTCGCCGACTGGCTGCGGACCAGCCTGCCGCAGGCGGGATTCCGGATCACCGCCGATCGGGGCGATTCGCTGGTCTTCACCGGACCCGGTTGGAGCGGCGCCTTCACCGCCGACAACGGCGTCTCCGCGCTGACGATCCGCAGGAATCCGTGACGGTCATCGAGTAGCAACGCGTACGCAGCGAAGCGGAGTACGCGTTGCGACGGTCCTATAGATCGTCAAGGGGTCATGAGGTCGGTTTTGAGGTTTCGATAGATGGTGCGGGCGAGGTGGCGTTTGAGGCATCGGATGGTTTCGGCGCGGGTCTTGTGTTCGCTGGTGCGTCGGTGGAAGTAGGCCTGGGTGTCGGGGTCGCGGCGCAGCCGGCCGATGATGACCA
>NZ_NMVP01000026.1 GCF_002250705.1 Enemella evansiae
CCGGGTGGTCTTATCGCGCCGGTTGACCTCGATCACCTCGATCCCGGCCGCCAGCAGATGCACCGTCAACCCGGCCCCATACGAACCGGTCGACTCGACCCCGATCGCGGTGATCGGTCCGTGGCCGGCGACCCAGTCCACCAACGCGGCATAACCCGCGCGGGAGACCGGGAACTCCCGATCAGCCAACAACACCCCGGTCTCGGTGAGCACGACCGCGTGATGGGTGCGTTGATGGGTATCGACCCCGGCCACCACCGGGGTCGGGTCTTGAGGCGTGGCATGGTTGGTGGTCATCATGGGTGATGTCTCCCTCTACAACTGGATCGAGGGATGACCTCCCAGGCCGGGCGGACACCACAGTGATGAGACACCGATCAAGGTCCTATCAAGTCACACCCGCCCGGTCTGGCCATCCAAACCGAAAGAGGGGCCCGGCGGGCCGGCCGTCGACAAGTCGCGTTCAAGGCACCCAACCAACAGCGCCAGTGTCGAGATCGGTCAAACGAACAACCCAGACCCCAAAGACATCATCCCCAAGGCCACCGGACCCCCACCACCATCCTCACTGTGTCGAGATGGCCGGCCGCCACCGAAATTTGCGGCTCGATCGCCATTCGGTGCCCAGATCGGTCAATTCTGCGATCGAGCCGCAAATTTCGCAGGCCGCGCTGGTGGGGCGGGCCCAGCCCACCAGGGCCGGTGGCCGTGAAGCCGTCCCAATCACCAGCCGTACACCCCGCGCAGCTTCACGAACTCGAAGCTGTCGCCGACAAGGTGCTGATCCACCGCTCCCTGTGACGCTCAGAAGAACGCGCCGGAGACCCACCAGCCGACGACGCCGCTGACCACGAAGAGCAGCACCGCCAGCAGCACCAGGACCCCCGGGGTCAGTCGCCGGACCTCGGACGCAGGCTCCGGCTCGAGTGGGGCAGGTTGCTGCTCGGGTTCGATGATCGGCTCCTGCAGGCGCGGGATCACCTCGGTCGCCACCTGGTCCGCGGGCAGCGGTTGCGGAGCCCCTGCCCCCTGCGGAGTGACCGGGGGCGGAGGCTGCAGTGCCGCGGTGAGCTCGGTGGCGAAGGCGGCGGCGCTGGCCGGGCGGTCCTCCCGTTCGGTGGAGAGGGTACGCCGCAGCAGCACGTCCACCGCGGGTGGCAGGCCCAGCTCTTCGGCCACCGCCACCGGCGGCTGACCGGGCGGCCGCTCGGCCACCTCGGTCACCGTCCGCATCGGCAACGGTTTCTGGCCGGTCAGCAGTTCGTAGGTGAGCACCCCCAGGGCGTACACGTCGGCACGCGCGTCGAAACCGCCGGTGCCGAGGACCAGCTCGGGGGCCATGTACGCCGGCGTACCGGCCGTCAGCGTCACCCCGGAGGCGTCCGCCGCCAGCTTCGCGGTGCCCAGGTCGGCCACCGCGACGAACGGATCGGGCAGGCCCTCGCGGAGCAGCAGGTTGCTGGGCTTGAGGTCCCGGTGCAGCACACCGGCGGAATGCAACGCCTCGACCGCCGCCGATGCATCCAGGGCCAACCGGATCGCCTCCGGCACGGTGATCCCGCGCTGCATCAGATCGGCGACCGTGCCACCGGGCAGATGGTCCATCACGAAATAGGGTTGACCGTCAGTGATGTCGACGTCATAGACACCGACGACACGGGGACTGGAGATCCGGCGCATCAATCGCGCCTCGTTGAGGAACCGCTCCCGCACCTCGGCATCGCGGGCCCAGTTGTCGGCGAGCACCTTGATCGCCACGGGCAGTTCGAAGTTGTCGTCGTGGGCGAGCCAGACGGTCGCGAAGGCACCGGTCCCCAGCGGGGAGACCAGGCGGTAACGGCCGAGTGTCTTCATGGGGACATTCTCACGCAACCGGGGCCCATCCGTTGCCAGAACCCCCGGAGATGGCAGACTCGCCCCCGCACCACAATGAATCGACCACGGATCGGGGGACCGTGCAGATGGACACGTCCTGGGAGGAGAACCAGGCGGTCGACCTCGCCCAGCGCGTGACCGCCGGGGATCAGTTGGCGCTGGAGGAATTGCTCGCACTGCTGCAGCCGCGGGTGCTGCGGATCTGTCGGCGGATGCTGCCGCACCCCGCCGATGCCGAGGAGGCCGCGCAGGACGCGCTGCTGGTGGTGGCCACCAAGCTCGACCAGTGGAGCGGGCGCGGCAGCCTGCTGGGCTGGGTCGGGGTGATCGCGGCGAACAGCGCCCGGGCCACCTATCGCTCACTGCGTCGTCGTTTTGCCGAGTCCGCGCAGACCCCGGCACTGCCCGAGGCGGCCGACCCGCGAACCACCAGCGTGATCGCCGGATCGCGGCTCGATCTGCTGGAAGCCCTGGAGGGGTTGGAGAAGGATCGGCCCACCGCGCTCGAGGCATTCGTGCTGCGCGATCTGGGCGGGCTGTCCTATGAGGAGGTCGCCGAGCAGACCGGGGCCAGCCTGAGCGCGGTCAAGACCAGGATCCGCGACGCCCGCGAATATGTCCGCGAGCGGCTGCGGCTGCGGCTCGGCTGAGCCCGGTCAGCAGGCGCGGACGGCGGTGCGCAGCAGGATCGGTTCGCGCTGGCCGCCGACGTGCACGACCTCGGTCCCGTCCACCTGGACCTGGCTGGCGTGCTGGTGCAGGGCGGCGGTCACGGTCGGCAGTTCCGCGGACAGGTCCAGCACCGTCGCGCCCTCAGTGCCGGGGGTGACGACCTCGGCCAGGCGTACGCCGGTCCGCTCGGCCGCGCGGGCGCACAGGTGGTGCAGGGCGACGTGATCCGGGTGGCCGTACCCGCCGGCGTCGTCGTAGCTGATCACCAGGTCGGGGCGGACGTGCTCGACGGCAGCCACCAGGTCGGCCAGCGGCTGGTCCTGGTCCACCGTGCTGAGTGCATCCGGCCCGGTCACCTCGGCTGGGCCGGCCACCCCTTCGGCGACCCAACGCATCCCGGAATCGCTGTACCGGTGGGTTTTGCGGCCGGGCGCCAGCGCCGGCGGTTCGCCGAGCCAGAGCTGTTCGGTGACCCCGAGGGCGGTGAGCGCACCGGCGAGTTCGCGCTCGCGGTGGGCCGGGAAATCCTCGGCCGGCCCGGTGAAGGTGCCCGGACGCACCTCGCCCTGCTCGCCGCGGGTGGCGGTGAGCAGTACGCATTCGACACCCTGGCCCACCAGGTGGGCGATCAGTGCACCGGTGGCCAGCGTCTCATCGTCGGGATGGGCGTGCACGAACAGGATCCGGCGGGCACCGGTGAGTGGATCGGTCATCGCGCGGACACCTTTCGGCGGCTGTCGGCGTAGATATCGGTCAGCCGGGTCGCGACCTTCGTCCAGTCGAAGCGGCGGGACCAGCTCCGGGCCTCGGCACCCATCCGGGCACGGGTGTCCCGATCGGTGAGCAACCCCTGCACCGCGGCACCCCAGGCGCCTGGATCTCTTGTCTCCATGAGGATTCCGGTCCTGCCATCGGCGACGGCCTCACGCAGCCCGCCGGCGGCGGAGGCGACGATCGGGACACCGGAGGCGGCCGTCTCCAGGGCCACCAGGCCGAAGGTCTCGGAGTGCGAGGGCATCAGCACGACCTCCGCACCGCGCATCATCGCCGCGAACTCATCGCGCGGCCGGGCGCCGGAATAGACGACATCGTTGGCGATCCCGAGCCGGTGCGCCAGCCGCTGGACATGGTCGTGGTAGTCGGCGAAGTCGGCCGAGACGTCGCCGGCCAGCACCAGGTGCGGGCGGTGTTCGGGGTCGATCCGGGCGAGCGTCTCCAGCGCCAGATCGGGTCCCTTGAGCGGCTGCAACCGGGCGGCGAAGAAGAGATAGGGCCGGCGCATCTCGCAGCACTGCCAGTGCTCCTCACCGGGGGCCAGTGGTCGGAAGAGTTCGGTGTCCACCCCGGGCGGGACGACCACCACCCGATCCGGATCGGCACCGCAGCGGCCGACGATCGTCTCCGCCTCGGCGCGGCTGATCGCCACCACCACATCGGATTCGCGCGCCACCAGCACCTCACCGGGCACCCGGCGCGGCGACTCCGGCGGCTCCCCCTCCGAGAGCGGGTCGTCGGCGCGGACTGCGGCGACCGAGTGATAGCTCTGCAGATGCGGTACGCCCCAGGCGTGCGCGACCGGCAGCGCGGCCACCCCGGACATCCAGTGGTGGGAGTGCACCACATCGGCCGGCGTACCACGCTCGGCGAGTGCGGTGGCGAACTCGGCCAGGTGCTCATCGATCCGGCTCTTCGGCAGCGGCTTCGGCGGCCCGGCGGGCAGGTGGTGCAGGCGTACCCCCGGGACGGTCTCCTCGACCTCGGGCTGGTCCGGATCGGAGCGGCGGGTGTAGAGGTCGACCTGATGACCGAGGCCGGCGAGGGCCTCGGCCTGGGAGCGGACCACGACATTCATGCCGCCTCCGTCCCCGGTACCCAGCACCGCGTAGGGCGAGGTGTGCAGGGAGATCTTGGCGATACGCACCCGGTGAGCCTACCGAGTAATGTCGGCGCTCACGGTGCGGCGAGGAGGTGACGTGCTGGCCACGGTCCTCGGTGTGCTCGGGGTGGTGCTCAATCAGCTGTTCATCTGGCCCCAGGTCGCCCGGGCGCGTCGCTCGCTGATCGGGATCTCCCCCGGGACAGTGGTGGCCGGCTGGTTCGCCCGATTGCTCTGGTCGGTGTACGCGGTGGTCATCGCCGACTGGACGCTGGCGCTCGGGCAGCTGCCGATCGCGCTCGGGTTCGGGTTGCTGGCGCTGTTGCTGGCCCGGGGCCGGCCGGAGACCCGGTGGTTCCTGCTGATCGGGCTGCTGGCGACCGGCGCGGTGACGCTCGCCGCGGCGTACTCGCGGCCGCTGCTCGCCGCGCTCGCCGTCGGGGTGGCCGCGGTGGTGAACCTGCCGCAGCTGGTCGGTGTGCTGCGCGACCCGCACCGGGTGGGCGGGGTGTCCCCGCTGATGTACTGGTTGGTCGCCGCCGCCAGCGCCACCTGGCTCGGTTACGGACTGCTCACCGACTGGGTGATCTCGCTGCCGCACTTCCTGCTGCTGCCCAGCGGCATGGTCGTCGCGGTGATCGCCACCCGCGGCCGGCGCGAGCCCGAGGCCGAGACCGACCTGCCGGGGCCCGCGTAACCGGGGCGCAGACCTAGTTCTGCAGCGGCGGGTGCAGGTCCTTCATCGCGAACCGCTGCCGGGAGGCGACCGCGAGCACGTCGAGCACGATCGCGACGGCGGCGATACCGAGCAGCACCAGCACATCCCGCCAGAAGTTCGACCAGAGACCGCCGGAGATCACCACCCGGAAGGCGTCGATCGAATAGGTGATCGGCATGATCGGGTTGATCGCCTGGAAGAACGGTGGCAGCACCTCCTTCGGATAGGTACCGCCGGTGGAGGCGAGCTGCAGGATCAGGATCACCAGCAACGCCGCCGAACCGGGCAACCCGAGCGCCATCCGCAGCAGGTGCGCGATCAGCGAGAACGTCAACGCCACCAAACCGGTGAGCAGCACCGCGGCGAGCGGGTGCACCGGGTTCAGCCCGAGCCCCACCCAGACCGTGCCCAGCATCAGCATGCTGCCGATCAGCGCTACGGTGCCGAACGGGATCCAGGCCGACAGCATCAGATGCAGCGGATGCAGCCGGCCGGCGAGCAGCCGCCCGGAGATCGGTCGCATCACCAGGAAGCCGGAGATCCCGAACACCCACAGCGCGATCGAGAAGAACAGCGGCGCCAGGCCGCGGCCATAGACCCCGGCCGGGTTGAGCACATCGGTGGTCACATCGGCCGGTGAGGACAGCACCTGGACCGCATTGTCGGTCTGCTGCTCGTTCAGCACCGGCAGCCGGTTCACCCCGTCGTCAAGCCCCTTGACGAGCTGGTTGGCGCCGTCGAGGAGCTGGGCGTTGCCGTTGTCGAGCTGGGCCGCCCCGTCCTTCAGCTTCACCAGGCCGTCGGCCAGCTGCCCGGACCCGGTGGCGAGCTGCTGGGCGCCGCCGGCAGCAGAGTTGATGCCGGCCTGCAGCTGACCCGCGCCCTGTCCGGCGGAGTCGATGCCGCGGTGCAGCCGGTCCGCCCCGCTGGCCACCTGCTGGGCGCCGGAGTTGAGCTGGTTCAGTTTCGACTCGGCGTTCTGGATGTCACCCGACAGGTTGCTCTGCTGCACCCGGCTGTTCAGATTGGCCGAGCGCTGCCCGATCGCCGCGGACCGCTGGGTGACGTTGTCGGCGCGCTGCTGGCCGTCGCGGAGCCGTTGCCGCGCGTCCTGGTACGCCTGCGACTGGGTCACCTGCGGGTCGGCCGCGGCCAGTTGGTCCAGCGCACTGGACAGCTGGGACAGGTCGTCGGAGATCGATTGGGAGCGGCCGCCGACGGTGCTGGTGACCGACTGCACGTCGGTGTTGATCGCGTTCGCATCGGACTGGATCGTCGGCAGGGTGCGGTCCACCCGCTGCAGCGCGGGCACCACGGTGTCGCGCAGCTGCTGGGTGCCGCCGGCCACCTGGCTGGCGCCGTTGGCCAGGTCCTGGGAGCCGGTGGAGAGCTGCCCCATGCCGGCGCTGAGATCGGCCGATCCCTTCTGCAGCTGACCCATTCCGTTGGACAGCTGGCCAGCACCGTCGCGCAGCTGACCGCCCGCGGTCGCGGCGTCGGCACTGCCGGTCGCCAGCTGGGCGGAGCCGTCCTTGGCCTGCGCCAGGCCGTCGCGGAGGCGTACCGACCCGTCGCGGGCCTGCACCATCCCGTCGCGGATCTTGTTGAGGTTGCCGAAGACCGCACGGAAGTACGCCTCGACCGCGGTCTGGTTGACCGACTCGGTGATCGAGTCCTGCGCACGGGCCACCAGCGAACCGATCACGAAGCCGTTGGCGTCGTTGCGGCGCAGGGTGATCCCGGCGCGCTGCGGATCGGTACCGCCACCGGAGACCAGGTTGGCCGAGAAGTCGCTGGGCACGTGCACGGTGAGGTAGTAGTCACCCTCGCGGAGCCCGCGTTCGGCCTCGGCGTCGTCGACGACATGCCACTGGAAGTTCTTCTGCTCCACCATCGTGTCGGTGAAGTCCTTGCCCGCCTGGACGCGTTCGCCCTCGTAGTCGACGGGCTGGTCGTCGTTGACGACCGCGACCGGCAGCTGGTCCATCCGCGCCCCCGGATCCCAGTTGGCGCCCAGGTAGATGGCGCCGTAGAAGACCGGCACCAGCGCGGCGAAGATCAGCGCGAGCTTGGGCAGCAGGCCGCGGAACCGTTTCAGTTCGAAGCGGGAGAGCATCAGGCCTCCTCGGTGTGGGGGTGGGGATCCAGACGCAGGATGATCGCCCCGGGTGGTGCCTTGGCGGTGTCCAGCGCGGACACGATGAAGGTGTTGCCGGCCTCGGTGAGGACGTCCAGCTGGCGGTGGATCCAGAGCTGCTGGTCATCGGTGAGCGAGGCGTCGATGTCGTCGAGCAGCACGTACGCCGCGGGGCGCAGGCAGCCGAGCATCGCGGTGAGCAGGGTGCGCCGGAAGGCCGGCAGGTGTTCGACGACCTCCTCGGGGTCGAACCATTCACCGAGGGCGTTCTGCAGTTCGGTGAAGCGCTGCTTGCCGCGGCGTACGCCGATCGCCTCGGTGAGTGAGCGCTCGTCGCGGCACTCGCCGACGGTCAGGCTCGGTTCGAGCTCGGCCAGCCCGCTGATCCGGGCGATCGAGGTGAGCTGGCGGAGCTTGCGCGGGTGGGCGATGCCGTCGATGCCGTCGACCCGGAGTTCACCGGTGACGCCCTTCATCCGCCCGCCGAGGGCGAGCAGCAGCGCGGACCGGCCGGTGCCCTGCTGGCCGACGACGACGGCCCGCTGGCCGGCGTACAGCTGTGTGTCGAGTGGGCCGAAGACCGGCCCGCGGCCGCCTTCGAGCTGCAGGTCACGGGCCCGCAGCAACGGGCGTACGCCGTCCTCAGGCTTGGGATTCTCCTGTGTGGCTGGGGATTGCGGGGACCGCGGGGAGCGGCCGAGCATGTCATCGAGCATTCAGGGCCCCCTTGAGGACGAGTTCGACCTGGTTGGCGACGAGTTCCCGGTTCGGCGCGGTGCGGCCGCGGCGGATCCGGTTCAATTCGATCAGCACCACCGAGAGCACCGCGCGGCCGACCGCCTCGGCGTCGAGTCCGCTCCGGTGACCGGGGGCGCGCTGCACCACAGCTCCGATGGAGGTGGTCAGTTGATCGATCGCCGCCTGGGATTCGGCCCGGTGCTCCCCCTCGTTGCCGAAGAGCACCTCGCGGACGAAGAGCACGAAGGTCTCCCGGTCGGCGGCGGCGAGTTCGAGCAGCGGGGTGAGCAGCGTCATGATCCCGGCCAGCGGGTCGGTGACGTCCTCGGCGGCGGCCATCCCCCGGGCGAGCTCGGTGCGCAGTCGATGGTTCATCACCATCATCAGCAGTTCCGGCTTGCTGGCCGCATAGGTGAAGACGGTACCGGCGGCGACGTCGGCGAGATCGGCGACCTGCTGGGTCGTGGTGCCGGCGTACCCCTGCGCCCGGAACAGTTCTTCCGCGGCGGCGCAGATCCTCGCCCGCTTCTGGGCCTTCGCCTGGGCGCGGCGTCCGGTGATCGTCATGGTCGCTCCCCTCACTCATTTTTGAGTGTACTCAATATTGAGTGGAGTGGAAACTCAGGTTGGCCACGTACACTCCGGGGGCATGGCTGAGGTGCGCAAGCATGGCAAGGGTGGCGGTGGACAGATCGCTGCGGCGATCGAGCGGGCGATGGCCCAGGGGGTACGCCCCAGCGGCGCCGGTGCACCACCCGAACCGGGCCAGCAGTCCGAACCCCCGCGCAACACCCAGAACCTGGTGACGGCCACCTCCTTCCTCGGCAACGACCCGTTCCTGGTCACCGCACCGAAACCGGTGCAGCCCGCGGAACCGGAGGGTGAGACCGCCGAAGCGGCCCCCGACGAGGACCCGGATGACGATCCGGACACCGCCGAGGGCGAATCCGAGGACTGACCCCCACCGACGCTGTTAGCGTTGAGGGCTCCTGACCCAGCCCCAGCCCAGAGGAGCCCCGGTGAGCGAACTCGCACCGGCCAACGAGCCGGCACCCCACGTGCAACTGCGCAAGCAGCTTCGCCATCCCGGTGAGATCCCGTGGCTGGTCGTCGCCGCGGTGTTCTTCGTGATCGCCTATGGCGCGCTGATCGGGATCTCGATCGCCGCCGGCCTCGGCGCCGATGAGGGACTGACCCGCGACCAGACGGTGGGCCAGGTGATGGTGCTGCTGGCGGTCTCGCCGCTGGCGGTCCTCTTCTTCCGTGGCTTGATGTACGCCCAGCTGCGCACCGGGTCGGTGCGGATGTCCCCCACCCAGTTCCCCGAGGGCTACCGGATGCTGGTCGAGGCCGCTGCCTCGGCGGGGTTGCCGAAGGTGCCCGATGCCTATGTCACCTCCGGCTCCGGGGTGATCAATGCTTTTGCAGCAGGACACGGATTCCGCCGCTTCGTGAACGTGAACAGCGACCTGTTCGAGGTCGGTGGCGCGGCCCGCGACCCCGACGCGCTGCGGTTCGTGATCGGCCACGAGGTCGGTCACATCGCGGCCGGGCACACCTCCTACTGGCGGATCGTGGTGATGCAGGTGATGTCGCAGATCCCGATCCTGGGTGGCTTCCTGTCGCGGGCCCAGGAATACACCGCCGACAACTACGGCTACCGCTATCGGCCCCAGGGCGGTGCGGGTGCGATGCAGGTGCTGTCCGGTGGGAAATACCTCAACCACAACGTGAACATCAACGAGTTCGCCGACCGGGCGCAGTCCGAACGCGGCCTGTTCGTCTGGTGCGCGAACCTGGCCTCCACCCACCCGGTGCTCACCTGGCGCGCCCAGGCGTTGCGGGATCGCAGCCGCGCCGGTTCGCTGTTCACCGTCCCGAAGTTCCAGCCCTATGGTCCGCCGGCACTGCCACCCGGTGGCCGCCCGACCAAGGAGGCCCCGAGCCCCGCGGAGGCGCTGGACTATCTGGACACCTTCCCGCCGCTCGGCCCACCGCAGTTCGGCACCAACTTCCCGGTACCGCTGCCGGGCAACGAGATCGGATGGGCCGAACCGAGCCGCTATGGCCAGCACACGCTGTATCACGGTTGGCGCGCCCCGGCTCTGCCGCCGGACGAGGCCGACGAGCCGCGTGGCCCCGCCACCGGCAGCTGATCGCGGACCCGCTCGCGATTCCTACCGGGGCAGGTTCAGCGGGTGATCAGTTCGATCACGGTGGCGTCCAGCTCGGCATCGCGATGGACCACGGTCTCACCGCGCCCGACGGCCGCGGTGCGCAGCAGCTCGGTCGCGGTCGGCACCTGATCGCGGGCCACTTCGAGCAGGAAGATCCCCTGCTCGGCGAGGATTCCGGGCAATCCGTCGGCCCAGCAGCGCAGCGGATCGAGTCCATCGGCACCGCCGTCGACCGAACCGCGAGGCTCGCATTCCCTGGCCTCGTAGGGCATCAGCGCGATCGCACCGGTGGGCACATAGGGCAGGTTGGCCGCGATCACCCGAAACCGGGAACCGGTCAGGTCGGCCGCCGACGCGGCGCACCGGACCTCGCAACCGGGCAGATTCCGGCGGGCCACCGCCAGTGAGCGGTCATCCCGATCGACGGCGGTGACGACGACCCCCGGCGCGTGGCGGGTGATGTAGGCCGCCACCGGGCCCGCGCCGCAACCGATGTCCAGGAAGGCATCCCCGGCCACCAACCGGTCGACCGCGAGCCGGGCCAGCAGTTCGGTACGCGGCCGCGGGATGAACACCCCCGGCTCGATCCGCAGCCGCAGTCCCGCGAAGTCGGCGTACCCCACCAGATATTGGATCGGCTCCCCCGTGACCCGCCGATCCACCAGCGCACGCAGTCGCGACTCGTCGTCACCCGCCGCCTGCGCGAGCGCGGCCAACTCGTCGGCGGCGAAGACCGACCCCGATTCCCGCAACGCGGTGATCAGCTCCGCGCGCGGATCGTGGTGGCCGGTCATCTGGTCGGTGCGACGGATGTCAGTGCTGCGGGGCACCGACGGATCGGCCGGTGGACGGCCGTCCGGTGGCGGCGAGCTCGTGCACGATGTCCCTGGTCTGGGTGTAGAGGCGCAGGTATTGCTCGAAGAGTGCCTGGTATGCCGGTGCCGCGGATTCGTCGGGGGTGATCGTTTCCACGATCGGATTCCAGGAATCGATGTCTGGCTTGGCATTCTCGTCCGCGACCGCGCCGGCCGCCAGGAAGGCGCCGCCGTAGCTGGCGCCGATCGTGGTCCGCGGGAGCTGCTGTTCCAGACCGGTGATGTCGGAGACCAGCTGCAACCACAGGTGCGCCTGGGCGCCGCCACCGACCGCGACGATCCGGGTGATCTCGGCACCGGCGTCGCGCATCGTCTCGACGTTGTGCCGGACGGCCAGCGCGGTGGCCTCCAGGGTGGAGCGGTAGAGGTCGCCGCGGCCGTGGTCGAGGGTGAGCCCGGCGATCACACCGCGGGCATCGGGGTCCTGGATCGGCGTACGCTCCCCCGCGAAGTAGGGGAGCATCAGCAGGCCGCGGGCGCCGATCCCGGAGGCCTCGGCCTCGGCGGTCAGCGTCGGATAGTCGGCATCGGTGAGCTTGCTCAGCCAGGTGGTGAGGGCGCCGGAGGTGGCCAGCCCGCCGGCCAGGTTCCGGGTGCCGGGCAGCGCTCCGGCGGTGGTCCACATCGAGGGGGTACGCAGGGTCTGTGCGCCGGTGGCGATGAGGAACATCGTGGTGCCATACATCAGCATCAGGTCGCCGATGCCGTGGGCGCCGACGCTGATCGCCTCGGCCCAGGCGTCGATGGTGCCGACGATGACCGGTGTGCCGGCCGGCAGCCCGGTCACCTCGGCGGCCGCGTCGGTGACGGTGCCGGCGACCTCGGTGGACCAGGCCAGCTCCGGCGCCTCGATCTCACCGGCGTACCGCTCCCACCAGGGGGCGTACCAGGATTCCTGCTCGATGTCGTAGAGCGGCGAGGTCTGGCTCGCCGACTGGTGGTCCAGGACGTACGCCCCGGTGAGGTGGCGAACCAGCCAGGAGGCGGGCATGAAGAACCGGCGGGCCCGGGCGAAGGCGTCTGGTTCCTCGTCGGCGATCCAGGCGATCTTGGCGCCGGCGGCCTGCGAGGTGAGCACCGAGCCGCCCACCCGGGTGATCTCGTCGATGCCGAGCTCCTCGGTCAGCCGTTCGATCTGGCGGATCGCGCGGGTGTCCACGCCATAGAGGATCGCGGGGCGTACCGGCTCGTCGTGCTCGTCGGCCAGCACGACGCAGGGACCCATCCCACTCACCCCGACCGCGACCACCTCCGCGTCGTCGACGGCGGCGAGCAGTTCCCGGGTGATCTCGACGAACTCGTCCCACCAGATGCGGGCGTCCATCTCCACCCAGCCGACCTGCGGCCGGTCGACCTCGTGGGCGCGGGTCGCACTGGCGAGGATCGCACCGTCCTCACCGGCCAGCACCCCCTTGCTGCTGGAGGTGCCGATATCCACACCCAAGGTGCATCGCATGCCGATCCTCTCCACGACGGGTTTCGCTTCACCCTAGACCGTTGCCGAGCGCGATCACCTCCGGCGCCAGGGGTGCCATCGAGTGATCGTCGATGGCGGTGATCGGAACGATGCCCGAGAGACTGCTGGTCCAGAACGCGGACCGGTATCGACCATCGAGTCTCGGGGGCTCGATGGCGATCGGTACGCCGAGGTGCGGCGCCCTCTCGAGGACGATCCGACGGGTCACCCCGGGCAGCAGGTCGTCGCGCAGCGGCGGGGTGACCCACGTGCCGTCCTCTCTTTGCAGGAAGAGATTGCCGCGACTGGTCTCCAGCAGGACCCCGTCGTCGGCGACGAACAGGGGGAACGCGTCACCGGCCTCGCGTTCGGCCCGGTCCAGCCAGGCGCGGTCGATCCACTTGTGCCGCCACAGGCCGTCGGGGCGCGGCATGGTGACGGCCGAACCGGCAGTGGAACCGCCGGCGAACGGGGACCGGGTGACCGCGACCTGGAGCGTTCCGGCCTCCGGGCGGGCGAGCACGCGGACCGCCTCTGCTCCGGTTCCGGGAGCGCTGTCCCGGTGGAGTTCGGCGGCGAGCGCCTCGGGCAATCCGCAGCGATAGAGCTCGCGGCAGGAGCGATCCAACCGGGCGAGATGCTCGGCGAGCCAGGGAATCCGACCGTCGATCGCGAGCATCGTCTCGAACACCCCGGTGGCCGGATCCACCTGCGTGGGTGAGGATTCCGGGAGATCCAGTCCGGGCGCCAATCGAGTTCGGGCGGCGGCGATCAGTGGCGCAGCCTTGTGCAGACATTCGCGCCATTCCAGCATCGGCACACTGTCGGTGGTGATCCCGCCACCGACACCGAGCTCGATCCGGTCACGTGCGATCTCGAAGCTGCGGATCACCACATTGAACTCGGATCGGATCGGTCCGCTCAGCCCGAAGGCACCGGTGTAGGCAGCGCGCGGCTCGGTCTCGATCACCGCGATCCCTTGCAGGGCACCGGATTTGGGGGCACCGGTCACCGATCCGGGCGGGAAGGTGGCGCGCAGCAGGGCGGCCGGGTCGACCGTCGGCGCCAGCTGGGCGCTGACCGTGGAGACCAGATGCCAGACACCGGGATGCGGTTCCAGCGCCAGCAGATCGTCGACGCGTACGGTGCCGGGGACCGCGACCCGGGCCAGGTCGTTGCGCATCAGGTCGAGGATCATGATGTTCTCCGCGCTGTCCTTGGCGGAGGCCCGCAGTGCGGAATCCTGCTCCCCCGGTCGCCTGGGTGCGGTGCCCTTGATCGGCGAACTGCGGACGGTCCGCGTGCCGTCGGATCCGGGTTCGACGGCCAGGAACAGTTCCGGGCTGAAGCTGGCCAGCGTCTGTTCGGGCGTGGCGATCAGGCCACCGCGCACCGGCTGCAACTGCTCGGCCATCGCGGCGAACATCGCCGGTGCCGAGCCGGTGAAGCCGGCGTGCAGGCGGGTGCAGAGGTTGAGTTGATAGAAGTCACCCGCCGCGATCCGCCGGATGGTCTCCTCGACCCCGGCCAGGTGCTCGTTGCGGGCCTTCTGGGGTGCGATCCGGGTGGCGAACTCACCGCAGGACCAGGCCGGCGCCGCCCCCGGTGCCGCGAGCCGCTGCCGCCAGTCGGCGAGCGCTGCGGCGTATGCCTGGTCGCGGCCGGGCAGCCCGAGCGCCTCGAAGCACCAGCCCCCGTCGGGTGACCAGCGCAGCAGGGAGTCGTACCAACCGAGCATCGAGGTGCCGTCGTCGAAGCCGACCACCCCGAGCCAACCACCACCGACGAGATCACTCGTCCGGTCGCCCTCCACCAGCGGCGGCTGATCGGCGAGCAGCTCGATCGCCTCGGCCGATCCCAGCCCCGCACTGAACCGTTGCGGCCGCAGCCCGATCAGCACCCCGCCGCCGAACCAGCCATCCCCCCAGAGCACCGCCGGATGGTCCTCGATCGCCAGACCCGCGACGACCGCCGCGGGCGGCGTACCGGAATCGAGCGGGACGCGGAAGGGCTGCACCGCTCCATCCTGCCGTCTCCGGGCGGGGTCCCGCCTGCGACAAATGTCGGGTTCGACCTCCCGGCCGTCATGCGACGTCCCCCAACGACGAAGCCCCTGGCGACTCTCGTCTGCCAGGGGCTTGCTCTGCGCGCTCGGAGGGATTCGAACCCCCAACCTTCTGATCCGTAGTCAGATGCTCTATCCGTTAAGCTACGAGCGCTCGGGAGGATCACGTCACCGTGAACCGAGGACATACCTTACCCCACCGCAGCACCCCGGTCCAATCGATATCCGGGGGCTCTCGGCATGCCCTCGGCGCAAACCTACTCACCGGAAGCGTAAGCAGTCTCACACCGACCACTGGTCTGTTTTTGATAAGACCAGTAGGTTCGCTGGGCTAGGGTGATACCACTCGGCGCACTGGTATCTATCCACCGTCGCCACCAAGACAACATCCATCTACCGCAGGAGTACGACGACGTGACTGCCACCGTTGGCCAGGCCGCACCCACCAAGCACCGCGAACTGCTGGAGTGGGTCGAAGAGGTCGCCGCCCTCACCAAGCCGGACGCCGTCCGCTGGTGCGATGGGTCGGACGCCGAGTGGAAGGAGTTCACCGACGCGCTCGTGGACAAGGGCGTGGCCACCCGGCTGAACGATGAGGCGAAGCCCAACTCCTTCTACCTCCGCTCCTCCCCCGCCGATGTGGCGCGGGTCGAGGACCGCACCTACATCTGCACCGAGACCGAGCAGGGCGCCGGCCCGACCAACAACTGGGTCGCCCCGGCCGAGATGAAGCAGACCATGACCGAGCTGTACGACGGTTCGATGAAGGGCCGCACCATGTATGTGGTGCCGTTCTGCATGGGCCCGATCGACGCCGACGACCCGAAGTTCGGCGTCGAGATCACCGACTCGGAATACGTCGTCATCTCGATGAAGATCATGACCCGGATGGGCACCCAGGCGCTCGAGGCGATGGGCACCGACAAGCCGTTCGTGAAGTGCCTGCACTCGGTCGGCGCCCCGCTGGCCGACGGCCAGGAGGACGTCGCCTGGCCCTGCAACGAGACCAAGTACATCTCCCACTTCCCCGAGACCCGCGAGATCTGGTCCTACGGTTCGGGTTACGGCGGCAACGCGCTGCTCGGCAAGAAGTGCTACGCGCTGCGGATCGCCTCGGCGATGGCCCACGACGAGGGCTGGCTCGCCGAGCACATGCTGATCCTCGAGCTGACCTCGCCGGAGAACAAGAAGTATGTGATCTGCGCGGCCTTCCCGTCGGCCTGCGGCAAGACCAACCTGGCGATGCTCGAGCCGACCATCCCGGGTTGGACCGTGAAGACCCTGGGCGATGACATCGCGTGGATGCGTTTCGGCGAGGACGGCCGGCTGTACGCGGTGAACCCCGAGAACGGCTTCTTCGGCGTCGCGCCCGGCACCGGTTACCAGACCAACCCGAACGCCATGCGTACGATCGAGAAGGGCAACTCGATCTTCACCAACGTCGCCCTCACCGACCACGGTGACGTCTGGTGGGAGGGGATGACCCCGACCAAGCCGGAGCACCTGACCGACTGGCACGGCAACTCCTGGACCCCGGAGTCCGACGCCCCGGCGGCCCACCCGAACAGCCGCTTCACCACCCCGATCGACCAGTCGCCGATCCTGTCGGAGGACTTCAACAACCCCAAGGGTGTACCGGTCGACGCCATCCTGTTCGGGGGCCGCCGCGCCACCACCGTGCCGCTGGTCGCCCAGTCCCGCGACTGGAACCATGGCACCTTCATGGGCGCCACCTGCTCCTCGGAGACCACCGCTGCCGCCACCGGCGCGGTCGGCGTGGTCCGCCGCGACCCGATGGCGATGCTGCCGTTCATCGGCTACAACGCCAACGACTACCTGCAGCACTGGATCAACGTCGGTGAGCAGGGCGGCGACAAGATGCCGGCCATCTTCTACGTGAACTGGTTCCGCAAGTCCGATGAGGGCAAGTTCCTGTGGCCGGGCTTCGGCGACAACAGCCGCGTCCTGGAGTGGGTGATCAACCGCCTGGAGGGCACCGCCGAGGCCGTCGACACCCCGATCGGTGCGATCCCGGCCCCGGGTTCGCTCAACGTCGAGGGTCTGAGCATCGGCGAGGCCGATCTGGACGCCGCCACCCGCGTCGACACCGAGGAGTGGCAGCGTGAGCTGCCGCTGATCGAGGAGTGGTTCGCCAAGCTCGGTGACGTGCCGCAGGCCCTGCGCGACGAGCTCGACGGCCTGAAGAAGCGCCTCGGCTGAGTCGTACGCCGCCAGCAGTCACGGCTGCTTCGAGGGCCCCGGGCGATTGCCCGGGGCCCTCGTCGTCTCTGTCGGACGTCGGCTGAGCGAGCGAGCTTGTCCGGGGTTATGCACGGTGTACGCGCAAAACACCGTGCATTCGGCCGCAAGAGTTCCGGGGGGGGTCGCTTCATCTCGACACAGTGAGGATGGTGGTGGGGGTCCGGTGGCCTTGGGGATGATGTCTTTGGGGTCTGGGTTGTTCGTTTGACCGATCTCGACACTGGCGCTGTTGGTTGGGTGCCTTGAACGCGACTTGTCGACGGCCGGCCCGCCGGGCCCCTCTTTCGGTTTGGATGGCCAGACCGGGCGGGTGTGACTTGATAGGACCTTGATCGGTGTCTCATCACTGTGGTGTCCGCCCGGCCTGGGAGGTCATCCCTCGATCCAGTTGTAGAGGGAGACATCACCCATGATGACCACCAACCATGCCACGCCTCAAGACCCGACCCCGGTGGTGGCCGGGGTCGATACCCATCAACGCACCCATCACGCGGTCGTGCTCACCGAGACCGGGGTGTTGTTGGCTGATCGGGAGTTCCCGGTCTCCCGCGCGGGTTATGCCGCGTTGGTGGACTGGGTCGTCGGCCACGGACCGATCACCGCGATCGGGGTCGAGTCGACCGGTTCGTATGGGGCCGGGTTGACGGTGCATCTGCTGGCGGCCGGGATCGAGGTGATCGAGGTCAACCGGCCCGATAAGACCACCCGG
>NZ_NMVP01000027.1 GCF_002250705.1 Enemella evansiae
CCGACGCACCAGCGAACACAAGACCCGCGCCGAAACCATCCGATGCCTCAAACGCCACCTCGCCCGCACCATCTACCGAAACCTCAAAACCGACCTCATGACCACTTGACGATCTATAGGACCGTCGCAGCCCATTGCTCCGCTTCGCTTCGCGTGGGCTGCTTCTCGATGAGCGTGGTGGGCGCTACTGGGTGAGGGTGGCGTCGTAGGCGGCGCGGGCGCGGTCGACCTCGGGCATGTGGTTCTCGGCCCAGCATTTGATGTGCTGGATGGGTTCCAGGAAGGAGCGACCCAGCGGGGTCAACGCGTAGTCCACCCGCGGGGGTACCGCGGCGGTCACTGTGCGCGCAACGAGGCCGTCGCGTTCCAGGCTGCGCAGCGTCTGGGTGAGCATCTTCTGGCTCACCCCCGGAATCTGCCGCGCCAGCTCGGAGTAACGCATCGAGGTCTCGGAATCGCCGAGCGCACAGATGATCAGGGTCACCCACTTGTCCGAGATCCGCGCCAGCAGTTGCCGCGAGGGGCACTGGGCGAGGTAGGCGTCGTAGGCCACCTTGGCGTCGGCTCGGCGCTGCTGGGCAGTCTTCGTCGGCATAGCTCTCCTTCGGGTGGCACACGCACTTCCAGGTGCCTACTTCCCAAAAGAGAGTAACACTCGAATAGTGGGTGTCGCAAGGTTTCCAACCAGCGAAGGAGTTTTCACCATGCATGCCCTCTCCGCCGTCTCCGGCACCACCACCCCGCGGCTCGTCGAGCTGCCCGATCCGACACCGGGAACCGGTGAGGTGGTCATCGACGTGACCGCGGCCGGCATCAACCCCGCCGATGCGCAGGTCGTCGCCGGCCCGCTGCGCGAGGCGTTCGGCCTGCCCGCCGAGGTCGGCCTCGGTTGGGACGTCAGTGGGGTGGTCAGCGCGGTCGGTACCGATGTCGACGGCTTCGCGGTCGGTGACCGGGTCACTGGTCTGCACGCCGACCTGGCGGCCCCGGCTCGCGCCCAGGCTGCCCGGGTCGTGCTGCCCGCTGCCGCGGTCGCGCCGCTGCCCGACGGGCTCGACCCGGTCGCCGCCGCGAGCATCCCGCTGAACGCACTGACCGCCGCCCAGGCGCTCGACCTGCTGGGCCCGGCCGATGGCCGCTCGCTGCTGGTGACTGGTGCCGCCGGCGCGGTCGGTGGTTATGCGATCGCACTGGCGGCCGCCGCCGGTTGGCGGGTCAGCGGGCTGGCCCGGGAGAGCGACCGGGAGTTCGTCACCGGGATCACTGGGACGGACGGTACGCCGGTGGACCTGGTCACCGAGCTGCCGGAGCGCGGCTTCGATGCCGTCCTGGACGCGGCCGCGCTGCAGGAGGGTGCGCTGTCCGCGATCGTCGACGGCGGCGCCTTCGTCGGTGTCTTCCCGCCCGCGCCGGTGCAACCGGAACGTGAGATCACCGTGCAGGCTGTGTCGGTCACCACCGACGGTGCCCGGCTGGCCGAGCTCCTGCGCCGCAGCGCCTCCGGTGAGCTGGCCGTGCGCGTCGCCGCCAGCTATCCGCTTGGCGACGCCGCTGAGGCGTACCGGCGGGTGGGGGAGGGTGGATTGCGCGGACGGGTGCTGCTCACTCCGTGAGGCTGCACGCTCCTCGAGTAGGTCGTGCAGCGACCGTGTCCTCACGCTCCTTGAGTAGGTCACGCAGCGACCGTGTCCTCACGCTCCTCGAGTAGGTCGCGCAGCGACCGTGTCTTCACGCTCCTCGAGTAGGTCGCGCAGCGACCGTGTCGAGAGGTGCGTGGTCGGTTCATCTCGACACGCGAGCCATTGCTCCGCTCCGCTGCGCATGGCTCGCTACTCGATGAACGTGCGGGTGCGGTGAGCTATTGCTCCGCTTCGCTGCGCATGGCTCGCTACTCGATGAACGTGCTGGTGCGGTGAGCTATCGCTCCGCTTCGCTCTGCATGCGGTGCTACTCGATGAACGTGCGGGCACGGCGGAGCCAGGCGGGCTCGTCTCCGTGGCGTTGGCTGGGGATGAGCTCGCCTGCTGCGCAGAGCTGTACCAGTTGCGCGGCCCGCCGGTCCCGGGTGGTCTGCTGCTTGGCGCCCAGGATCCAGCGCACGCAGATCTTTCGGTACCCGGGCGTGGCGGCGTCCCAGAACACCCGCGCCCGGGGATCGGCGGTGAGCGCTGCGGCGTACTCGCTCGGCAACTCACCCGCATCCAGCTCGTACGAATAGATTCCGGACCGTTCCTCGCCGCGCGCCTGGTACGCCGCCAGGCCGGCCGGGTGCATCCGGCCCTCGGCGATCAGCCGCTCGACATGCGCGATGTTCACCCGGCTCCACGTGCTGCTCTTCTTCCGCGGTGTCCAGCGCTGGGCGCGGGCGTCCTCACCCCAGGGGTGCGAGACGCTGTCGATCCAGCCGAAGCAGAGCGCCTCGGGGACGGCCTCCGCCCAGGTCAGCCCGCGGGGTTCGATGCCTTTGCGGCGCAGGCCCATCCACAGCTCGGTCGTGGTCTCGTGGTTCACCGCCAGCCAGTCGCGGAACTCGGTGGCCGAGTCGAAGAAGGTGACGTTGTGCGGCTGCGGCATGTACGGAATCTATCCGCAGGCGGGTGGGGGTTCATCTCGACACGGTCGCTGCGCGACCTACTCGATGAGCGTGGGTGGCGGTTGCTGCGCGAGCGACTCGATGAGCGTGGGTGGCGGTTCCTGTGCGAGCGACTCGATGAGCGTGGGTGGCGGTTGCTGTGCGAGCGACTCGATGAGCGTGGGTGGCGGTTGCTGCGCGAGCGACTCGATGAGCGGAGGGGTGGACAGGCACTAGTCTGGAGTTCATGTGTGCTCATGTGCTGACCTCTGTCGCGTGGCCGTATGCCAACGGTCCGCGGCACCTGGGTCACGTCTCCGGATTCGGTGTCCCCTCCGACGTGTTCGCCCGGTTCATGCGGATGCGCGGGCATCAGGTGCTGATGGTCTCCGGGTCCGATGAGCACGGTACCCCGGTCACCGTGCAGGCCGACAAGGAGGGGCTGACCACCCGCGAGCTGGTCGACAAGTATCACCGCCAACTGGTCGAGGATCTGCACGGGCTCGGGCTCTCCTACGACCTCTATACCCGCACCACCACCCAGAATCACCAGCGGGTGGTGCAGCAGATGTTCACCGCACTGTGGGACAACGGTTATGTGGTCTCCCGGACCCAGCTCGGCGCGATCAGCCCGTCCACCGGGCGTACCCTTCCCGACCGCTACATCGAGGGCACCTGCCCGATCTGCGGCTACGACGGCGCCCGCGGCGACCAGTGCGACAACTGCGGCAACCAGCTCGACCCGGTCGACCTGATCAACCCGCGCTCCCGGATCAACGGCGAGGTGCCCGAGTTCCGTGAGACCGAACACCTCTTCCTCGACCTGCCCGCCTTCGCCGACAGCCTCACCGGCTGGCTCAAGCAGCGCACCGACTGGCGCCCCAACGTGCTCAAGTTCAGCCAGAACTTCATCGACGACCTCAAGCCGCGCGCGATCACCCGCGACATCGACTGGGGCATCCCGGTACCGCTGGACGGCTGGGTCGACCAGCCGATGAAGAAGTTCTACGTCTGGTTCGACGCGGTGATCGGCTATCTCTCCGCCTCCATCGAATGGGCGCGGCGGATCGGTGATCCGGACGCGTGGAAGCAGTGGTGGAACGATCCGGAGGCGGTCAGCTACTACTTCATGGGCAAGGACAACATCGTCTTCCACACCGTCATCTGGCCCGGTATCCTGCTCGGCCAGAACGGTGAGGGGGACAAGGGCGGTACGCCGGGTGTCTTCGGTGAGTTGAACCTGCCGACAGAGGTCGTCTCCAGCGAGTTCCTGACGATGAGCGGCGCGAAGTTCTCCACCTCCCGCTCCCGGGTGATCTACGTCAAGGACGTGCTCGCCGAGTTCGGACCCGACGCATTGCGTTATTTCATTGCGGTTGCGGGACCTGAGAACAACGACGCCGACTTCACCTGGGACGAGTTCGTCCGCCGCAACAACTTCGAGCTCGCCAACGAGTGGGGCAACCTGGTGAACCGCTCGATCTCGATGGCGCACAAGAACAACGGCGAGATCCCCGCCGCCGGTGAACTCACCGAGGCCGACCAGAAACTGCTCGACGCCGCCCGCACCGCCTTCGACACCGTCGGCGATCTCCTTGCCCACAACAGGATCAAGAACGCGATCGGCGAGGCGATGCGTGTCGTCACGCTCGCCAACCGATACCTGTCGGACCAGGAACCGTGGAAGCTGAAGGACGACCCGGCCCGCCGCGACACGGTGCTGCACTGTGCGCTGCAGCTGGTCGCCGACTGCAACACCCTGCTCACCCCGTTCCTGCCGCACTCGGCGCAGAAGGTGTTCGAGGCGCTCGGCGGCGAGGGTGTGTGGGCCGCGCAGCCGGAGATCCGCGAGGTCTCCGAGGAGGGCGGGCCGGACTATCCGGTGCTGATGGGGGACTACGCCGCAGCGCAGGCCAGCTGGGAATCGCGGCCGATCAAGGTCGGTACGCCGCTGCAGAAGCCGTCGCCGCTGTTCGCCAAGCTGGATGAGAAGCTCGGTGAGACCGGGCCGAGCTGGGCGCCGATCAATGAGTGAGGGGGCGGGGGAGTTCGCCGACCGGGTGGTGCTGATCACCGGTGGTGCGTCGGGGATCGGTGCCGAGACCGCGCGCCGGTTCGCCGCGGCCGGGGCCCGGGTGCTGATCGCCGACCTCGATCAGGAGGCCGCCGAACGCCTGGCCGCCGAGCTGCCCGGCGCTGCGGCGTACCAGGTGGATGTCGCCGATGCCGATTCGGTCGAGGCGTTGCGCACCGCGGTCGAGCAGGACCTCGGCCGCCTGGACGTGCTGCTGCACGGGGCGTACCACGCCGGCGACGAGGGCGAATCCCTGCTGTCATCGACCGTCGACCAGCTGCGGCTCGATCTCGAGGCCACCCTGCTCGGCCCGATGCTGGTCAGCCGCGCCCTGCTGCCGCTGATGATCTCCACCGGCGGGGGTGTGGTGCTGGCGATCGGTTCGGTGAACGGGCTCGGCTGGTACGGCGGGCACGGGTATTCGACGGCCAAGGCGGGCCTGCTGCACTTCACCCGGACCCTGGCCGCCGACTTCGCCGAGCAGGGTGTCCGCGCCAACGCGGTCGCCCCCGGCACCGTCGAGACCCCCGCCTGGGCGGACGCCAAGGCCGAGGACCCGGGCCTGATGGAGCGGATGGGATCTCGCTATCCGCTCGGCCGCGTCGGCCAACCGGGGGACATCGCCGACGCCCTGCTCTTCCTGGCCAGCGACCGCGCCGCCTGGATCACCGGCACCGTCCTCCCCATCGAGGGCGGCATCCTGCTCACCAACCGCCTCCGCGGCACCAGGGAGTGATCCCGGGTCGCCGAGCTCTCCGCTGCGACCCCCGCAAATCAATGGCGTTTTGATGCCCGTGTGGCATCAAGGATTTTTCTGATGCCCGGGTGGCATCAAGGATTCTTCTGATGCCCGGGTGGCATCAAGGAAATCTTTGACCCTGCCTCGGCATCAAGGAATTCTTTGATCCCGACCGGGCATCAAAGCTGCATCAGTTTGCCCGGGGGTCCGAGGGGCAGATTCGGCGGCGATGGCGCGGCGTTGCCGGGCGCGACGGCTCCACATCGGGGCGACCACACCGCCGGTACGCGCCAGCCGGACGGCGAGCAGCGCCGCGACCGTGGTCAGCAGCACCACGGTGACCACGCTGGCCTCGGCGCCGAAGACGCCGCCGGAGATCAGCGGATTGCCCTCCGGCAGCACCCGCAGCAGACCTGTCTGGGTGCCGGTACCGGAGACGGTGATGCCGAGAATCGGACCCTGGACGACGTTCCAGGCGAAGTGGAAACCGATCAGCAACCACAGCGAGCGGCTCCAGGCGTACAGCACCCCGAACAGCAGGCCCGCCTCCAACCCGATCGCGATCGCGCCCCACCAGGTGGCGTCGGGGTTGCCGAGATGCATCATCCCGAAGCCCAGTCCGGAGAGCAGGATCGCCAGCCAGGTGCCGAGGACCTCTTCGGCGAGGCGATAGAACACCCCGCGGAACAGCAGCTCCTCGCTGATCCCGGCGACCACGCCGACCACGAACACCATCCGCCACCAGTCGCCCACCTCCGCGGGCCAGGCGGCACCGGTGATCCGGAAGCCGCCGAGCAGCCAGATCACCCCGAACGACACCAGGATCGCCAAGGTCCCGAACAGCAACCCCCAGGCCAGGCCGAGTGCCCGCCGCGGCGCCAGCTCCACCGGCGGCCGACGGCTCTCGATCAGCAGCGTCAAGATCGCATAGGCGAGGACGCTGCCGAGCAGCTGGATCGCCGCTCCGACCACCATCTGGGTGGCCGAGGTCGCACCGATCAGCACCGCGAATCCCAGGAAGAAGACCCCGGCGCTGGCGGCGAACAGCAGCACGAACAGCAGCAACCTCAGGAACGGGTTGAACCGCACCGGGATCTTCGTCCGCAGCGATCGGGGTGGGGCATCGGCCGCCAACCCGTCGAACCGGGTGATCGGGCCGGCGGAAAGCACCGTGGGGTAGGCCTTCATTGCCCGAGCTTAGCCCGCACCTCGGTCTTCAGCTGGGACATCAGGGTCGCCGCCAGCGTCCGGGAGCCGGTCAGATCGGCGGCACTCTGCTCCGGCGGGATCCGCACCTCCAGGTAGCACTTCAGCTTCGGTTCGGTCCCCGAGGGCCGCACCGTGACGGTCACGAACGCGCCGCTGAGGCGTACCGCATCCGTCGGCGGCAGACCCGACCAGCCCTCGGCCAGATCGGCGTAACCGACCGGATCGCCACACAGCTCGGTCGGCGGGTCGGCGCGCAACCGATCCATCGCATCACGGATCACCTGCAGATCCGATACTCGCAGCGACCACTGGTCATCGAGGTGTACGCCGTGGGCGGCGGCCAACTCGTCGAGCCGGTCGGCGATCGTCAACCCCTCGGCCTTCAACCGGGCCGCCAGATCCAGCACCCGCACCACGGTGGAGATGCCGTCCTTGTCGGCGACCGCCGCCGGATCGCAGCAGTAGCCGATCGCCTCCTCATAACCGAAGGCCAGCCCCGGTACCCGGCCGATCCACTTGAACCCCGTCAGCGTGACTGTGCTCGGCTTCCGGTACGCCGCAGCGATCGCGTGCAGCATCGACCCCGAGACGACCGAGTTGGCGTACTCCCCGGTGACCCCACGGCGGCAGAAGTCGTCGGCGAGCAGCGCGCCCAGCTCGTCGCCGTGCAGCATCCGATACCCCTCGACGACGCCCGGGATCGCCACCGCACAACGATCCGCATCGGGATCGTTGGCGATCACCAGATCGACCCCGTGCTCGCCGGCCAACTCCAGCGCCAGATCCATCGCACCGGGTTCCTCGGGATTGGGGAAACCGACGGTGGGGAAGGCCGGATCGGGCTGGGCCTGGGCCGCGACCTCGATCCCGGCGGGGAATCCGATCCGGCGTACCACCTCGTCCACGACGGCCCCGCCGACGCCGTGCATCGGCGTGTAGACCCAGGAGATCTCGCGGGGGCCGGCCGGATCCAGCAACGCGACGAGCCGGTCGGCGTACGCGTCCAGCAGGTCGCTGTCGATCCGGGCGTGGTTCGTGGAGCGGGGCAGGTCGGCGATCGGGGTCTGCTCGGCGGCCCGGATCGCCGCGGCGATCTCGGCGTCGGCCGGCGGCACGATCTGCGAACCGTCGCCGAGGTAGACCTTGTAGCCGTTGTCCTGCGGCGGATTGTGCGAGGCGGTGACCACCACCGCGGCCACGCAACCGAGCTGGCGGATGCCGAACGCGACCACCGGGGTCGGCACCGGCCGGCTCGTGACCAGCACCTCGAAACCCTGTGCCGCAAGGATTTCCGCGGTATCGGCGGCGAAGACATCGGAGTTGTAGCGGGCGTCGTAGCCGACCAGTACGCGGGGCCGAGCAGCACGTTGGTCGAGTGGGTCGAGACCCTGCAGGTAGGCCCCCAACCCGGCGGCGGCGTAGGAGACGACGACCCGGTTCATCCGCCCCGGCCCGGGGCCGAGCGCCCCGCGCAACCCCGCGGTACCGAACTCCAGCGGCCCCGCGAAGGCATCGGCCAGCTCCTCGGCGGCCGCCGGATCCCCGGCGTCGGCCTTCTCCAGCAGATCGGCAGCCGCGGCCGCGGTCACCGGATCGGGATCGGCGGCGATCCAGGCCCGGACCTGCTCGGCCAGCCCGGCGGCCGGCATCAGAGCACCTCCACCAGACCACGCAGCAGCTGGGCCAGCCGGGGAGCGGCCTGTTTGCCGGCGGCGATCACCTCGGCGTGGTCGAGCGGCTCCGGGCTGATCCCGGCGGCCAGATTGGTGGCCAGTGAGATACCGAGCACCTCCAGCCCGGCGGCCCGGGCGGCGATGGTCTCCAGGGTGGTCGACATGCCGACCAGGTCACCGCCGAGCACCCCGGCCATCCGCACCTCGGCCGGGGTCTCGTACTGCGGCCCACCGAACTGCACATAGACCCCCTCCGGCAGGCTCGGGTCGACCTGTCGGGCCAGGTCGCGCAACCGTGCGCTGTACGCCTCGGAGAGATCGATGAAGGTGGCGCCGCGCAGCGGGGTGGCACCGGTGAGGTTGATGTGGTCGGCGATCAGCACCGGCGTACCGGGGCCCCACTCGCGGTGCAGCGACCCGCAGCCGTTGGTCAGCACCAGGGTCTGCGCCCCGGCGGCGGCGGCGGTCCGCACCCCGTGCGCGACGGCCTGGGGGTCGCGGTTCTCGTAGTAATGGGTGCGCCCGGTGAGGATCGCCGCGGTCCTGCCGTTCGGCGTACGCACCACTCGCAACTGACCACCGTGGCCGACGACCACCGGCGCGGAGAAGCCGGGCAGCTCGGCCAACTCCACGGCGCCGAGCGGCTCCCCGAGGTCATCGGCGGCCGCGGACCAGCCGGAGCCGAGCACCAGCGCCAGATCGAGACGGTCGATGCCGAGGCGCTCGCGGAGCGCGGCCGCGGCCGCCTGTGCCAGCTGGTCGGGGCCGGACTCGTCGGGGGTGGGGGCAGCTGAGATGTCGGTCACGGCGTCAGTCTAGGGATTCCTCGGGCCCCGCACCCCCGCCGAGTAGGAGTGTCCGTCCGGGGATGGAACAATGGCCCCCGTGACTCGAGTGGTGATCATTGGTGGCGGACCCGGCGGATACGAGGCTGCGTTGGTGGGCAGCCAGCTCGGCGGGGATGTGACGCTGGTCGACACCGACGGCCTGGGTGGTTCGGCCGTCCTCACCGACTGCGTACCGAGCAAGACGCTGATCGCCACCGCCGAGGTGATGATGACGGTCAAGGGCTCGGAAGAGCTGGGCCTGCGCATCGACAACGACAACGGCACCGACAACGCCGACGGGGTGACGATCGACCTGGGCAAGGTGAACCGGCGGGTGCTGAAGCTGGCCGAACGGCAGTCGAAGGACATCCGCGACAAGGTGATCGCGGAGGGGGTCGAGGTCGTCAACGGCCTCGGCCGGCTGGACGGCCCCGCAACCGTGGTCGCCGAGACCGCCGAGGGGGAACGGCGATTCGACGCCGATGTGGTGCTGATCTCCACCGGTGCCCATCCGCGCGAACTGGTCACCGCCCAGCCGGACGGCGAACGGATCCTCACCTGGACCCAGGTCTACGACCTCACCGAGATCCCCGAGCACCTGATCGTCATCGGCTCCGGCGTCACCGGTGCCGAGTTCGCCAGCGCCTATGACGCGCTCGGCGCCCGGGTCACCCTGGTCTCCTCCCGGACCACCGTGCTGCCCGGTGAGGACTCCGACGCGGCCAAGGTGCTGCAGGACGTCTTCACCGAACGCGGCATGGAGGTGCTGTCGGAGTCCCGCGCCGAGTCGGTGACCCGCGACGGGGACACCGTCACCGTGAAGCTCACCGACGGGCGGACCGTCACCGGATCGCACTGCCTGATGGCGGTCGGCTCGATCCCGAACACCGCGGGCATCGGTCTGGAAGAGGCCGGGATCACCCTCGACAAGGGTGGTTTCATCGAGGTCGACAAGGTGTCGCGGACCAGCGCCCGTGGGGTGTACGCCGCGGGCGACTGCACCGGGGTGAACATGCTCGCCTCGGTGGCGGCCATGCAGGGCCGGATCGCGATGTGGCACGCGCTCGGCGACGCGGTGGCCCCGCTCGATCTGAACGTCGTCTCCTCCAACGTCTTCACCTCCCCCGAGATCGCCACCGTCGGCGTGACCCAGAAGCAGGTCGACTCCGGTGACGTCCGCGCGCTGGCGATCAACATGCCGCTGGCCACCAACCCGCGGGCCAAGATGCAGGGCATCCACGAGGGGTTCGTGAAACTGTTCTGCCTGCCCACCACCGGCATCATCGTCGGCGGCGTGGTGGTGTCCCCGCACGCCAGCGAGCTGATCCACACCATCTCGCTGGCCGTCTCGGAGAAGATCACCGTGGACAACTTCGCCCACGACTTCACCGTCTATCCGTCCCTGTCCGGATCGATCGCCGAGGCCGCCCGCCGGCTGCACGGCCACTCGACGGACAAGCTGGAGAAGCACATCGAGATCTGATGGGCATCCCCGAGGCGCTGCGGCTGCTCACCGGCACCGGATCGGTGGCGGTGCTGACCGGCGCCGGGATGTCCACCGACTCCGGGATCCCTGACTACCGCGGTCCGACCGCGCCGAAGGCGAACCCGATGCTCTACGCCGACTTCGTGCGGTCGGCGGAGAACCGGCGCCGCTACTGGTCCCGCTCCTATCGTGGCTGGGCGCGGATGGGCTCCGCGCTGCCGAATGCCGGTCACCAGAGTCTGGCCCGGTTGGAGGCCGGTGGCCCGGTATCGGGGGTGATCACCCAGAACGTCGACGGCCTGCACGAGGCGGCCGGCAGCCGCTGTCTGGTCGCGTTGCACGGCCGGTTGTCCCAGGTGGTCTGCCTGGACTGCGGGGCCCGCAGCGGCCGGGAACCGTTGCAGGACAGGATCTCCCGGCTGAACCCCGAGATCGAGGTCACCGCCGACAATCAGCTGGCCGCCGGGCAGGCGGAACTGCGACCCGACGGCGACGCGGTCGTCGAGGACTGGCAGGACTTCGTGGTGCCCGAGTGTCTGGCCTGCGGGGGCGTACTGAAACCCGATGTGGTGTTCTTGGTGAGTCGGTGCCGAAACCGCGGGTGCAGCGCTGCTTCGAGATCGCCGAGTCGGCGGATTCCCTGCTGGTGCTGGGATCCTCGCTGACGGTGATGTCCGGGCTGCGGTTCGTCCGGGGTGCGGCACGCCGCGGCCAGCCGGTGGTGATCGTGAACCGGGGTGTCACCCGCGGCGACGAGCTCGCCGACGCGAAGCTGGAGCTCGGGGTCGCGGAGTTCCTGGCCAGCTGGGAGAACGCGGTGAACGGCATCGCTCAGCGGGTCGCCTCGGCGAGCAGCTGAAGGATGTGCTGGTAGGGCCGGCCGGTGGCCCGGGTCATCCCGATCTCGCAGGTCCGGTTCAGCGAGGCGTACGCCGAGAACTCGCGCGTGGTCACCTCGGCCGCCTCCGGTGCGGTCGCCGCCGCGGTCAGCTCCGGATGCAGCAGCCCGCGGTCCCCGGCGAAACCGCAGCAGCCCCAGGCGGTCGGCACCACGACCTCATCGGCCACGGCCTCGGCGATGGCGCGCAGGTCGTCGTCGAGACCGAGCTGGCGTGAGGAACAGGTGGGGTGCAGCACCACCGACGGCAACCGGGTGGTGATCGTCAACCGCGGCAACAACTCGTTGCGGGCGTAGCTGACCAGATCGAGGATCTGCAACTCCGGTTGGGAATCCCCGGCACCACCGGCAGCGGTGTGCGCGGATTTCAACAGCCCTTCGGTGCAGGACGCGGCATCGCAGACGATCGGCAACCGGCCCTGGTCGGAGGCGTCGACGAGCGCGGCCACGGTGCGCCGCGCCATCGCCCGGTGTCCGGCCTGCATGCCTTTCGATGACCACGGTGTGCCGCAGCACAGGCCCGGCAGCCGGGACGGGGTGCGCACCGCGATCCCGGCGCGCCGGAACAGTTCCTCGACCGCCCGCGCCAGCGGCTGTTGCCCGTCCTCGGGGCCGAACATCGTCTGGATGCAGGCGTCGAACCAGACGACCTCGGCGTTCGGTGCCCGCCAGCCCTGCCGCGGTGGCCCACCGGCCGGCAGGCCCTGGTCGTAACGCGGCACCTGGTCGCTGCCGAGCAGCCGGCGGCCGAGCTCACTGGCCGCCGTTGCGGCCCCGGGTGCCGCCGCGGCCGCGGTGAGGGCCAGTGATCCGACCCCGGTGAACGGTGCCCAGGCGGTCGCCGCCGCCCGCCAGGCACCGCCTGCGACGGCGTGGTGCCGATCGCCGCGCAACCGGCGGGCCAGGTCTCCGGTGTCGATGCTCACCGGGCAGGCGGTGCTGCACATCCCGTCCGCGGCGCAGGTGTCGTTGCCGGCGTACTCGTAGCGTTCGCTCAGCTCCGCGACCAGCTCGTCGTCACCGCGCGCCCGGGCGGCCACCAGTTCGCGGCGGGCCACGATCCGCTGCCGCGGGGTGAGGGTGAGGTCGCGGCTGGGGCACACCGGTTCGCAGAACCCGCACTCCACGCAGCGGTCCACCTCCTCCTCGACCGGGGCGGTGGTCTTCAGATTGCTGATGTGGGATTCGCTGTCCTCGTTGAGAAGTACGCCGGGGTTGAGCACCCCGTCGGGGTCGAAGAGCCGCTTCACCTCGATCATCACCTCGGTGAGCTCGTCGCCGTACTGGCGGCGGACGAAGGGGGCCATGATCCGCCCGGTGCCGTGTTCGGCCTTCAGCGATCCGCCGAGGCCGAGGATCAGTTGCACCATGTCCTCGGTGAAGTCGGTGTAGCGCTGCACGTCGGCACCGAACTCCTCGTTCAGCAGGAAGTGCACGTTGCCGTCCTTGGCGTGGCCGAAGATCACCGCCGCCGGGTAGGCGTACCTGTCGAAGAGCTCGGTCAGCGATTCGCAGGCAGCCAGCAGCGACGGTACCGGGACCACGACGTCCTCGAGCATGGCGGTGGTGCCCTGCGGACGCGCCTCGGCCACTGCGGCGTACAGGCCCTTGCGGACCGTCCACAGCGATGCGCGGGTGGCCGCGTCGGTGGTCATCTCGGCCGGCCCGACCAGCGGCAGCGCGGCCGTGACGGCCTCGGTGGTCCGCAGTCGTTCGGTGAGTTCCTCGGTGGTCGGCGCGTGCTGCTCGACCAGCAGGGCGGCATGGTTGGCGACATCCAGATTGCGGATCATCGCGGGGGAGTTGCGCAGTGCGCGGGCCACCCGCAGCGACTGGGCGTCCATCAGTTCCACCGTCGCCAGCCCGCTGTCGACCAGGGCGGGCAGTGCGGTCATCGCGGCCGACAGGGAATCGAAGACCAGCAGCCCGGTGCTGACCTGCGGGTACACCGGTACGGTGCGCAGGGTCGCCTCGGCGATGAACCCCAGGGTGCCCTCGGAGCCGATCATCAGGTGGGCGAGGATGTCGGTCGCGGAATCGAAGTCGGTGAAGGAATTCAGGCCATAGCCCATGGTGTTCTTCATCGAGAACTGATGGCGGATGATGCGCATCGATTCGGGATTGCCGCGGACCCGGTCGCGCAGCCGCAGCAGGCCGGCGTACAGGTCCGGTTCGAGGGCCCGCAGCCGCTCCTCGGCGTCGGCGGCACCGGTGTCGAGGACGGTCCCGCTGGGCAGCAGCACGGTCATCCGCTCCAGCGTCCGATAGCTGTTGAAGTCGGTGCCGCAGAGCATTCCGGATGAGTTGTTGGCGAGTACGCCGCCGAGGGTGCAGGCGCCGTCGCTGGCCGGGTCGGGGCCGATCTTGGCACGGTAGGGGGCGAGCCGGGCGTTCACCTGGCGGACCACCGCACCCGGTTGCACGCGGACCCGGGCGCCGTCGTCGAGCACGGTGATCTGGCCGAAGTGCCGGCGGGTGTCGGCGAGCAGGCCGTCGCTGACCGCCTGCCCGGACAGGCTGGTCCCGCCGGCGCGGAAGGTGAGGCCGTGGCCAGTGCGCTTGGCGCGGTGGATCAGCGCCGACAATTCGGAGATCGAAGCCGGGGCCGCGACCGCCTCGGGGATCAGCAGATAGTGCGAGGCGTCATGGGCGAGCGTCAACCGGTCGAAACGCTCGGTGCTCACCGTCGGCTCAGGGCTCATCCCCACACTGTCGCACAGCGAGCCCTGATGTTCATCGAGTAGCTGGCCCGGTGTAGCGAAGCGGAGCCGGGGCAGCGTGTCGAGATGAACCATCCGGTCGCTGCGCCTCAGCTGCTCATCTCGACACAGTGAGGATGGTGGTGGGGGTCCGGTGGCCTTGGGGATGATGTCTTTGGGGTCTGGGTTGTTCGTTTGACCGATCTCGACACTGGCGCTGTTGGTTGGGTGCCTTGAACGCGACTTGTCGACGGCCGGCCCGCCGGGCCCCTCTTTCGGTTTGGATGGCCAGACCGGGCGGGTGTGACTTGATAGGACCTTGATCGGTGTCTCATCACTGTGGTGTCCGCCCGGCCTGGGAGGTCATCCCTCGATCCAGTTGTAGAGGGAGACATCACCCATGATGACCACCAACCATGCCACGCCTCAAGACCCGACCCCGGTGGTGGCCGGGGTCGATACTCATCAACGCACCCATCACGCGGTCGTGCTCACCGAGACCGGGGTGTTGTTGGCTGATCGGGAGTTCCCGGTCTCCCGCGCGGGTTATGCCGCGTTGGTGGACTGGGTCGCCGGCCACGGACCGATCACCGCGATCGGGGTCGAGTCGACCGGTTCGTATGGGGCCGGGTTGACGGTGCATCTGCTGGCGGCCGGGATCGAGGTGATCGAGGTCAACCGGCCCGATAAGACCACCCGG
>NZ_NMVP01000028.1 GCF_002250705.1 Enemella evansiae
GGGCGTACCCCCGACCCCGAGTCCGACCGCCACGCCGGGCGCCACCCCCCAGCTCGCCGGCCCGCAGCTCGCCGAGGGCCCGGCGGACCCGCGCGCGGCCGGCCCGGCGCCCACCGTCGGCGGAGCCATCGGCGACAAGTGGAACAGCCTGGGCGGGATGAACAGCTTCCTCGGCGGCCCGCTGACCGCCGAGATCTGCGGCCTGCGTGACGGCGGCTGCTACCAGGTCTTCACCGGCGGGTCGATCTACTGGTCGATGCCCAGCGGCGCCTGGTCGGTCCGCGGCTCCATCGCCGAGCGCTGGGGCAAGCTGGGCTGGGAGACCGGTGCGCTGGGCTACCCCCGCTCCGATGAGATCTGCGGCCTGCGCGACAACGGCTGCGTGCAGCGCTACACCGGCGGCAACATCTACTGGAGCCCCCGCACCCCCGCGGTGAACGTCTGGGGCTCGATCCTGAACCACTACGCCGGCCAGGGCTGGGAGTCCGGCGCCCTCGGTTACCCGACCGCACCCGAGGACTGCAGCCTGCGCGACGGCGGCTGTGTGCAGTCCTTCACCGGCGGCCTGGTCTACAGCTCCAAGTCGGGCACCTTCACCGTGAAGGGCGCCATCGGCACCGACTATGCGCGCCAGGGCTACGAGCGGGGCCCGTTGGGCTACCCGACCTCGAACGAGGACTGCAGCCTGCGTGACGGCGGTTGCGTGCAGCGCTTCACCGGTGGCCTGGCCTACTACGCTCCGGGCGTCGGCGCCTACCACGTGCGCGGCTCGATCCTGGACAAGTACGCCGCCGGCGGTTACGAGAAGGGCCGGCTGGGATACCCGACCTCGGGTGAGTTCTGCGGGCTGCGCGACGGCGGCTGTGGCCAGCGCTTCACCGGTGGCCTGGTGCTGTGGTCCCCGGGCACCGGCGCGCACACCGTCTGGGGCGGCATGCTGGAGGCGTACGCCCCGCAGAAGTTCGAGGCCGGTCCGCTCGGCTATCCGACCTCGGACGAGTTCTGCGGCCTGCGTGACGGCGGCTGTGGCCAGCGCTTCACCGACGGCCTGATCCTCTGGTCGGCGGCCACCGGCCCCAATCCGGTCCGCGGTTCGATCCTGGAGCGGTACGCCGCGATGGGTTACGAGACCGGTGCGATGGGCTACCCGAGCAGCCCCGAGTTCGGCGGCCTGGTCTCCGGCGGCGTCGGCCAGCGGTTCGCCAACGGGATGATGTACTACACCGCCGCGACCGGCGCGCAGCCGGTCCGCGGGGCGATCCAGGGGGCGTACGGCTCGGTCGGCTTCGAGCGCAGCAAGCTCGGCTACCCGACCGAGGGTGAGTTCTGCGGGCTGCGCGACGGCGGTTGCGCCCAGCGCTTCGCCGGCGGCATGGTCTACTACTCCCCGGCCGGCGGCGCCCAGCCGATCTGGGGTGCGATCCTCGGCAACTACGCCGCCGTGGGTTATGAGAAGAGCAAGCTCGGCTACCCGACCTCGGGTGAGTTCTGCGGGCTGGTCGGCAACGGCTGCGGCCAGCGCTTCGAGACCGGTTACGAGTACTTCAGCCCGGGCACCGGCACCTACCCGGTCTGGGGTGCGATCCGCACCGCCTTCGAGGGCCAGGGCTGGGAGAAGGGGCCGCTCGGCTACCCGATCGAGTTCGAGTTCTGCGGGCTGAAGAACGGCGGCTGCGCGCAGCGTTACGAGCGCGGCATCATCTACTGGTCGCCGGGCTCGGGACCGAACCCGGTACGCGGCGCGATCTTCAACAAATATGGGGAACTCGGCTGGGAGACCGGCACGCTCGGCTATCCGACCAGTGCCGAATCCGCACCCAGCGGCGGCAAGATCACCCAGAAGTTCCAGGGTGGTGAGCTGGTCTTCGACCAGGCCACCGGTCAGGTCACCCAGCCCGGGGCCGGTGGCGGCACCGGGGGTGGCATCCCGCTGGTACCGGGCAGCTATCCCGATGCCAACGCCTACCCCTGTGGCGGGCTGTGGTGCAAGAACGGTTCGGTCTACTCCGAGCGGGGCTTCGCCTACCGCAACTGCACCGACTTCGCCGCCTGGAAGCGCGGCATGGTGTGGAGCGAGATCGCCCCGCGCAGCGGCGACGGCAACGCCCGCGGCTGGCGCCAGGGCTGGGTCGAGCGGGGCCGCACGGTGAGCAGTACGCCGAAGGTCGGCGCCATCGCCTGGTGGGCGGCCTCCAGCACCAGCTCCGGCTACGGCCACACCGCCATCGTCACCGCGGTGAACCCGGACGGCACCGCCAGCGTGGAGGAGTACAACTGGGCGACCCCGGGCGGCTACGGCACTCGCAAGAGCGTCCGCGCCGACGCGTACCTCTACTAGGCGCCCGGCTGCGATCCATCGAACCCTGGGTGCAATTCCCCACTGCTACAGGGTTGGAGGGATGCACGTCAGGTTCGATGGATCGCAGTGAGGCTCACTGATGCAGCGACTGCAGCTCGAGCTGGGCGAGTTCGTCGCGGTGCCGCCGCTGGGCCGGAAAGGGATCTGGCCGGCGCTGCCACTCGCGGTCGCGGGCGTGGCCCAGGTCGGTGAGCAGGCGGCGGGTGTCCGCGTCACCGCG
The DNA here is from genome assembly GCF_002250705.1 of Enemella evansiae. Taxonomy (GTDB): domain Bacteria; phylum Actinomycetota; class Actinomycetes; order Propionibacteriales; family Propionibacteriaceae; genus Enemella; species Enemella evansiae. The sequence goes on from NZ_NMVP01000028.1 coordinate 2,580, forward strand.
GTGCGCCGCGGGCGGTCGTGGCAGGCGGTGGTTGAGTTCGAGGGCGGCGACGACCAGGCCGATGGTCAGCGCCAGCACGCCCAGGCCGATCAGTTGTGCGGTCATGGCGATTTCTCCTGTGCTGGAAGGGATCGATGGAACTGTCTGGTGGTGCCGGCAGTTCCATCATCGGTCCCGCGACACATCAGCACAAGCGAACTCTTGTGAACCACACTTAAGGGATGCTGTACTGATCCCATGATCGATGTGAACCGGCTCCGGGTGTTCCGTGCGGTCGTCGCTGCGGGCTCCATCCAGGCCGCCGCGACCAACCTGGGTTACACCCCGTCGGCGGTCAGTCAGCAGGTGACCACCCTGCAGCGCGAGACCGGGCTGACGCTGCTGGAACGGGTCGGCCGCGGGGTCGAACCGACCGCGGCGGGCCTGGAGCTGGCCGAGGCCGCCGAGGGCGTGCTGGGCAGCCTCGACGAGGTCGAGTCCCGGGTCGCGGACCTGCGCGTGGGGCGTACCGGATCACTGTCGGTCGCCTATATCTCCTCGGTGGGGATGGCGTGGATGCCCGGCATCATCGCCGAGGTGGTCCGCGACTTCCCCGGGCTGCGGCTGGGGCTCTTCGTGCGGGAGGTTCCCGAAGGCAGCGAGAGCGACCGGATGGACATCGAGGTGTTCGTGAAGAATCCGGAATTCCCAGCCCGGTTGGGATTCCGGGATCACGACCTGATGGAGGAGCCCTATCAGGTGATCCTCCCGGTGGGTCATCCGCTGGCCGAGCAGGACCAGGTCGAACTCTCCGCCCTGCGCGGGGAGACCTGGATCGCCTCCGACAGCGCGGAGTCGAGCTGCCAACTGCGCGTCGACCAGGCCTGCGCGGCGGCCGGTTTCGTCGCCGAGTACGCCGTCCGCGCCGACGACCATCTGCCGGCCATCGCCTTCGTCCGGGCCGGCGTCGGGGTGACGATCGTGCCCCGGTTGTGCACCCTCGACCTGGTTCCCGGGGTGGTCGCCCGCGACCTGGTCAATCCGACCCCGACCCGGCAGCTCACCCTGCGGGTGCGCAAGGCGGTCGAGGACGCCCCGCAGGTGCACCGGGTGGTCGCCGGCTTGCAGGACGCGTCCCGGCGTGACCCCCTGGCGCCGACGGCAAGCGGGATCAGTCGACGGCGATCTCCTCGCCGAGCCGCCAGCCGGGATTGAGTTCCAGCACGTCACCGCTCCAGAAGCTGCCGGGGTCGTACCAGTTGGACGGCCGGTCGGTCGGCAGGATGCCCATCTCCTGATAGGTCACCGCCACCACCTCGGCGCAGAACGCCGCGGTCGGTGTCGGCGCGCCGCCACCGGGCAGCCGCCAGTCGGCGAACCGGCCGGACAACCAGCGCCAGGCCAGGCGGCCGGTGGAGGGGAAGCTGACCCCGTCGAGCCGGGCAATCGTGCGCAGCAAGGAATCCTCGGCCTCGCGGCCGACCTCCGGACTCAGCTGCCGCAGCCACGCCCGTTGGTGGTAGCGATCCCGCCAGCGGTGCACCGCATCACCCAGATCGTGCAGCTGCACCCCCGGATGATGACCGCCGGTCCAGACATCGGGCAGTGACCGGCCCAGCTCGGCATGCCACATCAGCGGGGGCAGATCCTCAAGCACCACAGCCATTCCGACGTGGTTGACCGGGGCATTAGTCACCGCCCGGATCGCGCGATCGGCGCGGCTGGTGCCGCGGAAGATCCACAGGTCACCGGTGCGACTGGCCTCCAGGGCTTCGGTCAGGCTGAGCGGCATGCGACCCAGTGTGCCGGAGACCGGGCCACTACCCTGAGTGACCATGAAGGCGGCATCCAGGGATCGGGTGAGGCGGCGGATCGCGCCGGTGTGGAAGTTCCTCGGCATCGCCGGGCTGGTCTCGGTCGCCGCCGGCGGCGTCCTGGTCGCCCGCGACGAGCGCGCCCGCCGGGCGTACACCCCCGACCAGGTGCGGGAACGGTTGCACGAGCGCGCCACCGAGGGCCGCACGGACGGAGATCAGTCCTAGAAACCTGTGGACAACCTCCCCGGCGGCTCGTGCCTGTCGGTGCGGGCGCCTAGATTCGAGGCGTGGAGTGGGATCAGCAGGCGCTCGGCCATGCGCCGATACCGGCCCGCGGCTGGTGGGACGCGCCCACCGACGCGGAGCTGCTGCGCCGGTTCGGGGAGCTGACGCTGAACCGCGCCCGCGCCTATCTGAACGGTGGCCGGGTCCGGTCGGTGCAGGTGCCCAGCCAGGCGTCGGTGGTGCTCGCCGAGGTCACCGGGACCCGGCGTTACGACGTGCTGCTCACCCCGGTCGGCACCCCGGATGTGTTCCGCGGCAACTGCAGCTGCCCGATGGGTTTCGACTGCAAGCACGTGCTGACCGTGCTGCTCTGGCTCCGCGCCCGGCCGAGCAGCCCCCGGTGGCGGCGGCAGCTCGACCAGTTGCTGGCGATCCCGGCCGAGTCCCGTGGTGAACCCGGGCAGGGTCCGCTCGCGCTGCAGGTCTCGGCGCTGCGTTACGGTCGGGACTGGGCGGTGCAGTTCCTGCCCACCCGCCGGGTGAAGAAGGGCGATCGCTGGGCGAAGAACCTGCAGTGGTCGACGGTGAATGCACCGGGTGCGGACCAGCAGTACCGTCCCGATCAGCTGCGGGCGCTGCGCGAACTCGCCCACCTGCACCGGCCCTATTACCACAGCGGCGGGGTGCTGGACTTCGGCGATCTGGGGCCCGGGGCCTGGCGGCTGCTGGGTCAGGTCCGCGACGCCGGCTGCGAGTTCGTGCCCCATGCACAGTATCTGCAGGGCGGTGGGGAGAGCCGCGGGGTGGGCGTGGATTTCGCCGAGCTGCCGCTCGGCGCCCGGCTGGCCCGCGACGACGATGACCAGGTGGTGCTCGGCGTCCAGGCGCTCGATGGGACACCGCTGGAATCGGTTCAGCTGTTGGGAAATCCGCCGACCGCCGCGCTGGTCGACACCGGTGCGGAGCTGGTGCTGCGACCGTGTGACCCCGACCCGGGGCTGCGTCCGCTGACCCAACTGGCACAGGTGCGGATCCCGCCCGAGGAGGTGAGCGATTTCGTCACCGACTATCTGCCCCGGCTCCGCGAACGCGCCCCGGTCACCGGCGCGGACCATGTGGCCGCACTGCCCGAGGGGGAGACGCTGCGGCTGCGCGGCACCATCCGCGGGTTCGGCACCGGCGGGATCGAGCTGGCCTGGAGTTGGGTGTACGCCGACGCCACCGGCGAGCGCGAGGTCGGCCTGCTCGTCGAGCGCGGTGGCCCGCGCCGCTCCCCGGTGGTCGAGCAGGAGCTGCGGGCGGCGCTGGTCGTTGAGCTGCCGGAGCTGGCCGAGCTGCTCGGCTCCGGATCCGCCCGCCTGGACGCCGCCCGGGCCGCACTCTTCCGCTCGACGGTGGAACCGCGGTTGACCGCCGACGAGCGGGTCGAGCTGCTGCACACCGGTGAGGTGCTGGACTATGCCGAGGCCACCGAGGCCCGCGTCGAGTGGCAGGTCACCGACAGCGACGAGCGGGACTGGTTCGACCTCGGCGGCCGGTTGCTGCTGGATGGTGAGCGGGTGCCGCTGGTCGAGGTGATCCGCGCGCTCCGTGCCCACCAGGAACTGCTGGTCAGCCCCTCGGGCCGGTTCGTCCGCCTGGACAGCCCCGAACTGGCGCGGCTCGCCGAGCTGCTGGAGGAGGCCAACCTGCTCACCGATCGGCGCGACGAGCTGCGGATCAGCCGCGACGATGTGGCGCTGTGGCGGGAACTGGCCGATGTCGGGGTGATCGTCGAACAGGCCGAGCGCTGGCGGCGTACCGTCGGCGCACTCGTCACCGCCGATTCCGCGGAGGTGCCGCCACCGGTGGGGTTGCTGGCCGAGCTGCGGCCCTATCAGCTGGTCGGCTACCAGTGGCTGCACCGGCTGTGGAGCGCCGGGCTCGGTGGCCTGCTCGCCGACGACATGGGCCTCGGCAAGACCCTGCAGACCCTGGCCGCGTTGCTGCAGCGCCGCCAGCAGCGCACCGACGAGCCACCCGCCCTGGTGGTCGCGCCCACCTCGGTGCTCGGCACCTGGGCCGGTGAGGCCGCCCGCTTCACCCCCGGCCTGCGGGTGGTGGTGATCGATCGGACGCTGAAGGCCAGCGGCGCCGAGCTGGCCGCGCTGACCGCCGAGGCCGATCTGGTCGTCACCTCCTACACCCTGCTGCGACTCGACGACCAGGCGTACGCCGCCCACGACTGGTCGGTGCTGGTGCTCGACGAGGCCCAGGCGGTGAAGAATCCGCGCGCCCGCACCCATCAGGCGGTGCGCCGGCTGCGGCGGGAGGTGACGATGGCGGTCACCGGTACGCCGGTGGAGAACTCGCTGGTCGACCTGTGGGCACAGCTGGCGCTGGTCGCGCCCGGGCTCTATCCGAAGCTGGAGGATTTCAACGCCGAGGTACGCCGACCGATCGAGTCCGGGCGGCAGCCCGAGCTGATGGAACGGTTGCGGAACCGGATCCGGCCGCTGCTGCTGCGTCGGACCAAGGAACTGGTCGCCGCCGACCTGCCGGAGAAGCACGTCCAGGTGCTGTCGGTGCCGCTGGCGCCCGGGCATCGGCGCCGCTATGACCGGCAGCTCGCCCGGGAACGGCAACGGATGCTGGGCCTGCTCGCCGATCCGGACGCCAACCGGATCGAGATCCTGGCCGGGCTGACCCGGTTGCGGCAGCTCGCGATCGACGAGGGAATCGGTGCCACCGCGGACGAGGCGGGCGGGAAGCGGACGCCGCACTCGGCGAAGACCGAGACCCTGGTCGAGCTGGTCACCGAGCTGGCCGGTGAGGGGCATCGGGCGCTGGTGTTCAGCCAGTTCACCAGCTATCTCGCCCGGGTCCGGGAGGCGCTCACCGAGGCAGGGATCGCCTGCTGCTATCTCGACGGCACCACCCGGGACCGGCAGCGAGTGGTGCAGGAGTTCCGCGACGGCGACCAGCCGGTGTTCCTGATCAGCCTGAAGGCCGGTGGGGTCGGGCTGACACTCACCGAGGCCGATTACGTGTTCGTGCTCGACCCGTGGTGGAATCCCGCCGCCGAGCAGCAGGCGATCGACCGCGCGCACCGGATCGGGCAGCGACGATCGGTGCTGGTCTATCGGCTGGTCTCCGCCGACACCATCGAGGAGAAGGTCGTCGCCCTCGGCGCGCGCAAGACCGAACTCGCCGCCGGCCTGCTCGGCAGCGGCGACGAGGCCGCGCCGAAGCTCACCGCCGAAGAGCTGGAATCCCTGCTGGAATAGGGAATCCGGTCAAAACAGCCCGGACGCTCATCGAGTAGCTCGGCATGCGGAGCGCAGCGGAGCAATGCCGAGCGTCTCGAGATGATGCCGCGACCCGCGAGCAGCGCACCGAAATCTGCGGCTCGATTCCCGATCGGGGCCCAGATCGGCCGATTCCGCGATCGAGCCGCAGATTCCGCAGGCCACCGCGAGTCTCGAGTCCGATTTCCTCTCGGGCCGCTCGTAGGGCGGCGCGCTCCGGTTCTTCTCCGGCGGGGATCGTCCCGGCGGGCACCTCGACGCCCGTGGCCTGGACCGCTGCCGCTGCCGCTGCGGTGCCCACTCACGGCAGCTGGTGGATGAGCACCGCCTTCCCGACCGTGGTACCGGCGCGCAGTGCGGCCAGCACACGCGGCGCATCCTGGATCGGGACCTGCTCAGCGATGTGCACCGTGACCTCACCGGAAGCGACCAGGGCGAGTGCACGGCGCAGATAGCTGCCGACGAGGGTAGGGTCTGTCGCGGAGAGTGCGCCGAGGTTGAAGCCCAGTACCCCGATGCCGCCGAACCACAGGGTGTTGCTGCTGATCTGCTTCGATGAGCGTGGTCATCGTCCCGAACGGGTCGTACCGCGGCGGGGTGGGGCGGACCACGGGTCCTCCGGCCACGGGTGCTTGCTGTAGCGGCCGCGGTTCTCGGCACGGACCTGCGGATAGACCTCGTTCCAGAAGTTCGCCAGGTCCGCGGTGATCGCGAGCGGGCGGCCGGCGGGGGAGAGCAGCTCGAACACCAGCGGTACCCGGCCGTCGGCGATCCGCGGGGTGTCGGCCAGGCCGAAGGTCTCCTGCAGTTTCACCGCGACCCGCACCGTCGGCTCCGGGTCGTCGTGGTCGGGATAGCCGAGCCGGATCCGTGACCCGGACGGCACCTCGATGGTGGTCGGCGCCAACCGGTCCAGTTCCGCGGCCTGCCGCCAGTCGAGCAGGCGCCGCAGCGCACCGGCCGTGTCCACCGCCGACAACCGGCCGCCTGCGGCCAGTGTATCCAGCTCCGGCCCGAGCCAGTCCGCGAGTCGCTCCAGCAGTGCCGCGTCGTCCGTCGCCGGCCAGTCGCCGAACACCCGGTGCAGCAGGGCCAACCGGTTGCGCAACGTCACCGCCGCGGTGGGCCACGGCAACAGCGACAATCCCTTGCGGCGCAGGGCTTCGGCGACGGCAGTGCGGCCCCGGGCCGGATCCGGGCGGACCGGTGTCGCGGACAGCTCGATGGCCCCGAGTCGGCGTACCCGGCGCCCGGCCAGTCGGCCCTCTGCCCAGCTCACCTCATCGGCCTCCCGCCGCAGCTCGGCGCCGGCCGCCAGCGCGAGCGGTTCATCGACCGGTACGGCGGCACGGAACACCGCGCCGGTCTCGGTACGCCCCAGCTCGGCGACCGCCAGCCAGGGCTGCCCCCGCAGCGGGGAACCCTTCGGCAGCTCGGCGCCGGTCCCCGAGGCCAGCAGGTACGCCCCAGCGCCCCCGCGGGCGCGGGCCAGTCGCTGCGGGAAGGCCAGCGCCACCACCCAGCCCACCGCCTGATCCTCGGAAACCCTTTCCTGCTGGGAATCCCGGCCATCGCCCGTCGGCACCAGCTCGGCCAGTCGCTGCGCCTGATCGGCCCACGCCTTCGCCCCCGGTGCCGTGCCGCGACGCAGCGCCCGCCAGCGCGCGGTCAGATCGGTCTCCCGGCCGCCGTCGTCGGCGGCCAGCATCGCCACCACCTCGGCGCAGCGCCGCACGCCGAGCCGCGGTGCGCCGTCCAGCAGTGCCCGGCCCAACCGCGGGTCAACCGGCAACCGCACCAACCGCCGGCCGAGATCGGTCGCGGCACCGGCGTCGTCGATCGCACCCAGCCCACGCAGGGCCTCCTCGGCGCGATCGGCGGCCACCTCCGGCGGCGGATCCGGCAACGCCAGACCCGCACCCCGCGGCGTACCCCAACAGGCCAGATCCAGCATCGCACCGGTGAGGTCGGCGGTCGCGATCTCCGGCGGATCGGACTCCGCGGCCCGCGCCCAGGCATCCTCCGGCCAGCAGCGCAGCACCAGACCGGGGCCGAGCCGCGCCGCCCGGCCCGCTCGCTGGATCGCCGTCGCCCGGGACACCGAGACGGTCACCAGCCCGGTCAGCTCCCGGGTGGCGTCGTGACGCGGCTGCCGCGACAACCCGGAATCGACGACGATCCGCACCCCGGGCACGGTCAACGAGGTCTCCGCGACCGCGGTGGCGACCACCACCCGCCGCTGTGCACCCGGGGTGAGTGCGGCGTCCTGCTCCCGCGCCGACAACCGGCCATGCAGCGGCAGCACCGGGATCGCCGGACCCAACCGGCCGCGCAGTGCGGCGCAGACCTGATCCACCTCCCAGGCGCCCGGGACGAACACCAGCACATCGCCCTGGTGCTCAGCGAGGGCCGCCGCCGCGGTGTCGGCGACGTGACCGCAGAACTCCCGGGTGACGCCGCGGGCGTCCAGCGTGCGCACCCCGGCCGGCGCCGGTCGCCAACCGACCTCGAGCGGGAACAGCACGTCGGGAACCGACACCACCGGCGCCGGATTCTCAACGCTGCCGAGGATTGCGGCGAACCGATCGGCCGCCAGGGTGGCCGACATCGCGACCACCGACAGGTCCTCCCGCAGTTCCAGCAGCTCCCGCAGCATGCCGAGCGCCAGATCGGATTCGAGTTGCCGCTCGTGCACCTCGTCCAGCACCACCGCGTCGATGCCGGGCAGTTCGGGATCGGTGAGCAACCGGCGCAGCAGCACCCCGGTGGTGCAGAACTCGACCCGGGTCCGCGCCGAGCGGCGGCGCTCCCCACGGACGGTGAAGCCGACCTCCTCGCCCAGGCGTACCCCTGCCAGCGACGCCAGCCGCCGCGCCGCTGCCCGGGCCGCCACCCGCCGCGGTTGGGTGACGACCATCCGACCCCCGGTCCCGAGCTCGGCCAGCGCCGGCGGCACCAGGGTGGTCTTGCCGGTACCGGGTGGCGCCTGGACCACCGCGACCCGGTGCTCGGCCAGGGAGTCCCGCAGCCTCGGCAGAGCGGCCGCCACCGGCAGGCCGGAACCGATCCGGTCCAGGTCGAAGCGCGGGCTCATCGCGGCGCTCACATGCTCAGCAGGGCGTACGCCGCAGCGCGCACCTCGGCCTGGTCGACGGTGCGGTCGGGAATGGTCACCGCGTGCAGCACCACCCCATCCAGATAGTCCGCGGCCCGGCGGGCGGCCGCCGGCGGATCGGCGACCCCGACACCGGCGAGCACCGCGGTGAAATCGTCCAGCAGCCGCTGGTGCTGCCGGCTCAGATCCAGGTGCGTCGCCAGCTCCAACCGGGCCCGGGTCGCCTCGGCGGCGGCACCGCTGGTCTGCCAACGGGCGAAGGAGGCGATCAGCTCCGCCACCTGTTCGAGGGTCTGCGGCGGAGCTGCGGTCAGCCGATCGGCCTCGGCGCGGTCCAGCTCGGCCAGCCGGTCGGCGACGGCGGTGACCAGGGCCTCCCTGGTGCGGAAACAGTTGGACGCGCTGCCCACCGGGACACCCGCCTCGGCATCCACCGCCCGATGGGTGAGCGCACGCAGTCCGCCGCCGGCGACCACCCGCAGCGCGGCCTCGGCGATCTGTTGACGACGATCGGACATGGCCCCGAGCCTAGGGCACTACATCTGTAGTAATGCGCCCATGGTCACGACCATCGACATCATCGGCGGCGGTGTCGCGGGGCTCGCACTGGCCGCCCGGCTCGACCCGCATCGCTTCCGGATCCGGGTGCTCGACGCCGGCCGGGACGCCCGCGAGGTCGGCACCTGTTTCGGCATCTGGCCCTTCGCGATGCCCTCGCTGGCGGCGCTCGGTCTCGCCGAGCGGGTCCGCGCCGCCGGCGTACGCCCCACCGCGGGCAGCATCTGGAATGCCGCCGGTCGGCGGCTGGTGCACTCCACCCGGGTGCCCGAGGTGTGGCTGGTCACCCGGGTGCAGCTCCTCGACTGGCTCGATCAGGCGGTCGGGCCACACGTCGAGCGGGTCGGCACCCGGGTCGCCGACCCCGGCACGAGCGAGGCCGAGTTGGTGATCGGGGCCGATGGGGCGTACAGCATCACCCGGGAACGGATCTTCGGCCGCGGCGCCACCTCGACCGGCATCGTCGCGCTGCGCGGCCTGGTTCCGTTCCCGGTGGAGCCGGGGGAGTACTGGGGCCGGGGTGCGCATTTCGGCAGCACCCCGCATCCCGACGGGCTCACCAACTGGTTCGCCACCCTGCCCGAGTTCCGGGCCGGGCCGGCGGAGGCGCTGGACCGGGCGCGCGCCGCCTTCGCCGACTTCCCGGCGCCGGTCCGCGCGGTGCTGGGCGCCGCCACGCCGGGGCAGACGCTGGTCAACCGGATCGTCGAGGCGCCGTCCCTGCCCAGCTTCGTCCACGGTCGGACGGTGCTGATCGGCGACGCGGCGCACGCCATGTCGCCCAATCTCGGCCGCGGCGCCTGCGAATCGCTGGTGGATGCCGCGGTGCTGGCGGAGGCGCTCGGGTCTGCACCGCCCGCCGAGGCGCTCGCCCGCTACGACCGGGTACGCCGGCGGCCGACGCAGCGGATCCGGCGGCTGGCCGCCGCGATGCGCCGGCTCAGCCTGGGCGGTGGGCCGCTGCGCGATCCGCTGCTGCGCACGGTCGGCACCCTGGTGCGCTGACGGCAAACCCGGCGCGCGAGGCCGGTGTGAGTTTTTCCTCAGATTTCCTCAGAGTGCTCTCAGAATGTCATAATCGGCCGGATTGTCCCGGGGATCTCTTGGAGGAACTGTGACCGGATTCGCGCGGCTCGGCGCCGCTGTCGTCGGCCTGGTGGCCGTGCTCGGACTGCAGGTCGCCCCCGCGTGGGCCGCCCCGACACCCACCCCCACACCGACGGCGACCCCGTCCGCGACCGCGTCGCCCACCGCCACCCCGAGCGCCCCGACCGCCACCGCGCCCACCGCGCGTACCGGCACCCAGCAGGTCGTCCCCGCGCCGACGGCGGC
>NZ_NMVP01000029.1 GCF_002250705.1 Enemella evansiae
AGGTCACCGGCCCGTCGACCGCGGCCGCGGCCGCGCGCACCCGGTCCGCGGCCTCGGCCACCGCCGCGGCGTCGGCATCGACCGCTACCCGGATCACCGCATCCGGCTCACCGACCCCGGCCTGCTGCAGCAGGGCACGGGCGACCCGCTCCCCCAGCGGCGCGCAGCGTTCGGCACCGGTGAGCAGCAGCACCGGCCCGGACTCGGGCCGGACGGCGGCGAGCGCCTCGAACGCGGCCCGGCGTACCGCGGCACCCAGGTCGGCCGCCGAGGCGTACTCGGGCAGCAGCAGCGGCGGCTGTGGCCAGAAGACCACCCCGCTGATCACGCGTCACCCTCGGGCCGCGCCCTCATGCCAGGCCCCGGATCGCGCGCGCCGGCGGTCGCTGGCCGGTGATCACCGAGACCATGTCGAGCACCTGCCGGGTCTCGGCGACATCGTGCACCCGGTAGACGCTCGCGCCCAGCCAGGCCGAGACCGCGGTGCTGGCCAGGGTGCCGATCAGCCGCTGGTCGACGGGACGGTCCAGCGCCTCGCCGATGAAATCCTTGTGGGACAGCGAAACCAGCACCGGCCAACCGGTCGCGACCAGCTCGTCGAGCCGGCGGGTCAGCTCCAGGGAGTGGAAGGAGTTCTTGCCGAAGTCGTGCGCGGGGTCGATCAGCAGCCGCCGCCGGTCCACCCCGATGGCGACCGCACGCTCGGCCTGGCCCACGGTGTCGGCGATCGCCGCGGCGACCACGTCCTCGTATTCGACGCGATGCGGCCGGGTACGCGGGATGGCGCCGCCGGTGTGGGCGCAGACCATCGCGACATCGAACTCGGCGGCCACCTCGGCCAGCCGCGGATCGGCACCGCCCCAGGCATCGTTGAGCAGATCGGCGCCGGCGGCGCAGACCGCGCGGCCCACCTCGGCGCGCCAGGTGTCGACACTGATCACCAGATCCGGGTACGCCGCCCGCACCCGGGCGGTGAAGTCGACCACCCGGCGCTGCTCCTCGGCGATCTCCACGTCGTCACCGGGGCCGGCCTTCACCCCGCCGATGTCGATGATGTCGGCGCCCTGGTCGACCACCTCGGCGACCCGGTCGAAGGCCCGGGCGTCGGCCCAGGTGGCGCCCTTGTCATAGAAGGAGTCGGGGGTGCGGTTGACGATCGCCATCACCAGGCGCGCGTGCGGGCCGTATTCGTGCCGGCCGAGCCGGAGGCTCACTCGCCGCTCCCGAAACGCGGTTCCCGCTTGCCCAGGAACGCGTCGACACCCTCGCGGACATCCGGCGTGCCGCCGGCCGCGGTCATCGCCCGGGCCTCGGCCGCCAGCCGGGACTCCACGTCATCGGCCGCGGCGCTGCGTACCAGCCGTTTCGCGGCGGCCTGGGCGCTCGCCGATCCGGCAGCCAGCGCGGCGACCAGGTCGGCGACCCGCTCGTCGAGTTCGTCGGCCGGGAAGACCCGCGCCACCAGACCGGCCTGCTGGGCCTCGGTGGCGGTCAACCGGTCGTTGAGCAGCACCAGCGCCAGGGTGCGGTGCAGGCCGAGGCTGCGGGTCAACAACCCGGTGCCTCCATCCCCGGGCAGCCCGATCCGGGTGTAGCCGAGGGTGAACCGGGCGGTGTCGGCCGCGATCACCAGGTCACCGGCGGCGGCCAGCGGGAAGCCGATGCCGGCGGCCGTCCCCTGGACGACCGTCACCACGATCGCGGGGCTGCGCTGCAGGTCGGCGATCACCCGGTGCATCGCGGTCGCCAGATCGTCCAGGTGGGCGGGCAGATCCGGTGCGTCGGCGAAGCTGCCCAGATCACCACCGACGCTGAAGAATCGACCGCTGGCCCGCAGCACGATCACCCGGGCACGGTCGCGGTCGGCCCGGCGGACGGCGGCGGCCAGTTCGGCGGTGGAGTCGGCGGTGACGAGATTGCCGCGGTCCGGGTCGGCCAGGGTCAGCCAGGCCGCGCCGTCGGCGTACTCGTAGTCGACCAGAGCCATCAGATTCCTCCCATCAGCGGGCCATCGCGGCCAGCGCCTCGACGGTCGCGACCCGGCCGGCGTGGTCACCGGCGATCGGCTGCACGTTGAGTGTGGTCACCCCGGCGTCGGCGAACGCCCGGACCCGCTTCGCGACATGATCGGCGTCGCCGACCAGGGCCACCTGGTGCAGCAGGTCCTCCGGCACCGCCGCGGCCGCGCCCAGCTTGTCACCGGCGAGGTAGCGGTCCTGGATCTCGGCGGCGGCGTCGGCATAGCCGTAGCGCACCGCGAGCGCGTTGTAGAAGTTCTTGCCCTTCGCACCCATCCCGCCGACGTAGAGCGCCACGTGGTCGCGCACCCCGGCGAGCACCTTGGCCCGCAACCGTTCGTCGTCGGTGATGCAGCAGGTGGTGTCGACCAGGATCTGCAGCTCGCCCAGCTCGGGCGCCCGCTTCGCGCGGCCGGCGGCCAGCGAGTCACCGAAGGCGGCCTCGGCATGCTCGGGGGCGAAGAAGACCGGCTGCCAGCCCTCGAACAGTTCGGCGGCCAGGGCGACATTCTTCGGCCCGATGGCCGCCAGCACCATCGGGATCCGTTCGCGCAGCGGATGGTTGATCAGCTTCAGCGGCTTGCCCAGCCCGGAACCACCGTGTTCCGCATCCAGCGGCAACGTGTAGTACTTGCCGGCGTACTGCAGCGGTTCCCGCCGCCAGACCATCCGGCAGATCTCGGCGACCTCCCGGGTACGCCCCAGCGGGGCGTCGTAGCGCAGGCCGTGGAAGCCCTCGACCACCTGCGGGCCGGAGGCGCCGATACCGAGCACGAACCGGCCGTCGGAGACGTGGTCGAGACCGGCCGCGGTCATCCCCAGCAGCGCCGGCGTACGCGAATAGACATTCAGGATTCCCGAGGCCAGGCGTACCCGTTCGGTGCGGGCGGCCAGATATCCGAGCGCGCTCACCGCATCGAAGCTGTACGCCTCCGGCATCATCACGATGCCCAGGCCCGCGGCCTCGAAATCCAACAATTCGTCGGCCGCCTCGCGGAAGCCACCGCTGTAATTCAGCGGCATCCCGATCTCCATGACCCTCCTCGATCCTGGGGGCTGTGAGGCTATCAGCCGCCGCTCGCCCGCTCCCCCGTCGATCGGGCTGCCCCTTTCATATGGGGCTTTCCAAAGGTCAGACCTGATGCCAGCATTGAACCGCTCGTGTGACCGAAGTCACGCGATTTCGGGGGTGCGCACCGTGCATTTCAGAGAAGGGAGTGGCCATGAACAACTTCGATTGGTCCGGTATCGCCGTCAAGGCCGGTGCCGCGATCGTGATCCTGATCATCACCTGGATCCTGGCCCGGGTGGTCAAGAGTCTGCTGAGCAAGCTGCTCGGCCGAGTGAAGGTGCTGCAGCGTTCCGGCGGCGGGAACCATTCCCTCGCCGAGTCGCTGGGCAATGTCGGATCGCTGATCGTCTGGCTGCTGGGACTGACCGCGATCCTCAACCTGTTCGAGCTGACCCAGGTGCTCGGCCCGATCCAGTCGCTGCTGGCCGGGGTGCTCGGCGCCCTGCCGCGCGTGCTGGGGGCTGCCGTCATCTTCATCGTCGGCGTGATGCTGGCCCGGGTGGTCCGGGAACTGGTGACCGCCGCACTGCGCGGCACCCGGGTGGATGAGCGGCTGCAGAGCCTGAGCCGCCGCGCGACGCAGGGCTCCGCCCAGCGGGGTCAGTACGCCCAGGGTGATCCCCAGTACGCCCAGCAGGATCCGGCGACCGTCGATCCCGAGACCGGCGCCACCCGGCGGATGCCGAGCGGCCCGGCGGCCGGCGGCCCCGCGGGCGGTCCCGGTGGCGGCCCGGCCGGTGGCATGCAGATCTCGAACCTGGTCGGCCAGATCCTCTACGCGCTGATCATCGTGGTGATGTCGATCGCGGCCCTGCAGGTGCTGGCCATCCAGGCCATCTCCGAGCCGGCCACCCAGATGCTGTCGACGATCCTGGACGCCATCCCGCTGATCCTGGGCGCCGGCATCCTGCTGGCCATCGGGGTGATCATCGCCCGCTTCATCGGCGGTCTGCTGGACTCGATGATGCGCGGTTTCGGGCTGGAGCGGACCATCGGCCAGCTCGGCATCGACGGCGCGAACGCGGTCACCGTGATCACCCGGATCGTGCAGGTCGCGATCGTGCTGTTCTTCGGCATCGCGGCCACCCGGATGCTGAACTTCCCGCAGATCACCGAGATGCTGAACGCCATCCTGGCGCTCGGCGGCCGGGTGCTCTTCGGCGGCGTGGTGATCGCGGCCGGCATCTTCCTCGCCGGGCTGCTCGCCCGCACCATCGGTGGCGGCCCGGTCGCCCAGATCGTGCGGTGGGCGACGATCGTGCTGTTCGCCGCGATGGGTCTGAAATACATGGGGCTGGCGGACTCGATCGTCAACCTCGCCTTCGGCGCACTGGTCGTCGGCGGTGCCGCCGCGGCCGCGCTGGCCTACGGGCTGGGTGGCCGGGACGCCGCCGCGCGGCAGCTGAACAAGCTGGAGCGCAAGGTGGACGACGCGGTGCAGGAGGAACGCCGCCAACCCTGACATCAACCGGCACGTCACCACTACGGTGAGGGCATGAGCGATCGTGATGCCGTCATCGTCGAGGCCGTACGCACCCCGGTCGGGCGCCGCAAGGGCAGCCTGGCCGGGGTGCATCCGGTCAATCTGTCCGCGCTGGTGCTCCAGGAGCTGGCGCGCCGCGCGGACCTCGACCCGGGTCTGGTCGATGACGTGATCTGGGGGTGCGTCTCCCAGGTCGGCGAGCAGACCGCGAACATCGGCCGCAATGTGGTGCTGACCGCCGGCTGGCCGGAGTCGGTGCCGGGGACCACGATCGATCGGCAGTGCGGGTCCTCGCAGCAGTCGGTGCACTTCGCCGCCGCCGGACTGATCTCCGGGGCGTACGACGTGGTGGTCGCCGGCGGTGTCGAGTCGATGACCCGGATCCCGATGTTCTCCACCATGAAGGACAAGGAACTCGGCAATCCGAACCCACCGGAGCTGCTGGAGCGCTACGACGTCAAGGGGTTCAACCAGGGCATCGGTGCCGAGATGATGGCGCAGCGCTGGCAGCTCTCCCGGCAGGCGCAGGACGAGTTCGCGGCGGCCTCGCACGCCAAGCTGGCCGACGCGATCGACGCGGGGCGGTTGGCCGGGCAGTACGTCGAGGTCCCGCTGCCGGACGGTGGATCGCTGAGCGTCGACGAGGGGTTGCGCCGGGGCACCTCGGTGGAGTCGCTGGCCGAGCTGAAGACCGTGTTCACCCCCGAGGAGGAGGGTGGCACGGTGCATGCCGGCAACGCCTCGCAGATCTCCGACGGGTCGGCCGCGCTGCTGATGATGACCTCGGCGAAGGCGAAGGAGCTGGGGTGTACGCCGATCGCGCGGTTCCACACCGGGGTGCTCGCCGGCGACGACCCGGTGATGATGCTCTCCGCCCCGATCCCGGCGACCGCGAAGCTGTTGCAGCGTTCGGGGGTCGGCCTCGATGAGATCGGGATCTATGAGGTGAACGAGGCGTTCGCCCCGGTACCGATGGCCTGGCTGGCCGAGACCGGCGCCGATCCGGCCCGGTTGAACCCGAACGGCGGTGCGATCGCGATCGGGCATCCGCTGGGTGCCTCCGGGGCGCGGATCATGACCCAGCTGGTGCACCAGATGCGCGACACCGGCACCCGATACGGCCTGCAGACCATGTGCGAGGGCGGCGGGATGGCGAACGCCACCCTGCTCGAGCTGCTCTGAGGCGTACCCGCTCGGGATACGTCAGCGCGGCGCCATCCGGACCGCACCGTCGAGGCGGATCACCTCGCCGTTCAGCATCGGGTTCTCCATGATCTGGGTCGCCAGCAGGGCGTACTCGCTGGGGTCGCCGAGCCGGGCCGGATGCGGGGTCTGCTGACCCAGGGATTCGATCGCCTTCTCATCGAGGCCGGCGAACAGCGGGGTCCAGAACAGCCCCGGCGCGATCGTCACCACCCGGATCCGGAACTGCGCCAGGTCGCGGGCGATCGGCAGGGTCATGCCGACGATGCCGCCCTTGGAGGCCGAGTACGCCGCCTGGCCGATCTGGCCGTCGTAGGCGGCGACGGAGGCGGTGTTGATGATCACCGCGCGGTCCTCGGCATCGGTCTCGGTGTGCTCGATGATCGCCTTGGCGGCCAGCCGGATCACGTTGAAGGTGCCGACCAGGTTGATGTTGATGACCCGCTGGAACAGATCGAGCGCGTGCGGCTCCTGCTTCTTCGCCGAATAGACGCGGCCCGGCGTACCGATGCCGGCGCAGTTCTGCACGATCGCGAAGTCGCCGAGTTCGACGGCGGTGTCGACGGCGCGCTGCACATCGGCCTCGCTGGTGACATCGCCGGGGCTGAAGGTGACGGCGTCGCCGAGTTCGGCGAGGTTGCCGCGGGCGGTGTCGGAGTCGAGGTCGAGGACGACGACGCGGGCACCCGCCTCGGTGAGTCGCTTCGTCGTCGCCAGCCCGAGGCCGGAAGCCCCTCCGGTGACCAGCGCGGTCCTGCCCGATACCTGCATGAAAATCCCTCCCGGGTCGACGACTGGTCAGTAACCTAACTCATCGTCCCGGGAGGGATCTCGGGCGCCTCGGTCCGGCGCCGGTGTGGCTCAGTGGAAGCTGTCACCGCAGGCGCAGGAGCCGCCCGCGTTGGGGTTGTCGATGGTGAAGCCCTGCTTCTCGATGGTGTCGACGAAGTCGATGGTCGCACCGCCGAGATAGGGGGCGCTCATCCGGTCGGTGACCACGTTGACGCCGTGGTACTCACGGAGCACGTCGCCGTCCAGAGCGCGGTCATCGAAGTAGAGCTCATAGCGCAGGCCGGAGCAGCCACCGGGCTGCACCGCGATACGCAGCGACAGGTCTTCACGGCCCTCGCGTTCCAGCAGGTCACGCACCTTGCCGGCAGCTCCGTCGGTGAGGATGACGCCGGTCTCGGTGCTGATCGCCTCGGTCATATTGGCCTCCAAATCCAGGTCCAGGGTTGGGCTCGCGTCGTTCGGGAAGATTCTACCTCGCGCCTCGGACAGCCCTTGCATCTTCCATGGGCAGCGCCCGGTTCGGTGCGTTATTCCGGGTTGGGCCGAACTGGCCGGGAAAAATGTCACGGGCCGCCGACGACGAGGTACGCCTGGGTGAGGCGGTGCGGGCCGGCGCCGAGCAGTGTCGAGCCGCCACCGAGGAACTGGTCCGCCACAACCGGGCGCTGGTGCTGCGGGTCGCCGTCACCGCTGACGCCGCACTGCCGCTCGAGGATCGGGTCCAGGCGGGCAATCTGGGGTTGCTGCAGGCGGTGGAGAAGTACGACCCGGCGGTCGGCACCAAGTTCTCCACCTACGCGGTCTGGTGGATCCGGCACGCGATCGACCGGGCCGTCGCCAACGAGGGGCGGATGATTCGGCTTCCGGTGCACATGCACGATCGGGTGGCGGCGCTGGCGAAGGCGCGACGCCGGCTGGCGGTCGACGAGCATCCGGTGGATGACCGCGGGTTGTGCGCTGCGCTGGGCTGGTCGGCCTCCGAGTTGGCGACGGTACGCGCCGCGGCCCAGGTGCGTCACCTGTCCTGGGAGTCGGAGCTGAGTTGCGTCGCGCAGTGAGGACTCCCCCACGTTCATCGAGTAGGTCGCGCAGCGACCGTGTCGAGATGAACCCCGCACCCCTCACGTTCATCGAGTAGGTCGCGCAGCGACCGTGTCGAGATGAACCCGAAAAGATCTCCCCAAACCTCTTGAGTTATTCGAACACCATGACTAATGTTGGATGTAGCAGTCGAGAGGAGGTGACCAAAGATGACCACCAACGAACGAGCCGAAGTCTTCGCAGCGATCCGCGCCGAAAGCGACACCATCGCCCAGGCCGAAGCACACCGGCTGGTCGCGATCGCCGCCGCCTGCGACACCTACTCCGGACTCAACACCCACACCGACGAACTCACCGCCCGCGTCCTCCACGGTGAACAACTCGTCTTCCCCGGCGCCGACGGCACGCCCGGCATCA
>NZ_NMVP01000030.1 GCF_002250705.1 Enemella evansiae
CGGCCGCGGCCGCGGTCGACGGGCCGGTGACCTTGCTGGTGGCCGGGGACGGTACCGCCCGGGCCAGCGTCGGCGCCCCCGAGCGGGCCGATCTCGAGACCCGGGCCGCCGACGAGCGGATCGCCGCCGCCCTGGCCGCCGCCGACCCGGCGCCGCTGGCCGCGCTGACGGCGAGCGAGGGTGCCGAGTTGCTGATCTCCGGCCGGCTGCCCTGGCAGGCGGCCGCGGCAGCGCTCACCGGGCGGAGGCCGCGGTCGGCGTACGCCTGGTTCGACTGCCCCTACGAGGTGGGTTATCACGTGGCCGCCTGGCGGATGACGGAGTGAGAGATGGCGATTGACCTGCGCACCCTGATGGGACCGGCCGGGCTGCCGGCCGACCTGGATGAGTCCGGGCTGGCCGAGGCGTACGCCTGGCAGGAGGGTGTCCGTGCCCTGATGCTGACCACGATGGACGGGGTGGTGACCGGTTCCGACGGCCGCAGCGGTTCGCTGGGCACCCCGGCCGACCGGGCGGTGTTCGAACTCAACCGGCGGCTGGCCGATGCGATCGTCGTCGGTGCCGGCACGGCCCGCACCGAGGACTACGGCCTGCCCGAGGACGGTCAGCTGCTGGTCGTGGTGAGCCGCCGGGGTGAGCTCCCGGTTCGGTTGCGGACCGAGGCCGCCGAGGTCGCCGAACCGCGGTTGGTGCTCGCGGTCGGTGACGAGGCGGACACCGCGGCCGCCGAGGAGTTGCTGGGTGCCGAGCGGATCTGGCGCTGCCCCGGCCGGAGCGGGGTCGACCCGCGGATGCTGCACCGCAGATTGCGTGATGCTGGTCACCAACGGATCCAGCACGAGGGCGGTCCGGGCCTGCTCACCGGCTGGCTCGCGGCGGGGTTGATCGACGAGCTCTGCCTGACCCAGGTGCCCCGGCTGGCCGGGGCGGGCGTACGCCTGATCTCAGGCCCGGTGGGGGAGGCGAGCTGGTCGCCGGTGCTGCTGCTCGCCGAGGACGGCGCGCTGATCGGCCGGTGGCGTCCGCAGCGGGGCGATTCGACACCCGGTCACGGCTGAATCACGGAGTCCGGGAGCGGCCCCCGCGCCGGTCTGAGCGGTGGTCGATCTGCGATACTGTGGCACACGACCGGCCCAGTCCTGGAAGGGCCGGGAGCGAGGGGGTGTGACAACCCCAGGGAAAGGGCGTGACGTGAGTCTGTTGAGGTCGCTTCCTCGGCGCCGCGTACGGCTGGCCGGAGCTGGTTTGCTCGGTCTTGCCGTCACCGGCCTGAGCGGTTGTGCTGCCGCTGGTCCCGGGCAGGGACGTCTGTTCGGGCTGCCGCCGGGGAACACCGAGCAGGGCCCGCTGATCAGCAATCTGTGGGTCGGCTCCTGGATCGCCTGCCTGGTCGTCGGCGCCATCGTCTGGGGCCTGATGTTCTGGGCGTTCGCGCGCTACCGGCGCCGGAACAACCGTGAGGTGCCGCGCCAGACCCGGTACAACCTGCCGATGGAGATCATGTACACGGTGGTCCCGTTCCTGATCATCGGCGTGCTGTTCTTCTACACCCTGCAGACCCAGGACAAGCTCCTCGCCAAGGAGCAGCCGACCCCCTCGTCCAACACCGTCACGGTCGTCGGTCAGAAGTGGTCGTGGACCTTCAACTACTCCGATGCCCAGGTCTGGGAAGCCGGCACCATCGAGCGCACCCCCGATCTGTACCTGCCGGTCAACGAGACCACCACCTTCCAGTTGCGCAGCCCCGATGTGATCCACTCCTTCTGGGTGCCGTCGTTCTACATGAAGATGGACGTCATCCCGGGCCGGAACAACAGCTTCCAGGTGACCCCCAACAAGGAGGGTGTGTTCTCCGGGAAGTGTGCCGAACTGTGTGGCACCTACCACTCCGCGATGCTGTTCAACGTGCACGTGGTGCCGCGCGCCGAATACGACCAGAAGATGGCTGAGCTGCGAGACCGGGGGCAGACCGGGGAGAACCTGGGGTCGCAGGGGGCCAACGAGTTGGCACAGGCCAAGAAGGAAGGTGAGTGATGACCACCGCGGAACGGATCTCCGACGCGACCAGCGCTGCTGCTCCCGCGGACCGTGGCCTCGGCGCGGCGGTCATGGACATGCTGTCCACGACCGATCACAAGCTGCTCGGCAAGATGTACATGGTCACCGCATTCGTGTTCTTCCTGCTCGCGGGGGTGATGGCGCTCGGTATCCGTGCCGAGCTCGCCTTCCCGGGCATGCAGTTCATGCAGCTCGAGACCTTCAACCAGCTGTTCACGATGCACGGCACGGTGATGCTGCTGATGTTCGCGACGCCGATGTTCTCGGCCTTCGCGAACGTCCTGATGCCGCTGCAGATCGGTGCCCCCGACGTCGCCTTCCCGCGGCTGAACGCGTTCTCCTACTGGGTCTACGTGGTCGGTTCGCTGATCGTGATGTCCAGCTTCCTCACCCCCGAGGGGCCGGCCTCCTTCGGTTGGACCGCGTACACCCCGCTGTCCAACCGGATCAACAACCCCGGCGTCGGCGGTGACCTGTGGCTGATGGGCCTCTATCTGGTCGGCCTGTCCTCGATCCTCGGCGCGGTGAACTTCGTCACCACGATCATCCTGTTGCGCGCCCCGGGCATGACCATGTTCCGGATGCCGATCTTCACCTGGAACACCCTGGTCACCTCGATGCTGGTGCTGATGGTCTTCCCGGTGCTGGCCGCCGGCCTGCTGGTGCTGGAGTCGGATCGCCGACTCGGTACCCACGTCTTCGACGCCGCCAACGGCGGACCGATCCTGTGGCAGCACCTGTTCTGGTTCTTCGGCCACCCCGAGGTCTACGTGCTGGCGCTGCCGTTCTTCGGCATCATCACCGAGATCCTGCCGGTGTTCAGCCGCAAGCCGGTCTTCGGCTACGTCGGCCTGGTCGCCGCGACGCTGTTGATCGCGGCGCTGTCGATGGCGGTCTGGGCGCACCACATGTTCGTCACCGGTGCGGTCTCGCTGCCGTTCTTCTCCTTCATGACGATGCTGATCGGCATCCCGACCGGTGTGAAATTCTTCAACTGGATCGGCACGATGTGGCGAGGATCGGTCAGTTTCGACACGCCGATGCTCTGGTCGGCGGGCTTCCTCACCACGTTCCTGTTCGGCGGTCTGACCGGCATCATCCTGGCCTCCCCGCCGATGGACTTCCAGGTCTCCGACACCTACTTCGTGGTCGCGCACTTCCACTACGTGCTGTTCGGCACGGTGGTGTTCGCGATGTTCGGCGGCTTCTACTTCTGGTGGCCGAAGATGACCGGCAAGATGCTGAACGAGACGCTCGGCAAGGTGCACTTCTGGATGCTGTTCGTCGGCTTCCACACCACCTTCCTGGTGCAGCACTGGCTCGGCATCGAGGGCATGCCGCGGCGGTACGCCGACTACCTGCCCAACGAGGGCTTCACGCTGCTGAACCAGATCTCCACGGTCGGCGCGTTCATGCTCGGCATCTCCTTCCTGCCGTTCTTCTGGAACGTCTGGATCACCCGCAAGTCGCCGAAGGTCACCGTCGACGACCCGTGGGGCTGGGGCCGTTCGCTGGAGTGGGCGACCTCCTGCCCGCCGCCGAAGAAGAACTTCAACTCGCTGCCGCGGATCCGCTCCGAGTCGCCGGCCTTCGATCTGCACCACCCGGAGATCGCCGAGATGGAGTACGCCGACAACGGCACCGACAATCTGGCGGACGGGCCCGACGATCGCGGTCGGGCGGGGCTGCTGCGGCAGCGCATCGCGGCCGGCGGCGGTTCGGAAGCCAGTATCGATCCCGATGAGAAGGAGAAGAGGAGCACCCAGTGAGGACCGAGTACAAGATCTTCATCCCGCTGGGCCTGTTCTTCGTCGTCTGCACGGTCGCGTACTA
Organism: Enemella evansiae; assembly: GCF_002250705.1. Classification (GTDB taxonomy): domain Bacteria; phylum Actinomycetota; class Actinomycetes; order Propionibacteriales; family Propionibacteriaceae; genus Enemella; species Enemella evansiae. The sequence continues at coordinate 3,892 of NZ_NMVP01000030.1, forward strand.
CTTCTTCGGCCGGGTCGACGGCGGCCAGCTGGAGTGGGTCGGGCTGGCGGCGCTGGCGCTCACCTCGCTGATGGTGCTGCAGATCGGCGTCTTCCTCTGGGTCACCGCCCGCAAGATGGACCCGCGGCCGGAGGACCGCTCCGATGGCGATGTGGTGGAGGGTGCCGGTGACATCGGTTTCTTCCCGCCGCGCAGCCTGTGGCCGTTCATCGCGGCGGTCACGGCCGGCCTGGTCTTTCTCGGCCCGGTGTTCGGGTGGTGGCTGACCGCTCTCGGTGTCGGCTTCGGCGCCCTGGCGGTGGCCGGCTGGGTCTACGAGTACTACCGCGGTGACTACTCGCACTGAGCCGCGGCGTACCGCCTGACGAACACGGAAACGGCGTCCGACCTTCGGGTCGGACGCCGTTCTTCGTTGTGCGGCAGGGTTTCCGGTCAGCGCCGGCGGCGGCGACGGTTGCGGGAACGGCCCGGGGTGGATCCGGCCTTCGCCTGATCGGCCGGCTGCTGCTTCTGCTTCTGCTGTTTCTGCTGCTTCTGCTGCGGCTGGGGCTGGGCGACCTCGAGCGGGCCGGGGAGGGTGCGCTCACCGGGCGCCAGTTCGGTCAGCGCCGGGTGCTCGATGCTGTCCACCCGGGTCGTGGTCGGCTTGATCCCGGCGGCCCGGACCAGGGCGCGGACGTCGCGCTGCTGGTCGCTGGTCATCAGGGTCACCACGGTGCCGGCGCTGCCGGCGCGCGCGGTACGCCCCGAACGGTGCAGGTAGGCCTTGTGCTCGACCGGCGGGTCGGCATGGATGACCAGCGCCACATCGTCGACGTGGATGCCGCGGGCGGCGATATCGGTGGCGACCAGGGCGGTCGCCCGGCCCTCGTGGAAGGCCGTCAGATTGCGGGTCCGGGCGTTCTGGCCGAGATTGCCGTGCAGTTCCACCGCCGGTACGCCGCCGCGGTTCAGCTGGCGGGCGAGGGCCTTGGCGCGGTGCTTGGTGCGGGTGAAGATGACGGTCCGGCCGGGGGCGCTGGCCAGGTCGACCAGCACCGGCAGCCGCTGCTCGGAATCGATGTGCAGCACGTGGTGCGCCATCGTCGCGGGCGGTGCGGTGGCCGAATCGGCCTCGTGGGTCACCGGCTGGTGCAGGAACTGCTTGGCGAGGCCGTCGATCGCCTTGTCCAGGGTCGCGGAGAACAGCAGTCGCTGGCCGTCGGAGGGGGTGCGCTGCAGCAGCCGGCGGACCGGCGGCAGGAAGCCCAGGTCGGCCATGTGATCGGCCTCGTCGAGGACGGTCACCTCGACCGCGTCGAGGGTGCAGTGGCCCTGGTTGATCAGGTCCTCGAGGCGGCCGGGGCAGGCGAGCACGATGTCGACGCCGTTGCGGAGCGCGGTCACCTGCGGGTTCTGGCCGACGCCGCCGAAGACGGTGCGGGTGGTGAGGCCGGCGGCCTTCGCCAGCGGTGCCAGCGATTCCTCGATCTGGCCGACCAGTTCGCGGGTCGGGGCCAGGATCAGCGCGCGCGGTGCCCGCGGGCGGGCCGGCCGGCCGCCGCTCAGGCGGGCCACCAGCGGCAGCAGGAAGGCGTAGGTCTTGCCGGAGCCGGTGCGGCCACGGCCGAGCACATCGCGGCCGGCGAGGGAGTCCGGCAGGGTGGCGGTCTGGATGGGGGTCGGGTTCTCGATGCCGAAGCCGGTGAGAACGTCGGTCAGGCGTGCGGGCACGCCCAGGTCAGCAAAGCTGGTCAAGGGAGATCAATCGCATTCTGTAGGAATCGTCTCGCCGACGGTCTGGCACCCGGGCTCGGGGCGGACCTCACATGGAGCCGATGCGACCCGAGAAACCGGGAGGCAGTGCTGCGACATGCGGACAACTCGCGGCGAGAGCACGACGAGTTATGGGTCCAACCTATCGCATCTGCCAAGCCGGAGCCGAATCGTGCGCTCGGAGAAGGGATCGACTGAGTGGGGGTGGATGGGGTACCACGGGAGGAACGTCAGTGAGGAGCCGAGATGAGCCCAGCCAATGACGGCATGGAGCGAACACGACGGCCGTGGTTCCGTGACCACGGCCTGCTACTGGCCAATCTGATCCTGTTCGCGATCTTCTTCGGCGGCATGATTCTGAGCGGTGCGGCCGCGTACGACGCCGATCAGGTCAGACACGGCCAACCGGCCACCGGGTTGCTGGCCTATCTGATGAGCAGTGATTTCGTCGAGGCCACCTTCGAGAACTGGGAGAGCGAGTTCCTGCAGATGGGTGCCTATGTGGTGCTCACCGCGCACCTGTTCATGCGTGGTTCGTCGGAGTCGAAACCGAGTGATCAGGCCGCCGAGCAGGACGAGGACCCGGCCGGGCACCGGGATGATCCGGATGCGCCCTGGCCGGTGCGTCGCGGTGGCTGGTGGCTGTGGGTGTACGAGCGGTCGTTGGCGATCCTGTTCGGGGTGCTGTTCTTCGGGTCGATGTTGGCGCACGCCCTCGGCGGGTCGGCGGCCTACAACGAGGTGCTGTCGGAGCATGGCCTGCCCGAGCTGAGCTGGTGGGCCTATCTGGGGACCGCGCAGTTCTGGTTCGAGTCCTTCCAGAACTGGCAGTCGGAGTTCCTCGCGGTCGCGGTCATCGTCGGCGCGTCGGTCTACCTGCGGCATCGCGGTTCGGCGGAATCCAAACCGGTAGCACCGCACTCCGCGACCGGCGGGTGACGAGCGAAGGGGGAGTGGCATGTACGAGCGTGTGTCTCACGTTCCTCGAGTAGGTCGCGCAGCGACCGCGTCTCTCACGTTCCTCGAGTAGGTCGCGCAGCGACCGTGTCGAGAGGTGCGGGGGGTGGTTGCTCATCTCGACACAGTGAGGATGGTGGTGGGGGTCCGGTGGCCTTGGGGATGATGTCTTTGGGGTCTGGGTTGTTCGTTTGACCGATCTCGACACTGGCGCTGTTGGTTGGGTGCCTTGAACGCGACTTGTCGACGGCCGGCCCGCCGGGCCCCTCTTTCGGTTTGGATGGCCAGACCGGGCGGGTGTGACTTGATAGGACCTTGATCGGTGTCTCATCACTGTGGTGTCCGCCCGGCCTGGGAGGTCATCCCTCGATCCAGTTGTAGAGGGAGACATCACCCATGATGACCACCAACCATGCCACGCCTCAAGACCCGACCCCGGTGGTGGCCGGGGTCGATACTCATCAACGCACCCATCACGCGGTCGTGCTCACCGAGACCGGGGTGTTGTTGGCTGATCGGGAGTTCCCGGTCTCCCGCGCGGGTTATGCCGCGTTGGTGGACTGGGTCGTCGGCCACGGACCGATCACCGCGATCGGGGTCGAGTCGACCGGTTCGTATGGGGCCGGGTTGACGGTGCATCTGCTGGCGGCCGGGATCGAGGTGATCGAGGTCAACCGGCCCGATAAGACCACCCGG
>NZ_NMVP01000031.1 GCF_002250705.1 Enemella evansiae
CTGCGCGACCTAGTCCGAGAATGGACTCAGCCACGCGCGGTGGAGCGTCCGGCGGCGTGACTCGTCGGTGGGAGTGGTTGTAGGGGTTGTGGTCAGGCGGCGGGTTGCAGGATGACTTTGTAGCCGAGGGCTTCGAGGCCCTTGATGTGACTGCGTTGCCTGGCTTTGGTCGAGACGTGGGTGTCGTAGTGCTGGGGGCCGAGTTCACGGAAGGGGATGTCGGGATCGTTGAGCAGGTGCCAGATGACGGTCAGGATCGAGCGTCCGACCGCGACCATGGCCTTCTTCTTTCCGCGCCGGCGAACCAGGCGTCGGTAGCGGACGCCGAGGAAGGTCTGGGTGTGTCGGGTCGCGATCGCGGCCTCGCAGATCGCGCGGGCGAGGTATCGGTTCCCGTGGCCGGTGGAGCCGTTGCCTTTGGTCTTGCCCGCGCTGGACTTGATCCCGGGGGTGAACCGTGCCCAGGACGCGAGATGGTCCGGGGTCGGGAACTGGGTCATGTCGGTGCCGATCTCGGCCACGATCGCGGCAGCGGCACGCGGCCCGATCCCGGGAATCTCATCGAGCCGGGCGACCGCGTCAGCGAAAGGGACCAGATGGGCCTCGATCTGTTCATCGAGCGCGGCGATATCGCGATCGGTTTGATCGATCCGGGCCAGCATCCGGGTCAGCAAGAACCGGTGGTGATCATCGAAGGTCCCCAACTGCAGCCCGGCGAAGGCCTCCTCCAGTTCGGCCATCTTCAGCCGTAACCGGGACCGTGCTTTCTCCGCGAGGACCTTGGGATCGCGTTCCCCGGCGATGATGGCATCCAGCATCTCCCGTCCCGAGACGCCGAAGATGTCGGAGGCGACCACCGACAGTTTGATGCAGGCATCCTCCAACAGCTTCTCGACCCGGTTCTTCTCCGCGGTCCGGACCCCGACCAGATCCACCCGATACCGGGTCAGGTCCCGCAGCCTGCGGATCCCGGCCTCGGGAACGAAACTGGGCCGCAGCATCTGGCGTTCGGCAACCTTGCACAACCACACCGCATCCAACCGATCGGTCTTCGGCCGGCCGGGCAGATGATGGACATCCTTGGCATTGACCAACCACGGATCCAGCCCGTGCGCGGCGAACAGATAAAACGGCGCCCGCCAATAGTCGCTGGTGGCCTCCATCACCACCCGCTGCACCCCGAGCCCGACCAGCCGGTTCGCCAGCTCGCTCAACGAGCCGACCATCGTGGTGTGAGTGGTGACCTCCTGCAACCGGCGTTTCTTGCCCGGCGGTGCGGGCATACGGACACAACACACCAACTCGGCCTTGCCGATATCCAACGCCGCGACCCGCTCGATGATCTGTTCTTCGTCTTCAGACTCTGTGAACACCTCTCTGCCCTCCCAAGGCGCGATCCAGTACCAAAAAGGGGTGGCCGCCTGAGGGAGATCTCGAGGGAAAATCAAGCAAATCTAGTCCTCGCGCTCACACCGCCACCCCCTACTAGGAAGGCCACGGATCGGCAGCATTGAAGGGCCCATCACATCGATCCCCGCACCGGGCTACTCGACGGCCTCGAACGGACCATAGATCGAACGGTTTCAGCACCCAGCCGACCACCCCCACCCCATTCTCAGCCCGGAACGGGCGCCCCGCCAGGGGCACAGTGGCTACTCGA
>NZ_NMVP01000032.1 GCF_002250705.1 Enemella evansiae
TCGGCTACAAAGTCATCCTGCAACCCGCCGCCTGACCACAACCCCTACAACCACTCCCACCGACGAGTCACGCCGCCGGACGCTCCACCGCGCGTGGCTGAGTCCATTCTCGGACTAGGTCGCGCAGTGACCGTGTCGAGAGGAACCGCGAGGTAGGTTGCTCATCTCGGCACGCTCGGCATTGCTCCGCTTCGCTGCGCATGCCGAGCTACTCGATGAGCGTGCGGAGTCGCTCGGAAAACTAGCCTGGGTTGGGAATCAGGGCAGGTTGGGATTCCGGCGGAGCCGGCTTCTTCGTCTCCTGCTTCGCCCTCTTCTGTTTCGCCGCGTCGGCCTGGTCGCGGGCAGTCTGACGTAGGTCCCGAAGGCGCTGGTTCTTGCGGGCGCGGCGGAGTCGCTCGCGTTCACGAGCTTCATCGGCGGCCTGTTCGGCTTCGGCCTGTTCCTTCTCCAGCTGGGTTCGCCCGTTGCACAGAGTGTCGCGAAGCAGCTTTTCGGTTCGGGAGAGTGAAGCCGCGGGGTCGTTGATCAGGTGGTCGGGTGGTGGATGATTCCAGGTGCCGTAGCTGGTGACCCAGGCTTCCTGCCCGGCCGGTGTTTTCCAGTGGAACACCCCCGGGGAGGGTTGCTCGACCCGGAATCCGGCGTGAGTTCTGGCGCGGTGCGAGGCCCGGTTCAACGGCCCCAGGTTGCCCGAGCTGGTCGGCCCCTCCGGGGCGGGAATGGTGTGATCGAGGTCGATCCCGCGGCCGAACGCACTGCGGTTGGAGCGGGGGAACATCACATATCGGTCGCGCAGTTTGACCCGTTGCGCCAACTCGTCGGAGGGCCGGTAGGTGTTCACCATCACCGGCGCGGCCAAGTCGATCACCGGCCGCACCTTCACGGTGCCAGCGCACTGGGCGAGCAGCTCCTTCAAGTGCTGCAGGGTCACGGGTCCGAGGGCGTCGCCTTCACCACCGCGACGGTTAGCGAGGTCCTTCTGGTGGACGTGCAGGATCAACTCCGCACCGTGACGGCACCGCTCACTGGTGGGGGTGACGATCTCGCCGTGCTTGTTGACCACCTCACCGCCAGGGGTGACGGTGGCGCCGTCGAACAATGAGGGCTGCAGCAGTTGCCGGGCACGGTCGGGATGTGCCAGATGGCCGAGGGCTTCCGCGC
>NZ_NMVP01000033.1 GCF_002250705.1 Enemella evansiae
AGGCCCTCGACGACGAGCTTTTTCCCAACCTCGTAGGCGAACCGCGGCGTCCAGCCGCTCTCGTACCAGCGGGCGGGGGGCAGGCCTGCCTCTCCCAGGCCCCCGTCCCACCCGCGTACCCCGGACACCTTGCGCAGGTCGGCGCGCAGCCGGGGCCACAGCCGCGGCCGGCGGGCACCGCCACGCGCCCAGCGGGCGAGCTGGCGCGGCTGCGGGTCGGGGCTGCTCACGAGAGCTCCGCCAGCATCGACGGCGGGGTGTGCAGGTGGGTGATCGCCGGGTTCCGGCCGACGGTGGCCGAGGCGATCTCCAGCGCGTCGGCCAGCGTGGACGCGGCCCGGAAACCCATCCGCTCGGCCGAGGAGCGGTCGGCGCCGACCCAGATGATGTCGCCGCAGTGCTCGACCGCGGCCCGGGTGGCGTACCACAGCTGCAGCGGATGCACGCCGTGGAAGGCGTTCTGGGTGCGGTAGAGGTTGGCGTACCACTCATCCCCGAGGAACTTCGGCTCGAACTCGCTGCGGATCCGCCCGGTGTCGGTGGTGGCCGGCAGCACGTCGGCGAAGAAGTCCGCGGACGCGGTGTGGAAGCGGGAGTTGAACGCCTGGGTGAGCGGGTGGAACAGGATCATCGCGCCACCCTCGCGGACCGCCGGCTTGCCGGTGTAGGCGTTGAAGGCCCGGCCCAGGGTGTCCCAGGCGGCGATCAGCGGGTTCATCACCGCGCCGATGTTGTGCTCGGTGACCGGGGCCGGGCCGGCGAGCAGCACGTCGGCGGGCTCGCCGAGGCGTACCCCCTGCTGGCGGGTGACCAGTTCGGCACTGGCGGCACCGACGGCGGTGACGTCACCGGCGGCCACCTGCAGCACCCCGTAGGGCGCCGGGTTGGTGTCGAAATACATCCGCCGGACCCGGTGCGGGGCGATCGCCTGGAACTGCCGGAAGCCGAGGAAGGCGACCCGGTCACGGACCTTCCAGTCCCACTCCCGACGGCTCAGGAATCCCAACTGGGGTGGGAAGAGCTGCTGATCGAGAACGACCTCGATCTGGAACACCTCGAGTTCGTCGGCGAGCACACCGGCGACCTCGGCGCGCACCGCGGGGTCACCGCCGAGCCCGGTCTGCGCCCAGGCGGTCGCGGTACCGGTCAGCCCGGTCGCGAGCTGGTCCCAGCCGGTGCGCTGCGGGGAGTCGACGAGCACCACGTTGACGACCAGGTCGGCCTCGGCGACCGTCTTGTTGAGCAGTACGCCCGGCGCCACCTCGACCAGGTCGGGCGCCTCGGCATCGTGGGCCGTGAGCCGCTGCTGGACCGCGAACGAGCGGTGCACCCGCTCCCCGACCAGGCCGCGCAGTTCATCGGAGGTCTGCTTGCGGCGCAGCCCGTTGGCGGCGACCAGCCGGACGTCGTCGACACCGGCCGCGGCGGCCAGCTCCAGCACCTGCTCCAGCACCCGCCCGCGCAGGTCGGGGGCGGCGGCCGAGGGCGCGGGACGGGACCCGTCGGTGAAGGTGATCGCCAGCTTCATCCCGGGCTTCAACCGGGTCGCGAGCGGGGCGGCCGGCTCGGAGGCGGCCCCGAGCGGCGCGGACAGCGCCTGGTCGATCGCCTCGCCGACATGCGGTACGCCCGGCAGGGATTCGGCGGGATAGGCGACCCGGGTGCCCACCGGCAGCCGTTCCAACCGGCAGCCCGCCCCCTCACCGATCAGCAGCGGCGGCGTACGGTCGTCCACCTCGAGGACGAAACCGGGACGGGACATCACTTCTCCTTCTGCGACGGGATCGACCAGCGCGGCGTCTGCGACATCGCCGCCCACTCCACGATCGACCACGAGTTCTGGTTGGCCGCACGCATCAGCCCCACATCGGGGTTCACCGCGACCGGGTGCCCGACCACGCTCAGCATCGGCAGGTCGACGTGCGAGTCGGCGTACGCGTAGGACTGGGCGAGGTCGATACCGTTCAACCGGGCCCAGTGCCGCAGCCAGGCGGACCGGGATTCGCCGACCATCGGCGGGCCGGTGAGGAAGCCGGTGCAGCGGCCCTCGGCATCGGTGGCCAGCTCGGCGGCGACGATCACGTCGAACAGCGGCCGCAGCGGCCGGGTCAGCGGTCGGATCGCACCGGTCATCAGCACCGTGGTGTGCCCGGCCTCGCGGTGCTCGCGGATCCGGCGGATCGCATCGGGTGAGAGCCGTTCCAGGATCTGTTCGCTGATCCGCTCGTCGACGGCCTCGTTCAGCGCCGCCAGGTCGGCGCCGGCATAGCGGCGGTAGACCGCGCGCAGGAAGGTGCCGCGGTCACGGCGCTCGGCGCGCAGCAGATCGGGCAGGGCGCCGATCATCGAGGCGACCTCGGACACCTTGCCGGCCAGCGACAGCTCCGGCAGCTTCGCCCACAGGTAGGTCTCGATCACGTTGCCCGACATCACGGTGCCGTCCAGGTCGAAGACCGCGACCACGCTGGCCGGGTCGGCGGTGGAGCGGGAGACGTCCTTGAAGGTCGAGCTGCGGGACTGCTGGCCGCGGCGGCGGCGTACCGCATCCATCCGGCGGACCGGCGCGGTCACCGAGGGGCAGTGCACCTCCTCGATGTAGTGGGTCCAGTCGATCACCCCGGTGTCGAAGGCCCAGCGGTCCACGTCGTCGGCGTGCAGGGAGCGGTGCAGGGCGAGGGTGTGGTCGTCGACGAAGTGCAGCTCGGTCCGCAGGTATTCGCCGTAGATCGTCAGATAGCGGCGCAGGAAGTCGAGCCGGCCGCGGGTCTTGTCCAGCGACTTGGCGATCGAGCGGGTACGCCCGGAGCGCGGTGCGAAGCTGAGCAGCCGGTCCGCCCAGCGGGAGGCGACCTCGGAGCTGGACAGCACCCGTTCGATCTGGGTGGCGCCCGGCCAGTTCCAGATCGGCAGCTCGGTCGGCCCGCGATCGCCGCGGTCGAACGGATGCTCGGTGAAGTAGTTGCGGACGTGGCCGTAGACGTCGCGGAAGGTGAGCGGATTCCGGGCGCCGGAGTTGACGTGGTAGAACTCCGGTTCGCCGACCGCGGGTTCGGTCGCGGCGACCGCCAGGATGCAGTTGACGACGTGGTCGCAGGGCACGATGTCGATCACCGAGTCGGGGCTGGCCGGGAACTCCGGCAGGTTGCCCTTGCCGTAGGCGAGGATGATCGGCTCGGCCATCTTGAAGCCCTCGATCCACCCCGGATAGGGGTGCACCAGCGAGGATTCGACGATCGCCGGGCGGACGATCGAGACCCGCATGTCGTGGCCCAGGTCGGCGACGATCCGCTCCCCCATCGCCTTGGCGAAGGTGTAGACATCGGTCCAGCCCAACGAGCGGGCACGCTCGGTACCGGCCTGGACGAGCTGCTCGTGCACCCAGTTCTTGCGGCGCTTCTCGGTATCGGCGGCGGTGGTCAGGTAACCGGCCTTGCGGTGCTGGGCCTCGGCCTCCTCCCGCAGCGCGGTCAGCCGCTCCGGGGAGCGGGACTCGATCTCGATCCGCTCGGCCAACTTGAGCGCCCACTCGGTCTCGGTGGCGTAATCGGCGTCGTGCTCGTGGGCGGCCTCCGGGATCGCGCCGCGGCGCCGACCGGCGGTGTAGGCGGTGCTCACGTGCAGATAGTGGGGCGTACGCACGAGATCGCCGTTCTCGTCCGACATCGCCTCCCGCAGCTTGCCGAGCAGCGCCTTGGTGCCGAGCACGTTGGTCTTGAACGCCGAGTCGATGGGCGGGTCGAAGGAGACGTCACCGGCGCAGTGGATCAGCACATCGAGATCGCGCGGCAGATCGGGGACGTTCGGCAGGTCGCCCTCGATCACCTCGATCCGGTCGGCGATCAGCTGCTCGGCGCCGCCGGCGGCGTCCCGGAGGTCTTTGAAGATCTTCTTCTTGACCAGCTGGACCACCCGGTCGTACGCCGAGGCGGAACCCTTGCGGCGGACCAGTACGCCGACGGTCGTGTCCGGCAGATCGGTGAGGATCTTCCAGAGCAGCTGCTCGCCGATGAAGCCGGTGACCCCGGTCATCACGATCTTCTGCCCGGCCAGCAGTTCGGCCATCGGGCCGTCCAGCAGCGGGCCGTCGTGGAGTTCGCCCGACAGGGCCGCGGACCGGCCCTGGTTCGCGGGAGCCGGTACCGCGGTACTCACTGCTGCTCCGTGGGACTGGCGTCGGAGTCGGCCTGGTCGGGAGCCTCGTCCGGATCGAGCTCGCCGTGGGCAACCTCGAGGGCGTCGGCCAGGCTGAAGTTGCCGACGTAGAGGGCGGTTCCGATGATGGCGCCCTCGATGCCGATCGGCACCAGGCCGCGGAGCCGGCGCAGGTCCTCCAGGCTGGAGATGCCGCCGGAGGCGACCACGGGGGCGCTGGTGCGGGCGCAGATCGCGCCGAGCAGTTCGTAGTTGGGGCCGGTCAGCATGCCATCGCTGGCCACATCGGTGACCACGTAGCGGGCGCAGCCGGCGGCCTCGAGCCGGGCCAGGGTCTCGAAGACGTCGCCACCCTCGGAGGTCCAGCCGCGGGCGGCGAGCTTGTCACCCTTGACGTCCAGACCGACGGCGATCTTGTCGCCGTGGCGGTCGATCACCTCGGTGACCCAGTCGGGGGATTCCAGGGCGGCGGTACCGATGTTGACCCGCGCGCAGCCGGTTGCCAGGGCCCGCTCCAGGGAGGCGTCGTCGCGGATGCCGCCGGAGAGTTCGACCTTGAGATCCATGGCGCTGGTGACCTCGGCGATCACCGCGGCGTTCGAGCCGCGACCGAAGGCGGCGTCCAGGTCGACCAGGTGGATCCACTCGGCCCCGGCCTCCTGCCAACGGCGGGCTGCGGCGAGCGGGTCCCCGAACACCTTCTCGGTGCCGTCGACCCCCTGTACGAGCTGGACGGCCTGGCCGTCCTTGACGTCCACGGCGGGCAACAGGGTCAGTGAATCCACGCCCGGCATGGTAGCCGAGTTTCGCCATCAGCCGGCACCGGCGAGGACCCCGGCCGGGTAACGTTGGCCCCCCACCCCTCGTCGAAGGAGACCCGGACGTGAGCCACCCAGTGATGAACCGCCGAACCGTCCTCGCCCTGGCCGGCGGCGCCGCGGTGGCCGGCGGCGCCTTCTGGGCCGGAGTGACCACCTCGACACCGGCGTACGCCGCGGGCACCGATCCGGACCGGCCGAAGCGGCAGTTCCGGGCGATGTGGCTGTCTTCGGTGGTGAACATCGACTGGCCGAGCCGGACCGGGTTGACCGCCCAGCAGCAGCGCGACGAGTTCGTGGCCTGGCTCGATCTGGCCGTCGAGCTGAATCTCAACGCGATCATCTGCCAGGTGCGCCCGACCGCCGACGCGTTCTGGCCGTCCCGGTACGAACCGTGGTCGCAGTACCTCACCGGCAGCCAGGGCGGCGACCCCGGGTATGACCCGATGGCGTTCCAGCTCGCCGAGGCCCGCAAGCGAAATCTCGAGTACCACGCCTGGTTCAACCCCTACCGCGTCTCGATGCAGACCGATCCGGCGAAGCTGGTCCCGACCCACCCGGTGAGGGTCAATCCCGACTGGGCCTTCGCCTACGGCGGCAAGCACTACTACAACCCCGGCATCCCCGAGGTACGCCGGTTCGTCGAGGACGCGATGCTGGACGCGGTCGGCCGCTACGACCTCGACGGGGTGCACTTCGACGACTACTTCTATCCCTACCCCTCCGGCACCACGCCCTACCCGGACGCCGACACCTTCGCCCGGTACGGCGGCGGTTTCGCCCGGATCGAGGACTGGCGCCGGGACAACATCAATCGCCTGGTGCAGGAGATGCACGAACGGATCCACGCCCAGAAGCCCTGGGTGAAGTTCGGCATCAGTCCGTTCGGCATCTGGCGCAACGCCTCGGCCGACCCGCTCGGCTCGGACACCAGCGGCACCCAGTCCTATGACGCGATCTCCGCCGACTCCCGGAAATGGGTCAAACAGGGCTGGGTCGACTACATCAACCCGCAGATCTACTGGCAGATCGGCCTCCCGGTCGCCGACTACGCGAAGCTCATGCCCTGGTGGGCCGACGTGGTGGCCGGCACCGACGTCGCCCTCCACATCGGGCAGGCGACCTACAAGGTGACCTCCGGCGCGTTCACCGACCCGGACGAGCTCGCGAACCACCTGGCGCTCAACCAGGCCCATCCCGAGGTCGAGGGCGATGTCTGGTTCAGCGCCAAGGATGTGCGGCTCGACGCCAGGGGTGCGACCTCCCGGATGGTGGAGAAGTACTACAGCCGGCCCGCGATCATTCCGGTGATCACCCATCTCGGCGGCCGGGCGCCCGCCGCGCCGGTGGCGATGAACGCCCGGCGGCAGGGCCAGCAGGTCCAACTGCGCTGGAACTTCCGGGGCCCGGCCGGTCCCACCTCGTACGCGATCTGGCGGCTGCCCGGCCGGGTCACCCCGACCGCGGACCAGCTCGCCGATGCGACCTATCTGGTGGACACCGTGCGCGCCCAGACCGATCAGCGGGTCCAGGCCTGGGTCGACACCGACGCCCCGTCGGGACCGGTGACCTATGTGGTGACCGCCTACGACCGGCTGTGGAACGAGAGCGCCCCGAGCCGCCCGCTCACCGCCTGACCCCACGCTCATCGAGTAGAACGCCATGCGGAGCGAAGCGGAGCAATGGCGTTCGTGTCGAGATGAGCAAGCCCTGACCGGTGGCTTCGACTCGTCGCTGCGCTCCTCGCTCAGCCGACGGGGCGTGGGGGACGCATCGTGCCCGATACCCCCTCCAGGTCGCGGCGCCGCCTGGCCAGCCGGCGGGTGAGGGTCTGCAGGGCATTGCGGTTGAGCGGGAGCGCTCCGTCGGGTGCTCGATGAGGTGCTCCAGAGGTCCCCGTAGGGCATCGTCGAGGGGATGTCGTAGACCGGCGCGACCCGCCACTCCCCGGTCGGCTGCCGCAACACCGAAAGGTTCTTGGCGTGCAGGTCACCGTTCCCGGTGAGCCAGGCGAACGCGAACTGGGTCAGCGCAGCTCGGGCGGCGACCGGGCGGGCGGCGCACACCTCGGCCGCGGCCAGGGTGACCTCCTCGCTGCCGACCGCGTACTTGTCGGCCGGGTAGAGATCCAACAGTTGGCAGGCGTCCTCGACGGCGAGTGAGACCACGTCTTCACCCTGCCTGATGCGGTCGAAGCGTTCCACGACGAGACCTGCGCGACCATGCTTGTCATGGATCAGTTCGGTCCGGCTGACCGGGATCCGTAGCCGGCGGGCCAGGCCCAGGAAGTAGTTCTCGTTGACCGTGACGGGTCGCTGGTCAGCGTGGCAGCGGGCACGCCGCCCTTCCGGACCACCGCCCGGTCGACCGCGCGGGGATCCCGGTCGGCGAGCTCAGTGTTCGCCATCGCGCACCCGCACCTCGACGGTCAGCCCCAGCGTCGTCGCTACCTGCAGCACCTTGTCCAGGCGTACGGTCGGTTTCCCGGCCTCCAGGCTGCGCAGGAAACGTTCGGAAACGCCCGCGAGCTCGGCTGCCTCGGCCTGGTTCAGCCCCAGTTCCCTGCGGCGCTCCCGGAAGGAGTTGGCTACGTCAGTGGCTTCCATTCGTCTCCAATCGGCATGATCGTGCCGTTTCACACCATTCTGTCCAACCTGACCCCTTCTGGCAAGCCAAATCGGCATGATCATGCCGATCGCCCCGCATCGCCCTCGCCGCCGCGTTACCCGCTCGGATGATCGGCATGATCGTGCCTGTCCCGGGTGCGTGGCGCCGGCCCTACGATCTGTCCATGAGCACTGTCGCCATCCAGGACCACTACCCCGCCGATGCCGCCGCCTGCTACGGGTGCGGCCGCAACAACCCCGCCGGGCTGCAGTTGAAGACCCGCTGGGCCGATGACGGCTCGGGCGAGACCGAGACGGTGTTCACCCCGCGCCCGGAGCACACCGCGATGCCGGGTTACGTCTACGGCGGCCTGGTGGCCTCGGTGCTCGACTGCTCCGGCACCGGCTCGGCGTCGCTGGCGGCGACCCGGGAGCAGGGCATCGAACTGGTGGGCGAGACCGGTTCGGAGGCGGTCCGGTTCGTCACCGGCACGCTCGAGGTCCGCTACCAGCGACCCACCCCGCTGGGCCCGCCGCTGGTGGTCCGTGGCCGGGTCGCCGAGATGAAGGGCCGCAAGGTCACCGTCGAGCTGACGATGACCGCCGAGGGCGAAACCGTCGCCACCGGCAGGGTGATCGCCCTCGAGGTCCCCGACTCGATGCGCTCCTGAGCCCCTCTGAGTGCGCGAGGCACGAGGGACCCGGGGCTCAAGGTCCAGAATGTGCCACGCGTGCGCGGGCGCCGGAGTTGGATCCCAGTGTTCATGCGGGTCTGCGCGCAACGCCCGAGAACGCGTGACACATTCTGGACCTTGTGGCTTCGACGTGGCGCCGCTGCGCCGTCAGATCCCGGCGATGAAGCCGCGGGCCACCTGGTCGGCCTCGGCACTGAACCAGTCCTCGGCGACCGCCAGCGGCCGCACGCCCACCCCGGTATCGGCGAGCACGATCGGCAGGGTGTGCAGCACCGTGGAGGGAAAGGACCACAGCTCCCGAGCGACCGGGCCGCGCCGGGCGTACACCTCGACCGGGAGATCGGGGCGGACGATCTCGACCCCCATCGCGGCGATGGCGGCGAGCTTGGCGGCGGATTCCTTGCGGTGCGGGAGGTAGCGGCGCAGGCCGTGCGCGCTGACCAGCCGGCGCACCCCGGCCAGGTAGGCGGGCTCGGCGATCGTGCCGGTCTCGGCGAGGGAGGAGCCGAGCAGGTCGATCCCGTCGAGCACCTCGGGCGGACCGAACCGCTCGCGGGTCCAGGCGTAGCTGTTGCGGACCGCGGGGATGCGGGTCCGGATCGGCATCGCGGTGAACAGTTCGACGGCTTCCGAGCCGCGGCCCAGCAACTGGTGGGCCCGGCCGCCGACCAGACGCGCCAGGTGCGAGCGACCCTCCAGATGCCAACGCTGCAGGGGCTCCGCGCTCACCCACTGCTGCTCGTAGTGCAGGGTCGCGGTGCCGTCGTCGACGACCACGATCCGCGGCTCGCCACGGGTGAACCGGGTGGAGTTCAACAGCAGGTGCGCGATCCCCGAATACGGATCACCGAGCACCAGGGTGTCGGCGTCGCGGACCAACCCGGCCAGCGCGGCAAGCGCCCGGGCCCGCTGCGTGGCACTCCCCCGGACCTCCGACCAGGCGACCGAGAACCCGTCGGCGCGCGCCAGCTCGGCGAGCCGGTGCAGTTGCAACCGGGTGGTCGGATCCGTCGGCCCGGCGATCACCAGCCGCGCGGTCTCCCGCACCCCGGCGGCGTACGCCCATTCGAGCGCATTCAGCAACTGGGCCGGTGACTCCACCAGCCCGAGGATGCGGCTCACTGCACCCGGCGGAGCTTCTTCATCGGGCCGAGCTCGGAGTCGTAGACCTTCTTCACCCCGTCGCCGAGGGCGGTCTCGACGACCCGGATGTCGCGGACCAGCCGCTCCAGGCCCTGCGGTTCGACCGAGGCGGCCTGGTCGGAGCCCCACATGGTGCGGTCCAGGGTGATGTGCCGCTCGACGAACGCCGCGCCCAGGGTGACCGCGGCGACGGTGGTCTGCAGCCCGGTCTCGTGGCCGGAGTAGCCGATCGGCACCTGGTACTGCTCCTGCAGCGTGTTGATCACCCGCAGGTTCAGCTCCTCCGTCTTGGCGGGGTAGGTGGAGGTGGCGTGGCAGATGATCAGGTTGTCGGTGCCGAGCACCTCGACCGCGTGCGCGATCTGCTCGGGGGTGGACATCCCGGTGGAGAGGATCACCGTGCGCCCGGTCTCGCGCAGCTTGGTGAGCAGTTCGTCATCGGTGAGCGAGGCGGAGGCGACCTTGTACGCCGGCACGTCGAACTCCTCCAGGAAGTCGATCGCCTCGGTGTCCCACGGGGAGGCGAACCAGGCGATGCCCTTCTCCTTGCAGTAGGCGTCGATCCGGGCGTAGTCGTCCTTGTCGAACTCCACCCGATGCCGGTAGTCGATGTAGGTCATCCGGCCCCACGGGGTGTCCCGCTCGATGTCCCACTGGTCGCGCGGGGTGCAGATCTCCGGGGTGCGCTTCTGGAACTTGACCGCATCGCAGCCGGCGGCGACCGCGGCGTCGATCAGCTTCAGCGCGTTCTCGACATCGCCGTTGTGGTTGATGCCGATCTCGCCGGTGACGTAGGCGGGGTGCCCGGCGCCGACCGGCCGGTCGCCGATGGTCCGAACGGGTCCTGCACTGCTGCTGGCCATGGTGAATCCTCTGCTCTGCTCGCCGGGGTTCTGCAGTGGGCAACGCTACACGCCCGGGGTGAGTGTCCCGAGCGGGCGAGTCGGCGAGCCGCGCGCTGACGGATCGTGTGCAAGAGTGGCCCCCATGCCCTCGCCGGATCGGAGCCTCACGGTCGTCGTGACCGCCCATCGGTTGGGGGCGATGGTCGAGGACTGCGTACGCAGCCTGCGGACCTCGGTCGACGACCGGATCCGGTTCCTGCTCGTCGACGACGGCTCCGGCGACGACACCCCCGAGCGGCTCGCCGCCGCGGCCCGGCGTACGCCGAACACCGAGCTGCTCGCCCTGCCGCGGAACGTCGGCGTGGCCGCCGCCCGGATGACGGCCCTGGAACGCCTGGAGACCGACTGGGTCACCTTCCTCGACGGCGACGACTGGGTGGCCCGCAACTACTTCCCGCGACTGTTCGACGAGGTGCTCGCCGCCGGTGTCGACTGGGTGCGGGTGGACCATGTCGCCAGCCGCGGCAAGCAGCGGATCCTGACCCGGATCCCCGACATCAACCGGGCCGGCCGGATCGGCGTACCGCGCGAGTCGATCCTCTCGGCGCGGACGAGTTCGGTGGACTTCGCGCACTCCTGGTCGGGGGTCTATCACCGGGGCCTGGTCGACGACGGCACCCTCTATTTCCCGACCGAACTGCGCACCGCCGAGGACCGTCCGACCATCTGGTCGCTGCACCTGCGGGTACCGGAGTTCACCGTCGCCCGCACCGTCGGCCTGCACTATCGGCTCGGGTTGAGCACCTCGCTCACCCAGACCGGTGACGACCGGCAGCTCGACATCACCGAGTCGATGCGGCAGGTGCAGCAGCTGGTGCTCGCCGACCGCGACGCGGAGAAGTTCCTGCCGAAGGTGTGGAAGACCTGGGCCGGGCTGTTCGCCTGGCACTGGGAGCACCGCGCCCGACTCACCCCGCGACTGCGGCTGCGGTTCGCCCGGGAGGCCGGTGCGCTGCTCGACACCGCCGATCAGCCCGAGCTGCAGCGGGTGGTCCGGGCGATGCCGGAATCCAAGCGGCAGGCGATCGAGGGCCTGCGGCGGACCGCATCCCTCGTGGGGGGACGCGGATGAGCGCCGGACTGACGGTGATCATGCCGTTCCACAACCTTGAAGCGATGGTGCCGACCACGCTCGCGGCGCTGCGCCGGGCCGGCGACGAGCGGGTCAGCTATCTGTTCATCGACGACGCCTCCACCGATCACACCGCCGACGCGCTGGCCGCCGGGCTGCACCGGGTCCCGGGTGCCCGGTTGCATCGCATCGAGCAGAATCTCGGCCTGTCGGGGGTACGCAATCTCGGCATGGAGCTGGCGGAGACCGATCATCTGACCTTCCTCGACGGTGACGATTTCGTGTCCGGTGGCTATTTCTCGGCGCTGCTGGATGCGATCACCGCCCTCGGCGTACCGATGCTGCGCACCGACCACATCGTCGTCGAAGGCCGGCGGCGCACCGTGCGCCGGATCCCGACCGGGTTCCGACAGGGGCGGATCGGCAGCCCGCGGGAGGCGATCCTGCCGGTCGACCAGCCGACCGCGATCGATCACCCGTACGCCTGGGCCGGCATCTATCACCGATCCCTTGCCGAGCAGGGATTGCTGCGTTTCGACGATCTGCGGACCGCCGAGGACCGGCCCTGGATCTGGCGGTTGCAGCTGGGTGTCGAGGCCTTCTCGGTACCGGACGTGGTCGGGTTGCACTATCGCCGCGATCTGCCCGGATCGCTGTCCCGGGTGGCGACCTCGACCCAGCTCGACTTCGTCCGCTCGATGCAATTGGTGGTGGAGACCGTGCAGGCCGACCCGGAGGCCGAGCGATTCCTGCCGAAGGCATTGCGCCGCTGGTGCGAGCTGACCCTGCACCATCTGGCGAACCTGGACCGGTTCACCCCCGAGGTGCGCCGCACCTTCACCACCCTGCTCGGCAGCGCGCTCGCCGCGGCCCCCGCCGAACCGATGGCCGAGACCCTGGCCGCGATGACCCCCGACCGCCGCGGCCGGATCACCCGGCTGATGGCCCACGCAGGAGGCAATTGATGGACACCTCACCGCACCTCTCGACACGGCCGCAAGCGGCCTACTCGAGGAGCGGGCAGACAGAGCCGACGGCCTACTCGAGGAGCGGAAGAACGCAGATCTTCGAGGCGTCGACGCTCTACGGGCTGGCCACGCTGAACGCGGCGATCAGTGCCGGGCTGTTCGATGCGGACAGCAACGGCCGCCGGATCCTGGTCACCAGCAACAATGCCGCCACCCCCGAGGCGGTCGCCGAGCTGACCGAGTCCCCCTCCTTCGCCCGGCTGGCCGAGCCGTTCACCGAGGTGGTCTCCTACAACGCGGCCATCGAGCCGCTGCACCCCAGCGCCTGGACCCCGACCGAGGCCGAGATGCCTTTGTGGGAAAGGTATTTCCGCGGCCTCTGGGCACTCGGTGACGAGCCGGTGCAGCTGGTCGTGGAGTCGATCCAGGTCTCCCCCGCCCAGGCGCTGTGCTGGTGCTTCCCGCAGGCCTCCATCGACGTCTACGCCGACGGCCTGATGAGCTATGGCCCGACCCGCAACAAGATCCTCTCGGAGATCGGTTCCCGGATCGAACGGCTGCTGCACCTGGACCTGGTACCCGGGCTCACCCCGCTGCTGCTCGATGAGTTCCCGATCCGCCGTGAGGTGATCGACACCGCCGCGTTCACCGCGGTGCTCGCCGAACTGGCCGCGGGCGCCCCGCTGCCGGCGACCACCGAACCCTATGCGCTGCTGCTCGGGCAGTACCTGACCCCGCTCGGTCTGATCAGCGCCACCGAGGAGGAACGGCTGCACACCGAGATGCTGGAATCCGCAGTGGCCAAGGGATTCTCCTCGATCGTGTTCAAGCCGCATCCGACCGCACCGGCCGAACTCGCCGGGCCGATGCTGGCCCGGGCCGCCGAACTCGGCGTCACCGTCGAGGTGTTCACCGAACCGGTGCTCGCCGAGATCGTCTACCGGCGCAGCCCCGTCGAGCTGGTCGTCGGCTGCTTCTCCACCGCGCTGGTCACCGCCAGCAGCTTCTTCGACCTGCCGGCCCTGCGGGTCGGTACCGCGGCCCTGCTGCAGCGGCTCAAGCCCTATCAGAACAGCAATCGGATCCCGCTGGTGATCATCGACTCGCTGCTGCCCACCGCGACCGAGCCGCCGCGGTTGGACATCGGCCAGCTGACCGGGCTGGTCGAGGCGGTCGGTTTCGTGATGCAGCCCGAGGTGCTCTCCCACCGGCGGGCCGCCGTCGTCGACTGGCTGGAGCGGTACGGCGCGGCGGAGGCCCGCTTCTTCCCCGCGGTACGCCTCGGTGAGCTCGATCTGCCGGGCGGGCGGAAGACGCTGAAGACCCGGGCCGCGCCCACCCTGCGGCGGGCCGCGCGGCGGGCGTACGCCCTGGAACGCCGGCTGGAGGCGCGCTTCATGGGGCCGATCCGGGGCGTACCCGGCGGCGGCTGAGGCCACCGGTAGAGTGCCGCCATGACTCACGGCCGGATCACCTTTGCCGACAGCCCCTGGCCCGGCGGGCATGCCCTGGATCGGATCGAGCTGACCGTCCGCGGCGATGACGAGGGCGCGCTGCGGCTGCATCTGCACGCCGAGACCCAGGACTACGACGCCGAGAATCCCGGGGTGCAACCGGTTGCCGGGGACGGAGCCACGCCCTGGCAGCAGCCGGAGGTCTGGCAGCGCTACACCTCGGCGATCCTCTCCTCCACCAAGTGGGACAACGCCGGGGTGAAACTGCCGGTGGCCGCCGACAAGTTCCGCGAGACGATGCTGGACCAGCTGGAGCTGACCGCCGACCCGACCTCGAAGGTCTCCCTCGACGAGGCCGCCGAGGAGCTCGCCTTCGGCTGCTACGTGCTCGGTCAGGACCTCAGCGGGGATCACCGGATCCGGTTCACCCGGGTCGGCTCCTACACCTACGACCTCACCTGGACCGGTCAGATCGCCGCCACCTTCATCGGCGAGCAGGACTTCTCCGCCGGCCACCGCTTCGAGCTGGTCGCCGAGGGCGTACGCCTCAGCTGAGCGTCCCACCCACGTTCATCGAGTAGCCGACCATGCGCAGCGAAGCGGAGCAATGGTCGGCGTGTCGAGATGAACCCGCCGGGGGACGTGGGTGATCAGCCCGGCCCCTCGGTCGCCGCGGCGACGATCTCCGGATCGGCGCAGGCCCGGGCGAAGGCGTCGATGCGGCGCCGGATGTCGCTGCCCAGCAACCGGATCCCGATCGGTTCGGCGATCGGGCGCAGCCAGTCCGGCCGGACGGTGAAGGTGTATTTCCACACCGCCCGCGTGCGGCCGTCCTCGGTCGGGGTGAACCGCCAGCCGCCGCCGAAGGTGCGGAAGAACCAGGGCCCGCGGCGCATCGTCATCCCCACGTTCCGCGGTGGTTGATAGGACACGTATTCGCTGATCATCGACAGCCCGTGCCGGGAGATGGTCAGGGTCCGGACGCCCTTGCCGGCGGTCTGCGCGCCGCCCAGGAACCGTTGTCGGCGGATGAACGGATCCCAGCGCAGCCGGGTCTCCCCGGTGGTCTGGGAGACGGCGAAGGCGATCTCGGGGCTGACGTCGACGACCACGTCCGCTTCGACCTGGGGCATCGGGTCAGGGTAGCGGCTTGAGCGGCAGGATGGTGCCGCTGGCCCGGCTGACGAGGGCGAGCTGGTCACCGCTGGTGATCAGTTGGGCCTCATCCAGCGGGTAGAGCTGGGTCCACAGCGGCCGGCCGTCGGCGACGGCGTACGCACTGACCGCGGTCTCTCCCGATCGCGAGGCGGCGATGTAATAGGTGTCGCCGAGGGTCACCGCGGAGCCGTCGCGACCCACGGCCTGGGTGGAGCGGACCGCGCCGTCGGCGCGCGCGGCCACGGTGATCCCCGGATATCCCTTGAGCAGCAGCTGGTCCCCGGCGATCCCGATCGGGTAACCGGGCACCGCCTCCTGCCAGATCGGTTTCCCGGTGCGCAGGTCCAGCAACCGGGCATCGGCGGCCACATAGTCGGTGTAGGAGTTCGGGGCGCTCAGCTGGAAGATCTGTCCGTCGAAGACGGTCAGCGGCTTCTTGCTCGTCCACAGCTCGCGTCCGGTGGCGTCCAGCAGCTGATACCTGCGGTCGCGCCAGCGTTCCTCGCTGTCGGTGCCCTCTGGTTCGCTCACCCGCAGCACGTGCCCGCCGTCGACCGGCAGATAGCCGACGACGCCCTCGCCGCAGTCCTGAGGTGGCTGATACCAGGCCGGCGGTCGCCCGGTCGCCGGGTCGATGGCCACATCGAACAGATCCGGCATCGGGCCCGGTCCGAAACCGCTGGAGGTCGGCGTGTCCGAGGTGATCCAGAGCAGCCCGGATTCGGTGCGGGTCGCGATGTTCAGGCTGTTCTGCACCGCGATCTCGGTGGTCCACCGCGTCTGGGTGCTGGCCGGATCCGGGTACGCCGCCACCTCGTACAGCTGGCAGCCACCGGGCCACCCATAGTCCTTGCGGGTGGCCACGATGAGCTGCGCACCGGACAGCGCGGCGTAGGTGTCGTCGTCGGAACCGCGTTCGGTGCCCGACGGGGTGACCGGAGCGGTGCGGGTCACGGTGCCGGTGTCGAGCTCGAGCAGCGACCAGCCACGGGTCTCCGGGCCCTGGACCAGCCGGCCGGGTTCGATCAGATAGCGCTCGTTCAGGCTGGTCGCGCCGCCGTTGTAGCCGCTGACGCCGACACCGGGCACCACCGCGGCATTCCAGCGCAACTCCTCGCTGCGCAGGTCGGCCATCCCGATCTGCCAGGCATTGCTCCGGGACGCGGGCCCGGCCAGCAATCGGCCGGTGCCGTCGGCGGTGTAGACGGTGCGGGAGCCACCGGTCACCACCGTCATCGAGCGTCCGGGCCGCAGCGCCTGTTCGGTCGCCTGCGGTGTGGGGGTGGGTGGTCGTTCGAAGCGTCCACCGCGGGAGGACGAGCTGCCGTCGACGCCGATGAGGGCCAGCCCCGCAACCACCGCGATCGCGGCCAGAACCAGCCATCCGGCGACGATCCGTGCCCGCCTGAACCCGCGCGCCATCCCGCGGAACTGCTCGGCGTCGGCCTGCTTGACCCGGTTGAACCTGTTCCGCCGCTGCTTCGCGCGCCGCTCTCGCTCCCACGTCTTCCGGTTCGCGCGGAGGCGGGCATCCCGCTCCCGTTCCTCCTGGGCGCCCTGATAGCGGGCGAGCCGGGCCTCGCGGTCGGCTTCGGCCTCGGCCCGGTGTACCTTCTCCTCGGCCTCCTTGGCACGGGCCTCGGCCTCACGGGCGCG
This sequence comes from Enemella evansiae, assembly GCF_002250705.1. Classification (GTDB taxonomy): domain Bacteria; phylum Actinomycetota; class Actinomycetes; order Propionibacteriales; family Propionibacteriaceae; genus Enemella; species Enemella evansiae. The sequence goes on from NZ_NMVP01000033.1 coordinate 16,628, forward strand.
CTGTTCGGCCTTCTGCAGCAGGACTTCCGGCGGATCGGGATCCTGCGGCCCCGCCTCGCTGCTCTCGGCGCCCGAGCGGGGATAGGTCTGCCACTGCGGTGTCGGGGTGTCCTCCCCGGCATCGTCGTCGGTCGCCACCGGGTCAGCCCTCGGCGAGCGCGCCCAGTCGGACCCGGGTCGAGTCCACCGGGTCCATCACGATCGCGTACCGCGCCGCGGACATCCCCCACGGGACGACGGCCTTGGCGTCCATCTCCAGCGGCTGCAACTCACCATTCCAGAACATCTTGTTGCCGTCGCGGGTGCCGTAGAGGTTCTTGGCGTCGGCCAGCGTGGAGGACCAGCGGTCGACGACCTCGGTCCTGCCGTCCGACAGCCGGGCCAGCAGCGGGCCCGCGGAGGCGAACTCCCGGTTCGGCGAGACGATCAGCCGCAGCCCCGACTTGACCACGTCGGTGGCGAGGGTCCCGGAGGCGAGCAGCTTGCCGCTGTCGGCATCGAAGAGGGCGACGGTACGCCGGGCCGGGTCGGCGGTGTCACCCCAGGCGGCGATCACCCCGCGGGCGGACCAGGCCACCTGCATGTCGCCGACGGTGCCATCGGGCGTACGCTCCGGGCGGACCTCGCGCGGCGCGGTACCCTGGTTGGGCGAGTTGATCGTCCACCCGCCGCGCGGCGGTGAGGAGAGCAGGTTGCCGTCCGGGGTGGCGGCGAGCGCGACGTGATCGGGCGGCAGGGTGACCGGGGCCAGCGCGCCGGCCGCGTTCACCACCCAGAACTCGCTGCCGGTGGAGACCAGCAGGCCGCCGCCGTCGGAGTGCAGCAGCGCCTTGGGCGCCAGGGTGATGGTGCGCGGCTCCTCACCCGGGTTGTCCAGCCGCCAGAGCAGCAGATTGGTGCCGTCGACGATGCCGCTGACCGGTACGCCCTGGGTGACGGCCAGGAACGGCTTGGCGTCCTTGGTCACGCTGTTGGTGGTGCTGGTCAGCACGGCCTGGCCGGTATCGGCGTTCAGCACGCGCAGGACGCCGGCACCGTCGATGTAGGCGACCCGGTTGTCGAGCACCGCGACCGACCCGGTGACCGGGATCTCGGTGGACCAGACGAACCGCTGCGACCAGCCGGGCGGGGCGGGACGGCTGAGTTCCTTGGCGGCGGCACTGCTGGCCGTCGACTGGCTGGCGCGCTGGAACTGGCTGATCCCGAAGAGCAGCACCCCGGCCAGCGCGACCGCGCCGATCACCAGTGCGGCGATGGCCCGGTTGGTGTTCCGCTTGCCCTTGTTGTTGGGGACCGCCTTGGCCCCGGCCGGCGGGCCGCCCGGCGTACCGGGTTGTGGCGGATAGGTCGCCGAGGGCTGGTTCAGCGGCATCGGCGCGGAGGCCTGCGACATCGGGTGGGGCGCGGAGGCCTGCGACATCGGGTGGCTGGCCGAGACCGGGGTGGTGCCGGGCTGGTACGCCGACGCCGGGTGGTAGGCGGAGGCGGGCGGCTGCATCGGATCCGGGCCGGGCAGCACGGGGCTGGGCGGCGGCGGGCCCGGCTGCTGCTGGTAACCCTGCTCCGGGTGACCGGGCTCGGGATAACCCTGCTCCGGGTAGCCCTGGTTCTCATATCCCGGCCCGATCACGTAGCGCTGCGGCGGCTCGGGTTCGGGGAAGGAGAGGTGGGTGGGGTCCTCGGCCGGCGCCGGACCCGGATGGAAGGGCTCACCGGGTCCCGGCTGGTACGCCTCCCCGGGCGGCGGGTACTGGGCGTAGGGCTGCTGTGGTGGCACCGGGGGTTGCGGGAATCCCTGCTGCTGCGGGAATTCGGGCTGCGGGCTCCCTGGCTGGGGCTGCTCCCCCGCCGGCCCGACGGGCGGCTCCTCGGACGGGCGCTCTGCGGGCTGCGCACCGGGCGCCCACATCAGGTCCTCGGGACGATGCGGGCGATACCAGTGCTCACGCCCGTTCCCCGTCCCGCCCCGGGGCTGATCCTCGGGGCGGGTCATCGCGATGTCCGTTCGATCACGCAGTCACCGCCGGTCTGGCGATGGCGTCCTCAACGGGTACGCCGGGAGACTGCGCGGGTACGACGCGGTGAGGTCACCGCCAGCGGGCGCTGATGGGAGACGGCGGCCGAGCCACCGTCACCGGTATCGCTGCTGGAGGTGTCCGCCGTCGGGGTGGTGGCCGGTTTCGGGGCCGCCGTGGTGGTGGCCTTGGTCGTCGGCGTCGCCTTCGGGGTGGCCGACTTGCTGGGCGCCTTGCTCGCGCTCGGCGTGTTCGTCGCCAGGGTGACCTTCTTCTTGGCGGGCGAGGTCGGCGTCGAGCTGGCCTTCGGCGTGCTGCTCGCCTTCGGGGCGTTGCTCGCCTTCGGGGCCGCGGTCTTGGACGCCGAGGTAGTCGGCGTCGCGGTGGCCTTGGGCACGTTCGGCGCCGGCGTGGTCGACTCCGGGGCCGTCGGTGTCGCGGAGGGCGTATCGGTCGGGGTCGCGGTCGGGCTCTCGCTCGGCGCCGGGCTCTCGGTCGGCGTGGGGCTCTCCGTGGGCGTGGGCGTCGGGCTCGGGGTCTGGGACGGCGCCGGCTCGAAGCCCTCAGACGGCTCTACGCCGAACGGCGCTTCTGCAGTCAGCGTGCCCTCGCTCGGATAGGTCTGCGCCTCCGGCGGGTAGCCGAACTGCTGCGGGCTGAGGTTCAGTTCGAAACGCCAGTCCGAGAATCGCTGGATCGTCCTGTCCGGCATCGTGACAATCACCTCACCATTACCGCGGACAGTCACATTCAAGGTGAGCGTCTGCTCAGCCCCGCCATCCTTCGCCGTGATCGTGTAACTGAGGACATAGTCACCCGGCCAGGTAGGCGAGTCGGCAGTCAGTTTGAGCATCCGTCCGGCGTCGTCAAAGTCGGCGTTCGCATTCCGGAACTCAAGCGTCCGCCCCGGGGTGGTCGGCGTCGGGCTCGTGGTCGGCGGGGTAGGCGACGTGGTGGGCGGTTCCGGCGACGTGGTCGGGGGTTCCGGCGACGTGGTCGGGGGTTCCGGCGAGGTGGTCGGGGGTTCCGGCGAGGTGGTGGGCGGTTCCGGCGAGGTGGTCGGCGGAACCGGCGACGTCGTGGGGTCGGTCGGGTCGGTCGTGACCGGCGGGTCGGTCGGCACGGTACCCGGACCGGTCGGCTGGGTGGTCGGCTGCGAGCCATCGCCACCATCGGCGACCGGGGCCGTGGTCGGCTCCGGGGACGGGACCTCGAGGGTCGGCGGGCCGCTCGGCGACGGGGACACCTGGCCACCCTCGCCCACCTCGGTGGTGGGGGCCGGGGTGGCGCCCGGGTCACGGCCGATGCCGGTACCGGTGTTCTCGGAGGTGTCCCGGCCGACACCCGACTCGGAGCCCTCCTCCTCACCGGGCTGGTTGCCCGGGGGCGGCGGCTGGGTCGGGTCGGTGTTCGGGGTGGAGCCCGGCTGCTGGCTGCCGCCCTGCGACGACGGACCGGAGGATCCCGGGGGCGCGATCGTCTGCTGGGCGGTGGGGTTGGTCTCCTCAGACTTCTTGTCGCCGGTGAAAGCGATCACTCCGGCGATCAGCATCACCAGGGCGACGACCGCGGACAGGGTCCAGCCGATCAACCCCTTGCGCGATGCCGCGGTTCCCTGTGTGGACACGTTGTCATACCCCTTCAGCTGCCAGAGATTCCAGACCGCACCCTAATGCATCGGGGGTCGAACGTGAGAATCTCATCACGTCTGTTCAGCTACCGTTCAATTCCATAATCCAGTTCGTCAGCAGGCAACCCCCTGACTGCCCTGACTTTTCAGGGTGGAACTGGGTACCCGACAACGCGCCCTGCTCCACCGCGGCGACGAACCGCCCCTGCTCCAGCTCGCACCAGGTCACCCCATCGAGACCCTCGTCCCGGCGTACCCCATAGGAATGCACGAAATAGAACCAGTCGTCGGCGACCCCCCGGAACAACCGCGTATCGGCCGGTGGTTGCACGGTGTTCCAGCCCATGTGCGGCAGCCGGTGGGCGTCCAGCTTCTCGACCACCCCGGGCAGTACGCCGACCCCGGCGGTCCGCTCGCCGTGCTCGATGCCCTCTGAGAACAGGATCTGGTAACCGACGCAGATGCCCAGCACCGGCCGGCCGGCGGCGACCCGTTCGCGGATCACCCGGTCCCCCTGCACCGACCGCAGCCCGGCCATGCAGGCGGCGAACGCGCCCACTCCGGGGACGACGAGCCCGTCGGCGGCCAGCGCCGCCTCCGGATCGGCGGTCAGCTCGACCCGCGCCCCGGTCCGCGCCAGCGCCCGGTAGGCCGACCTGAGATTCCCCGAGCCGTAGTCGAGCAGCGCGACGCTCGGCGTACCGGTGGTCTCGGCAGCCGTCACAGGGCGCCCTTGGTGCTCGGTACCCCGCTGACCCGCGGATCGGGTTCGACCGCGGCGCGCAGCGCCCGGGCGAGCGCCTTGAACTGGGCCTCCACGATGTGGTGCGGGTCGCGGCCCCGGATCAGCTCCAGGTGGATGCACAGCCCGGCGTTGTGCGCCAGCGTCTCCACCACGTGCTGGGTCATCGAACCGGCATAGGGCGTCCCGGGCCGGCCATCGGGAGTCGGTCCCCCGCCGATCAGCGCGTACGCCTGGGCGTCCGGTTCGCCGACGACGACCGCGTACGGCCGGCCGGCGACGTCGACGACGCAGCTGGCCAGCGCCTCATCGAGCGGCACCTGGGCGTCGCCGTAGCGGCGGATCCCCTTCTTGTCCCCCAGCGCCTCGCGCAGCGCCTGGCCGAGCACGATCGCGGTGTCCTCGATGACGTGGTGCCCGTCGATCCAGACATCGCCGGTGGCCTCGACCTCCAGGTCGATCAGCGAGTGCTTGCTCAGCGCGGTGAGCATGTGGTCATAGAAGCCGACTCCGGTGCTGATCACCGACAGCCCGCTGCCGTCCAGGTCGAGGGTGACCTTGATCCGCGACTCGGAGGTCTCCCGTTCGACGGTCGCCTTGCGCATCAGCGCACTCCCTTCTTGAGCTGCCCGGTGAGCGACTCCTTGAATGCATCGATCTCCTCCGGCGTACCGATCGAGACCCGCAGCATCCCCGCGGGCCCGGTCTCCCGGATCAGTACGCCGTCATCGAGCAGACCCTGCCAGACCGCGTGCCGGTCGGCGAAGCGGCCGAAGAGCACGAAGTTGGCGTCGCTGGGCGCCACCTCCAGCCCCTGCCCGGTGAGCCAGTCGACCAGCTCGTCCCGGCCGGCCCGCAGCGCGGCGACATGCGCCATCATCTCCGCGGCATTGTCCAGCGCCACCGAGGCGACCGCCTGGGTGACCGCGGAGAGGTGGTAGGGCAGCCGGACGATCCGGCAGGCATCGACCACCGCCGGCGCCGCAGCCAGATAGCCGAGCCGGCCACCGGCGAACGCGAACGCCTTGCTCATCGTGCGGGAGACGACCAGCCGCGGATGCTCGGGCAGCAGTTCCAGCGCGGTCGGCGTACCGGGGCGGACGAACTCCTGGTAGGCCTCGTCGACCACCACCATGCCCGGCGCGACGGCGAGCACCGCCTCGATCGTCGCCAACGGGGTCGCGGTCCCGGTCGGATTGTTCGGGGTGGTGATCACCACGACATCCGGCCGGTGCTGCTCGACCGCGGCGACCGCGCGCTCCGGGTCCAGGGTGAAGTCGTCGGCGCGCGGTGCGGTCAGATAGTCGGTGAAGGTGTTGCGGGCGTACTCGGGATACATCGAATAGGTCGGGGTGAACGACAGCATCGTCCGCCCCGGTCCGCCGAAGGCCTGCAGCAGGTGGGTCATCACCTCGTTCGACCCGTTCGCGGCCCAGATCTGGTCGCGGGTCAGGTCGTGACCCAGGTACGCGGCCAGCCGCTCGCGCAGCGCGGTCGCCTCCCGGTCCGGATAGCGGTTCATCCCCGAGGCCGCCTCCGCCGCCGCGGTCGCGATCTGATCGAGTACGCGATCGCTGGGCGGGTAGGGGTTCTCGTTCACGTTGAGCAGCACCGGCACGTCGAGCTGCGGGGCACCGTAGGGCTGCTCCCCCTCCAGCCCCGGTCGCAGCGGGAGATCCGCCAGTTCCACGTTCCCCGAGTAGGCCGCCTGCGGCCCCTTTCCACGTTCCCTGAGCGAGGCCGCTTGCGGCCGAGTCGAAGGGTTCACGAGAGCTCCTCGAAACGCACGGTCACCGCCGCACCGTGGGCCGGCAGCTCCTCGGCCTCGGCGAAGGTCTCGACGTCGCGGCGTACCTCGGCCAGCGCATCCCGGTCGTATTCGATCAGGTGCACCGCGCGCAGGAACGACTTCACATTCAGCCCGCTGCTGTGCGCGGCGGCACCGGCCGTCGGCAGCACGTGGGTGGAGCCGGCGACATAGTCCCCCAGCGACACCGGCGAGTAGCCGCCGATGAAGATGGCGCCGGCATTGGTCACCCGCTGGGCCACCCCGAAGGCGTTCCGGGTGTGGATCTCCAGGTGTTCGGCGGCGTACGCGTCCACCACGGCCAGGCCCTGGTCGAGGTCGTCGACCAGCACGATCCCGGACTGTTCGCCGGCCAGCGCGGTCCGGATCCGCTCGGTGTGGCGGGTACGCCGGATCTGCGGTTCGAGCTCGGCCTGCACCGCCTCGGCGAGCTCGGTCGAGTCGGTGACCAGCACCGACCCGGCCAGCGGATCGTGCTCGGCCTGGGAGATCAGATCGGCGGCGACATGGGTCGGATCGGCGGTGTCGTCGGCGAGGATGGCGATCTCGGTGGGGCCGGCCTCGGAGTCGATGCCGATCCGGCCCTTGAGCAGCCGCTTGGCGGCGACCACGTAGATGTTGCCGGGGCCGGTGACCAGGTCGACCTTCTCGATCAGCCCGGGCACCCCGTGGGCGAACATCGCCACCGCCTGGGCGCCGCCCACGGCGTACACCTCGTCGATGCCGAGGATCGAACACAGCGCGAGGATGTTGGGGTGCGGTTCGCCACCGAATTCGACCTGCGGCGGGGAGGTGACCGCGATCGAGCCGACGCCGGCGACCTGGGCGGGGACGACGTTCATGATCACGCTGGAGGCGAGCGGGGCCAGCCCGCCCGGGACGTAGAGGCCGACGCGGTTCACCGGGATCATCTTCTGGATGATCCGGGCGCCGTCGGCGACCTGCACCTCGACCTGCTGCTCACCGAGCTCGGCCTCGCTGACCCGGCGGCGGCGTTCGATCGCGACCTCGAAGGCCTTGCGGACCTCGGGATCGAGGGCCTTCTCCGCCTCGGCGAGCCGTTCGGCGGGCACGCGGAAACTGGTCGGGACGACGCGGTCGAAGCGCTCGGAGAGTTCCCGCAGCGCGGTCTCGCCGCGGGCCGCGACGTCCTCGACGACCGGGCGCACCGCGGCCATCGCCTGCTCGACGTCGAAGGCTGCCCGCGGCACCACGCCGGTGAGATCCTCGGTCCGCGAATGGCCGCGCAGGTCGATCACGCGCAGGTGGGTCGTCGGCTGGGTCTCAGTGGATTCAGGCACGCCCGCGATTCTACGGAGTCGCGCGGGTGGTTCCGACCAGTTACTGCGCGCTGAGAAGCCGATTCCCTAGGATCAGGCGCATGGAGTCGATCGTGGTCACCACGGCCGGCCCGGTCGAGGTGTGCCTGCGGCCGGGTGAGCTGTCGCCGGTGCTGCTGCTGGGCGGTGGGCACACGACCGCCCGGACCCCGATCGGCCAGGAGCTCTATTCCGAGCTCGGGCACACGGTGGTCACGGTTTCCCGGCCCGGGTACGGCCGGACCTCGGTGGGCCCGTTGACCGCGGCCGAGTTCGGCCCGCTGCTGGTCGAGGTCTGCGATCGGATGGGTCTGGGTCCGCTGGCGGCGGTGGTCGGCGTCTCGGTCGGTGGGCCGACCGCGGTGCAGGCGACGCTGGCGCTCGGCGAGCGGGCCCGGTCGCTGATCCTGCACAGCGCGGCCCCCTCGGCGCGGCCCTATCCCGACGCCCCGGCCCAGCGGGCGGCGGCACCGGTGGTGTTCGGGCCGAGCACGCAGGCGGTGACCTGGGCGACGGTACGCCGGAGCGTGCGCACCGATGCGGGGTTGCGGCGCCATCTGGGTCGGTTGAGCCGGTTGCCGGCGGTGCGCTGGTGGCCGGATCTGACCGAGGCCGACAAGGACGCGGCGCGGGCCACCTTCGCGGGGATGGATTCGGGGTCGGGGTTCCTGCTCGACCTGCGGCAGGGTTCACCGGCACTGCGGGCGTACCGGAGTGCCGCGCTGGCCCGGGTCGGCGTACCGACGCTGGTCACCGGCAGCCCGCACGACGGTGGTGTGGACTGGCGGCATGCCGAATCGCTGGCCGAACTGATCCCGGGTGCGGAACTGGTGAACACCGAGGCAGCGACGCACTTCTACTGGATCGGCCCCACCCGCGGCCGGGTCTCCGGCGCGATCTCCCGCTTCCTCGGCTGAGCCGTCCCTCCGGCCCCTCCGGCCCCGGGCTGCGGTCGGGTTGGACAGCGAGTTCTCAGCACTCTCACAGCCGTACTGGCCGGTCGCCGACTAGACTCCAAGTCCTACCGAGGGTCAGTACCTACCCGAACATGCGCTGGCCCGGACGGGGGAAAGATCGATGTCGCTGCACCTGGCCATGAACGGCTCAACGCTCGGCGTACCAGACACCTGGAGCGGAGCCGATCGACCGGATTTCGATGCCGCCACCTTCGCTGCGCTGGAGCGCGGACCCCTCCCCGACCTCAACGATCTGGTGGTGACGATCAGCCTGGCGCAGCTGCTGCGCGCGGAATACATGGCACCCGATGCCGAACTCGGCCGGGCGCTGCCGGTCGATCAGGTGGCGGCCGCCCACCGGGCCCTGGCGGCCTCGGCGGCCCGGCACGGTCTGACCCTGGACCTGCCGTGGCACGACCTGCCGACCTTCGAGGCGTACCGGCTGGCCCACGGCCACCAGGGCTGGACGGGTCGTCGCGCCCTGGTGGCCGAGTTCTTCGGGCCGCTGATGGATCAGCTGCAGACGTTGGAGAACGAGCGCTTCATCAACGCCCTGCGCCGCGCCGCCTCCAACGCTGGTTGAGCGAGTTCAGTTCTTGACCGCATCCTCGAGGGTCGCGGTGTCGATGACGAAGCGGTAGCGGACGTCGGAGCCGACGACGCGATCCCAGGCCTCGTTGATCTTGTCGGCCGAGATCACCTCGACCTCGGCACCGATGCCCTGCTCGGCGCAGAAGTCGAGCATCTCCTGGGTCTCGGCGATGCCGCCGATCAGCGAACCGGCGAACGAACGCCGGCCCATGATCAACGAGAACGCCTGCACCGGCATCGGCTCCGGCGGGGCGCCGACGTTGACCATCGTGCCGTCGACCGCGAGCAGGTTCAGGTACGCCCGCATGTCGAGCTGGGCGCTGACGGTGTTGATGATCAGGTCGAACTTCCCGGCCAGCTCCTCGAAGGTGGCCGGGTCCTCGGTGGCGCGGTAGTCGTCGGCACCGAGCCGCAGCCCGTCCTCCTGCTTCTTCAGCGACTGGGACAACACGGTCACCTCGGCACCCATCGCGTGCGCGAGCTGGACGGCCATGTGGCCGAGCCCGCCGAGGCCGATGACGGCGACCTTCTTGCCGGGGCCGGCACCCCAGTGCTTGAGCGGCGAGTAGGTGGTGATGCCCGCGCAGAGCAGCGGCGCGGCCTTGTCGGAGTCGATGGCGTCGGGGATCTTCAGCACGAAGTCCTCGGTGACCACGACATGGGTGGAGTAACCGCCCTGGGTCATCGTGCCGTCGACGTCGGTGGCGCCGTAGGTGCCGATGTTGCCCTTCTCGCAGAACTGCTCCTCACCGGCCTTGCAGTACTGGCATTCGCCGCAGGAGTTGACCATGCAGCCGACACCGACCCGGTCGCCGGCGGCGTGCGTGGTGACCTCGGAGCCGACCTCGGTGACGGTGCCGACGATCTCGTGACCGGTGACCAGCGGGTACTGGGCGGGGCCCCATTCGCTGCGGGCGGTGTGGATGTCGGAGTGGCAGATGCCGGCGTGGGTGATGTGGATCAGCACATCCTTGGGTCCCACCTCGCGGCGTTCGATGGTGATCGGGACGAGCGGGTCGGTGGCGGAGGTGGCGGCGTACGCGGGAACGTTCTGCATGGCTCTCCCTCATGCCCTACCGGGCGGTTGGTTCTCAGCTGGACGGTGCCAGTCTTCCGCATCGGTCAACGGGCCGGACCCCGGGTGGGTCCGTGGAACAATCGCGGCCATGTTGTTGAGCGGAGGGTTCATCGGCATCGGCACCGTCACCAACGTGGCCACCGTCATCCTGGGTTCGCTGATCGGGATGGGCCTGGGACACCGGCTCCCGCGCCGTACCCGCGGCACCGTGACCGATGTTCTCGGTCTGGTCACGCTGCTGATCGGGGCCCTGTCGGCGATGGATGTCACCGACCGGGTGCTCGCCGATCGCGTGGGTTCGTCGGCACCGGTGCTGATCGTGCTCGGTGCGCTGCTGATCGGCGGGATCATCGGTTCGCTGATCGATCTGGAGCGGCGGTTGGAGGATCTCGGTGACTGGCTGCGACGTCGGCTCATCTCCGGTCGGCGCGAGCGAGGTACGAGCGGGTCCCCCTCACGTCGGCTGAGCGAGCGAGGTACGAGCGAGTCGAAGCCCGATACCGGTGCCGCACACCTGTCGGCGAAGGAGCGGTTCATCGAGGGCTTCGTGACGGCCTCGCTGGTGTTCTGCATCGGCCCGTTGACGATCCTGGGTGCGCTCTCCGATGGTCTCGGCCGCGGCGCGGATCAGTTGCTGCTGAAGTCGGTGCTGGACGGTTTCGCCGCGATCGCCTTCGCCGCTTCGCTCGGGGTCGGTGTACTCGCCTCCGCGCTGATGGTCGGATTGGTGCAGGGCGCGCTCACCCTGGTCGGGCTGGCGATCGGCGACTTCCTGCCGGAGGCACATCTGGTGGCGCTGACCGCGACCGGTGGGTTGCTGCTCGTCGGGCTCGGTATCCGGTTGTTGAATCTCCGCCAGCTGCCGGTGGGCAATCTGCTGCCGGCGTTGCTGGTGGCTCCGTTGCTGGTGCAGCTGGTCGCGGTGCTGCGCTGATGGCCAGACGGTCCTCGGGTACACCGGCGACGCTCGCCCTGGACCGGGCGAAGATCGCCTACCGCACCCATCCGTACGCCCACGACGATGCGGTCGGTGGGCACGGGCACGGCAGCTACGGTGCCGAGGCGGCACAGGCGCTCGGGGTGGATCCGGCGCGGATGTTCAAGACCCTGCTGACCGAGCTGCCCGGCGGTGAGCTGGTGACCGCGGTGGTGCCGGTGGCCGGGCAGCTCGACCTGAAGGCACTCGCGGCGGCCGTCGGGGCGAAGAAGGCCGCGATGGCCGACCCGGCGGTGGCCGAGCGGACGACCGGCATGGTTGTCGGCGGCATCTCCCCGATCGGCCAACGGCAGCGGCACCGTAGCGTGGTGGACACCTCCGCGGCCGACTTCGAGACCATCTTCTGCTCCGCCGGCAAGCGCGGCCTGCAGCTCGAACTGGCCCCGGCCGACCTGCTCCGGGTCACCGGCGGTGAGTACGCCCACATCGTCCGCCGCTGATCCGATTCCTCCGCCAGCACCCGCCTCCAGCGATACGGATCTGCATACGCCAGTAGGCAGAACCGCATCGATTCATCACGATGGTTCAGCCCCGGGCGCGAGGAACAACCGGGTGAGTCGACCCAGGGGCCGGGCACCCACCTGGGCGGCGACCCGGTGCGATGGAAGATTCTCCTCGAACGCGCTGTAGAACAGCACCCGCTCGTCGGTGAACAACGACGCCCAGGTCCGCACCGCGAACCCTGCGAGACCCAGTCCACGATGCGCCGCTTCGGTCTGCACGCCGACCTCGGCCGCCCGTTCGGTGAGGCGGGCCGCGTGCGCCAGCGACACCACTTGTTCTCCCTGCAGCACCACGGCCCATGGCCCCAGCCCGCCAGACACCAGTTGCTCCCAATCGGCCTCGGCCCATCCCGATGGTCGAGCGAGGGTTCCACTCTGAGCATCGGTCACCAGCCGGTATCCCTCAGGTGGGCGCCCGGGTTCTCCGGGGCCGAGGAGCCAACCGCGCGCCATCGTCACATGGACCGCGTCATCGCTCCCCAGGGCAGCAGCACCCGGCATCGTCGCGCTGCGCCCGTCGTAGGTGCTGAGCAGTACCTCGACGGTCGGTGCCGCGAGCCGGCCCCGCGATTCGGTGCCCCAGATCGTCTCGGCCTCCAGTCGAAGCATGTCAAGGGCGTTCATCAGGCACCTACCAGCAGCGCACCGACGAGGACAGCCACAGGCACCAGCAACAGTCCCTCGACGGCGAACCGGCGTACCCCGACGTGCACCCCGAGCCGGCGGATCGACTGCCACCACAACAGGTTGGCCAGCGAGCCCCAGAGCAGGATGGTCGGGCCGACGTTCACCCCGACCAGCAGGGCGAGCAACTGCTGCGGCGTACCGGCCCAGCCCTCCAGCGCCAGGAACGCGGGCAGGTTGTTGACCGCATTCGCCGCCAGGGCGGCGATTCCGGCGACGAGCAGGTTGCCCGTGACACCGGCATCGGGTGTCGGCAGCCAACCGGCCAACCGGTCGGAGAAGCCGGCGACCAGCCAGAACAGCCCGAGCACCCCGGCGGCCACCTCGAACGGGAACAGCGCCAGCATCGGGCGTACCCGGGCTTCTGGATGGCGTCGCAGCGCGGCGGTCGACCAGAGCACGGCCAGTCCCCCGGCGGCGACGGCCCAGGCCGGTACGCCGAGGACCAGCAGCGGGCCGAGGGCGAGCGCGACCACGGCCGAGGCGACCAGCAGCACCCGGTCGGCGACGGGTTCGACCGGCGGCGGTGCGTACGCCCCGGCGACCCGGCGGCCCCAGCGCAGGCCGAGCACCAACAGGGTCACCGCCAGGACGCCGAGCTGCGGCAACCAGCTCTGCGCGAGGTACGCCGAACCGAGCCGCTGGTGGGCCATCAGGTTGGTCAGGTTCGACACCGGCAGCAGCAGGGAGGCGGAGTTCGCCAGCCAGATCGCGGCGAAGGCATAGGGCAGCGGGTCGAGCCGCAGTCGCCGCGCCAGCACCACCCCGATCGGCGCGAGCAGCACCGCGGTGGTGTCCAGGCTGAGGAAGACGGTGGTCAGCGTGGCGAGCCCGGTGAACAGCCAGAACAGGGCGCCACCGGAGCCGCGGGCCAACCGGGCCAGCGCGTCGGCGGCGACCCGGAACAGCCCGGCGACCTGGCACAGATCGGCGACCGGTTTGACCAGGATCAGGAACAGCAGCACCGGCCAGCCGAGATCCCAGGCGTGGGCCGCCTCGGGCGTCGGGACGAGCCCGGTGAGCACCGCGAGGGCGCCGGCGGCCAGCAGCAACCAGCCCCAGGGCGGCCGCCGCAACCACGGCAACCGCCACCGGGACTCGGTCAACGGGGCTGGATCTCCCCCATCGGCCCGAAGCCGTCGACCTCCTCGGCGTCGACGTAGATGATCTGCGGCTGTGCCGAGACGATGTCGGGCATCACGCCCATGAACTTCTCCACATGCGGCTGCGCCATGTGCTCCTTGCCGGCGGCATCATCGCGGAACCCCTCGATGCAGATGAAGGTCTGCGGTTCGAGCACACTGCGGGAGAACTCGAAGAAGATGTTGCCGGGCTCCGCGGTGACGGCCCTGGCGTAGTCGGCGGAGATCTCCTCCCACTCGCTCATCTTGTCCTCACGGATGGGGAACTTCACGGTGATCTGGATCATGCGGTCAGGATAGAGGGCGCAGATATCGCCCCGCTCGCGACGGCGCGAGCCGCCCCGGCTCGATTTGCTCCTCAGCACCCCCTGCCAACCAATAGGGCCTTGATCCCCGTATGGCATCAAGGAAATCGCTGATCCACCCACGGCATCAAAGAAATCTTTGATCCCCTGGGGGCATCAAGAAATTCTTTGATCCCTCCTGGGCATCAAACCCGTACCGGCTGGAGGGCAGTTGGGCAGAGTCAACCGGCGCGGGCGAGCAGCACGCGCCACAGGCTCAGGTGTCGGCCGGTTCCTCGGGGTCGTGGCTGAGGGCGGCGAAGAGCATGATCGGCAGACAGGCGGCGAAGGGCCAGACGAGCAGGGCGGCCTGGGCGCGCAGGGTCAGCTCGATGGGTAGCACCTCACCGGGCCGGGCCGCGGCCAGCCGCGGCTCCAGCGGCCCGGGGCCGAGCAGCCAGCCGAGCTGCCAGCAGGTCAGCGCCATCACCGTCGCGGAGGCGATCGCCAGGAACACCATCGGCCAGCCGAGGCCGGCGAACCATTTCCAGACCACGAGTCCGCAGATCAGTCCGCAGATCAACCCGAGCACCACGAACCAGGCGTCGGCGGCGATGAACTGCGACAGACCCCGCTCGCTGGTCACCGCGCTGCCATCGTCGTTGACCTGATAGGTGGGCAGGTCCACTCCGAAACGCCACACCACCCCGGCCAGCGCACCGAGCAGCACCGACCCGAGCCCGAGCACGCTGAGCCACAGGTTGAGCGGGCGGCGTACCGGGCGTGGCTGACCGCGCTCCGGCAGGCGGGTGGCGTCGGTGATCACCGGAATGGTGCCGGTGGTGACCGAGTCGCCCACGTGCTGGATGCTCGGTTGGGACGGGTCGGTGTTCACCACCGACTCGGGGCTGCGCTCAGACATCGATCACACGTTCAGACATGATGGGCCCAATAATGCCTTGAGATCCGCCATCAGCGGCGGCGACGGTGTCACCCGCAGCCCCTCATCGACCCGCCAGATGCTGGTCCGGCTCTGGGTCAGCAATCGCAGATGGACCTCGGTCACCCCCGGATGGTTGCGCAGCACCTGCCGCAGTTCCTCCACCACCGGCGGGGTGCAGCGGGTCGAGGGCAGCGAGATCACCACCGGTTTCGCGGGGCCGGTGTCCACATCGGGCACGGTCAGCTCGGTGGCCATCAGATTCACCGAGTCGTCGCGCGAGCGTACGTTGCCCTTCACCCGGACCACGGTGTCGGTGGCGAGCACGGTGGACACCAGCGAATAGACCTTCGGGAAGAGCAGCACCTCGACCGAGGCCTCCAGGTCCTCCACGGTCAGGATCGCCATCGAATCGCCGGACTTGGTGGTCTTGCGAACGATCTGGGTGATCATCCCGCAGATCGCGGTGGTGGTGTCCCTGGGCCCGTCCTCGGCGACCAGCCGGCCGATCGAGATCTCCCGCTCCGATTCCAGGATGTGCTCCAACCCCTGCAACGGGTGGTCGGAGACGTAGAGCCCGAGCATCTCGCGTTCGAAGGCGAGCTTGGTCCGCTTGTCCCAGTCCGGCACGTCCGGTACCGGGGTGAGCATGCTGATCGCGGAGGCGGACTCGTCCCCGAAGCCGGCGAACAGGTCGTCCTGGCCGTTGGCCTGGTTGCGCTTGACGTCGATGACCTGGTCGATGTTCTCCTCGAAGATCTCCATCAGCGCGCGTCGCGGATGGCCCATCGAGTCGAACGCACCGGCCTTGATCAGCGACTCGACCAGCCGCTTGTTGCAGGCTGGCAGCGGCGCCTTGTCCAGGAAGTCGTTGAAGTCTGTCGACTTGCCGGTCTGCTCGCGCTCCGCCGACATCAGCGAGACCACGTTGGCGCCGACATTGCGGACCGCGGACAGCCCGAAGCGGATGTCGGTGCCGACCGGGGTGAAGTTCATCTCCGAGGAGTTCACATCCGGCGGCAGGACCTTGATGCCCATGTGGCGGCACTCCGCCAGATAGAGCCCCATCTTGTCCTTGTCGTCCTTCACCGAGGTCAGCAGCGCGGCCATGTATTCGGTGGGATAGTTGGCCTTCAGGTAGGCCGTCCAGTAGGAGACCAGACCGTACGCCGCGGTGTGCGCCTTGTTGAAGGCGTAGTCGGAGAACGGCAGCAACACGTCCCACAGCGCCTTCACCGCCGCCTTCGAGAAACCGTTGGCGAGCATGCCGGCCTCGAAGTTCACGAACTCGGCGTCCAACACCTCGCGCTTCTTCTTGCCCATCGCCCGGCGCAGCAGGTCGGCGTTGCCCAGGGTGTAGCCGGCGAGGTGCTGGGCGATCGCCATCACCTGCTCCTGATAGATGATCAGGCCGTAGGTGGTGTCCAGGATCTCCGAGAGCGCTTCCTCCAGCTCCGGATGGATCGGGGTGATCTCCTGCTTGCCGTTCTTGCGCAGCGCGAAGTTGGTGTGCGCGTTGGCGCCCATCGGGCCGGGGCGGTAGAGCGCGAGCGCCGCGGAGATGTCCTCGAAGTTGTCCGGCTGCATCAACCGCAGCAGCGAGCGCATCCCGCCGCCGTCGAGCTGGAACACACCCAGGGTGTCGCCGCGGCCGAGCAGCTCGTAGGTGCGCCGGTCGGTCATGTCCTTGCTGAGCGCCTCGAGATCCAGGTCGAAGTCGCGGTTCAGCTTCACATTGGTGACCGCGTCATCGAGGATCGTCAGGTTCCGCAGGCCCAGGAAGTCCATCTTGACCAGCCCGAGCGTCTCGCAGGTCGGGTAGTCGAACTGGGTGATGATCGCGCCGTCGGACTCCCGCTTCATCACCGGGATCACCGACTGCAACGGCTCGGAGGACATGATCACGCCGGCGGCGTGCACACCCCACTGCCGCTTCAGCCCCTCGATGCCGATACCGGTGTCGACGACGGTCTTGACCTCGGGATCGGAGTCGTAGAGCTCGCGGAACTCGCCGCCCTCGGTGTACCGCTTGTGCTGCGGGTCGAACAGGTCCTTCAGCGGCACGTCCTTGCCCATCACCGCCGGCGGCATCGCCTTGGTGATCTTCTCCCCCATCGAGAACGGCATGCCGAGCAGCCGCGCGGAGTCCTTGACCGCCTGCTTGGCCTTGATGGTGCCGTAGGTGACGATCATCGCGACCTTGTCCGAGCCGTATTTCTCGGTGACGTAGCGGATCACCTCGGGCCGGCGGCGATCGTCGAAGTCGACGTCGAAGTCGGGCATCGACTTGCGCTCGGGGTTCAGGAAGCGCTCGAAGATCAGCCCGTGCGGGATCGGGTCCAGGTCGGTGATCTTCATCGCGTACGCACACATCGAGCCCGCACCCGAACCACGCCCGGGACCGACCCGGATGCCGTTCTCCTTGGCCCACTTGATGAAGTCCGACACCACCAGGAAGTAGCCGGCGTACCCCTTGCCGATGATCACTTCCTGCTCGTACCGCGCCTGCTTGACCGCATAGTCGGGCACCGCGCCGTCGAACCGCTCCTGCAGGCCGCGCTCGACCTCCTTGACGAACCAGGACTCCTCGTTCTCCCCCGGCGGGCAGTCGAACCGCGGCATGAACCGGCCCTCACCCTCGGTGAAGGACACATTGCACCGCTCGGCGATCGCCAGCGTGGTGTCGCAGGCCTCGGGCAGCTCGCTGAACAGCTGCCGCATCTCCTCGGCGGTCTTCACGTAGTAGCCGTCGCCGTTGAACTTGAATCGGTTCGGGCTGTCCTTGGTCGACCCGGCGGAGACGCAGAGCAGGTTGTCGTGGGCGTCGGCGTCGTGCTTGTGCACGTAGTGCAGGTCGTTGGTCGCGACCAGCGGCAGGTTCAGATCCTTGGCGAGCCGCAGCAGCCCCGACCGCACACTGCGCTCGATGTCCAGGCCGTGATCCATCAGCTCGACGAAATAGTTGTCCGCGCCGAAGATGTCGCGGAAATCGGCCGCCGACTTCACCGCCTCGTCATATTGCCCCAGCCGCAGATGGGTCTGCACCTCACCCGAGGGGCAACCGGTGGTCGCCATCAGTCCCGGCGCATAGGTCTCCAGCAGCTCCCGGTCCGCCCGCGGCTTGTAGAAGAACCCCTCGATCGAGGACAGCGAGGAGAGCCGGAACAGATTGTGCATCCCGGTGTTGTTCTCCGCCCACATGGTCATGTGGGTGTACGCCCCCGAGGCCGCGACATCGTCACCGGTCCCGTCACCGAACCGCACCCGCTTGCGTTCCGAGCGGTGCGTCTTGGGGGTGAGGTACGCCTCCAGCCCGATGATCGGCTTGACCCCGGTGCCCTGCGCCTTCTTGTAGAACTCATAGGCACCGAACAGGTTGCCGTGATCGGTCATCGCGATCGCCGGCATGCCCATCTCGGCCGCGGTGGAGAACATGTCACCGACCCGCGCGGCGCCGTCGAGCATCGAGTATTCCGAGTGGCAGTGCAGGTGCACGAAGGAGTTCTGGTCAGCCATGTCTGGGCGTTCAACCTCCACTGAAAATCGCCTGCGGATGCCGCCTCGCCGGGTGCCGACGGGGAGACCAGAAAGACTACCTCGCTCCGCCGACACTCCCCGCCCGGCTCGCCACGTTCATCGAGTCCTGCCCTCGTTCATCGAGTAGCCGCCCATGCGCAGCGCTGCCCCTCGTTCATCGAGTAGCCGCCCATGCGCAGCGAAGCGGAGCAATGGGCGGCGTGTCGAGATGAACCCACCCCCAGTTCCTCGAACACCCCCCATCGCCGACCTCACCAGGTCGCGAGCACCCGCCCGTCGGCGGCCACCGCCTGGATCGGCTGCCGGCCGGCCAGCGGTTGCAGCCCGATCAACCGCGGGTCGTCCCCCTGGGCGGCCAGCACCCGCGGGGCGGGACCACCGGGGCGTACCAGCTCGATCCGCTCCGTACCGGCCGGCGCCAGCACCGCCAGCGTCGGCGTACCGGACAACTCGATCTCGGCCCGATCCTGGTCCAGCGGCTGACAGGCCGGGATGGCGCCGACGAGGCACCACCGCCCGTCGGCGATCGTGGCCGCCGGCCGATCGGCCCGTTGCGGAGCCGCCGCGCCGCTGGCCGCGGGCACGGGGGCGGGCGCCGCCTCGGGGGCGGAGGAACTGACCCCGGAGGTGGTCGTGCGGAGCACCGGCGGCAGCAGGACACCGGCCAGCGCGACCACGGCGAGCGCACCGGTCGCCCCGGCGATCCGGGCCCGGTTCCGGGTCTGCCGGGCCCGGGCACCGGCGATGATCCGGTCGGCGTCCAGCGGCTCCGGCTCGCCTTCGTTGAGTCGGTGCAGGGCGCCGCGCAGTTGCTCTTCCTCGCTTCTCATCCCGCCTCCTGCAGTCCCTGGATGTCCGGTGCCTCGCGCAACTTGCCGAGGGCGCGGGCACATGCGCTCTTCACCGTGCCGACCTTGATGCCGAGCGCGGCCGCGGTGTCGGCCTCGCTGAGGTCCTCCAGGAAGCGGAGCACCACCACTGCGCGTTCCCGGGCGGTCAATCCGGCCAGCGCGGCCCGCACCGACTCCCGGTCCGCGACCGAGGCGGCCCGATCCGGCCGGTCATCGCCGTCCAGACGGTGCGCGGCCGCCGCGTCCAGCGGTGCCCCGCCCGGGTCGAAGTCGGTGCTCTGCTCCCGCCACGGCCGGCGCCGCAACCGGTCCCGGTAGTGGTTGACCAGGATCCGCCGGACATAGCTCGTCGGGTCATCGGTGGCCCGGACCCGGTGCCACTTCAGGTACGCCTTCTCCAGCGCCCCCTGGGTGAGGTCCTCGGCCAACGTGGGGTCACCGCACAGCCCGCGCGCGAACGCGAGCAGCCGCGGCGAACGCTCTCTGACGAACTCCGCGAACTCGGCATCCCTGTCGGCCCGGGCCACGCACCTCCCCCTCGCTGTCGTTGTCACCTTCCCACACGACACCGGCCACCCCGCGGGTTCCGCGGCGCGCGGAGAATGTTTGACTGCATCCATGAGCGATGACGCGAAGCAACTGTCCGTGCAGCGCACCATCAATGCGCCCGCCAAGGAGATCTACGAGCTGCTCACCAATCCCGAGCGGCACCCCGACATCGACGCCAGCGGGATGGTCCGCTCGGTCGAGCAGGGCGACCGGTTGGAGCAGGTCGGCCAGCAGTTCCGGATGAACATGTTCTTCGACCGGATGGGCGGTGACTACCAGATGAGCAATCACGTCACCGGTCTGCAGCCCAACCGGCTCGTCGCCTGGCAGCCCTCGCGGCCAGGGGACGAACCGGCCGGCTGGGAATGGATGTATGAGTTGGAGTCCGACGGTTCGGACAGCACCGAGGTCACGCTGACCTACGACTGGAGCAAGGTCACCGACAAGAAGGTGCTGGAGCGGGTCAAGTTCCCGGTCTTCACCGAACAGCAGCTCGAGGATTCCCTGGCCCAGTTGGCGAGCGCGGTCGGCGGCTGAGCGAAACGATGCCGGCCTGCGGGCCATCGAGGGCTACCTGGCGGCGTACCCCCGGACCGCGGATCTGGACGCACTCACCTCCGCCGAACCGGTCGACTCGGTACGCCTGCTGCCGGGTTTCGATCCGTGGGTGATGGGCCCCGGTACCACGGACCAGCGGATCATCTCGTCCGATCGGCGGCCGGTGGCGACCAAGGGCACGAACCTGATTCTGAATGCCGGTGTGGTTTCCGGCAGTTGGCGGTTGAGGGCTTCGAACGTTCATCGAGTAGCGGCCCCGGCGGAGCGAAGCGGAGCCGGGGCCGCGTGTCGAGATGAACCCGCCACACTCGCCCACAACCGTCACGCGGGATTCACCCGGTTGTCGCCTGGGCTGCCTAGCGTACGGAAGCATGACCACCACCCCCGCCGCGGCCCGCGTACTCCTCGCCGGCCTCGCCGCGCTCACCCTGACCGTGTCCGCCACCGCGACCGCCTCCGCCGCGCCGGGACCCGAGCCGAAGCGGCAGGTGCTGCCGCAGAAGACGCAGTTCGACCTGCAGGCCCACCGCGGCGGGATCGGCATGACCACCGAGGAACAGCCCGCCGGTTTCGCCAAGGCCCTCGAGCTCGGTGTCACCACCCTCGAACTGGACACCCAGGTGACCCGCGACGGCAAGGTCGTCGTCACCCACGACCGGCAGGTGAGCGACATCAAGTGCGCCGACACCGCTCCGGTCATCCCCGGTGATCCGCAATTTCCCTATGTGGGCAAGTACATCAAGGATCTCAGCCTGGCCCAGATCAAGACGATGAACTGCGGCTTCCAGCAGCTCCCGGGATTCCCCGAGCAGGAAGTCGTATGGGGCGCCAAGATGGCCGAACTCGCCGATGTCTTCGCCGTCGTCCGCTCGCACAACGCCAAACAGGTGAAGATGAACATCGAGACCAAGGTCGAGGCCGGCGCCCCCGAACAGACCGCCCCGCGGGAGGTCTTCGTCCGCACCGTGCGCGACGAGATCGCCCGTTCCGGGTTGGCGAAGCAGGTCACCATCCAGTCCTTCGACTGGGGCTCGCTGAAGCTGATGCACCAGCTCGAGCCGTCCTGGCCGCTGGTCGCGCTCACCAACTACGACTTCCTCGAGATCGGCAAGCCCGGCGCGTCCCCCTGGCTCGGCGGGATCGACGTGGACGACTTCGGTGGCAGCTTCGTCCGGGCCGCGGCATCCATCGAGGGGGTGACCACGCTGTCCCCGAACTACGGGTTCCCGCAGAACGGCAAGGTCGGCGTTCCGGGGTTTCGGATCTATGCGGATCGCGCGATGGTCGCCGAGGCACACGCGCTCGGGCTGAAGGTGGTGCCGTGGACCGTCGATGACCTGCCGACGGTCGCCGCGCTGATGGACAACGGAGTGGACGGTGTCATCACCGACTACCCGAACCGGGTCCGGGCGCTGATGGCCGAGCGTGGGATGCGGTTGCCGAAGGCGTACCCGGCGCGCTGAGTCGGGTGTTCTGGAAGGCGGCGATCCGCCAGCCCTGCTCGACGCGGGTGAGGACCAGGGTCTGGATCGAGTCCCGGTCGTCGGCGACCGGCTGGTCGGCGAGCTGGACGGCGCCGGTGCTGACGATCACCGCGAGGTCGTCGGTGCGGGTCGGGACCGATTCGATGGCGTCATCGCCGGTGACCATCGTCGAACCGCGGAGTGGGCCGGTGAACAGGAAGCGGTGCACCTGTTCGATCTGCTCGCGGCCGGCGAGAAGCCGGCCGTCGAAGGTGACATAGCTGGCGGTCGGGGTGAACAGGTCGGCGTACGCCCGGGCGTCGCCGGCGTTCCAGGCGCGGCCCAGTTCGCTCAATACGTGCCGCAGGGTCTCGTCGGTGGGTGTGGTGGTCATCGCGAATCCTTCTCCGGTTGGGAATCTGGCGTCAGGCGGGTGATGTCGTCGGACCAGTCGAGGCGGCCGGATTCGAGATCGGCGAGCACGCCCCGCACCCAGTCACGTTGCGATCGGGCGGTGGCGAGTTCGAACCGGGCCTCGACCAGCAGCACCGCCGGCAGGGTCGTCGGCGCGTCGGCCAGGTCGGCCTCGGTGGTCTCGATGTGTTCGGTCAGCGCCTCGGCCCGGGCGCGGAGTGCGGCGGTGGCCCGCCGGGTCGGCAGGCAGGCCAGGAAGGACAGCGCGGCGACGAAGAGGGTGGCGTCGGGGTCGGGTTGGGCCAGCAGCAATTCGAGGCGCAGCTGCAGTTCGGCGCTCCCCCGCTCGGTGATCGCGTACACGGTCCGCTCCGGTTTGCCGCTGACCCGCACGGTCTCCACCGGGGTGATGCTGCCGGTGCGTTGCAGCTTGTCCACCGCGTGGTACATGCTGCGCGGCAGGCCGGTGACGAAGTCCTTGCGGGTCTCGACCATCATCCGCTGCATCTCGTAGGTGTGCTTCGGCCCGCCGAGCAGCAGCCCGAGCACCGCCAGGCTCACCAGGTCGCGGTCCGCCCTACCGATGCCCATGCGCTGCCCCCTCGCTCTCCGGTGAGAGCCTATAGTGCACATTGCACTAATGCAATACGCACTATGGGCCGATGGAGATCGGACTCAGGCCACCGGCGCGCGACCCCGCACCCACCCCTCCGCATCGCGCAGCCCATATCCGGCGGCCCGGTCGATGGCGATATGGGTGAGCCACGCCAGCCCGAACAGGAACCAGGGCACGAACACCGCGTGCGCGATCGGCAGCAGCGACACCACCACCAGGAACAGGATCGGGAGCCAGGCACGATGTGCCAGGCTGTACGCCGGTACGGCCTTGGGCGCCAGCCGGCCCCGGCCAGTCTCGCGGGGATCGGCTCCGAGCCCAGCCAGGAAGGCCAGGTCCGGCCCGAGCACACCGAACGCCAGCGCCAGCCAGGTCCACCCGCCGTATTTGACCGCCTCGAAGACCGCGAACGCCAGCACCGCGACTCCAACACTCCCCCACAGCATTCGGATCATCACGCGGCCCGCTCGGTGATTCGGAACACCGGGTGCGCGGGGATGACCGCAGCCAGCTCGGCATCGGTCGAGTCTGCCGTGACCCCCTCGGGAAAGAATCGTCCGACCTCCCAGGCCCACTTCCGCAGGTAGTGGCGCATCGGTGGCACCGCCTCGGCACCGTGCACCTCCGCGATCTCGTACGCCGTCCGCCGCCGCCCTCGACGCAGCGCCACCTCCCGGTGGTGGCGCGCATTGCGCACCCACTGGGTCTGACCGCGGGGCGCGATCAGATAGGTCACCCCGCCGACGGTCATCGGGTTGACCGGTGTACTGAATTCCTTGCCACTCCTGCGTCCGCGGACGATCAGCTCCTGGGCGCCGAAAGCACTGATGCCCAGCCGGGACAACCCCTTGATGACCGCATTGAAGAATCGAGTCGCGAAATCGAGCTCACTGGTGACCACGGTTACTCCTCACCGGATTAGAGAGCACCGCTCTCGTTTTGATGAGTCGACTGAACCACGCGGCCGTCCGAGAATCAAGAGCATTGCTCTCGAATCTCGCGAATGCCCTGCCAGCACGGATTCAGCGGCGGGCGAGCAACTCACCGATCAACCGGCCGAGCGAGGCGGGATCCTCCGCGTGCGCGAGATGCCCCTGATGGGGCAGCAGGACCGTGCGGGCCGACGGCAACCGCTCGGCAACCCGATCGAACGCGGAACCGTAGGGCTCCCCGCCCTGGTTGAGCTCACCGAGAATCAGTTCGGCATGGACTCCCGACCAGTCGCCGGGGCGGAACTCGTTCAGCGCCGTCAGCTCATCGGCGAGCGGCTCGGCCAGCCGGGCGAGCACCGGCCACGCAGGACTCGCGCGCAGCTCGGCCACCCGCTTCGGCGGGAACAGTGACACGTCGAGGTTGACGATCTCCACCCGCCGGTCGTTGTCGGCGGCACGCAACGCGGGCAGCGCGTCCGCACCGAAGGGTGCGAGCACGGGCTCGTAACCCACCACCCTCGTCACCCGGGGATCACCCGCTGCGGCCTCGAGCGCGATCGTCGCGCCGCAACTCCAGCCCACCAGGGACACCGGTCTGCCCAGTTCGTCGAGCCAGGCGCGCAGATCGGCGACCTCGACCGCCACCGCGTACCCCTTCCCCAGCGGCCCGCTCGGCGCCCGCCCACGCCGGTTGACGATCAGCACCGGCCGCCCGCCCTCGATCGCATCGACGACCGGCCCGAACGACTCGGCATCGGCCATCACCCCGGGGATCACCACGACCGGCGGCCCCTCACCCGCGCGCCACAGCCCATGCAGGCGTACTCCGTCACGCGGTGAGCACCCGAGGACGCCCCCGCGGCTTCGACCGCGATGCCGCACTACTGGCCGCGACCCGGCTCTTCTGGGCGCGTGGTTACGACGGCACCTCACTGGCCGACCTCACCGCGGCGATGGGGATCTCACCGTCGAGCTTCTATGCCGCGTTCACCGACAAGCGCACCCTGTTCGCCGAGGCGGTCCAGCACTACATGCAGCGCTACACCGCGATCTACATCGAGGCGGTGCGCAGCGCGACCGCACGCGAGGCCGCCGAGAAGATCCTCCGCGACTCGGTGGATGAGTTCACCGACACCGAACGGCCAATGAGCTGCCTGGTGGTCAGCGCCGCGATCCAGGGTGGTCGCGACACCATCGATGTCCGCCAGACGCTGGAAGAGCATCAGCATGCGCTCACCGCGATCCTCACCGAGCGGATCGAACAGGACCAGACGGCTGGCCGGCTCGACCCCGGCCTGGACCCCGCGGTGCTCACCGACTGGGTGCGTACCCTGTGGGAGGGCTTGTCCAACCAGTCGAACGCGAGCGTTCCGCGTACCCGGCTGCACCAGATCATCGACCTCGCGATGACCGCCTGGCCAGCCGCCGGGGCGCCCGTACGCTCCCCGGCCGGGGCCGGATCGGGCCGAGCGCCCCGCGGCCAGCTCAGGCGGGTGCGCCGCCGAAGACACCGACGAGCATCAGCACCCCGCCCATCACGCAGACCACCCCGAGCACCAGCAACGGGATCCGCAGTGAGCGGTGCACCATCCCCAGCAGCATCACCAGCAACCCGATCGCGAGCAGCTGGTTGACGAAGAAGGCCGCAATGGCCAGCAGCACCCAGAGCACCACCCCGGCCAGCCGAAGATAGGACTTCGGCCGGCCGCGTACCGACGATTCAGTGGGCCGACTCATGCCGCGAGCGTACGCCTCAGACGACCAGCGGGCGCTCGTGGGGCATGATCGGCTTGGGCAGCTTGGTGTCCCCGGTGAGATACCAGTCCACCCCGGCGGCGCAGGAGCGGCCCTCGGCGATCGCCCAGACGATCAGCGACTGGCCACGGCCGGCGTCGCCGGCGACGAAGACGCCCGGCTTGGAGGTCTCGTAGTGCTCGCTGCGGGCGATGTTGCCGCGCGCGTCGAGCTCCAGCCCGAACTCCTCCACCAGGCCACCGCGCTCCGGGCCGGTGAAGCCCATCGCCAACAGCACCAGCTGCGCGGGGATCTCGCGTTCACTGCTCTCGATCGGGTTGAACTTCCCGTCCACCTGCTCGACCTCGGTCAACCGCAGCGCGGCCACATTGCCCGACCCGTCGTCGACGAATTCGGTGGTGTTGACCGCGAAGATCCGCTCGCCGCCCTCCTCGTGTGCCGAGGACACCCGATAGATCATCGGGTAGGTCGGCCAGGGCTGGTTCTCCGGACGGTCCTCGCCCGGCTGCGGCATGATCTCCAGCTGGGTGATCGAGCGGGCCTGCTGCCGGATCGAGGTGCCCAGGCAGTCGGCACCGGTGTCGCCGCCGCCGATGATCACCACGTCCTTGCCGGTGGCGAGGATCTGGTTCTCGACCTCCTCACCGAGCGCGGCGCGGTTGGCCTGCGGCAGGAAGTCCATCGCCTGATGGATTCCGCCGAGTTCGCGGCCGGGGATCGGCAGATCCCGCGCCACGGTCGACCCGATCGCCAGCACCACCGCGTCATAGCGCTTCAGCAGCTCATCACCGGTGATGTCGGTGCCGACGTCGACACCGGAGCGGAAGATGGTGCCCTCGTTGCGCATCTGCCGCAGCCGCCGGTCGAGCACCTCCTTCTCCATCTTGAACTCGGGGATGCCGTAACGCAGCAGGCCACCCGGTGCGTCGGCGCGCTCGTAGACCGCGACGGTGTGCCCCTCGCGGGTCAACTGCTGGGCGGCGGCCAACCCGGCCGGGCCGGAGCCGATCACCGCAACCGTCTTGTTGGTATGCCATTCCGGCAACTGGGCCTTCACATTGCGGTTGTCCCAGCCGCGGTCGGCGATCGCCACCTCGACGTTCTTGATCGTCACCGGCGGGGAGTTGATGCCCACCACGCAGGCGGTCTCGCACGGCGCCGGGCAGAGCCGCCCGGTGAACTCGGGGAAGTTGTTGGTGGCATGCAAGCGGTCCAGCGCATCGGTCCAGTCGTTGCGGTAGACCAGATCGTTCCACTCCGGGATCAGGTTGCCCAGCGGGCAGCCCTGGTGGCAGAACGGGATACCGCAGTCCATGCAGCGGCTGGCCTGCTCGGTGATGATCGGCAGCAGCGCCTTGCCCGGTCCACCGGGATAGACCTCCTGCCAGTCGTTCACCCGCTCGGCGATCGGGCGGCGTTCGGCCAGTTCTCTGTCGTGCTTGAGGAATCCGCGGGGGTCAGCCATGGTACGCCTCCATCTCGTCTCGGCGTGGGGTGGTGGTGGGATCAGACACCGACGGCCTCCATCATCCGGCGGTCGGCCGCCTCCTCGTCGAGGCCGTCGGCCTTGGCCTGGTTGCGCGCCGCCATCACCTTGGCGTACTCGCGCGGCAGCACCTTGGTGAAGCTGCCCGCGATGTCACCGGACAACAGCTCGGCGGCGCTCTGCGATCCGGTCTGCTCGTGGTGGCGCTGCAGCAGTTCGGTGATCACCGCGACGTCCTCGGCGTCCGGGGCGAAGGTGTCGACCATCTCCCGGTTCAGGTTCTCCTCGCGCAACTGGTGCACGTAGGCGACCCCTCCGGACATGCCGGCGGCGAAGTTCCGCCCGGTACCACCCAGGATCAGCACCCGGCCACCGGTCATGTACTCACACCCATGGTCGCCGACACCCTCGACGACCGCGGTGGCACCGGAGTTGCGGACGCAGAACCGCTCCCCCACCTGGCCGCGCAGCAGCAGCTCACCGGAGGTCGCGCCATAGCCGATCACGTTGCCGGCGATGATCTGCTCGTGCGGCTCGAAACCGGCGTCGGCCGGCGGACGGACGACGATCCGGCCCCCGCACAATCCCTTGCCCACATAGTCATTCGAGTCACCGATCAACCGCAGGGTCACCCCGCGCGGCAGGAAGGCGCCGAAGGACTGGCCACCCGAACCGATCAGGGTGAGATCGATGGTGTCGTCGTCGAAGCCCTTGCCGTCGGTGGCCCTGGTCACCTCGTGACCGAGGATCGTGCCGACGGTGCGGTGGATGTTGCGCACCTCGACCTCGGCGGTCACCTGCTCACCGTTCGCCAGCGCCGGCTGCGCCAGCGGGATCAGCACCTGCCGGTCCAGCGACTCGTCCAGGCCGTGGTCCTGGCCGGTCACCGACAGCAGCGGCGAGGAGTCGGCGAAGTGTCCGGTCGGCTTGTGCAGGATCGGCCCCAGGTCCAGCCCGTGCGCCTTCCAGTACGCCTCCGCGGTCCGGGTCTCCAGCACGTCGGTCCGCCCGATCGCCTCATCCAGGCTCCGGAATCCCAACTGGGCAAGGTATTCGCGGACCTCTTCGGCGATGTAGCGGAAGAAGTTGACGACGAACTCCGGCTTGCCGGAGAACCGCTTGCGCAGCTCCGGGTTCTGGGTGGCGACACCGACCGGGCAGGTGTCCAGGTGGCAGACGCGCATCATCACACAACCGGAGACGACCAGCGGCGCGGTCGCGAAGCCGTATTCCTCGGCACCCAGCAGGGCGCCGATGATCACATCGCGGCCGGTCTTCAACTGACCGTCGACCTGGACCACGATCCGGTCCCGCAGCCCGTTGCCGATCAGCGTCTGCTGGGCCTCGGCCAGGCCGAGCTCCCAGGGTCCGCCGGCGTGCTTCAGCGAGGTCAGCGGGGCCGCACCGGTGCCGCCGTCGTGGCCCGAGATCAGCACCACATCGGCCTTCGCCTTGGACACCCCGGCCGCGACCGTGCCGACACCGACCTCGGCGACCAGCTTGACGTGGATCCGTGCCGCGGGGTTGGCGCACTTCAGGTCGTGGATCAGCTGCTTGAGATCCTCGATCGAATAGATGTCGTGGTGCGGCGGCGGGGAGATCAGGCCAACCCCGGGCGTACTGTGCCGGGTCTTGGCCACCCACGGATAGACCTTGTTGCCCGGCAGCTGGCCGCCCTCACCGGGCTTGGCACCCTGGGCCATCTTGATCTGGATGTCGTCGGCATTGCTCAGATAGTCCGAGGTCACCCCGAACCGGCCGGAGGCGACCTGCTTGATCGCCGAGCGGCGCTCGGGATCGTAGAGCCGGTCGGCGTCCTCACCGCCCTCACCGGTGTTGGACTTGCCGCCGAGGATGTTCATCGCGATCGCCAGGGTCTCGTGCGCCTCCCGGCTGATCGAGCCGTAGGACATCGCACCGGTGGAGAACCGCTTGACGATCTCCTCGACCGGCTCCACCTCCTCCAGCGGGATCGGTTCGCGGTCGGACTTGAACTCCAGCAGCCCGCGCAGCGTCATCAGCTGCTTCGACTGGTCGTCCACGCGCCCGGTGTAGGCCTTGAAGATGTCGTAGCGCTCGGCCCGGGTGGAGTGCTGCAGCCGGAACACCGTCTCGGAGTCGAACAGGTGCGGCTCGCCCTCGCGGCGCCACTGGTACTCACCGCCGACCTCGAGCTCGCGGTGCGGCAGCGGGATGCCGTCGCTGGGGTACGCCTTCTGGTGCCGGCGGCGGATCTCCTCGGCGATCTCGTCCAGGCCCAGCCCACCGAGCTTGGAGGTGGTGCCGGTGAAGTACTGGTCGATGACCTCCTGGGACAGGCCCAGGCACTCGAAGATCTGGGCGCCGGTGTAGGAGGCGACGGTGGAGACGCCCATCTTGGACATCACCTTCAGCACGCCCTTGCCGAGCGCCTTCTTCAGGTTGACCACCGCCTCCTCCGGGGAGGTGCGGACATAGACCTCTTCGCGGGCCAGGTCCTCGGCGGATTCGAAGGCCAAGTAGGGATTCACCGCGGAGGCGCCGTAGCCGAGCAGCGTCGCGACGTGGTGCACCTCGCGGACGTCACCGGCCTCGACGATCAGCGCGGCCCGGGTGCGCGCCTTGGTGCGCACCAGGTGGTGGTGCACGGCCGCGGTGAGCAGCAGCGACGGGATCGGGGCGTACTCGGCGTTGGAGTGCCGGTCGGACAGGATCACCGTCCGGGCACCCTCGGTGATGGCGCGGCTGACCTCGGCGCAGACCCGGTCCAGGGCGTGCCGCAGACCCATCCCGCCGTCCTCGACCCGATAGAGGCCACGGACCACGTGCGGGCGGAAGCCGGGCATGTCACCGAGCCGGTTCAGCGCGACGATCTTGGCCAGCTGGTCGTTGTCCAGCACCGGGAACGGGATGACGATCTGCCGGCAGGACGCCGGGCCGGGTTCGAGCAGGTTCTGCTCCTGGCCGATGGTGCCGGCCAGCGAGGTGACCAGCTCCTCGCGGATCGCGTCCAGCGGCGGGTTCGTCACCTGTGCGAACAGCTGGGCGAAGTAGTCGAACATCAGCCGCGGGCGTTCGCTGAGCGCGGCGATCGGGGTGTCGGTGCCCATCGAACCGATCGGTTCGGCACCGGTGTTGGCCATCGGGGTGAGCAGCAGCCGCAGCTCCTCCTCGGTGTAGCCGAACACCTGCTGGCGGCGGGTCACCGAGCTGTGCCCGTGCACGGTGTGATCGCGCTCGGGCAGGTCGTCGAGGCTGATCAGCCCACCGGCCAGCCACTCGCCGTAGGGCTGCTCGGCGGCCAGGGTGTCCTTGATCTCGTCGTTGGGGATGATCCGGTGCTGGTCCAGATCGGCCAGGAACATCTGACCCGGCTGCATCCGGCCCTTGCGGACCACCTGCGCGGCCTCGATCCCCGGCAGCACACCGGCCTCGGAGGCGAGCACCACCAACCCGTCCTCGGTGATCCAGTAGCGGCCGGGGCGCAGGCCGTTGCGGTCCAGCACCGCACCGATCAGGGTGCCGTCGGTGAAGCAGACGCTGGCCGGACCGTCCCACGGCTCCATCAGGCAGGCGTGGAAGCGGTAGAAGTCGCGGCGGGCCGGATCCATCGACGGGTTGTTCTCCCACGCCTCCGGGATCATCATCAGCACCGCGTGCGGCAACGAGCGCCCGCCCAGGTGCAGCAGCTCCAGCACCTCGTCGAAGGAGGCGGAGTCGGAGTGCCCGGGCGTACAGATCGGGAACAGCCGCTCCAGGCTGCCGCCGATCAACTGGGAGGCGAGCAGCTCCTCCCGGGCCCGCATCCAGTTGCGGTTGCCCTTGACGGTGTTGATCTCGCCGTTGTGGGCGATCATCCGGAACGGGTGGGCCAGCTCCCAGCTCGGGAAGGTGTTGGTGGAGAACCGGGAGTGCACCAGCGCCAGCGCCGAGGCCAGCCGCTCGTCGTGCAGCTCGGGGAAGACCTCCTCGAGCTGATCGGTGGTCAGCATGCCCTTGTAGACCAGGGTGCGCGCGGACAGCGAGGGGAAATAGACCCCGACCTCACGTTCGCTGCGGCGCCGCAGGGCGTACGCCAACCGGTCCAGTTCGATGCCCTGCTGGCCGTCGGTACCGGCCACCAGCAGCTGCGCGAAGTGCGGCATCACCGCCACCGAGACCGGGCTCAGGGTGCCGTCCTCGGTGGGCACGTCGCGCCAGCCGAGCACCGTCAGGCCCTCGGCGGCGGCGATCTTCTCGATACCGGCGACCGCGGCGGCGCGCTGGTCGCCCTCCTGGGGCAGGAAGGCCGTGCCCACGGCGTACGCCCCGGCGTCCGGCAGCTCGAAGTCGCAGACCTCGCGCAGGAAGGCGTCCGGGACCTGGATCAGGATGCCGGCGCCGTCACCGGCGGCGGTGTCGGCGCCAGTCGCGCCGCGATGGTCGAGGTTGCGCAGCGCCTCCAGACCCTTCTCCACGATGTCGTGGTCGGCCACGCCGCTCAGCTGGGCGACGAAGGCCACCCCGCAGGCGTCGTGCTCGAAGGCAGGATCGTAGAGCCCCTCGGCGGGGCGGTGGACGGGCCGTCGCGCGATCACGGGTTCGCTCGTCATGTCTCATCTCCTGACTTCTGGTGCGTGCCGCCCGCGCGCGCTGGCTGCGTGGCGGCACGGCCCACCGCACTCGGGGGGCCCCGGGTGCAGCAGTGAAACGGTACTCAGCCCGTCAGCGTTCTCCGAAATCGTGTGCCATGGTGAGACGATCTTGACGAACCGGCGCCCTTCGGGCTAGCTCGACGGCGCCGTCCGGGCGGCCGGGCGGACCCGCTTGGTCCGGGTCCGGCGCCAGTGGTAGTAGTAGCCGACCGCGGCGGCCAGCGCCGAGCAGGCGGCGATCGCGAACATCGGCTGCCAGCGGCCCAGCTCCTCGTCCAGGATCAGGAAGAAACCGATCCCGTAGACCCATCGGAAGGCGACCGCGGCCGCCCAGTGCCCGTGCCGCATCCGCTGGTGGATGACGACCAGGATCAGCGACACCGCGATGGCGGCGACGAAGTGGCTGCCGGTGTAGAGCAGTGCCTGCATCCGGCTGGGGTTGGTGCTCTGCCGCTGCATCAGCGCCAGCCAGAACGGCCACTGCCACAGACCCCAGATCACACCAACCACGATGCCGGTGCCGAGCACGCCCAGCTTGGGCAGCAGCGTCGGCTCCAGGATGGTGCGCCAGCCGAATTCCTCGAGGATGCAGCCGATCAGCAACCCGATCGCGATGAACCCGAAGATGGTGCCCGAGTCGCCCGGCATGGCGAGCGGATAGGGCACCCCGGCCAGGTCGATCGGCTTCATCTGCCAGTGGAAGAAGCCATAGAACTGCACCGCCAGCAGCACGATCGCGAGCGCGGCGGCGGCGGCGAGGATCGAGCGCCGGACCACCTGCACGTTGAAACCGAGGCCGGCGACCCAGCGCAGCGGCAGCCGCAGCCCGCGGCAGACCAGCAGCGCCACCAGCCCGCCGAGGAAGGGGCCGAGGGTGCCGAGATTGAAGACCCAGGTGGCGATCTCGAAGCGGCCCTGCAGCCAGTAGAGCGGGATCGAGATCAGATAGGTGGCGATGACGAAGATCGCGGCGGCCAGCAGCACCCGGCCGCCGGCGGCCGTCCCCCGGGTGGCGGTGGCGCCACCGCTCGATGTCGCACCATCGGAGCCTTGGTGCTGCTCGGGCGCCGGGGTCGACAGGGGCGAATTCACCCGGCCATGCTAGCGGCTGCGGCCGGTGAGAGGCGTATCATGAAGGCGTTGCGGGCCACTTCCCACCGCCTCGGCGGCCGCCCCCAGGAGTTAGTTGTCGATGTCCCCTGCCTCTGGCACCTCGCGTACGCCCACGCGCGGCACTGGCGCGCGCCCGGCCACCCGGTCCACCGGGTCCACCACCCGCAAGCCGGCACCGCGGAAGGCGACCCCGCGCAGGCCCCCGCCGCGGAAGAGTTCGCCGGGCCGGCAGCCGACGCGCCGGACTGCTGCGCGTACCCGCAGCACCGCCGCACCCCGGCGGCACCGCTGGCTGCCGGTGCTGCTGCTGGTGCTCGGGCTGCTGGCCGGTTGGTTGCTGCAGCCGGCGGTGCGGGTCGGGCAGTTCACCTCCGCCGCCGGTCACGACCGGTACGCCGCGGCGTACACCGATGCGCTGCGGGACCTGCCGCCGCCGGCGGCGAGCCTGGATCTGCGGACCGATTTCGGGGTGGTCCGGGTGCACCGGTTCGCGGGGGCGAATCCGCAGCAGCCGGCCCTGGTGCTGCTCGCCGACCGGGCCCGGGCTACCCCGGACTGGGCGCCGCTGGTCGGCCCGCTGGTGCGGCAGCGGACCGTGTACGCGGTGGACACCCTCGGTGATGCCGGGATGAGCCTGCAGTCACGGCCGCTGGAGAGCGATTCGGATGCCGCGAACTGGCTGTACCAGGTGCTGGGCCAGCTGCCCGGCCGGGAGTACGTGCTGGTCGGCGCCGGTACCGGTGGTTGGGCGGCGATGAATCTGGCGGTCCGCCGGCCGGGTCCGGTGGCCGGGCTGATCCTGATCGATCCGGAGCGGGTCTTCGCCGAGCCGCCGCTCAGCGAGGGGCTGCGGCGCTGGGCGAGCGCGGAACCGGACCGACCGGAGGGCTGGCAGCGGGCCTGGTTGGAGCAGCATGCCGGGGCGCCGGTGCGCGGCGCGACCGGCCGGCTGGCGGTCGCCGGGCTGGCCGAGCATCGGGATCGGTCCCGGGTCGGTGACACCATTCCCGAGCGTCAGCTGCGGGAGCTGCAACTCCCGACCCTGGCGCTGCTGGCCGGTGGATCCGGGGTCCAGGACGTCGGTACCGCCGAGACCCGTGCCAGGCTGCTCCCCCGCGCCACGGTACGCACCCTGCCCGGCGCCCCGCACGATCTGCTGCACACCCGCACCCCCGAGGTGCTCTCCGAGATCACCGCCTTCCTGCGCTGACCCTCCCCGTTCATCGAGTGGCCGACCATGCGCAGCGAAGCACCCACCACGTTCATCGAGTAGCCGACCATGCGCAGCGAAGCACCCACCCCGTTCATCGAGCAGCCGACCACGCGCAGCGAAGCACCCACCCCGTTCATCGAGTAGCCGACCATGCGCAGCGAAGCGGAGCAATGGTCGGCGTGTCGAGATGAACCCCAGGACACCAGCGGCACCAAGGATGCTCCTCTCGACACGGTCGCTGCGCGACCTACTCGAGGAGCGTGGGAGCCCAACCCCCACCCCGTTCATCGAGTAGCCGACCATGCGCAGCGAAGCGGAGCAATGGTCGGCGTGTCGAGATGAACCCCCACCGAAATCTGCGGCTCGATTCACGATCGGCGCCCAGATCGACCAGTTCCCCGATCGAGCCGCAAATTCCGCAGGCCATCAGCGCTGGGCTCCTCTCGACACGGTCGCTGCGCGACCTACTCGAGGAGCGTGGAACAACGGTCGCTGCGCGACCTACTCGAGGAGCGTGAGGAAGGCCGCCCGACCTACTCGAGGAGCGTGGGGAAGGTCGCTGCGCGACCTACTCGAGGAGCGTGGAACAACGGTCGCTGCGCGACCTGGTCGAGCGAACGGCTCAGCCGCGTACCCCGGCCCGCAGGTCCGCGAGGACCTCGCGCAGGCCGCTGAGGTCGTCGGGGGTACCGGCGTCCTCGGCGTCGATCAGGGTGCGTACCAGGGCGGAGCCGACGATCACCGCATCGGCGTACTCGGCGGTCTCCCGCGCCTGGGCGCCGTTGGAGACGCCGAGCCCGATGCCGATCGGCACCTCGGGTCGCAGGGCCCGGATCCGGCGTACCAGTTCCGGTGCCGCCGTCGAGGACTCCGATCGGACGCCGGTCACGCCCATCACCGAGGTGGCGTACAACCAGCCCCGGCAGGCGTCGACGGTGCTGGCGATCCGCTCGTCGCTGGAGCTGGGTGCGACCAGGAAGATCCGGTCCAGCTCGTGGGCGTCGGAGGCGGCGAACCACTCCTCGGCCTCGTCCGGGGTGAGATCGGGGGTGATCAGCCCGGACCCGCCGGCGGCGGCCAGGTCGCGGGCGAAGGCATCAACCCCGTAGTGCTCGACCAGGTTCCAGTAGGTCATCACCACCGCGTTCCCGCCGGCCTCGGCGACCGCTTCGGCGGCGGCGAAGACATCGCGGGTACGCACCCCGCGGGTCAGCGCCGAGGTGCCGGCGCGCTGGATCACCGGGCCGTCCATCACCGGGTCCGAATACGGCAGCCCGATCTCGACCAGATCGCAGGCCGGTGCCAGTTCCCGCAGCGCGGCCAGCGAGGTGGCCACCTCCGGATAGCCGACGTGCAGGAAGCCGACCAGCGCCTTCCGGCCGTCGGCCTCGGCCTGCCGGAAGACCCTCCCGGTACGCCCCAGTGCGAAGGTCCGCGCGGTGTCGCTGGTGCTCGTCTCGCTCATCACAGTTCCTTGCTTCCGGTCATCGAGGCGGGCGCGTCGGCGTCGGCCGCCGCACCGCCGGTGGTGGCGTCGACGCTGCCGTCCAGGCCGAACCATCTGATCGCGGTCTCCACGTCCTTGTCACCCCGCCCGGACAGGTTGACCAGGATCATCGGTTCCTCATCGGGGCGTTCCTCGGCCCACCGCTTCCCCAGCCGCAGTGCGCCGGCGAGCGCGTGCGCCGACTCGATCGCGGGCATGATCCCCTCGGTCCGGGCGAGCAACCGCAGGGCCGCCATCGCTTCGGCGTCGGTGACCGGTTCGTACCTCGCCCGGCCGGTCTCGGCGAGCCAGGCGTGCTCGGGGCCGACCCCGGGATAGTCGAGGCCGGCGGAGATCGAGTGCGACTCCTTGGTCTGGCCGTCCTCGTCCATCAGCACGAAGGTGCGCATGCCGTGCAGGACACCGGTCTTCCCCTCCGAGATGGTGGCGGCGTGCCGGCCGGTCTCCAGCCCGTCGCCGCCGGCCTCGAAGCCGAACAGTTGCACGTCGCCGTCGGGGATGAAGTCGGCGAACAGGCCCATCGCGTTCGACCCACCGCCGACGCAGGCGGCCACCGCATCGGGCAACCGGCCATAGCGTTCGAGGGTCTGCGCGCGGGCCTCGGTGGAGATGATCCGCTGGAAATCGCGGACGATCATCGGGAACGGGTGCGGACCGCCGACCGAACCGATCAGATAGTGGGTGTCATCGACCGAGGCGACCCAGTCGCGCAGCGCCTCGTTCATCGCGTCCTTCAGCGTCTGCGAACCGGATTCGACGGCGACCACCTCGGCACCGAGCAGCTGCATCCGAGCGACGTTGAGCGCCTGCCGATCGGTGTCCACCTTGCCCATGTAGACCCGGCACTCCATCCCGAACAGCGCGGCCGCGGTCGCGGTGGCGACCCCGTGCTGGCCCGCACCGGTCTCGGCGATCAGTCGGGTCTTGCCCATCCGGCGGGTCAGCAGCGCCTGCCCGAGCACATTGTTGATCTTGTGCGACCCGGTGTGGTTGAGATCCTCGCGCTTGAGCAGGATCCGGGCGTTTCCGGCGTGTTCGCTGAACCGGGGCGCCTCGGTGATCGGGCTGGGCCGGCCGACGTAGTCGCGGTGCAGCGCGTCGAGTTCCTCGGCGAAGGCCGGGTCGGCCATCGCGTCGGCGTACGCCTGGCTGAGCTGGGCGAGCGCGGCATGCAGCGCCTCGGGCACGAAGCTGCCGCCGAAGCGGTCGTAGTGTCCGCGCTCGTCGGGCAGGGTACGGGTGTCGGTCATGACGCCTCCTTGGTTCTGGGCAGTGGTTGCAGCCGGGCGCGCTCGGCGCTGACCACACCGAGATCGCCGGGGATCTGCGCGTGGTCGGTGAGCACGGTGGTCCCGTCGGCGGTCCGGGATTCGCGGATGCTGAGCAGGGCGGCGGTGCCGGGGGCGCGGCCCAGCAGGGCGGCCGCGTCGGCGTCCAGGTTGACCGCATGGATGCGCTCGCTGGCGGCGACGACCTCCAGACCGGCCTCGGCCAGCACCGCGTACAGGGCGCGGTCGGTGAGCCGTTCGGGGTCGATCTGTGCGGCCGCCTCGAGCGGCAACCGGGACGTCTGCAGCGCGAACGGTTCCCCGTCGAGGTGCCGGAGGCGTCGGATCAGGTACGCCGCCTCACCGGTCTGCACTGCCGAGCCGTGGTCGAGGACCGTGGTGGTCAGCGTCCGCCCGGCCGCGGCGGCCTCGTCGACCAGGCTGGCCAGCGGCCCCAGCGGCAGCGCGAACGCCCGCGGCGCGACGAACGTGCCACGGCCGTGCTCGCTGACGATCAACTGCTGCTCGGTGAGCCGGGCCAGCGCCTGCCGCACGGTCATCACCGTGACCCCGTGCGCCTCGGCCAGTTCTCGCTGGGAGGGCAGCGCGGCCCCGGGCGCGAGCTCGCCGGTGTCGATCGCGGTGCGCAGCAGCTCGGCGATCACCAGATACTTCGCCCGCCCGCTCATCACACCCCCCTCGCACAACTGATCTAGAACAGTTGCGACTCTAGGTGTCTCCGGTCGGGCTCGTCAACCTTTCCGACGGGTTCAGCGCGGGACGCGGCGGCCGGCGCCGGGTGGGATCTGGTTGGCATCGGTCGCGGCGCGTTCGGCTGCGGTGAGTCCGGCGGCGGTGAGGATCTGCTGGACGATCGCGTTCTTGTCCCTGATGTAGGCGTCCAGGTCTTCGGCCGCGGCGGCCACCCGCTGCTTGACCGCGCCGTAGGCGTCCCGCAGTTCCGGGTCGGCGCGCAGGGTGTCGCGGACCGCCAGGTGGTTGCGCAGCGACAGGCTGCCCGCCACGATCACATAGGTGTTGGTACGCGGCCAGTCGGCGGGCTGGGCGAACGCCCAGCGCTCGGGAATGCCGAGCTCCCCCAGCGGCCGGAATCCCAACCCCAACAGGACATCCGAGGCCGCCTCGACCTGCTCGGCGGCGACGATGATGTCCACATCGATGACCGGTTTCGCGGCCAGCCCCGGCACCGCGGTGCTGCCCACGTGCTCGATCCCGACCACCGGTACGCCGGCCACGTCCAGCGCACCCGCATAGCGGTCCCGCAGGCCCCGGAAGGCCTCGACCCACCCCGGATCGTGGTCGACGACGGTGATCACGGGCCGGCGACCTCAGCGACCGGCGTCGATCATCGCCTGGACGGCGGCGGCCGGGTCGTCCCCGGTGACCAGCGCCTCGCCGACGAGCACCACATCGGCACCGGCGGCCCGGGATGCGGCGACATCGGCCGGCCCGGTGATCCCGGACTCGTTCACCCGGCACACCCCCTCGGGCACCAGCGGCGCCAGACGGGCGAAGGTGGCGGGATCGACCGCGAGGGTCTTCAGATTGCGGTTGTTCACCCCGACGAGCCGGGCGCCGACCGCGACGGCGCGCTCGATCTCGGCCTCGTCGTGCACCTCGACCAGCGGGGTCAGCCCCAGCTCGACCGCGGTGGCGTGCAGGTCCCGCAGCTGCGCATCGTCCAGTGCGGCGACGATCAGCAGCGCCAGGTCGGCACCGGCGGCCCGCGCCTCGATCAGCTGGTAGTCGGTGACGATGAAGTCCTTGCGCAGCACCGGCACCTCGACCGCGGCCCGGACGCTGACCAGGTCCTCGAGCGAGCCGCGGAACCGGCGCCGTTCGGTGAGCACCGAGATCGCCGCGGCGCCACCGGCGGCATAGCGGGCGGCCAGCGCGGCCGGGTCGGCGATCTGGGCCAGGTCGCCGCGGCTCGGGCTGGCGCGCTTCACCTCGGCGAGCACGCTCACCCCGGGGGCGGTGAAGGCGGGCATCGGATCGCGTGGCGCAGGGGCGCCGGCGACCTGCTCGGCGAGCCGGGCGGCCGGGACGGCACGCTCCCGCTCGGCCAGATCCTCGCGGACCCCGACGATGATCTCGTCGAGGACGGTCATCAGTCCTGCCCCATCCCGATCCGGCTCATGATCCCGCCGACGATCGGCGCGAGCACCAGCAGCACACCGCCGGCGATCGAGATCGGCACGTTGATCGAGGGAAATCCGCCCGGACCGGCGAGGAAACCGACGGTGAGCACGATGAAGGCGACCAGCGCGATCATGGAACCGGTCCAGGCAGCGGGGGTCCGGCCGTGATGGACGTTCTTGACGGTGGTGCGGCGGCGGCTCATCGGTCCTCTTTCGATCCAGGTGTCTGCGCGGTGGGCATCGCGGTCATTCTCGTGCATTTCCGGGGGTGCTGTCATCCGGACGTGCCGCGGTGGTCGGGTCGTGCCCGGCATCGAGCGCCTTCCACACCTCGTTCGGATCGTCATCGGGTGAGGTCTGCGCGCGGGCCCGGGTCCGGTCGAACCGGTCCGGGCGGCGCGGCCAGCGCTGCGCCCGGGCCACCATCAGCACCGACCCGGCGACCACCAGCAGCCCGCAGAGGGCGTACGCCCAGTGCGCGATCCCGGCCGGGCCGCCGCTGATCACCCCAGCCACCATGCCCATCCCGAGCAGCGCCAGCAGCACCCCGAGCACCCGTCGCCCGATGTGCCGCAGGATCAGCGCCAGCGCCAGCCCGGCCAGTGCGGCCGCGGCCAGCACCACCCCGGCCGGCCCACCGGCCCCGCTCACCGAGGCCAGGATCAGCCCGGCGATCGAGCCGAGCGCGAGCCCACCCAGGGCGTACGTCCGGCTCCTGGATCCGACCCGCTCAGCCATCCAGATCCCCCGGCTCCAGCTCGCGCAGCTCGGCCGCGGCCGCGATCGCCCGCAGCGCCGCGGCCGCCTTGTTCTGCGACTCGGCGTTCTCCAGCGCCGGTACCGAGTCGGCGACGATCCCGCCGCCGGCCTGCACGAACGCCGTACCGTCCTTGACCAGCGCGGTGCGGATCGCGATCGCGGTGTCGGAGTCGCCGTTGAAGTCGAACCAGCCGACCACCCCGCCGTAGGTCCCCCGCCGGGTCAGCTCGAGCCGTTCGATGATCTCCATCGCCCGCACCTTCGGCGCCCCCGACAGCGTGCCCGCCGGGAAACAGGCCAAGGTCGCGGCCAGGGCGGTCCGCCCGGGCGCGAGCCGCCCGGTGACCGCGGCCTCCATGTGCATCACGTGCGAATAGCGGCGCACCTCCATGAACTCGACCACCTCGACGCTGCCCGGTTCACAGACCCGGCCCAGATCGTTGCGGCCCAGGTCGACCAGCATCAGGTGCTCGGCCCGCTCCTTCTCATCGGCCAGCAGTTCCTGCTCCA
This sequence comes from Enemella evansiae, assembly GCF_002250705.1. Classification (GTDB taxonomy): domain Bacteria; phylum Actinomycetota; class Actinomycetes; order Propionibacteriales; family Propionibacteriaceae; genus Enemella; species Enemella evansiae. Next base: position 56,622 of record NZ_NMVP01000033.1, read on the forward strand.
GCGCGACATCCTCGGCCGGGGTGCTGCCGCGCGGCCGGGTACCGGCGATCGGATAGGTGGTCGCGGTGCCGCCGCGGACGGTGACCAGCGCCTCCGGGGAACTGCCGACGATGTCGTAACCGGCCATCCGCAGCAGGTACAGATACGGGCTCGGGTTGCCCAACCGCAGCCGCCGATAGATCTCGAAGGCGTCCGGCGCGTCCGGGACCTCGAACCGCTGCGAGACGACGATCTGGAAGCATTCGCCGGCCTCGATCTCGGCGATCGCGTCCCGCACCGCCTGCTCGTGGTCGGCGTCGGTGCGCTGCCGCACCACCGCGGCGGGCTGGTGGTCGGCGGCGACCGTCCGCACCAGCGGTTCGCGGGGCCGGGTGAGGTCGGCGACCATCGAGCGGACCCGCTCGCAGGCATCGGCGTACGCCTGGTCGACCCGCTCGTCGCTGTCGTCCCAGTTGATCGCATTCGCCAGCAGCCAGACCTCACCGGTGCGGTGGTCCAGGGCGGCCAGGTCGGCGACCAGCATCATCCCGATCTCGGGAACCCGCAGGTCGTCGACGGTGTCGTTCGGCAGCTTCTCCAGCCGGCGGACCACGTCGTAGCCGAGGTGGCCGACGAAACCGGAGACGAACGGCGGCAGATCCGGTTGGGGATGGTCGTGGATGAGCAGCCGCAGGCACTCGGCGAGCGCGGCCAGCGGGTCATCGGCGTACGCCGCGGAACCGCCCTCGGCACCGGGCAGCCCGACGGGCACGGTCCCCTGCCAGACCAGTCGGCCGTCATCGCTGGACAGGGTCGCCGCGGAGCGGACACCGACGAAGGACCAGCGCGAGCTGACCCCGCGCTCGACCGATTCCAGCAGGAAGGTGCCGGGCCGCGAGGCCGCCAGCCGGTGGTAGACCGAGACCGGGGTGTCGGCGTCCGAGATCACCCGGGCGGCGACGGTGACCACCCGCCGCTCCCGCGCCAGCTCCCGGAAACCGGCCAGGTCGGGGGTGATGCCGATGCTCACTCGCCCTCCCCCAGCAGCAGGTGGCTGTCGAAGCAGCTCTGCAGGCCGGTGTGGCACGCGGGACCGGTCTGGTCGACCTTGATCAGCAGGGTGTCGCCGTCGCAGTCCAGCCGCACCTCGCGGACCCGCTGCACGTGGCCGGAGGTCTCCCCCTTCACCCACTGCTGCTGCCGGCTGCGCGAATAGTAGGTGCCGCGCCCGGTGGTCAGGGTGGCGTGCAGTGCCGCGTCGTCCAGCCAGGCCATCATCAGCACCTGGCCGGTGGTCGCGTCCTGCACCACCGCTGGTACCAGCCCATCGGGCGTACGCCGCAGCAGGGCCGCCACGTCAGGGGCGAGCGGGGATTCGGTGTCGGCGGAACTCACCGCGCCATTCTCCCACGTCCGATCGAAGCCATCCGCACACCGGAACGGGCCGCGTCGTCTACGCTCGGGGCGTGAACTTCGCCAAAACCGAACGCGCCGAGTTGTGCGACCTACTCGACCGGGTCGGCCCCGACGCGCCGACGCTTTCCGGTGACTGGACCACCCATGATCTGGCCGCCCACCTCTGGATCCGGGAGACCGATCCGCTCGGCGCCCCGGGCATCGTGGCCAAACCGCTGGCCGGTCTCACCGAGCGCCGGATGGCCGAGACGAAGGCCCGCTGGCCCTATGCCGAGCTGGTCGACCGGATCCGCCGCGGCCCGGCCCGGTTGTCGGTCTTCGCCTTCCCCGGCGTCGACGAGGAGGCCAACACCGTCGAATACTTCGTGCACCACGAGGACGTCCGCCGCGCCGGTGACGACCCGGACGGCCCGCGCCGGTTGCCCGATGAGGTCGAGGACTGGATGTGGCGCCGGATGAAGCTGATCGGCCGCGCCCTGTTCCGCCGCGCCTCGGTCGGCGTGGTGCTGGAACGCTCCCGCCCCGTGGACACCGGTGATGAGCCGGAGACCGTCCGGGTGATGCCGGGCAACGAGATCGTCACCATCGTCGGCCGGCCCTCGGAACTGATGCTCTACGCCTACGGCCGCGGCCCGGAGTCCGATGTCGCCGTGGTCGGCGACCAGGCGGCGGTCGCGAAGCTCGGCGAGGCCGACCTCTCGGTCTGAGCACGGCGCAGCCCTCGGCCGCGCAATCCGAACCCCTTTCCCGCAGAGAATCTTCGGCCACCCTGTTGAATCGACTCAACATATGTGCGACAGTCTTCGGAAAGCGCTATCCGGCTGATCGAGGATGATCGAGGAATCCATGACCAACAAAGACGTTGTCCCAGACACCGCACCCACCGCCGACCCGCAGGCGAAGCCGACCAGTGCCCGCCGGGCCGCCCTCAGCGGCTGGATCGGCAGCGCACTGGAGTACTACGACTTCTCGCTCTACGCCCAGGCCGCCGCGCTCGGCGTACCCTCGGTCTTCTTCGGCACCGATGACCCGGCGGTGGCGATCATCGCCTCGCTGAGCACCTACGCCGTCGGCTACATCGCCCGCCCGATCGGCGCGGTCGTCCTCGGCGCCTGGGGCGATCGGCGCGGCCGCAAGGACGTGCTGGTGTTCGCGATGCTGCTGATGGGGTTGTCCACCTTCGCCGTCGGCCTGCTGCCCACCTATGCCCAGATCGGCATCTGGGCACCGATCCTGCTGGTCCTGCTGCGATTGATCCAGGGCTTCGCGGTGGCCGGCGAACTCGGCGGCGCGAACGCGATGATCATCGAACAGGCGGCCACCGAACGACGCGGCTGGTTCGCCAGCTTCAGCCTGCAGGGCACCCAGATCGGCTCCATCCTGGCCACCGCGATCATGCTGCCGCTGGCCGCCATCCTCGGCGACGAGGCGTTCCGCGCCTGGGGTTGGCGGATCCCGTTCCTGCTCAGCGCGATCGTGGTGCTCGCCGGTTTCCTGATCCGCCGACACGTCCACGAATCGCCGATGTACGCCGACGCGGAGACCCGCGAGGGCGTCACCGAGCGCCGGCCGTTCCCGTTGGTGGACCTGCTGCGTTCCCATCCGGGTGCGGTGTTCCGCTGCGTGCTGATGACCTTCACCAATGCGCTCGGCATGGTGGCCCTCACCTTCGGCGTCTCCTACGGCACCCAGCCCAGCTACGGCATCGGGTTCAGCACCAGCCAGTTCCTGCTGGTCACCCTGATCTCCAATGTCGTCGCGGCCCTGACCATCCCGCTGTTCGGGTCGCTGTCCGACCGCTACGGCCGGCGGCTGTTCATGATCGCCGGCGGGCTCCTCGGCGGATTGAGCACCTTCGCCTACCTGTGGGCCATCCAGCAGCGGAACCTGGTGCTGGTCATCGTCTTCGTGCTGATCCTGCACGCGGTCTTCTTCCAGATGTGGAACGCCACCTTCGCGACCTTCTTCCAGGAGCAGTTCCCCACCCGGATGCGGGTCACCGGTTTCGCCGTCTCGCAGAATCTCGGGTTGATGATCGCCGCCTTCTTCCCCAGCATCTTCGTGGCGATCGCCCCGCCGGGGACCGCGAACGTACCGTGGGTGATCGGCGGAACCGCCCTGGCGATCTGCGTGGTGGCCGCGGCCGCCACCGTGTTCACCCGCGAGACCCGCGGACTGTCCCTGGCCGACATCGACCGGAGGTGAGCCGATGACCCCCGCCCGGGAAACCCCTTGCCCGACGGTGATCCAGGTCGGGGTACGCGGCTTCGGCGCCGTCCACCTGGCCAACATCGACCGACTCGCCGCCGCGGGCCGGGTACGCCTGGTGGCCTGCGTCGATCCGCTGGTCGGCTCGCTGGGCGGCGATCCCGGGCTGGGCGTACCGCTGTTCGACAGCCTCACCGACGCCCTCGAGGCGGTCGGCGTACCCGAGGTGGTGATCGCCTCGGTCCCGATCCCTCTGCACGCGGCGGTGGCGGCCGAGGCGCTGCGGGCGGGTGCGGACCTGCTGCTGGAGAAGCCGCCGTTCGCCCGGTTGGCCGATCTGGAGGCACTGCTGGCGCTGCAGCGGCAGACCGGGCGGCTGGTGCAGGTCGGTTTCCAGGCGCTCGGCTCCCACGCGCTGGAGCTGATCGACCGGGACGAGTTCGGCATCGGTGCGGTGCGGCACGTCCGCGCGATGGGGCACTGGGTGCGGCACCGCGCCTACTGGGAGCGCACCCCGTGGGCGGGGCGGCGGCACCTCGACGGGGTCGATGTGATGGACGGGGTCGCCACCAATCCCCTGGCCCACGCGGTCGCCACCGCCCTGCGGATCGCCGGCCTGCGCCGCGCCGAGGATGTCGCCGAGGTCGTGGTGGACGCGTACCGGACCACCGCGATCGACACCGACGACACCACCGCGCTGCGGATCGCACCGGCCACCGGAGCCGAGGCGCCGACGGTCAGCGCGGCGCTGACGCTCAGCGGCCCCGGTGAGGGGGAACCACCGCCGCTGGTCGAGGTGGTCGGCGAGCACGGCACGCTCACCCTCAGCTACATCCTCGACCAGGTGACCGGCCCGGACGGTGCGGTGCGAGGCACCGGGCGCACCGATCTGCTGGAGAACCTACTCGCTGCCCGCGCCACCGGCGTACCGCTGCTGGCTCCGCTCGCCGACACCGGGGCGTTCATGCGGGTCGTGGAGGCGCTGCGGACCGCGCCGGAGCCGACCAGGGTCCCGGAGCGGTTCATCGAGGTCGTCGGGGAGGGTGCGGCCGCGCATCCGGTGCTGCGGGATGTGCAGCACTGGATCCGGGCGGCCGCCGACCGGGACGGCACCTTCACCGAGGCCGGTGCCCCGTGGGCGTTCACCGGCCGGGACACGGTGCTGGCCGAGGCCGGATCGGGCCGCGGCGGACCCTTGCTGACCGTGCAGAGCGGTGCCGGTTCCGTGCCCGATTCCGCACCGCGCCCCTTCCTGCACCCGGTGCGCACCCGCGCCGGGGTGGAGCTGACCGCGCGGCGCCCCGCCGATCACGACTGGCATCTGGGGCTGGGATTCACCGTGCCGGATGCCGCCGGGACGAACTTCTGGGGTGGTGGCAGCTACCGGCCCGGCGCCGGGTACCAGTGGCTGGACGATCATGGTGTGCAGCGCCTCGATGCCCTGCTGCAGAATCCCGAGGAGCTGACGATGCTGCTCAGCTGGTTGGACCGCGACGGTGAACCGGTGCTGCGCGAGCGGCGCACGATGGCCTGCCTGCCGATCGACGGCGACTGCTGGGAGCTGCGGCTGCACACCGAACTGGAGGCCGACCGGCCGATCCCGCTCGGCAGCCCGGGCAGCACCGGCCGGGCCGGGGCCGGATACGGCGGCTGGTTCTGGCGGCTCCCCGCCTGCCGGGAGATCACCGTGCGTACGCCCGACGGCGCGGGTGAGCGGGCGGTCAACGGCAGCCGCGCCCCCTGGCTCGCCTGGCATGCCACCTTCCTCGGTACGCCGGGTGCCACCGGACCGGCGACCATCGTGCTCGCCCCCGGTGACGAGCAGACCGCGGCGGACCCCTGGTTCGTGCGCACCGGTGACTATCCCGGGATCGGTTCGGCCGTCGCCTGGGAACGGCCCGCGGTCGTCGAACCGGGGCGCCGGTTCATCCGCTCGGTGCGTGCGGTGATCGCCGACGGCGAGCTCGATCCCGCGGACGCGATGGGCCGCCTCGCCGACGCGGTGCCTCAGCCCGGCAGCGCGTTGTAGATCTCGGTGGTCACCGCGGCCATCTGGCCCATGTCGGCCTGCGGGTCGGCGCCGACGACCACCAGCAGCCCGCCCTTGAGCAGCGTCACGCACTCCACCCGGATGTCGACCCGGCCGCAGCTCACCGGACCGAAGCGATTCCGGTTGCCGAGCCCCGAGTGGGCATCCAGGTCGGTGAGCGAGGCGACCGGCGAGTTCATGGTGAGCGCATAGACCGCGCCCGGACCCGGCTGGCCCTCGACGGGCTGGTAGTGCGCCCGGTCGATGTTGCCGAACGGCAGCCTGGCCTCGTCCCGGCCGGCGTCGCGCCGCAGGCCGTCGACCCGGGCCGGCAGCTTGGCCTCCTCGACGGGTTTGGCGAAGGCGGCGACCGCCCGGCGGGGCGCCACCCGGCCGGCATCCGGCTCGGTACCCCGCGGGTTCAGCAGCCAGGCGGCCAGGATCGCGACCCCGGCCAGGGTCACCAGCGCGATCAGCTGCACCCGGCGGGTGGGTCGGCCGGCCACCTTCGGCGGCGGCGATCCGGGCGGCGGCTCGTCGCGGCCGGGTACGCGGTGGTGGCCATGCCGCTCCTCGGTGCGCCGCTGCTGGCTGGGTCGCGGCTGGCCCGGCTGTTGCGGACCGGCCGGCTGCTGGCCGGCGGCCGGCGTACGCTCCCACAGGCTCTCATCGGTGAGCCGGTTGCGGGTGTAGCGCTGACCGGACCACTGCCCCACCTCGTCCCGCCGGGGCGGGCCGGGTCGGATCTGGGTCAGGTCGGCTTCCGGGTCCGGTTCCGGTGCGGGGTCGGGGCGACGGGCGGGGCGCAGCACGGTGTCGTCCGGCCGCTCCTCCTCCGCCCGGTCGTCACCCCATTCGCGCCCGTTGTCCCAGGACATCTCAGGTCAGCTTCTCCAGGATCAGCTCGCGTACCCGGCCGGCGTCGGCCTGGCCGCGCATCGCCTTCATCACCGAACCGATCAGCGCACCGGCGGCCTGCACCTTGCCGGCCCGGATCTTTTCTGCCACATCAGGATTTGCGGCGATCGCCTCGTCGACGGCGGCGCTCAGTGCACCGTCGTCGGAGACCACGGCCAGACCCCGGTCGGCGACGACCTGGTCCGGTTCACCCTCCCCGGCGAGCACCCCGTCGATGACCTGGCGGGCCAGCTTGTCGTTGATGGTGCCGGCGTCGACGAGCCGCTGCACCGCCGCGACCTGGGCGGGGGTGATCGCCAGTTCGGCGAGACCGACCCCGGCCTCGTTGGCGCGCCGGGAGAGCTCCCCGAGCCACCACTTGCGGGCGGCGGGCGCGGGCGCACCGGCGGCGACGGTCTGCTCCATCACCTCGAGCGCATCGGCATTGGTGATGTCGGTCATCTCGGCGTCGCTGAAGCCCCACTCGGACTGCAGCCGCTTCAGGCGTACGCCCGGCGCCTCGGGCAGGGTCGCGCGCAGCTGCTCCACCCATTCCCGCGACGGCGCGATCGGCACCAGATCGGGTTCGGGGAAGTAGCGGTAGTCCTCCGCGGTCTCCTTGGAGCGGCCGGCGGTGGTGAGCTGGTCGCCCTCGTGCCACATCCGGGTCTCCTGGACCACCCGCTGGCCGGCGTCCAGCCGGGCCGCCTGCCGGGTGATCTCGTAGCGGACGGCATTCTCGACCGAGCGCAGCGAGTTGACGTTCTTGGTCTCGCTGCGGGTGCCGAACTCGTCGGCGGGAGTGGGCCGCAGGGACAGGTTCGCATCGCAGCGCAGGTTGCCCTGCTCCATCCGGGCGTCGGAGACCTTGAGCGCCTTCATCAGCTCGCGCAGCGCGGCGACGTAGGCGCGGGCGACCTCGGGGGCCCGCTCGCCGGCGCCGGTGATCGGCCGGGTGACGATCTCGATCAGCGGTACGCCGCAGCGGTTGTAGTCCAGCAGCGAATGGTCCGCACCGTGGATCCGGCCGGTGGCCCCGCCGACGTGGGTGGACTTGCCGGTGTCCTCCTCCATGTGCGCGCGTTCGATCTCGATCCGGAACGGCGTACCGTCGTCCAGCTCGATGTCCAGGTGTCCGTCGAAGGCGATCGGCTCGTCGTACTGGCTGATCTGGTAGTTCTTCGGCATGTCCGGATAGAAGTAGTTCTTCCGCGCGAACCGGCACCAGTCGGCGATCTCGCAGTTCAGCGCCAGCCCGATCCGGATCGCCGACTCCACCGCCGACCCGTTCACCACCGGCATCGAACCCGGCAGGCCCAGGCAGACCGGGCAGGTCTGGGTGTTCGGTGCGGCACCGAAGGCGGTGGAGCATCCGCAGAACATCTTGGAGGCGGTGTTCAGCTCGACATGCACCTCCAGACCCATCACCGGGTCGTAGCGGCGCAGTGCCTCGTCGTAGTCGACGACGGGCTCGAGGGTGTCGGTGCTCATGCCAGACTTCCTTCCAGGGTGGGAATCCGGTCCAGCAGCGGACCGCCCCACTGCTCGCGCAGGCTGCGTTCCAGCGCCGCCCCGACCCGATAGAGCCGGTCATCGGCGCGCGGCGGCGCCATCACGTGGAAGCCGATCGGCAGGCCCTCGGCGGACAGTCCGACCGGGAAGGACGCGGAGGCGTTGCCGGCCAGGTTGGACGGGATCGTGCAGAGGTCGTTCTTGTACATCGCCAGCGGATCGTCGACCCGTTCACCGAGCCGGAACGCGGTGGTCGGCGTGGTCGGTGAGACCAGCACATCCGCCTGGCTGAAGGCGTTCTCGAAGTCGCGGCTGATCAGGGTGCGCACCTTCTGCGCCGAGCCGTAGTAGGCGTCGTAGTAACCGGCCGACAGCGCATAGGTGCCGATGATGATCCGGCGCTTCACCTCGGCACCGAAGCCGGCCTCGCGGGTGGCGGCCATCACCTCCTCGGCGGAGCGGACGCCGTCGTCGCCGACCCGCAGCCCGTAGCGCATCGCATCGAAGCGGGCCAGGTTGGAGGAGGCCTCGGCGGGCAGGATCAGATAGTAGGCCGCCAGCGCGTACTCGAAGTGCGGGCAGGAGACCTCGACCACCTCGGCACCGAGGGATTCCAACAGGGCAACGGTTTCGTTGAACTTCGCCTCGACCTCCGGCGCGTACCCCTCGCCACCGAGTTCGCGGACCACACCGACCTTCAGGCCGGAGACGTCGCCGCTGCGGGCGGCGCTCACCACGTCCGGGACGGGGGCGTCGATCGAGGTGGCATCGCGCGGATCGTGGCCGCCGATCACCTGGTGCAGCAGTGCGGCGTCGAGCACCGAGCGGGTGCAGGGGCCGGGTTGGTCGAGGCTGGAGGCGAGCGCGATCAGCCCGTAGCGGGAGGTGCCGCCATAGGTCGGTTTGACCCCGACGGTGCCGGTGAAGGCGGCGGGCTGACGGATCGAGCCACCGGTGTCGGTACCGATGGCCAGCGGCGCCTCGAAGGCGGCCAGCGCGGCCGCGGAGCCGCCGCCGGAGCCGCCGGGGATCCGGTCCAGCGCCCACGGGTTGTGGGTCGGGCCGTAGCCGGAGTTCTCGGTGGAGGAACCCATCGCGAACTCGTCCATGTTGGTCTTGCCGAGCAGCACCAGGCCGGCGTCGATCAGTCGCTGGGTGACGGTGGCGCTGTAGGGCGGCAGGTAGCCCTCGAGGATCTTCGAGCCGGCCGTGGTCGGTACGCCCTGCTGGGTGAGCACGTCCTTGAGAGCGAGCGGTACGCCGGCAAGCGGGCCGAGCTTCTCCCCCGCGGCGCGGCGCCGGTCGATCTCCCGGGCGGTCGCCAGGGCACGGTCGGTGTCGACGTGCAGGAAGGCGTGCACGGCCCCATCGACGGCGGAGATCTGGTCCAGGCAGGCGGTGGTGAGGGCCTCGGAGGTGGTCTCCCCGGCCTCCATCGCCCGGACGAGCTGGTGCGCGTCGGCGCGCAGCAGGTCCTTGGTGCCGGTGTTGATCGTGGTCTGCTCGCTCATGCCGACTCCCCCAGGATCCGCGGGACGCGGAAGCGGTCGTCCTCGGCGGCCGGCGCCATCGCGAGCGCCTCCTCGACCGGCAGCGAGGGGGTGTTCTCGTCGGGGCGGAAGACGTTGGTGAGCGGTTCGGGGTGCGAGGTCGGCGGCACGACGCTGGTGTCGAGCTCGTTGACCGTGGCGACCGATTCGAGGATCACCGACAGCTGCGGCGCGAGTTCGCCGAGTTCCTCGGCACTGAGCTCGATCCGCGCCAACCGGCCGAGCCGGGCGACATCGTCCGCGGTCAACGACACGCTCTCCACCTGTGGTCCTCCTGGGCTGTTGTTCATCACCCGCGACCTTATCGCGCGCGCGGTAGTCAGCGCTGCGCTCGCCACGGTCATCGACCCCACGGTCATCGAGTAGCTGGCCCGGCGCAGCGAAGCGGAGCCGGGGCAGCGTGTCGAGATGACCAGACCCGCCCCACACCCGCGCCTACCCCATCCCACAACGCGACGCGAAACGGCCCCGTCACATCCGGATGCAAGACTGTTGGCGTGTTCCTGATCCGCCTGTCCCTACCCGACCGCCCCGGTGCCCTGGGTGCCGTGGCGAGCGCCCTCGGCACGATCGGCGGCGACATCCAGGCCGTCGAGATCGTGGGCCGTCAGGACGGTCGCGTGGTCGACGACTTCATGGTGGTGCTGCCGGACAACGTGATGCCCGACAACGCGGTCAGCGCCTGCACGCAGGTCGGTGGGGTCGAGGCGCTGTGGTGCTCGCGCTACCCGGGTGGCGCCGGACTGCAGTCCGATGTCGAGGCGCTGGAGCGGATGCTGGCCGACCCGGACAACGCGGCGGCGATCCTGACCGAGACCGCGCCGGTGGTGTTCCACTCCCATTGGGCGGTGCTGGTGGACCGCGCGGCGCACACGGTGCTGCATTCGACCCCGATGGCGCCGGATCTGGACTGCACCGCGCTGGCCAAGCTGGAACCGCTGGATCAGACCGGCAGCGGTGAACTGCCCAGCGGCTGGGTGGACGGCTGGGTCGAGACCACGTACGCCGCCGCGCCGCTGGGTGGTTCCCGCTCGGTCGTGCTCGGCCGGCACGGCGGTCCGGCCTTCCTCGCCGCCGAACTCGCCCGGTTGCGGCATCTGGCCGCGATGATCTGACCGGCCCTCACGCCGTCGCATCCCGCCTACCGGGCCCGGGCAAACCGATGGTGCTCTGATCCCCAGGAAGCATCAAGGATGCGCTTGATACCTCTGAGGCATCAAACAAATCCTTGATGCTTCCTAGGCATCAAACAAATCCTTGATGCTTCCTGGGCATCAAAGCCGTATCGCTCCAACCGGGTATCGCGAATCAACGGGCGGCCACACCTACCGGCCCGTCGTGCCGGGAGCGCTGAGGATCGCTCGGCAGAGCACCGTGTCATCCCGATCCCCGACCGGCTCCACGACTGTCATCCGTTCAGCGGTACATCGTCCAGAAGATGTACCCGGCGATCGTCACGACGATGATCGCGATCACGAAGAGCAGCGGGATGATCCAGCGCCAGCGCTTCTTCGGCTTGGTGGTGGGCAGGTCGGTGGGGCCCCAGGCGCCGATGTTCGGGCGGATCCGTGCCGGGACCGTACCGTTCAGGTTCAGGTCGGAGAAGATCTTGCTGGGCTGCTTCGCCGGCGGCGGCCCCGGGGGCTGCGGGACCAGCGGCCCGGCGGCCCGTTGCGCCGGGAGCGGCGGTTGCCGGGTGTCCTGCGGCGGCCCGGCATGGGCCCGGGCCGGCGCGGGGGCCGGTTCGCGTTCGCGCAGCACGGTGGGCCGATCCTGCTCGGCGATCGGCCGGTCATCGGGCACGGTCTGCGGGTCCTCGGGCACGCACCCAGCGTAGAGGGTGCGGGCCAATGACCCCCGACCTCACTCCCCTTTCAGCGCACCCAGGTACGCACCCAGCGCGTCCCGCCGCGCGACCATGCAGTCGACGCAGTGGCACATCCGCTGCCACTCGGACTCGGCCGCCTCGACCGTGCCCGGATCGACGTGCTCGTGAAAGATCCCGCCGCTGTCGGTGAGCGCGTCGATCAGTTGGGCGACCAGCGCGGTCGGCACCCCGGCATCGATCAACCCCTTGATCTGCCGGGTCCGCGGCAGCTGCTCCGCCGCGTACACCCGGTAGCCGTTGCCGTCCCGTCCGGCCGGTGCCAGCAACCCGGTGTCCTCGTAGTGCCGCAGCATCCGCGCGCTGGTGCCCAGCTCCGCGGCGAACTCACCGATCAACATGGGCCTGTTCTCACCATCCGCAACCATGACAGGGAATTCGCCGCCCGACTCGACCAGGCGTACGACCTCACCACCCCGCCGGAGGAGCGCTTCACCACCTTCGACCATCCGTCGCTGCTGCTCACCGGCCGCCGGGACGACAGCGTCGGCTTCGCCGACCAGTTCGAGCTGCTGGAGTCCTATCCGCGGATGACCTATGTGGTGTTCGACGATGCCGGCCACAACGTGCACCTGGACCGGCCGACCCTCGCCACCGTGCTGTTCGCCGACTGGCTCGACCGCCTCGAGCAGGCCCCTCAGCGCGCCGAGCGGTGATGCCCGCGGACCGCCTCCCGGGTGGCCGCCACGGCCTCCACCGCGCGGTCGTAGCGGTGCTGGGCGGCCGCCAGGAAGAGGCAGTCCACCACCATCAGTGCCGCGATCCGCGACGCCATCGCCCCCGAACGCAACGGCGTCTCATCGGCGGCGGTGGTCAGCACCAACCCCGCGGTACGCCCCAGCGGGGACGCCGGGAAGTTGGTGATCGCCACCGTCGCCGCGCCCCGACCGGCGGCCGCTTCGAGCACCTCGATGGCCTCGGTGGTGGTGCCGGTGTGGCTGACCGCGATCGCCACATCGCCCGCGCCGAGCAGGGTGGCCGAGGCCAGCGCCTGGTGCGGATCGGACCAGGCATAGGCGACGACTCCGATCCGGTGCAGCTTCTGCTGCAGGTCACCGGCGACCATGCCGCTGGCGTGCGCACCGTAGAGGTCGACCCGCCGGGCGCCGGCGACCAGCCGGGCCACCTCGGCGAGCACCTCGCGATCGAGTTGCTGCCCGGTCTCCTCCACCGCCCGCGCCCCGGCACCGGTCACCTTGGCGACGATCTCGTCGATCGAGTCGTCGGCGGTGATGTCCCCCACCGGATGGGTGAGCCGGCCGTTGTCGGCGGACGCCTCGGCGAGCGCCAATCGCAGCTCCGGATAACCCTTCAGCCCCAGCCGGCGGGCGAACCGCAGCACCGAGGTCTCCGAGGTGGAGGCGCGGTCCGCCAGTTCGGTGATCGTCATCGCGGCCACCACCCGCGGGTCGCCCAGCACCACCTCGGCGACCCGCTCCTCGGCCGGTGCCAGGCCGGGCCGCAATGCCCGCAACCGCACCAGGACCGGGGTGGCCTGATTCTGGGCACCTTCTGTCATGCGCTGGATCGTAGTGCCCGCCCGGGCCCGGCCGGTGTCATCGGCACGGACCCGGGCGTGCCCCCGAGTCTGTGGCCCGCTGGTCAGCGGTTCGTCCTGGTCCAGTTGCTGGCGATGAAGCGACCCGGTTCCTTCTCGCCGTCGACCTTGACCCCGCCGCGGACCTGGATGTCGTCGACGTAGACGCCGCGGCCCAGATAGATCGCGTCGGTGGTGTGCCGCCAGCGCAGCGTCTGTGCGCCCGCCGGCAGCGATGCGTCGATCCGCACCCAGCGGCGTACCCCCGAGGTCGCCCAGGACCCGTCGGTGGCCAGCGATTCGCCGTCGGACAACTGCACCGTGAACGGCACCTTGGTCCAGGTCGCACCACCGTCGGTGGATCGCTCCAGCACCAGCGGATCGGTCTCCTCGACATCGACCATCGCGTCGAACCGGACACTGGCGCCACTGCCGCCGACCTGCAGCGGCAGGTCGAGAGTGGCGGTCGTCTTGTTGGTCACCCCGGTGAACCAGGCATCGGGTCCCTTGTCCGGGCGGACCGGCATGGACAGCGCCAGCCCCTGCGCCCAGTCCCGGCGGGCCGGGTTGACCGACCCCCAGTCGCGGGAGGGGTGCACCCGGTTGGTGAGCAGCACCGCGAACGAGCGGGAGGCGAAATCGATGACGATCGAGGTGCCGGTGTAACCGGTGTGCCCGGCCTCCTTCGGCGCGGACAGGCCCTCGGCGTACCACCGCTGGTTGAGTTCGAAGCCCAGCCCGTGGTCGTTGCCGGGGAACTTCGAGTTGAAGTTCCGGGTGAGCAGATCGACCGATTCGGGCTTGAGGATGCGGTTCTTGTTGTAGCTGCCGCCGTTCAGCAGCGTCTGGCTGAGGATGGCCAGATCGCCGGCGGTGGAGAACACCCCGGCATGTCCGGCGACGCCGCCGAGGGACCAGGCGTTCTCATCGTGCACCTCACCCCAGACCATGCCCCGCGGCGGCGCGGTCTGATACTCGGTGGCCGCGGTCCGCCGCTTGTCGGTCGGGTTGTAACCGGTGTCGGTCATGCCCAGCGGCCTGGTGATCCGTTCGGCGACGGCGGTGTCCAGGCCCTGTCCGGTGAGCCGTTCGACCATCACCCCGAGCGCGATCAGGTTCAGATCGGAATAGCGGTAGACGGTGTCCGGCGGATTGGTCGGGGTGGCGTTCATCACCGCGGCGATCCGGGATTCCTTGTCCGGGTACGCCGACCAGAGCGGCAGCCAGGCGGGCAGCGCCGAGGTGTGGGTGAGCAGGTTGCGGACAGTCAGGGTGTCCTTGCCCTGGCCGCCGAACTCAGGCAGGTAGCGGGCCACCGGGGCATCGAGCTCGACGGTGCCCTCCTCGATCAGCTGGACCACCACCAGCGAGGTGAACAGCTTGGACACCGAGGCCAGGTCGAAGATGGTGTCCTGGCGCATCGGTACCCGTTCGTTCTCGGGCAGCTTGGTGGTGGCATCGGCGTAGAGTCGCGCGTAACCGCTGGCCTCGGTGGCGACGATCGCCCCGTCGTGGCCCATCACCCCGACCGCGCCGGGATAGAGCGGTTTCGGGGCGGCCGACTGGTAGGCCCGGATCTTGGCACGGGCGGCCTCGATCGGCGCGGGGTCGAGACCCATCTGCGCGGGCGTGGCGGTCCGCAGTTTCGTGTTGGGGCTGGCATATCCGCTGTAGGGACGGTCGAAATCGCGGGCCTGGGCGGCGGGGGTGTACGCCGCCCCGAGGGCCAGCACGGTGGCGCCCACGGCCACGACGCGCAGCGCGTTCCGGACGCGGGTGGTGCGCTTGAAGATCATCGCCGCACCCGTCACCGGTAGCTCAGGAACGGGGCGCGGTCGGCGTTCCACTGCGCGAGTTCCGCCTGCCAGGCTGCGATGATCGTCGCCGCATCGGCGCCGGCATCGACCTGTTCGCGGAACCGTGCCGAACCCGACAGCAGATCCATCCACCGACCCGCGTAGTTGTCCCCGGTCCGCCAGCCGAAGCCCGGATAGAGCGATTTGAGGGCGACGATCATCTCGGTGGCGGTGCGGATGGCGTCGACCTCGTGGGCGTCGGTGATGTGCACCTGGACGCCGCCGCAGACCTGGTTGGCGTTCTTGGAGAAGGTCGGGTTGAAATACATCTCCCGGAACAGCACCCCGGGCAGGTTGCGCGAGTTCAGCCGTTCGGCCCAGCGGTAGTCGACGTAGGGGGCGCCGATGATCTCGAACGGCCGGGTGGTGCCGCGGCCCTCGGAGAGGTTGGTGGCCTCGAACCAGCAGGTGCCGGGATAGAGCAGTGCGGTGTCGCTGGTCGGCATGTTCGGGCTGGGCAGCACCCAGTGCAGGCCGGTGTCGGCGAAGAGCATGTCGCGGGTCCAGCGCTCCATCTGGATGACCTGCAGCTCCCGCAACCGCTTGCCACCGGTATCGGCGGGCAGGTAGCGCTCGTCGAACATCTTGGCCAGTTCGCCGACGGTCATGCCGTGCTGCTGGATGATCTTCTCCGCACCGACGCCGGAGGTGAAGCCGTCGGTCATCATCGGCCCGTTCGCCTTGCCACCAACGGGATTCGGCCGATCGAGGACCACGAAGCGGGCACCGGTGTCGACCGCGGCGCACATCGCGGTGTACATGCTCCAGATGTAGGTGTAGAAGCGGGCGCCGACGTCCTGGATGTCGAAGACCATCGTCTCCACGCCGGCGGTCTGCATCATGCTGGCGAACTTGGCCCGGTTCGCACCGTAGGCGTCATAGACGGTCAGCCCGGTCCGCGGATCGATCGAGGTGCCCTCGGAGGAACCGGCCTGCGCGGTCCCGCGGAAACCGTGTTCGGGGCCGAAGACGCCGACGATGTTGACGCCCTGGGCGTGCATGTCGTCGACGATCGAGGTGAGGTCGTGGAGCACCCCGGTCGGGTTGGTGAGGACGCCGACCTTCTGGCCCTTCAGCGCGGCCCAGCCGGCATCGGACTGGACCTGGGCGCCGGTGACGACGCCGTTCTTCTTCGGACCCTTGGGCGGTTTGGGTTTCTTGGGGTCGGCGAAGGCGTTGGCGGCCTGGGAGAGCGGGTACGCCGCAGCGGCGGCGCCCGCGCCGGCGAGCAGGAGTCGACGATTCAGGGGCATGGGAGGAATCCTTGTCTCAAACGAAATCGGCTCAGTAGGAGAGGCCGTGGCCATAGGGATAGAGGACGGTCTGCGGGGCACCGGCGACCGGGATGTCGACCGGCAACTTGCCCTGCGGGTTGACCTCACCGGTCAGCACCCGGACCAGCGACGGTGGCGTCACCGGGCTGTAGGAGTAGGTGGCGACATAGGTCGGTGCCTGGTCGAAATAGGCGATGTCGTAGGGATCGCGGACCGCGACGACGATGATCGTCTTGTCGGTGGCGAGCAGTTGCTTGACCAGCTTCTGCTGCCCGGCGGTCTTGTCGGTGACCGCGG
The DNA here is from genome assembly GCF_002250705.1 of Enemella evansiae. Classification (GTDB taxonomy): domain Bacteria; phylum Actinomycetota; class Actinomycetes; order Propionibacteriales; family Propionibacteriaceae; genus Enemella; species Enemella evansiae. The sequence goes on from NZ_NMVP01000033.1 coordinate 73,062, forward strand.
TGTCCCAGGCCTTGTTGGTGAGCACGATGACGGTGTCCACGCTCTGTGCGGCGGCGACCACCGAGGCGATGGTGGCATCCGAGGGTGAGGTGCCGGTCTGCATCGCCCGGGCCGTGGCGCCGCGCTTGGTGAGCTCGTCGGCGGTGACCTGGGTGGTGCTGACGCCGTAGCCGGTGACCAGGATGCTGGTGCCGGCCGGTTTGAGCGGCAGTGCCTTGGCATCGTTCTTGACCAGGGTCACGGTGCGGTCGGAGACCTTGGCCGCGGTGGCCTGATGTGCTGCGGTGCCGACGATTCCGTTGATCGCGGCGATGTCGGCGAGCGGCTGGGCGACCATTCCGCGGCGGAACTTCATCCGCAGGATCCGGCGTACCTTGGCGTCCAGATCGGCCTCGGTGAGCCGGCCGGAGCCGAGCGCTTCGTTGATCGCGGCGATCGCGGGCTGGATGGCCGGGCACATCAGCAGCTGGTCGACACCGGCCTCGAGGGCCCGCACGGCGACCTCGGCGTCGCCGTACTTCTCCCGGACGCCCTGCATGGTCAGCGCATCGGTGATCACCACCCCGTCGTAACCGAGTTCGCCGCGCAGCAGACCGGTGATCACCGGCTTGCTCAAGGTGGCCGGGTCGCCGGAGTCGTCGAAGGCCGGCATCACCAGGTGCGCGGTCATCACCATGTCCACGCCGCGGGCGATGGCGGCCCGGAACGGCGGGGCATCGATCTGCTCCCACTGTTCGCGGGTGTGGGTGATGATCGGCAACCCGGTGTGCGAATCGGTGGCGGTGTCACCGTGGCCGGGAAAGTGTTTGGTGGAAGAGGAAACCTTGCCGTCGAGCTGGTAGCCGTCGATCTGCGCGGCGACCATCTCGGCCACCATGGCCGGGTTGGAGCCGAAGGAGCGTACGCCGATCACCGGGTTCAGCGGGTTGACGTTGACGTCGGAGCAGGGTGCGAAGTCGACGTTGATGCCGACCGCACGGAGCTCGGCACCGGTGATCTCGGCGGCGACCCGGGCATCTGCGGTGGACCGGCCGGCACCGAGGGCCATCGACCCGGGGAACTGGGTGGCCGGCGGCCCGAAGCGGGTGACGACGCCCTGTTCCTGGTCGGTGGCGACCTGCAGCGGGATCTGGACCTTGCCACCGGAGCGCAGCGCGGCCTGCTGCAGCCCGTTGGAGAGCCGGGCCACCTGCTGGGGGTTCTTGAACGAGTCGGTCCAGGCGAAGTAGATCACCCCGCCCAGCTGGTACTTCTCCACGATCCTGGCCGGTACCGCCTCACCGAAGTTGGCGACATTGCGCTGGTCGGGGGTCTCGGAGTCGGAGCCGTAGACCTCCTGCACGAAGAGCTGGCCGATCTTCTGCTCCCGCGTCATCCGGGCCAGGGTCGAATTCACCCAGCCATTGATGGCGTTCGGGTTCCCGGGCGGCGGAGCGGCGTACGCCTGCCGTGCGCAGAGGCTGCCGGCGAGCGCGGTGGCGCCCAGGCCGGCCAGCAGAGTTCGACGGGTGAACGTGTTGTCGATCATGGAACGCTCCATTGCGTCGGGGTATGCGTGAACAATTCACATTCAGGGCTAGCGATTCTGAAACTAATACACACCCAAGTGCCCGACAACCCCCTGCGCCGGAGTTTCCCCGCCCCTGAGAACTCACTCATCCCCACGCCGGCTGAGCGAGCGAGGTACGAGCGAGTCGAAGCCAAGTCCCACGCTCATCGAATAGCGAGCCATGCGCAGCGAAGCGGAGCAATGGCTCGCGTGTCGAGGTGAGCCGGAGCAACCTCATGCAGCGTCAGTCGGCGCGCGGGAGGCGCAAGGTGATCACCGTTCCGCTTGGGTCGTTGTCGCTGACCAGTACCTCGCCGGCGTGGCGTTCCACGATCCGCTCGGAGAGTACCAACCCGATCCCGGAACCGTCCTGTTTGCTGGAGAAGGCGTTGACCAGCTGCCGGTTGCCGCTCGCTTCCGCCTCCCCCTCCTCCGCCCCGTGTTCCTGGCAGACCTGGTCCAGGCCACGGCCCCAGTCCAGCACCGAGCAACCGACCCAATCACCATCGGCGAAACTGCGTACCAGAATCCGCTTGTCCCGGGTCCCCGTCAGCGCCGCCTCGTCAATGGCGTTGAAGCAGTAGTTGATGATCACCTGCCCGATCAGGATCTGCTCACCGGTGATCGGCAGCTCCTCCTCGGCGTATTCGGACTCGACGGCGATGCCGCGGTCGGCCGCCCGCAGGCCGACGAAATAGAGGCTCTCGGCCATGATCGCGTTCAGATCGTGCCGTGCCGAGGGACTCTCGATCCGTTGCACATAGCGTTTCACGCTGGCGACGATGTCGGCGGTGCGGGTGAGCTGGCGGAGGGCGCGCTGCACCCCGTAGCGGATATCGGTCTCGCTCAACCGGCCGGTGCCGAGCCGCGACAGCACCCCGGAGAGGAAGTTGCTCGCCGCCGCCAGCGGTTGGCCGAGCTCATGGGCGATCGTCATCGCCATGTCCCCCATCGCGTTGTAGCGCGCCAGATACTGCAGGTGTGCCTGCTGATGTGCGTTCTCGCGCTGCATCTCCACCCGAGAAGTGATGTCGCGGACCGCGACCATCCGGGAGACGATGCCGTCGTGCTCGACCGACTCCACCTGCGCCGACAACCACCGTGTCGCACCATGGACGGCAACCTCCAGCTGCCATTCCGCCGGCCGGCCCGGCTCCCCGGGGGCGGGCTGTCCGCCGCCGTTCGCGGCACTCACCCGCGCCAGCGCCTCCAGCGGCCGGCCGACCAACTGATCCGGCGTACGCCCGAACAGTTCGGAGACGAACGGGGACGAGTCGAGCACCCGGCCGTCGTCGTCCAGCAGCAGGATGCCGGCCGAGGCGTGCGCCATGATCCTGCTCAGGTAGTCGGTGGTGCGCATCAGCTCCGCTTCCCGTGCCACCTCCTCGGCGATCCCGCGGAACTGCACCATCACCACCGGACCGTCGGCGAACCGCACCAGCGTCGCCACCGCATCGGTGAGGAAGTTCCGCCCGTCCTTGCTGCGATACTTCCAGCGCTTGCGACTCTCACCATGGTTGACCGCGTCCTGCAGCCAGGCGACCCCGACCTCCCGGCGATACTGCCGTTCCGGGGAGGACATGTGGTGGGCCTTCAACGGCCGCAACTCCTCCAGCGTGAACCCGAACATCCGGCAGGCCGCCGGGTTCGCCCACAGGATGTTCTTGGAGGCGGCCTCATGGATCAGGATGCCGTGCGTGGTGTGCAGCGCCATCTCGCGGAAGTCCATCCCGGTGGGAAACATCGGCACTCCTTCCGCGGAATCGGGTGTCCCCATCCTGACGGGTGCACCCAACCGGTGTCAGCCGTTCCGTTGCCCGGTAGGGGATTCCCTTACCGCCACTCGTGATTCTTCCAATACCGGCCACACCAGCGCGATTCCTAGGCTGACTCAGGCACACCCAGGAGACCAGACCTCCCACGTGCACAGTGGATTCGGAGGAACTTGCCCATGACGGCCAACACCACCTCGGCAACCCGGCTCAGCGACGGGGACAGCACCGACCGCACCTTGGCCGCCCCCGCCGGAGCGGAGCGGGATGCCGCCTTCGAGGAGGCGTTGCGCGTGCTGGCCGAACGTCGCGACGAGTTCAACGACCAGGGTCACGTCCCCCGCGACTTCATCCGCCTGCTCAAGCGAGCCGGCATCTATCGCGCCTCCACCCCAGAACGTTTCGGCGGAGAGCCGCTCTCCCCCGCCGAGTTCTGCCGGCTGGTGGAACGGATCTCCGAGATCGACCCGGCGACCGGCTGGGTGGCCAGCTTCGGCTCCCAGCTCACCTACTTCGGCGCATTGCCACTGGAGACCCAGCAGCAGATCTATGCCGACGGACCGGACATCTGCTTCGCGGGCGGCTTGTTCCCGATGCAGGAGGCCGAAACCGTCGAGGGTGGCTTCCGCGCCACCGGTGTCTGGCAGTTCGCCTCCGGATGCGCCGGCGCGGACATCCTCGGAGTCGGACTCAAGGGTGGCGCGGAATCCAAGGGACGGCCCCTGACCGCGCTGATCCGCCCGGACCAGGCCCGAATCGTGGAGAACTGGAACGTCTCCGGGATGCGGGCCACCGGGTCCAACGAGGTGCACCTGGACAACATTTTCATCCCCCGCGAGCACACCTTCGTCCGCGGCAGCGACTCGCAACTGGACGAGCCGCTGAACCGCTACCCCGCCATCGCGTACGCCGCCCAAGTGCTGGCGGTGACGGCTCTCGGCGCCGCGCGTGGCGCCTTGAACTACAGCCGCGAGGTCGGTTCGGCGCGGACCAGCATCACCGGTGGCAATGCCAAGGGTACCCGGCCCAGTTATCAGAGCGGGCTGGCCGATGCGGAGGCGAAGCTACGCTCCGCCCGGGCCTTCTTCTACGAGCAGACCGAGGCAGTCTGGGAACTGGCCGTGGCCAGTGAGTCGATCGACGATGAGCAGAAGGCGCTGCTTCGGCTGGCCACCAGCAACATCGCCCATGTCGGCCGCGAGGTCACCCTGCTGGCGTTCAACCTGGCCGGTACCGGTGCGATCTACCGCACCCATCCGTTGCAGCGCTACCTGCAGGACGCCATGGTGCCGGCCCAGCACGCCATGTTGCAGAGCAACACCATCGAGGCGGCCGGCGCGGTCCTGCTCGGTGCCGACGTGACCATTCCCAGCTTCCCTTGAGCAACCGACCGCGAATCACATCAGCGAAAGGAATCCGCGATGTCCGAACCCCTGCGCGTGCTGTTCTGCATGGGCATCAACCAGAACTTCTTCGACCTTCCGAAGTCCGACATCGGGATCGTCTGGAAGGCGTTCGCCGGGATGCTCGTCGATCTGGAGGACATGGACGGTGTTGATGTCCTGGGCAACATGGATGACGACTCCCACATGGTCGGCCCCTCCGATGGTTGGCCGTGGACCTGTTACGTGCTGGCCGATGTCCGCGACGCCGACACGGTGAAGGCCGCTTGCAACCTGTTCCGCAACACCGAGGTCTTCGGCGACGACGCGCTGTGGAAGTACGCGAAGGTGGAGGCCCGGATCGGCCGCCGGCTGACCATCCGTCCCGACGTCGCCAGCGACTGAGCGTCATGACCGGGCAGACCCAGCTGGCCGTCATCGAGCAGCGCCTGCGCGTGCTCGAGGCGCGCGAGGCGATCCGCAGCTGCCTGTCCCGATACTTCGACCTCTGCGACGTACCCGGCCCCTTTACCGAGGTGAGTCAGCTCGCGGAGCTGTTCACCGCCCGCGCCACCTGGCGGGGTGTCGGGGAGGCGTACGCCGGCAAGTTCGGCACCGTCACCGGCCGGCATCGGGTCGCCGCCCATGTCGCTGGCTATCTGCCGCCGGAACCACACTTCCGGCAGAACGCGCACGTGCTGGGCAGCGAACAGCTGCACATCGACGGCGACACCGGCTGCGGTCAGTGGCTGATGCAACAGCTCTCCCGTTATGCCGACGGCAACGGTGAGCTGCTCTGTGCGCGGATCCGCGCCGACTTCGTCATCGAGCGAACCGCGGGCCAGGCGTACGCCCGGATCGCCGCCTTCAGCACCGAGCGACTCTATGCCGCGCCCCTGATCGCAGCCGACGAACAATCCCCAGTGAACAAGGAGAACCGATGACCAGCACCGACACCGAGCAGCAGTCGCGCGCCGCCGACCTGGTCTCCGGCGACCGGGTGGCCGGCCGCCTCTACACCGATCCGGAGATCTTCGCCGAGGAGATGCGCAAGATCTTTCACAGCACCTGGGTCTGGGTGGCCCACGAGAGTGAGATCCCCCAGCCCGGCAGTTTCAAGACCACCTCGGTCGGTGGGGAGCCGGTGATCGTGACCCGGGACCGCAAGGGCAACTTCAACACCCTGCTGAACCGCTGCCGTCACCGTGGCGCCACGGTCTGCGATGTGCCGAGGGGGAAGGCGAACGGTTTCACCTGTCCCTACCACAACTGGTCCTACGGTCTGGACGGCAGATTGCGCGGCATCCCCTACCCCGACGGCTACGAGGGCGTGGTGGAGAAGGCGGACTTCCCGCTGCACACCCTGCGCACCGAGTCCTACCTCGGCATGATCTGGGCCACCTTCAACGCCGACGCCGAACCGCTGGAGGACTTCCTCGGGGATGCGAAGCTGTGGATGAAGCGGTTCTTCAAGCAGAGCAACGGATATCCGACCAAGGTGACCGGGGTGCACAAGTTCCGGTTCCGTGGCAACTGGAAGATCCAGTTGGAGAACACCAGCGACGGCTACCACTTCCCGATGGTGCACAAGTCCTGGATGGCCTCGGTGGACGCCGAGACCGCGGACATGATGTCGTTCATGAACGACCCGGAGGCAGTCACCCACGCGCTCGGCAACGGGCACAGCGTGGCCATCATGGCGACCGCCCATGTCGACCTCGACGAGGACGACGGCACCGAGGCGATCCAGCCACGGTTCCAGTACCTGGTCGAGCAGCTGCGCGCCGAGGGGTACGAGGAACCGCAGATCCGGCGGATGATGCGCTCGATGCACGGCTGTGGATTCAACCTGAACACCTTCCCCAATGTGGCCATGTCGTCGGCGTTCTTCCGGGTGCTGATCCCGATCTCGGTCGACGAGACCGAGATCTGGCACATGGCGCTCGGCATGGACGGCGGGCCCGAACTGGTCAACCAGGAGCGGCTGCGGATCCACGAGCATTTCCAGGGGCCGTTCGGATTCGGTTCTCCCGATGACGCCGAGGGCTGGGATCGGGTGCAGCTCGGCACCCAGGCCGCCCCGTCGATGCCGATCCTGGTGAACCGCGGCCTGGGGCGGGAGACCCGGACAGCGGAGGGCTGGCCCACCTCGCACGTCACGGACGAGTCGGGGATGCGGGAGGCGTACCAGATGTGGAAGCGGATGATGAGCGCCGAGGAGGACGCGTGAGCACGATGACGACCAGGCCCGCCGGGATCGAGCTCGCCGATCCGCGGGTGCAGCGGGCGATCCAACTCGTCTGGCACGAGGCCGAACTGCTGGACGCCAAGGACTACCAGGCATGGCAGGAGCTCTACACGCCCGAGGCGACGTATGTGATCCCGATCGATCCCGACACCGAGGATTTCGCGTCCTCGTTGAACATGGTCTACGACGACGACCGGATGCGCCGGATGCGGGTGGACCGGATGGTGCAGGGCTACTCCCCCTCCGCGGTCGCGGCGGCCCGCACGGTACGCACGGTGAGCCGGTTCGCCACTACCGAGGTGACCGACGAGTGGGTGGTGCTGCGCTCGGCCCAGATCGTCTGCTCCTACAAGCGGAACCGGCACGAGCTGCTCGGTGCCGACCTCACCCACACCATCGCCCTCGCCGAGTCGGGTGACCGGATCGCCGGCAAGGTGGTGCGGTTGCTGAACAGTGAGGATGCGGTGAACGCGTCGGGATTCCTGCTATGAGCACGGGGATCGCGGTCGTCACCGGCGGTGCCGGCGGGATGGGGGAACACATCGCGCGCCGGTTGTCGGCCGACGGCCACCGGGTGCTGGTCACCGACCTGGACGCCCACGCCGCCGAGCGGGTCGCCCGCCAGCTCGACGAGAGTGGGGAGCGGGTGGTGGCTCGCCGGCTCGATGTGGCCTCGGCCGAGGACTTCGCCGCGGCTCTGGCGGACGTACGCGAGCGCTGGGACGTACCGACGATCCTGGTGAACAACGCCGCGGTCACCCAGGCGGCCGATCTGATGTCGCTGTCTGCGGAGAACTTCACCCGGGTGCTGAACCTCAACACCGGCAGCGTGTTCCTGGGGTGTCAGGTCTTCGGCGCGGCGATGGCCGAGGCCGGGTACGGCCGGATCGTCAACCTGGCCTCGCTGGCCGGACAGAACGGCGGCACCGCGACCGGTGGGCACTACGCCGCCTCGAAGGGCGCGATCCTCACCCTGACGAAGGTGTTCGCCCGCGAGCTCGCCGCCCGCGGGGTGACGGTCAATGCGATCTCCCCCGGTCCGCACGACCTCCCGGTGGTGCATCGCACGGTACCGGCCGACAAACTGCAGGCGGTGGTCGCCGGGATCCCGGTCGGCCAGCTCGGCGACCCGGCCTTCATCGCCGACGTGGTGGCGCTGCTGGCATCCGAGGCTGCCGGGTTCGTGACCGGTGCCTGCTGGGACGTCAACGGAGGGCTGTACCTGCGCTGACGACGCCGGCTGAGCGAGCGCCAGCGAGGTCGAATCCAGACCCATCACCGAAACCGGAGGTGTTGCAGTGAAGATGATCGATGTGCAGGTGGCCGAAGTGGTCGACGAGACCCCCGCGGTCAAGTCGATCCGTTTCGTGCGCAGCGACGGTCAGCCGCTCGGTACCTATCAGGCCGGCGCGCATGTGGACGTGGTCGGGCCGACCGCGATCACCCGCCAGTACTCGCTGTGCAGCACCCCCGATGACCCCGATTCCTACACGGTGGCGGTGAAGCGCGAGGAGAAGTCGCGCGGTGGGTCGGTGGCCCTGCATGATCTGCAGGTCGGTGATCGCCTGCAGATCAGCGAACCCCGCAATCTGATGCACGTCGAGCTGTCCGCCCGCCACCACGTGCTGATGGCCGCCGGGATCGGGATCACCCCGATGCTGTCGATGGCGCGCTGGCTGCACGTGCACGGGCACAGTTTCGAGCTGCACTATTTCGCCCGCAGCCACGAGGAGGCGGCCTTCCTGCCGTTGCTGCAGGATCGCTGTCCCGATCAGCTGCACACCCATCTGGGGTTGCAACCCGAGGAGCATCAGGAGGTGCTCGAGCAGGCGCTGGCCGAGCTGCCCGATGGCACTCACGTCTATGTGTGCGGTCCGGGGGTGTTCATGGATCGGGTACGCGAGGTCGCCGAGCAGGTGGTACCGGCCGAGCACCTGCATCAGGAGAGCTTCACCGCCGAGGAACAGCCGGATGCCAGCCAGAATGCCGCCTTCACCGTCGAGTTCGAGGGCGAGAGCTACCAGGTACCGCCGGATCGCAGCATCGTCGAGGTACTCCGTGAGCACGGCGCCGATGTGGAGACCTCCTGCCAGGAGGGGATCTGCGGCACCTGCATCATGTCGGTGCTGGAAGGCACCCCGGAGCATCGGGACAACGTGTTGACCAGGTCGGAGAAGGAAACCGGTGAGACGATGGCCATCTGCGTCTCCCGGGCGAAGACCCCGAAGCTGGTCCTCGACTACTTCTGAGCGCCACGTTCAGGGGCCTTCGATGATGGCACCGTAGCGGAGGATGTCGCGGACCAGGGTGTTGATCGAGTCGGCGTCGGTCTTCTGTTTGATTCGGGCCCGGTGCACGTCGACGGTCTTCACGCTCATCCCGAGTCGGCGGGCGATGTTCTGGCTGGGCAGGCCCTCCACCACCAGGCAGAGGATCTCCCGTTCCCGTGGGGTGAGCGAATCCACCTTCTGCTGCACGTCGCGTCGCTGCGCATGGTCGAGGAAGCGTTCCCGGGCCGTGCCGATCCCGGCCTGCACCACCTCGAGCATCTGCTGGGGCTCGTAGGGTTTCTCCAGGAAGTCGATCGCCCCGCGCTGCATGGTGCGGACCGACATCTTGATGTCACCGTGGGCGGAGACGAAGATGATCGCGACGTGCGGGAGCTGCTCGTTAAGGATCTCCTGGAGCCTGGTGCCACTCATCCTCGGCATCCGCACATCGAGCACCAGCAGCGCCGGATGGTCACCGGAATACCTGCTCAGGAATACATCCGCGGAATCGATCGACACCGCTTCGATACCGATGCTGCCGAGCAGCCAGGAGACCGACTCGAGCAGCTCGGGATCGTCGTCGACGACATAGACCACCGGTTCCGGCATACCCGGCTGGACGGTGTCTGGTTCAGGCGATGTCGTCATCGCGCCACCGCGCTTCCGCGGTCCAGTAGTCCACCCCGGCCGGGCTGACCGCATGGCGCCAGTCGGAAGTGCGCTGTAGCTCAGGTTCCACCTTCGCGATGGACCGGTCGGCGGCGTCCGGACCGTCTGCCTCGACACCCCAGTGGACCCAGTTGACCTCCCGGCCGTCCCGGTCGTGCACGAACAGGTCGACATGGTGCCAGCCGTAACGCAGGGTGTCGGCATAGCAGGTCAGGAACATCCGATGATGCTCGGTGGGGCGTGGTTTCATCGTGCCTCCCGTCATGCCGCCGTCCGATGTCCGCGTAACGCGGCCGCCAACAACCCGGCCACTCGGAACAGGTCGCCCTCGCTGCCGGGCCGACCGATGACCTGGATTCCCAATGGCAGGCCGGCGGCGCTGCGTACCCCCGGCACCGTCACCACGGGCAGGCCCAGCGCCTGCCAGGGTCGGCTGAGGATCGGCGAACCGGTAGCCGACAGGCCCTCAGGTGCCGGACCGAGCGCCGCCGGGCCGACGATCACATCACCTTGGCCGAACCGATCGGACAGATCCTGTTGCGATCGATCGCGTCGATATCGGGCTCCGGCGTAGTCGTCGTCGCTGGTGCGTTGCCCGGTACGCAGCAGCTCGATCAGCTGCGTGCTCACCCGGTCCAGGTGGGCCAGCGCATCGGTACGTTCCCGGACCGCCTCATAGGCCATGATCACCGGGTGATCGGCGGCCAGCGTCCGCACGTGATCATCCCAGTCGAGTTCGTCGGGTGTGCCGGCGCGGCCGAGCGCGTCGGCGGCGGCGTCGACGGCCTGCCGCATCGCGGGGTCGAGCGTGTCCAGTCCAGAACCCCGCCAGATCAACACCCGGCCACCGTGTTCGACCGGTTCGGTACCGGTGAACGCCCGCCAGGCGTACTCCACCTCCGCTACCGAGCGGGCCAGCAACCCGAGCGCATCGAGTGCGGGGCTGAGCCCGGCCACCCCGCTCAGGTCGGTGCTGCCATGGGCCAGGGTGATCCCCGCGATCCCGCAGAAGGAGGCGGGCCGGGTCAGCGAACCGGCCGTCTGGCTGCCGAGCGCAAGAGGCACCATGCCCGCCGCGACGGCGGCCGCGGAACCGCTCGAGGATCCACCCGGGGTACGCCCCGGGGCCGCCGGATTCTCCGTCGGGCCCGGTGCGAAATAGGCGAACTCGGTCGTCACGGTCTTGCCCTGGACCACACATCCCAACTCCTGCAACCGGCGTACGCACGCCGCCGAGGACTCCTTCGGCAGCTCGGAGGTGAGCGGACTCCCGCATCGGGTCGGCAGCCCCTCGACGTCGATGATGTCCTTCACGCCAAGGGGAATCCCGCGCAGCGGCAGCGGCGCCTCACCGGCATCGAGCGCTGCCGCATCGGCACGAGGATCCCCGGCGCGTCGCACCCACGCCCGCACCTGTGGATCGGTCGCATCGATCCGCCGACCACATTCCTCGGTGAGTTCGCGGGCACTCACCGCACCCGCCCGCACCGTCGCAACGATCTCTGGCAGCGGGCGGTCGAAGATCGCGTCAGCTCGCACCGATAATCCCTCCCTGGAGACTCCATCGTGCCCAACATCGCCACCGAGCGGTAGTAAAGAAATCTCTGCTGTCCTGTGAAGGGCGGGGTTCCTAGGCTTCGATGAGTTGGCCGGCAGGGTCAACGCGGTCATCGAAGGAGATCCCGTGTCCACAGCAACCGACGACCCCGCGCTGGCACCCGCACCACCCAGACGCAGGCTCGGCCGCCGCGCCTGGCTGGTGACGATCCTGCTGGTGCTCTTCCAGATCGTGGCCTTCGCCGACAAGGCGGTGCTCGGCCTTGTCGCGCCGTATGCCATGCCCGATCTGGGGATCACGCCGGTGCAGTTCGGTTTCATCGGCAGCGCCTTCTTCTTTCTCTATGCGGTGGTCTCGATCGTCACCGGATTCTTGGCCAGCAGGTTCTCGGTGAAGTGGATCCTGCTCACCATGGGTGTGGTCTGGGCGGTGCTGCAGTTCCCGATGCTGATCGGCGGTGGCGCCGTGGTGCTGCTGGTCACCCGGATCATCCTGGGCGGCGCGGAGGGACCGGCGACGGCGATGTCGCTGACCTCCGCGCACGGCTGGTTCGAACCGCGGAAGCGGGCCCTGCCGAGCAATCTGATCGCCGCCGGTTCGACACTCGGACCGGTGATCGCCGCCCCGGTCCTGGCCTGGGTGATCATCGCCTGGGGTTGGCGCTGGGCCTTCGGCTTTCTCGGCATCGTCGGTCTGGTCTGGGTGGCCGGGTGGCTCCTGGTCGGCGCGGACGGACCGTACGCCGGCAGTGGGCGCCGCGTCACCCCCGTCAAGGACGCCCCCGCGACGGACCCGGCACCACCGGCCGAGCCAACCGCGGAGAGCGCACCCGTCGACGAGGCCGGCGCGGTGGATCGCTATCGCCCGGTGAAGGTGTGGGCGGCCCTGGCCAACCTGACCTTCCTCGCCGCGGTTGTCGGCGGGTTCTCGAACTTCTGGGTGCAGGGTTTCCTGACGACCTGGCTGCCCAATTACCTCAGCGCGGTGGTCGGCCTGAGCCTGCCCCAGGTCGGTCTGGTGACCACCTTCCCGTGGTTGATCGGCGCCGGCGTCCTGTTGCTGCTCGGCGTGATCGGGCAACGCCTGTTGAAGCGCGGCCGCAGCGTGCAGGCTGCCATTTCGGTGCCGTTCGGGCTGGCCGCGGTGATCGCCGGGACCTCCTTCCTGGCCGTACCGCACACCTCCGGAGTGCTCACCGTCACCCTCCTCTCGATCGCCGGTGGATGCTCCTTGGCGTACCCGATGACGGCATCTGCACTGGGGTATGTGGTCGGCCCGAAGCAGCGGCCGATCCTGATGGCCACCCTGGGCGGTGTCGCCTCGGTGGGTGCGATCGTCTCCCCCACCCTGGTTGGCTGGCTGATGTCGGCCGCGGGTTATGTCGCCCCACCCAAGGGGCAACCGGTGCCGGCGGCGACGGTCGAGGCGATGGCCAACGGGGTGAACCAGGCGTACACGATCACCGGGGTCGTGCTGCTGGTCGGTGGGGTGCTGGCCGCGCTCCTGCTGCGTCCCGGTGCCACCGGTCGCCGGTTGCAGCGCGATCACCTCGCCTGAACCGGGCCGCCGGAGTCGACGAACGGGGTCAGTCGGGAAAGTTCTTGAGCATGGCCAGGGTTCGGGCCAGCACGTCACGGCGGTAAGCGGCGCGCTGGCCGGGATCGTATTCGTAGAAACCGCGCCCGTCCCGCAGGCCATTGCGGCCGGTGCGCATGTGCTCCTCGATCACCGGCGGCAGGGCGTACCGATCACGGTCCACCTGTTCGGCCAGATAGCGGTTGGCGTGGTAGAGGATGTCATTGCCGCCGAAGTCGATGAACTCGAGCACCCCGAGCGCCGCGAACCGGAAACCGAGTCCGTAACGGGTGGCCCGATCGATCTCCGCGGGGCTGGCGACACCTTCGGCGGCCATCCGGGCGGCCTCGTTCATCACCAGGGCCTGCAGCCGCGGGACGATGAATCCCGGGCTGGCGCCCAGCACAACCGGCACCTTTCCGATCCCGGTCAGGGAATCCCGCAACCGGTCGCGGGCCCACTCGGCGGTCCCCGGATGCACACTGAGCTCCACCAGCGGGATCAAGTAGGCCGGATTCAGCCAGTGGGCGTTCAGAAATCGCTCGGGTCGCGGCACCAGCGGCGCCAGATCGGTGACCAGCATCGTCGAGGTGGTGGAAGCGATCAGCGCCCGATCGGCGACCAGTTCGCCGATCCGGGTCAGCGCGTCCAGTTTGGCCGGCCGCGTCTCGGGTACGCCCTCGTAGACGATCGCCGCGCCGGCGAGCAGCTCCTCGGCATCGGCCAACGGGGCGAACCGGATGCGGCGGGCACTCGCTGCGGCGGCCGATTCTTCGAGGTGGTCCAGGGCGACCAGGTCGGCCAGGGTAGCGGCGATCTCGGCCTCATTGTCGGCCATGAGCTCGTGGTGGCCCGCGGTGTCGCGTTGTTTGAAATCCAGCACCACAACGGATTCCCCCGCCAGGGCGTACGCCAGCGCGATGCCGCGGCCCATCCGGCCGGCGCCGACGCAGACGATCGGGGCACTCATCGACGCCCCTCGGCGAGCAGGGCTGCCAACTCGCTGCGCGACATGGTGGCCAGACCGAGCCCGGCCAGACTGCGCGGCGCCTCGGTGGTACCGGTGATCGCCCGAGCCATCTGCAACAACCCGGCCGCGATCGGGACGTCGACTCCGGCGTACTCGGCCACCGAGGTCAGGAATCCCAGCCCCAGCAGGGTGTCCTCGGTCATGTACCGGTGGGAGACCAGATCGATCCGTTCGCGCCAGTCGCCGGAGTCCACCAGCTTGCGATGCGCGTCGCCATACATCCAGCGACCGTTCTCGTAGTGGTCGGCGAGCGGGAAGTGCTCCCCGGGACTGCCGAGGGCCTCCCGGATCGCGATCCGCTCGGTGTCCAACCGGTTCGTGACCGCGCGGACCGCCGGCTGGGTCCCCTCGTTATGGATGTCCCACTCGGCGAAGTGTTGCAATGGAGCCGCATTCATCAGGATCAGCGGTGGATGGATGATCGGGCCGGCGTTCAGCAGAGCGGCGGACAGTGCGTCGCCGGCATCCTCAATGCTGTCGAACGCCTCACTCAGCACCGACAGTGCGCGCCCCGCACGTCGAGCCGGATACACCCCGGTCGGCAACCGGGTGGCACGAACGGTGATCGCCACGCTGGTCGGACCGTGCTTGCGGGCCAGCCAGGGCAGGGTTCCGGTCTCGGCAAAGGTCACCTCCGCGGTGCTGCCGGCCCGGCGGATCTCCTCGGCCATCAGGTAACTGCCGAAGGTCCCCGGAGGCAGATACACCACCTGGCCATCGCGGAGCAGCGGCGCCAGGGCGCGGGCCAGCTCCGGCTGAGCGGTCGCCGGCAGCGGGATCAGAACCAGCTCGGCATCGGCGACCACCGCGCCGAGATCGACCGAGGCCCCCGCCAGTCGTACCGGACGCTCCCCCGCCGGGTCGACCAGGGTGATCACCGGATCCGCCAGCAACGGAGCCAGCGCCTCGGCATCCCGCCGCCACAACCGGACCTGGTGGCCCTGTTCGGCGAGATCTGCGGCCGCGGCATAGGAACCGTGTCCGCCACCCAGTACGGCGATCTTCATGAACTCTCCTGTCGTCGTTGCCGCGGACGCCGGCCGCACGCGGTCAGGAACCCATCAGCCGAGGCAGCAGCAGCGCCACCGACGGCACTGCGGCGATCAGCAGCATCACCACCAGATCCGACCCGATCCAGGGCAACGCCGCCTTGTAGAGGGTGGTCAACGGTGTCTGCGGTGAGACGCCCTTCATCACGAACAGACTCATTCCGAACGGTGGCGTGGTGTTGGCGATCTGCAGGTTGATCATCAGCAGCACGCTGAACCAGACCGGATCCCAGCCGAAGCTCTGCACCAGCGGCATGAACAGCGGTGCGGTCACCATCATGATCGACACCTGATCGATGAAGGCACCCAACACCAGCACCACGAGCATGATCACCAGCAGCAGCACCGCCCCACTGGTGATGTTCGAGGTGACCGCCCGGACCAGGCCCTGGGTGGCTCCGTTGAAGCTCATCAACTGCCCGTAGAGGTTCGAGCCGAGCACGATCAGGAAGATCAGCGCGGTGGTCTGCACGGTGCCCACCAGGGCGTCGAAGATCCTGCGCAGGTTCAGTTTGCGCAGCCCGAGGCCGAGCAGCAGGGCGAGCACCGCGCCGATGGCGGCCGATTCGGTGGGGGTCGCGATGCCGAAGAAGATCATCCCCAGGACCGCGACGATGATCAGGCCCGGGGCCAGCGCGTCGCGCACCCCGTCCCCGGCCCATGCGCGCAGGCTGCGCCGCGGCGGGTGCTCGAGGTCGGCATTGGTACGCCGACTCCAGATCACCACGATTACGGCATATCCGGTCGCCATCAACAGCCCGGGAATGATGCCGGCGATCAGCAGCGGCCCGATCGGTACCCCGGCGATGCCGCCCCACAGGATCGCGAACGCGCTCGGCGGCAGGATCATCGCCAGCCCACCGGAGGCGAGAATCGACCCCATCGCGAGCTTCTCGTCGTAGTGCCGGGCCCGCATCTGCGGCAGCAGCGTACGCCCGAACAGCGCGGTGTTCGCCAGCGTCGATCCGGACAGCAGGCCGAACAGGGCACCGCCACCGACCGACACCATGGCCAGTCGGCCGGGCAGGCGCCCCAGTGCCCGGGAAATCTCGGCCAGGGCCCGTTGGGCGATCCCGGACTGGAAGAGCAGTTCCCCCATCAGGATGAACAACGGGATCGCGGTGAAGACGAAACTGTCCACGCTGCTCAACACGCTGAGCCCGACCTGGCGCAGCGCGGCATTGACGGTGCCATAGCTGAGCACCGCACCCGCGATGCCGACTCCCAGCATCGCGAAGGCGACCGGTACCCGCAACGCCAGCAGTGCGATCAGACAGAGCAGGAACCCGCCCAGAAAGGCGTACCACTCCACGACTCAGCCCTTCCGCTCGCCACGCACGCTGAGGACCCAGCGGTAGCAGATGCCGAGAGCCAGGGCGATCAGCCCCACCAGCGCCGAACCAGAGACCCACCAGCGGTCCAGCCGGAGTTCACCGCCGATCGTGGTGCCACGGGTCAGATCGGTCTGCAGCACCTGCCAGACGGCGGCGATCAGCAGTCCCGTCACCACCAGCTGGACCAGTGATCCGAAGTGGTCGAGGACCCGGAGCACCCGACGTCCGACGAAGAAGTCCAACAGCTCGAGCCGCACATGCTGATCCCGGGCGGCCAGGGCGGGGGCACCCAGCAGGACCAGGAACAGCATCGACAGCGCACCCAGCTCGACCACACCGGTGGTCGACCGGCCGAAGAACCGCAGCAGCACAGCCCCGGTCACGCCGAGGGCCAGGGCGAGAACGACCAGCCCACCCAGGCCCTCGAGGATCCGCAGCGGCCACCAGGTCGGTGTCGGGGCCGGCTCCTCGGCCTCCGCGAGGGTTCGATCCAGTTCCGCCTCCGCTGCCTGCTGGGACGGCTCGCGCGGGGTGGCCGGATCAGGACTCATCGGTTCCCTTGATCTTGACCCCGCCGGGCACCACCTTCGACAGGTCGCTGCCATAGCCCTCTTCGAACTTCTGCCGCAGCTGGGCCGCTTCCGGCGAGCGTTGGTTGATCCGGGCCCAATCGACCTGATTCAGGCAATCCTTGTACGCGATGGAAAGGATCTTCTCCGCATCGGCGCCGGTGAACTCGATCCGCTTCATCCCGGCCTGATTCCACAGGGCGGTCTCCTTGGCAGAGGCCTCCTGATAGTACTTGAAGACCTCGGGTTCGACCTCGGCCATCGTGTCGTTGATCGCCTGCTGGGTCTCCTCATCGAGGGAGTCCCACTTGTCCTGGTTGATCAGGGTGTTGGCGATCGAGTCGTAGAACCGCGGGGAGAGATAGAACTTGGTCTGCTTCTCGAAACCCCAGCTGGTCGGGCCGACCGAGGCCCACGCCGTGCCCTGCACGACACCGCGCTCGAGCGCGGTGTAAACCTCGCCACCGGGCATGTCGACCGGCGTGCCGCCGAGCGACTTCACCATGCAGGTGGTGGCCGCCGAGGTGCGGATGGTCTTCCCGCTCAGGTCGGGTTTATCGATCTGATCCTTCAACAGCAGCACCTGCGGGATCCCGGAGTGGGTGTGTCCCACATACTGCACGCCCAGAGGCCGGTGGATGTCCTCATACAGCTTTGCCACGCCGTTCTCGCGTTCCTGAGTGGGGGTGAACGGGGTGAACCGCTGCAGGTCGACCGCCGGCAACTGGCCGGAGTAGTAGTCCCCGGGAATGTGCGCCCCGTCGAATGCTCCGGAGGACACGCCTTCGACCATCTGGCTCGGTGGGATCACTTCCGGGCCGCCGCGGTAGTCGATCGTGATCCACGGGGCCTTCTGCTTCAACCGGTCCCGGAAGATCCAGAAACCGTCGTTGTTCTGCACCTTCTCGGGCCACGCCGTGACGAAGGTCAGCTTCACTTCCTTCCGGCCGCCGGAGGAGGCCGCTCCCGCTCCCCCGCAGCCACTGAGCACCAGTGCGCCCGCTGTCACGCTCGCCAGGATTCCCGCCCACTTCTTCCCCATCAGCCCTCTCCTCAGTTCGGTCGGCTGGTTCGGATCGCGCTCGAGACGCTGCGCTGCTCGGGCCCCGGTGCGTGCCGGTCAGCCTAGGGAGGGAGGCCCTTTCATCGGCAGTAGAGGAACCTTTACCTTCCCGCATTTCAACCCAGTAAAGGTTTCTCGCGTGGCTGTGCCGACCGACGACGATCTACGGTGGACCGACCGAAACCGGCCCCACCGCATCCGACCAGTCGACCGCACAGGAGTCAGCGATGACAGGAACCACCGCAGGTCTCGATCCCACGCTGCTCCGCGACGTGCTCGGTCACTACCCGACCGGTGTGGTGCTGGTGACCGGTGTCGCGCCCGACGGTGAGCAGTTGGCGATGGTGGTCGGCACCTTCACCGCGGTGTCCCTGGAACCGCCGCTGGTGGCGTTCTTGCCGATGCGTTCCTCACGCACCTTCGCCCGACTGCAGGAATGCGCCTCGTTGTGCATCAACGTGCTCGCCGGCGATCAGGAGGAGATCTGCCGGGCGGTGGCATCCCGGCGGGTGCAGAAGTTCGAGGGACTGGACTGGTTCCCGTCGCCTTCCGGTGACCCGGTGCTGACCGGATCCGTTGCCTGGATGGATGTCCGGCTGGAGTCGACGATCGACGCCGGTGACCACTGGATCGCGATGTGTCGGGTCGCCGATCTGGCGGTGCACAATCCGGTGGCGCCGCTGATCTTCTTCCAGCGCGGTTACGGCAGTTTCGTCATCCCGTCGCTGGTGGCCCGGAGGGATGACGGCATCATCGCGGCGGTGCAGAGCGCGTCGGTGGCCCGGGACGAGTTGCAACGCCTGGCACACTCGATCGGTTGTGAGGTGTCGTTGCTCACCGCGGTCAATCGGGACGAGTTGGCGGCCGTCGCGTCGGCGGTCGGCCCGGGGGTGAGGGCCGCGGAGGGGCTCGGGGAGCGGGTCCCGATGGTGCCGCCGATCGGCGACACCTACATGTGCCACGCCTCCGCCGAGGATCGGGCGTACTGGCTCGCCAAGGCGAACGATGCACCCGAGGATCAGCGACAGGTCTTCACCGACCGGCTGGAGTTCTGCCGGCGCAACGGTTATCTGATGTCCTTCCTGCCACCCGGGCGCGGCGAGGGGGCGTACGCCGACCTGCACCACGCCGCGCACCTCTACGCCACCGGTCGACTGACACCGGCCCAGGAGCGCGACATGCGGGCCAGCATCCACAGTTCGCAGGTGGACTACGCACTGCGCGATCTGGTCGACACCGAGGAGTATCACGTCGGCTCCGTGGTGCTCCCCCTCGGCGACAGTGGCGAACCCGCGAACCTCACCCTGCGATTGGCGAAACTTCCGTACCGCAGCACCGGAGCCCAGGTACGCGAGTGGATCGCCGACGCCCGCACCACCGCCGACCGCATCGCCACCCGCCTGACCAGCTGATCCCGCGCCGGCTGAGCGAGCGAGGTACGAGCGAGTCGAAGCCAAGTCCCACGCTCATCGCGTGTCGGGATGATCCGAACAACGGCCTGCGAAATTTGCGGCTCGATCACTAAATCGGCCATTCCGAGCCCCAATCCGGAATCGAGCCGCAAATTCCGGCGCGCTGCTCCCGGGTCGCGGACCCCGCACCTCTCGACACGCTCGCTGCGCGAGCTACTCGAGGAGCGCGAAGGTGACGCTCGCTGCGCGAGCTACTCGAGGTACGTCGCAGACACGCTGCGCGAGCTACTCGAAAGGGGTCACTCGGTCCGCGCCAGCTCGGCGGCGGCGTCGGCGCCCTGCTCGAGCAGCACACCGAAGCCTGCCGCATCCAGGATGGGGCGCTTCAGCGAGACCGCCTTGTCATACTTGGATCCCGGGGATTCACCCACCACCACGAAGTCGGTCTTCTTCGACACCGAGGAGGCCGATTTCCCGCCGCGGGCGACGATCGCCTCGGCGGCGCCGTCGCGGGTGAAGCCCTCGATCGAACCGGTGACCACGATGCTCAGCCCGGCCAGCGTCTGCGGCAGTTTCTCCACCGGTTCCCGGTCGTAGTCGCCGAGCACGCAGCCGGCGGCCTGCCACTTGCGGACGATCTCCTCGCGCCAGTCGGTGCTGAACCATTCCCGGATCGAGGCGGCGATCGTCGGACCGATCCCCTCGACCGCGGACAGTTCCTCGAAGGAGGCGTCGCGCAGTTCCTCGATGGTCGGGAACGCCGCGGCCACATCGGGAGCGACGCCCTTGCCGATGTGCCGGATCGACAACGCCACCAGGAATTTCGCGAACGGACGGGTCTTCGCCGACTCCAGGTTCTGCAGCAGCCGCTGCCCGTTCGCGGAGAGCTGCGGTTCGGTGATCCCGGCCTTCTTCTCGGCGGCGGTCGGGTTGCGGGTGAACAGGTCGGTACGCCGCAGATCCTCCTCGGTGAGATCGAACAGGTCGCCCTCGTCGGTGATCAGCTTCGCCGCGAGCAACGCGTCGGCGGCCTGCTCCCCCAGCACCTCGATGTCCAACCCCTGCCGGGAGGCCAGGTGGAACAGCCGCTCCCGCAGCTGTGCCGGGCAGGACCGCTGGTTCGGGCAGCGGGTGTCCTTCTCACCCTCCTTGGTCGGTGCCAGTTCACTGCCGCAGGCCGGGCAGTGGGTCGGCATCTCGAACTCGCGTTCGCTGCCGTCGCGCAGATCGACGACCGGGCCGAGGATCTCCGGGATCACGTCACCGGCCTTGCGGAGCACCACCGTGTCCCCGATCAGCACGCCCTTGCGCTGCACCTCGTGGGCGTTGTGCAGGGTCGCCATCGACACGGTCGAGCCGGCGACCAGCACCGGCTCCATCACCCCGAACGGGGTGACCCGTCCGGTCCGGCCGACGTTCACCCGGATGTCCAGCAGCTTGGTGGTCACCTCTTCCGGCGGATACTTGTACGCGATCGCCCAGCGCGGTGCGCGGCTGGTCGAGCCGAGCCGCTGCTGCAGTTCGCGGGCGTCCACCTTGACCACCACGCCGTCGATCTCGTGCTCGAAGTCGTGCCGGCGGTCGGCGACCTCCTGGACGAACGCCCAGACCCCGTCCAGATCCGGTACCACCCGGGCGTGCGCGGTGGTCGGCAATCCGTAACCCCGGAGCAGTTCGTAGGCATGGCTGAGCCGGTCCAGCTCCGGCCCCTCCCAGGCGCCGATGCCGTGGGCGATGAACGCCAGCGGCCGGGTGGCGGTGACCCGCGGATCCTTCTGCCGCAGCGATCCGGCGGCGGAGTTGCGCGGGTTCGCGAACGGCGGCTTTCCCTGTGCCACCAGGGATTCGTTGAGTTCGCGGAACTTCTCGATGCCGAGGAAGACCTCGCCGCGCACCTCCAGCAGGGCCGGGATGTCGTCACCGGTGAGTTGGTTCGGGATGGCGCGGATGGTGCGTACGTTGGCGGTGACGTCCTCACCGACCCGGCCGTCGCCGCGGGTCGCGGCGCGGATCAGCTTGCCGTTCTCGTAGACCAGGTCGACCGCGAGCCCGTCGATCTTCAACTCACACAGGAAACCCGAGTCGGCCAGCCCCTTGCCGGCGTCCTTGGTGACCCGATCCCCCCAGCGCAGCAGCTCGTCGTGGTTGAACGCGTTGTCCAGGCTCTCCATCGGCCGCAGGTGGGTGACCGCGGCGAAGGTGGCCGAGGGCGGGCCGCCGACCTGCTGGCTGGGTGAGTCCGGCGTACGCAGGCTCGGCCAGGACTCCTCCAGCGCGTTCAGCTCACGCATCATCGTGTCGAACTCGCCGTCGGAGATCGTCGGCGCGTCGAGCACGTGATAGCGCCAGCGTGCCTCGTTCAGTTGCTCGGACAGCTCGGCGTGCCGCTCCCGCGCTTCGGCGGTGGGCGGTTGCTGTGCGGTGGCCTGCTCGGCGGGGATCGACTCGGTCGGTTCACTCACCCGAACAAGATAGCGAGCCGGGCCGTCAGCGGGCCTCAGCCAGCCAGCTGCTCGGCCACCAGCCCGGCGCTCTGCCGCAGCGTACGCACCAGCCGCAGCGCAGCCGCCGGCGACCAACCGGCCAGCCCGCAGGCCGGGGTGAGCACCAGCCGGTCCAGCAGCGCCGCCCCCAGTTCGAACGGCCGGACCGCCGCCAGGGCCGCATCGGCCAGCGCGTCCGGTCGCGGCACCTGGTCGGGTTCGTGGGTGGCCGCCGCGCCGAGCCAGAGCCCGTGCCCGGCCTCCAGCAGCGGCCCGAGCTGATCCCGCAGCCGGGCATCGAGGTGCCGCCGATCGATCGACAGGTCGTCGAAGCCGGCGCCCAGCACCAGGCCGGCGTCCACCCCCGCGGCGCAGCAGTGCAGCACGCTGCGATAACCCGTCCCCTTCGCACCGGCCAGCCGGTCCCGCACGGTCGATTCGACCCGGCGCAGCACCTCGCTGGCCTCCGGCGGCTGCACCGTCCGCAGCCGGCCGAAACCGCTGGCGGTGGCGACCTTGCCGGCCAGCACTCGCGGCAGCAGCGGTTCGTCGACCTGCAACCGGATCGGTACGCCGGGCAGCCGCCGGGAGAGTTCGGCGAGCGTGTCGGCCGCCCCTTCGGCGAGTGCCTCGGCGAGGTCCCGGCGGGCGCCGTGGTCGGCGAGCACCTTGTCCCCGCGCGGTTTGTCGATGCTGGCGGCCATCGTCCACGGCCCGGCGATCGCCACCACCAGCGCACCCGGGTACTCCTGGGCCTCCTCCTCGAGCAGGTCGAGGTCGCGGCGCCAGTCGGCGCGGGCCCGTCGCTCGTCGATCCCCGGGTGGTCGGTGAGCCGCCAGCCGCTGGGTTGCAGATCGACCGACATGCCGGCGAGCAGCGCCGCGGTCCGCCCGATCATCCCCGATCCGGGGCCGCGGTCGGGCAGTTCGACCAGATGGGACAGCTCCGGCAGTTCGCCGAGCAGCAGCCGTTGCGCGGCGGCGAAGTCGGTACCGGGCCAGGAGCCCAGCACCGTGACGACGGGGGCGCTCACGAGGCGCCCGAGGTGACCGGCACGCTGGCGTCGATGGTGGCGCTGGCGACGACCCGGTCGCCCTCGTAGCAGACCACGGCCTGGCCCGGCGCGATTCCGCGGGCCGGTTCGGCCAGGCGTACCTCCAGCGCATCCCCGTCGGCGCGGAACTCGGCCGGCAGCGGCTCGCCGTGGGCACGGACCTGGGCGTACCCCTGCCAGGCGTCGACCGGTTCGCCGGTCCAGATGGTCCGGATGCCGTGGATCTGCTGTGTGGACAGCGATTCCTCGGGTCCGACGGTGACGGTGTTGTCGACCACCGAGAGGCTCAGCACGTACCGCGGGCGGCCGTCGGCGGCCGGGGTGCCGAGCCGCAGCCCGCGGCGCTGGCCGACGGTGAAGTGGTGGGCGCCGTCGTGTTCACCGACCCGGCGGCCGTCGGTATCGAGGATCTCCCCCGGTGCGCTGCCCAGCCGCCGGTCCAGGAAGCCGGCGGTGTCGCCGTCGGGGATGAAGCAGATGTCGTGCGAGTCGGGCTTGCTGGCGACCCGCAGGCCGCGCTCGGCGGCCTCGGCGCGCACCTCGGTCTTCAGCGAATCACCCAACGGGAACAGCGAATGCCGCAGCTGGTGCTGGTCGAGTACGCCGAGGACATAGGACTGGTCCTTGCTCGGGTCGACCGCGCGGTGCATGCTCACCCGGCCCTCGGCATCGGTGCTCAGCCGGGCGTAGTGACCGGTCGCGACGGCGTCGAAGCCGAGCGCCAGCCCACGTTCCAGCACGGCGGCGAACTTGATCTTCTCGTTGCAGCGCAGGCACGGGTTCGGGGTGCGCCCGGCGGCGTACTCCGAAACGAAGTCCTCGACCACATCCTCTTTGAACCGGTCGCTGAGATCCCAGACGTAGAAGGGAATCCCGAGCCGATCGGCGGCGCGACGGGCGTCGTGGGCGTCCTCCTTGGAGCAGCAGCCACGGGCGCCGGAGCGGAACGACTGCGGGTTCTTCGACAGCGCCAGATGCATCCCGGTGACGTCATGGCCGGCGTCGACCAGGCGCGCGGCAGCGACGGCGGAGTCCACCCCGCCGGACATCGCGGCCAGTACCTTCATCCTCGCCTCCTCAACGCGTTTCGAAGCCCGGACAAGTGTACGCGCCGGATCAGCGCGCCGCCCGGGCCCGCGCACTCACCTCCGGCAGCACCGCGAGCAACCGGTCGATGTCGGCCTCCGCCGTCTGCCAACCGAGCGAGATCCGCAGCGATTCGGTGGCCCGGTCCTCGTCCAGACCGAGGGCGAGCAGCACCTCGCTGGGCCGGGCCACGCCGGCCGAGCAGGCCGATCCGGCGGAGGTGTCGATGCCGGCGCCGTCGAGCAGCATCAGCAGATCGTCGGAGCGGCCGCCGGGGAACCAGATGTTCGCGATCGCCGCCGATCCCCGGGCGCCGTTCAGCTCGGCCCCCTCGGGCAGCCCGGCGAGCAACCGGTCCCGGAGCCGCTGCAACCGGGCCTCCTCGGCCTCGCGGCCGGAGACGGCGGCATGCACGGCGGCGGCGAAACCGGCGACCAGCGCCGGGGCGGAGGTGCCGGAGCGCAGATCCCGCTCCTGCCCGCCGCCGAAGGCGTACGCCCGCAGCGGCAGCTCCCGGCGTACCAGCAGCGCACCGATGCCGACCGGGCCGCCGACCTTGTGCGCGGTCACGGTGAGCAGATCCAGGCCGCTGGCGGCGAAGTCGACCGGCAGGTGCCCGAGCGCCTGCACGCCGTCGCTATGCGCCCAGGAGCCGGCCGCGTGCGCCTGCTCGGCGATCGCCGGGATGTCCTGGGCGACGCCGATCTCGTTGTTCACCCACATCACGGTGGTGAGCAGCGTCGGCACGACGAGCAGATCGGCCAGCACGGCCCGGTCCAGGCTGCCATCCGGGCCGACCGGGCATTCCGCCACGTCGGCGCCCTCGGCGGTCAGCGCCGCGAGGGTGTCGGCGATGGCGGGGTGCTCGATGCTGCTGCCGATCATCCGGTTCCGCTGCCCGATGCTGCCCTGCGGCCGGGCCCGCCAGGCGCCCTGGACGGCCAGATTGTCCGCCTCGGTACCGCCGGAGGTGAACACCACCTCCACCGGCTCGCAGCCCAGATCCGCGGCGAGCTGGTCGCGGGAATCCTCCAGCACCGCCCGCAGCCGCCGGCCCGAACCGTGCAGCGAGGAGGCGTTGCCGGTCAGTGCCAGGGTTTCGGTGATGGCGGTGTACGCCTCCGGCCGCAGCGGCGCGGTGGCCGCGTTGTCCAGATAGCTGCGCTCAGTCGGGGTGCCCATCGCTGAATTGTCTCGCACGCACCCCAGTATCGGCGGCGAGCACGTCGGCGAGCTCCCGGTCCGGGACGCGGATCGTGGTCACCGCGGCGGCGGCGATCCGGTCGAGCCGGAAGCCGCGGATCGCCTGCCGCAGCCGGCACCACGCGACCAGGTACCAGTGCCCGCCGGCGACCAGCAACCCGACCGGTTCGACCGTCCGCGAGCTGCTCGCACCGTCGGCGGCGGCGTAGTCGAGCACCAGCGCGTACCGGTCGGCGATCCCCTGCTCCACCGCCCGCCGGACGGCGGGATCGGTCCGCGGCGCCGCCCCGCCGCGGTGCACCAGGCCCGCGGCCCGGTCGGCGGCGGTCCGGGCGGCGGCCGGAGTCACCGCACCGACCTTGGCCAACCCTCGGCGCGCCTGCTCGTGGAAGGGTGCGCCGGCACTGGCGGCGACGGCGATCGACAGTGCGAGGGATTCGGCCGCGGTGAGGTTGACCGGCGGCAGCGTCGCCTCGGCGAGGATCGACCAGCCGCCGCCGCGGCCCTCGGTCCAGTGCAGCGGTACGCCGGCCTGCAGCAGCGCCTGCAGGTCGCGTTGCACGGTGCGGTTCGAGACCTCCAGCTCCGCAGCCAGTGCGGCGACGGTACGCCGGGCCGGGGCGGTGGCGCGCAGCGACTCGACCAGCGCATAGAGACGCTCGGTGCGGTTCACCCGGTCAAGTCTGCCGCAACGACCCGGCGCAGGAAGGCGTGTTCGGCCGCCCGGGCCTGCCGGGTCACCGCGAGTTCCTCGAGCAGGGTGAACGCGTGGTCGGCCCCGGCGACGACCTCGACTTCGGTGGGCGCGACCTGCCGCCAGCGGTCGGCCATCCAGAGGGTGTCGTCGAGCAGGCCGTCGCGGGTACCGACCAGGAACCGGGCCGGCGGCATGCCGGTCAGGTCGGCGTACAACGGTGAGCGGGCGCGCCGGGTGGTCTGGTCCATGCCCTGGCAGTAGCAGTCGGTGGCCGCCACCTCCCCCGGCGCCCAGCCGCGGCGCTTGACCGCCTCGGCGCGGCGCCAGGACGGCGTACCGGTCAGGTCGAACAGGCCGTAGGTGAGCACCAGGCCGGCCAACCCCGTCACACCCGCGTCGCGCAGCGCGAGTGCCGTGGCGGCGCTGAGGTGGGCGCCGGCGGATTCGCCGCCGATCGCCAACCGGCGCGGCGGCAGCGCGTCGTCGAGCAGGGTGCGGGCGACCGCGAGGGCGTCCTCCTCGGCGGCGGGTGCGGGATGTTCGGGGGCCAGCCGGTAACCGACGCTGATGACCCGCAGCCCGGTCTCGGTGGCGAGTTGCCAGAGCCGTTCGTCCTGGCTGAGGTGCGAGCCGAAGGACCAGCCGCCGCCGTGCAGGTGCAGATAGGTCCCGATCGGCTGGTCCACCTCGATGACGCGGCAGTCGATGCCGCCGATCTGCCGGGTGCTGATCTCCTCGCGCCGGAAGTCGGGTTTGTCGATGAGTCCGGCGGCCCGCTTCTGCGCCATCGCGGCGGGATCGAGTGGATAGCCCTGGGCCAGGGCGGGGGCCAGCATCTCGTTGCCGGCAAGGGTTTCGGCGATGCTGTCGTGGCCGGTGGTGGCGAGGGCGGATTCGAGCGGTGGGAGTGTCATGGCCCCATCGTCACCCCGGCTCGCGACACCGTCCTGTCACCGTTTCGGCGGCGTCTTCCGCGGGGCCTCAGTAGAGGCTGCCGAGCTGGCGGGCCTCCAGGGCGTCGTCGTACGCCTCCCGTTCGGCCTCGGTGAAGCCGCCGGCCTCCTCGGTGAACATGCCGGCGCTCGGCAGCACGCCCCGGGGCACCTGGGATTCGGCGTCCCAGAGCCGGGAGCGTTTCATCGCCCGGGCGCACTGGAAGTAGACCCGTTCGACCTGCACGACGATCACACTGGCCGGCCGCTTTCCCTTCACCGCATGGGAATCCAGCACTTCGGGTTCGACCGAGAGGTACGCCCGGCCGCGGACCCGGACGCACTCCTCCACCCCGGGTACCAGGAAGATCAGCCCGATCCGGTCGTCGGCGATCAGGTTCTGCAGGGTGTCCAGCCGGTTGTTGCCGCGCCGGTCCGGGATCTCCAGGGTGTGCGGGTCGCGGACCCGGACGAAGCCCGGCCCGTCCCCGCGCGGGGAGCAGTCCACCCCGCCGTCGCGGACGGTGGCGACCACGCAGAACGGCGAGGAGCCGAGCCACCGGGCGTACAACTCGGTGACGTGGTCGACCTCCTTGGCGAGCGAGTTGCCCGCCGGCTGGGTCGGATAGTGCTCCCGCAGCTCGGCCGGGCTGGTGATCCGCTGTTCGCTCACGGACCCCAGCCTAACCGGGTGAGGCCTCAGCCGCGCTTGGCTTTCACGCCCTCGACGACGGCCGGCAGCACGGTGTGCAGGTCGCCGACGATGCCGAGATCGGTGAGCTCGAAGATCGGCGCCTCGGCGTCCTTGTTGACCGCCACGATCGCCTTGGAGGTCTGCATGCCGGCCCGGTGCTGGATGGCGCCGGAGATGCCGTTGGCGATGTAGAGCTGCGGGGAGACGGTCTTGCCGGTCTGGCCGACCTGGTAGCTGTGCGGGTACCAGCCGGAGTCGACGGCGGCGCGGGAGGCGCCGACGGCGGCACCGAGCACGTCGGCCAGGGCCTCGACCTCGGAGAAGTCGCCGCCGGTACCGCGGCCGCCGGAGACCACGATCGCGGCCTCGGTCAGCTCGGGCCGCCCGGAGGCCTTCTTCGGCTCGGCTGCGGTGATGCTGGCCTGCCGGAAGTCGGGGTCCAGTTCGAACTCCAGCGGCTCCACGGTGCCGGCCGCGGCGGCCGGCTCGGGGGCGACCGAGTTGGGCTTGACGGTGATGATCGGCAGCCCGGTGCTGGTGCTGGCGCCGACGGTCCAGTTGCCGGCGAACACCGACTGCACGGTGTTGCCGTCGCCGTCGATGTCGACCGCATCGGTGATCAGCCCGGTCTCCAGCTTGACCGCGAGCCGGGCCGCGACCTCCTTGTTGTCCAGGCCGGAGGACAGCAGCACCGCGACCGGTTCGGCCAGCGCGACGGCGGTCAGCAGGGCGTCGGTCTTGGGCGCGACGAGGTATTGCGACAGGCTCTCGTCGGTGGCCTCGTAGACGGTCTCGGCGCCGTATTCGCCGAGCGTGGCCGCGGCATCCCCGGCGGGGCCGAAGACGACCGCGACCGGCGTACCGATCCGGCGGGCCAGGGTGAGCAGTTCCAGGGTGGGCTTGGTGACCTGTCCGTCGGCGACCTCGGCCACCACAACAACGTTCGACATGGGTGTCTCCTCGGGTCTCAGATGTACTTGCCGGCGGCCAGGAAGTCGACCAGCGCCTGCGCACCGGAGCCGTCCTCGTCGGTGACCTGCTTGCCGGCCTCCTTGGGCGGACGCGGGGTGGTGTCGGTGACCTTGGTGTACGCCGCGGCCAGCCCGACGGTGCTCGGGTCGACACCCAGCTCGGCCAGATCCCACTGTTCGACGGGCTTCTTCTTGGCCGCCATGATCCCCTTCATCGAGGGGTAGCGGGCCTCGCCGGACTGGTCGGTGACCGAGACCACGGCGGGCAGTTCGGCCTCGATGGTCTGGGAGGCGACGTCACCGTCGCGGCGGATCGAGACCTTGGTGCCGTCCACCTTCAGGTCGACGCCGAAGGTCACCGCGGGCCAGCCGAGACGCTCGGCCAGCATCGCCGGGATGACGCCCATCGAGCCGTCGGTGGAGGACATCCCGGTGACCACCAGGTCGGGCTGCAGCTTGCCGATGGCGGCGGCGAGCACGGCGCTGGTGGCCAGCGCGTCGGAGCCGTGCAGGGCCTCGTCATTGATGTGTACGCCGGAGGTGGCGCCCATCTGCAGGGCCTTCTTGAGCGCATCGGCGGCGTCGTCCGGGCCCAGGGTCAGCGCGACGATCTCGACCTCACCGCCCGCGCCACCGGACTCGGCGACCTGCAGCGACTGTTCGATCGCGTACTCATCCAGCTCCGACAACAGGCCGTCGGCGGCCGCCCGGTCCACGGTGCCGTCCTCGGCGAAGCTGCGCTCGCCGGTTGCATCGGGCACGTGCTTGACCAGTGTGACGATCTTCATCTCTCCCACTCTCTCCGCCTCGGCGGAACGACTTCAGCGGCGAAATCCCTGCTCAGCCTAGAATATTACCCACGGGTAACTTTACCGGCAACCCGGCGCGCTCAGCGGCCCTCGAACCGGGCCTTCTCCTTGTTCACGAAGGCGTCCATGCCGATCCGGCGGTCCTCGGTGCCGAACAGCGCGCTGAACCAGGTCTTCTCCAGCTGCAGACCGGTGACCAGGTCGACCTCGCCACCGCGGTCGACCAGCGCCTTGGCGGCCCGCAGCGCGACCGCGGGGCCGCCGACGAACTGCCGCGCCCAGTCCAGGGCCGCGGACTGCACCTGGTCGGCGGGCAGCACCCGCTCCACCAGCCCGATCCGCTCGGCCTCGGCGGCCTCGACCATCCGGCCGGTGAAGATCATCTCCTTGGCCCGGCCGGAGCCGACCAGCCGGGTGAGCCGCTGGGTGCCGCCGAGCCCCGGGACGACGCCGAGGGTGATCTCGGGCAGGCCGACCTTGGCGTCCTCGGCGGCGAACCGGACGTCGCAGACCAGCGCCAGTTCCAGGCCGCCGCCCAGGGCGTACCCGTTGATCGCGGCGATCGTCGGTTTCGGTACGCGGGCCAGCTGCTCGAAGGCGTCGTGCATGGCGTCGATCTGGGCGATCATGTCGGTCGCGCCGAGGGCCTGCATCTCCTTGATGTCGGCACCGGCGGCGAACACCTTGTCCCCGCCGGTGACGACGAGCGCGGCGAGGTCGGCGCGGCCGGCGACCTCACGGGCGACCCGGCCGATGGCCAGCTGGATGCTCAGATCGAGCGGATTCATCTTGGGCCGATCCACCCGCAGCACGCCGACGCCGTCGGCGACCTCCAGGCGTACGAACTCGCTGCCCGAATCGAAGTCGGTCGGCTGCGGCGTGGCTGGCTGTTCCGTCATGCCCCGAGCCTAGAGGAGTCCCCCGGCAGCGCGCCCGGACCCCCTGTTGCCTACCGTGGGGCACAATGGACTGTTGCGCCTCCCCCCGGGAGCCGCACTTCCCGATGTGTCACACCCAGGAGGACTCGAGACGATGGCCATGGACCTGCCCGCACCGGTGGACAGCTCGATCCTCGGAGCGCGAGTCCGCGACGGCGGCTGCCATTTCGCGCTCTGGGCCCCGCGGGCGACTCGCGTGGAGCTCGCGCTGGTGGATGAGGACCGCGGCCAGCGCAACCACGACATGACCCGCAACGACGACGGGGTCTGGGTGCTCTTCGTGCCCGAGGTGGAGGAGGAGCAGCGTTACGGCTTCCGGGTGCACGGCGACTGGGATCCGGCGGCCGGTGCCCGGTTCAACCCGGCGCGACTGCTGCTCGATCCCTACGCCCGGGCGATCACCGCCGGCGTGGACTACAACGGCCCGATCCTGGACCACCCGGCCGGTGACGACTACGAGCTCGACCCGACCGACTCCTCCGAAGCCGTGCCGCTGAGCGTGGTCGTCGCCGACAGCCCGCGCCCGACACCGTTGGAGCGACGGGTGCCGCTGTCGGAGTCGGTGATCTACGAGACCCACGTCAAGGGCTACACCCAGAACCATCCGGCGGTTCCCGAACATCTGCGCGGCACGTACGCCGGGTTGGCGTACCCGGCGGTGATCCAGCACCTGAAGGAGATCGGGGTCACCGCGATCGAGTTGCTGCCGATCCAGCACTTCGTCTCCGAGCCGTTCATCGTCGGCCGCGGGTTGTCGAACTACTGGGGTTACAACACCCTCGGCTTCTTCGCCCCGCACGCCGCCTACTGTTCGGTCGGCACGCTGGGCCAGCAGGTGACCGAGTTCAAGGAGATGGTCTCGGCGATGCACGAGGCCGGCATCGAGGTGATCCTCGACGTCGTCTACAACCACACCGGTGAGGGCGGCCACGAGGGGCCGACGCTGTCCTTCCGTGGCATCGACCATGCCGGCTACTACCGGCTCACCGAGGATCTGCGCAACGACTACGACGTCACCGGTTGCGGCAACTCGGTCGACACCTCCCAGCCCGGGGTGCTCGATCTGGTGCTGGATTCGATGCGTTACTGGGTCACCGAGATGGGTGTCGACGGTTTCCGCTTCGACCTGGCCAGCGAGCTGATCCGCGACGAGAACCATTACGTGGATCAGAATCACGCGTTCAAGCAGCGGATCGCCGAGGATCCGGCGTTCGAGGGCATCAAGCTGATCGCCGAGCCCTGGGACATGGGGCCCTACGGCTACCAGGTCGGCAACTGGGGTCCGGGCTGGAGCGAGTGGAACGACCACTTCCGCAACTTCACCCGCGACTGGTGGCGCGGCGCGATCTCCGGGGTCTCCGAGCTGGCCGGCCGGCTCTGCGGTTCGCCGGACACCTACGACCGGGACGGCCGGTCGGTGACCGCCTCGATCAACTTCGTCACCGCCCACGACGGTTTCACCCTGCGCGATCTGGTCACCTATGACCGCAAGCACAACGAGGCCAATGGTGAGGAGAACCGGGACGGCACGGATGACAACCGGTCCTGGAACTGTGGCCACGAAGGCGAAACCGACGATCCGGGCATCAACGCGCTGCGTCACCGGCAGACCAAGAACATGATGGCCACCCTCTGTCTGGCGATGGGTGTGCCGATGATCACCGCCGGTGATGAGATGGGGCGTACGCAGGGCGGCAACAACAATGCCTACTGCCAGGACTCCCCCATCTCCTGGGTGCACTGGGACACCCAGGAGGCCTGGCGGGATCTGACCGGGATGACCCAGAAACTGCTCCAGTTGCGCGCCGAGCATCCGGCCCTGCGGCCGGAGGTGTTCCGGCACAGCGAGGAGGTCACCGACGCCGACGGCAAGGGCGTCGGCCGGCTGGACCTGGCCTGGTTCCATCAGGGCGGCGGCCAGATGGGTGACGGTGAGTGGAACGACGGTGGTCGACGGACCCTGGGCATGTACACCTCGGACGCCGATTCGGCGTTCCTGCTCTGGTTCCACGCCGATCCGCAGGCCACCGAGGTCACCCTGCCGGGTGAGCCGTGGGGCGTGGGCTGGCGGGTCACCGTGCACTCCGGTTTTGATGGCGAATTCCCTGCCGAGGAAGAACTTCTGCTGCCCGGTGCGAAGCTGACGATTCCCGGACGATCGGTCGTCGTGCTACGCGCGGAACTGCCCCAGCGGGCTGCTTGACCCTCACCCTCGGTCAGGGCTCACCGTGGTGTTCACGCCCCACGATGAGAGGAACGGCAGATGCCTGACAACCTGAACAACCAGCACCTGACGATCGGCGAGTTCGCCCTGCAGACCGGTCTGACCCAGCGAGCGCTTCGCCTGTACGCCGAGCGCGGGATTCTGTTGCCGGCCTCGGTGGACCCGATCAACGGTTACCGCCGGTACGCGCCGGAGCAGGTGCGCACCGGGATGCTGGTGCGCGCACTGCGGGAGGCCGCGGTGCCGATGGCGGAGCTGGCCGATCTGGACTCGTTCTCGATCGCCGAGCACCGGGAATCCCTGCGCCGGAGGCGATCGGCGGAGGATGAGGCGCTGTTGGTCGCCGAGGCGATCGACGGTTTCGACGCGACCGACTGGCCGGTGACGGTGACCGCGGCAGGTCCGCAGGCCTGGGCCGGAGTACGGATCACCGAGGACTTCACCGAGGACGAATCGGGCGATGCGGTGCTCGAGGCACTCGGCGACAATGAGATCGCCAATCGCTGTTTCGGCGTCCTGTTCGAGGAACTGGCCGGTCGCGGCAACCACGCGAACGGGGTGTTCTGGACCGCCATGGATGAGGGGGGCGATCCCGGCTCGGTGGCGCTGACTCTGGCCTGGCCGGTGCCGACCGACCCGCGGGAGGGCGACTGGGACGCGCTGGTGGCCGCGGTCGGCGAACGCACCGCAGGACTCCTGCCGACCTCCCTGGAGGTGGTGGCCGGCGTGCTGCCCGCCCGCCGGGAGCTGAGCTGCCGCAGCGAGTGGCCCGGCGAGGGTGCGGATCCGGCGGCGACGGTGTTGTCGGGGATGGGCCCGATGCTGGCCCTGCAGGAACATGAATCGGCCCATGCGGAGCGACCGCTGAGCCGCACGATCCGGCAGCGCGGAGTGCTTGGAGAGGAGGGCATGCCGACCGCCCAGGAGATGGTGCTCGACGTGCACCCCTGACAGCACGGGCCTATACTACATTCCGTAGTAGTTTCTGGAAGTTCTGTCCTGGAAGGAACAGTCCATGTCCGTTGTTGTCATCAATGCCCTTGAAGTCCCGGAGAACGCCGGGCCCGAGTTGGAGCAGCGGTTCGCCGCTCGCAAGCACTCGGTCGACGGGGCGCCGGGATTCGAGGGATTCCAACTGTTGCGCCCCACCGACGGGCGCGGCCAGTACTTCGTGGTGACCCGCTGGGCGAGCCAGCAGGATTTCGAGAACTGGCGCTCCGCCCGCACCCCGCGTACCGAACCCTCGGTGAGCACCTCGATGGACATCCTCCAGTTCGAGGTCGTCGACCTCTGACCCCGGAAGCCCACGCTGCCCGAGTAGCGGC
Source organism: Enemella evansiae (assembly GCF_002250705.1). Taxonomy (GTDB): domain Bacteria; phylum Actinomycetota; class Actinomycetes; order Propionibacteriales; family Propionibacteriaceae; genus Enemella; species Enemella evansiae. Next base: position 106,959 of record NZ_NMVP01000033.1, read on the forward strand.
CATGCGCAGCGAACGGAGCAATGGCCGCGTGTCGAAGGGCCACGACCCAACCGACGCGCGTGTCAATCCACGACGGCGGCGACGGCCTCGATCTCGACGAGCTGATCGTCGTAGCCCAGCACCGTGACACCCATCAGGGTGCTGGGCACATCGTGGTCGCCGAACGCGTCCCGTACGACCTCCCAGGCCGCGACCAGGTCGGCCTGCCGGGTGGAGGCGACCAGCACGCGCGTACTCACCACGTCCGCGATCGTCGCTCCGGCGGCGCGCAGGGCCTCGGCCAGGTTCTCGACGCAGCTGGCTGCCTGACCGGCATAGTCACCGACCGCCGCGGTCGAACCGTCCGGTTGCAGCGGGCAGGCGCCGGCGAGGAAGATCAGCCTCGCGCCCGGCTCGACAGCCGCCGCGTAGGCGTACTCGGCGACATCGCTGAGCGCATCGGATCGGACGAGTCGGACGGCATCACCCATGGCATCAATGCTGTCACATCAGGAAGCGGGCGTGGCGGCGCGGACGACGGACCGGGTCGAACAATGCCGGCGGGATGATCACCGGAAGCCCTTCGACCATGCGGATCGCCCAACGGTACGGATTGTCCCGATCCCAGGGTCTGTCGCGGCCGGGTTCGACCGTTCGGTGATGATGCGGGCAGAGCAGGGCCAGGTTGGCCAGGCATGTCGGGCCGTCCGCCCACCACGGTCGCACGTGGTGGGCTTCGCAGTCACCGGGCGGCCGGTCGCAGCCAGGGAAGACGCATCCCCGGTCCCGCGCCCCCAGCGCCGCCCTGATGCCGGGGGTGACCAGCCGGTGCAGCTGGCCCACGTCCAGCGGGATCCCCTTGCCGTCCAGGGTGATCGGGAGGATGTCGGCGTCACAGGCGAGTCGGCGTACCTCGGTCGCCGAAAGCTGTTCTCCGCAAGGAACCTGCGCGGACGCCAGTCCCGCGCGCAGGTCGTCCAGCGTCGTGAGCACGGTGATCCTGGGTCGATCGCCGCCGTGGCTGGGCGCGTCAGCGGTTGCGGTCGCCCGGCGGATGATCAGCAGCAGCGCATCTGCCCGGGCCTGGGCTCTGGTCATCGGCACCTGACGGCCCGGTGGCTGCTCGGCGCAGCGGGCCCATATCGATTGGGCATGAGCGTCGACGAGCACCCGCAGCTGTTCCCCGTCGGCCAGCGGAACCGATCCGGCGATAATCATCGAGCCACCCGTCGGGAACGATCGACAGGCACCGGTGCTGCTCGGCCGACCGCTGCTCGGCTTCCAGACGGGCCGCATCGGCGGAGTCGAAGCCGTCGGGATCGAGACGCTCCCAGATCGCTCGGGACATCCGCCGCAGATCGTCGGGGTCGAACTGGTCGGCGAAATGGACCATCATCGTCTGCGCCGTGTCACTGGCGGCCGACGGAAGGTCTGCAGGAAGCTTCTTCAATCCTGCCAGGATTCCCTGCGCCTGATCGACCGACACCCGTCCCTTGGCGAATGCATCGAAGACCGTCGAGAACCGGTCCAGCTCCATCGCCTCGCGAACCAGCGCGCGGGCCTATCGACCGGTGCGGCCGTGCGTACTCCGGAGGAACGTGGCCGTGGAACACAGGTGGACACGCTCGGCAGCTTCGCGGCGCTCGACCTCCGCGATCACCCTCGCACGGGCGGCATGGGCGAGGGATACGAGCCGATCGAGTTCTTCGACGGTGGCCAGAACCTCCTTGTCGGTGAGCAGCGCCAGTCGGGTCAGCGAGGGCACGACCGCCTCGACCGAGGCCATGCCGACCCCGGTCTGCTGATCGGCTCAGTTGCTGTTCATGGATCCAGTCAAACAGGGAGCACTGACAAAAGCTGGGTGGAGAGATTCGCGGAATCGCCTGTGCACAACGAGATTGCTGGGGTTCATCTCGACACGCTCGCTGCGCGAGCTACTCGATGAACGTGGGGTACACGCTCGCTGCGCGAACTACTCGATGGGTGTGGGTGTCGGTTCAGCCACCGGTACGGACCGAGACCAGCTCCCCGACCGGCAGCTGGGTGACCGGTCCCTGGCGCTCCAGCGGGAGTACACCGGACTGGCCCAGTGCGGACCAACTGATCTCCCAGCGGGTGGTCGCGGCGACCGAGTATTTTCCCTTGGGCAGTGAGGGTTCCTGATAGCGGTGGCCGCAGCTCGGTGACTCGGTACCGGGTTGCACTCCCGGATGGTAGGGCGTCGTCATCCCGCAGAACTTGACGGTGCCGTCACCGAGGTCGAACTTCGTGGTGACCCGGCGGGCGGACAGGTTCAGGGTGATGCCCTGCTCCGTGACGGTGCGGTCGATCCGATCGGGCCCGGTGCTCCAGAGCCAGAGCGGGTAGCCGACGACCGCCATCTTCCATTCGTTGACCTTCGGGTCCGGCCCGATGTTCGCGGTGGGCGCCGGGATCTCCAACTGCAGCACGGCTCGGCGGGCGACCTCGCGCGGATCCGGCGGTGGCGGTGCGGCGGGTGCCGGACCGGGCCCACTCGGCGCCGCGGGCTGACACATCGACGCGGTGTTCCCGGTGACCGCCAGCATCGCGCACTGCGCCTGTACCACCTCGGCCGCAGTCATTGATCCATTGACCAACCCAGGGTCATCCAGTACAGACTGGGGATACGAGGGACCGGAACTTCCTCCGCCACCGCCGCTACGACTCGACCTGCCGCCAGCGGTAGGCGCCTGCTCCGCGGGAGGGTCCGGATCCTGTGGTCGATCCCGCTCGGTCCCAGTCAACTTTGCCCCGTTGTTGGTCTGCTGCGCGATCGCTGAGCCCGCGTTGCCCCCTTTCCCCGGGGGACTGAAGGCGGATGCCTCCGTAGCGACCGATAACACCAGGACAAGTGCCCCAGCCGAGCAAGTCAGCTTCACCAGTCGCATTGCTGGACCTCAGAAGTTTCGATGTCGACCAGCTTGACTCGGCCGTTCACCAGTTTGCCGTAGACGAAACCCTGCCAGAGTCGATTGCGCTCTGTGGCTCCGTTCGGGTAGACGGCCGAGGAACCTCGTCGATCCTCACAGACCTGAAGGGTCAGTCGCCGATCCGAACCGCTCTTCTCCGCGCTTGGCACGGAACGACTCTTCGTCGTGGCCGGGGCCCCCTCGACCCGGTAACCCACTGCCTTCTGATCTCTCAGAAAGGCCATGTCCAGATCCAGATACCCCGGGTCCTCGACCTCGAGCATCTTCGCGGACGGTTGATCTGCTCCCCCTTCGCGGGACAATCGCTCGAACTCATCGAAGGCGATCTGGTAGGCCGCCTGGGCCTGCTTGGTGAGCTCCTCCTGGCTGGGCGTCGGGCTGGCGGAGGGTGTCGCCGACGCACTCGTCGCCGGACCCGGCGTACCGGTGCTCGTCTCCCCCGGTTGTCCGCCCGCAGAACTGGTATTACATCCGACCAGGGCGAATGCCAGCACCGAAAGCAACGCGGCACTGCGTCGAGCAACCATCGGACCCTCCCCGGGGTGGTGGGATGCCGAACAGTCTGCCGCTCCCGCGGTTCGGGGGCCAGCTCTTTATCCACACTCGCCAGTCCGCTCGCTGCACGGCGTGTACGGCTGGTGATCTGGACAGCTCTCCCGACCCGCGGTGAGAGGGTGTGCAATTCACGGGTTGAGTTGGCCGCGTGATCGCGACGACTTCACCGCCACCGACCCCGGTGCGCTGGACCCGCCCCGCCAGCGCGGCCTGCGAGATTTGCGGCTCGATCGCAGAATCGACCGATCTGGGCACCGATTGGGAATCGAGCCGCAGATTTCGGCGGGCTGAGCAGGACGAGAGCGTGCGTCCGCTCCTGAGGCGCGAACCGGTGCTCGGCGGGTTCATCTCGACACGCTCGCTGCGCGAGCTACTCGATGAACGTGAGACGGCGCTCGCTGCGCGAGCTACTCGATGAACGTGAGACGGCGCTCGCTGCGCGAGCTACTCGATGAACGTGAGACGGCGCTTGCTGCGCGAGCTGCTCGATGAACGTGATGGCGCGAGCTAAGCGACGAACGGGATCAGGGGACGGTGGGGACGGGATCCCAACCGTTGCGTACGCGGCCGCCGAGAATCGGTGCGCCGGCGTCGGTTCCATACATCGGGTCGAGGCGCACCAGGTCGAGCGCGGACATGTCGGACTCGCTGTAATCGTCAAGGGCATAGACCGGTACCCGGGAGGGCACGGTCAGGCCGAGTACGCCGGCGAACGGGCCACCACTGCGGGAGTTGTAGCTGATGTTGCCCGGTTGCCGGGAGTCAGACAGCAGATAATCCGCGATCTCGACCCGACCCCGGCTCTCCCGCGGAGTGTCGAAGCACGGCCCGAAGAAGGCGAGATTCCAGGCGATCGCGACCTTCTTCTCCTGCACCAGCTCGAGCAGCGGCCGAGTCACCGGTACCCGGGGTGCGGACACCACGAACGGCTCGACCTCCCCGGTCTTCGGATCCGGCATCGGCGCCCCGTCCGACTCGGCGACCAGCCGGAAGCTGGACACCCGGTTCCCGGGCTCCACCCGGATATCGCTCAGCGCGCTCGTGCCCAGGGTTTTGCGCGTCGCCGACAGTTGCTTCGACGAACCGTCGTTGAACTCCACCCGGACGCGGTGCCCGGCATCGAGGCCCGAGGCGGCGATCACCAGCGGCCATCGCCCCCCTCCGTGGACCGAATCGGACCAGTCGTACCAACCGGTCTCCAGCCGATCCGGGGCGGCCGGATTCGCTGTCCAGACAGGCAATCCCGCATCCGTCCCGTCGAACGGCATCGCCCCGCTGGTGCGCAGCACCCCCGCCGACGGATCGGGCTCGTAGGCCAGCGAACGCGCCAGCTTGCACGGCTCCCCCGCCATCGCCGACAGCACCGCCGACGCCATCGTGTAGCGGTCCGGTCCCCGCAGGATCGCTGCCTGGGCGAAGTTCGCGTACTGCGATCCGACCAGCACCACCACCCCCAGGGTGTACGCCCCAGCGGCGCGGCCCGCGCGCCAACCGGCCCGCAGCCGACCGGCCCGCGGCCGACCGGCCCGCAGCCACCCGGGAAGACCCCGCCAGATGCAGACCCCGAGCAGCACACCGGCGAGCACCACGAACGGCCACACCGGTACCGGCCCGACCCGCAGCGGGTTCTTGTCCGCGAGCAGCCCGAGGGTGGACAGCTTCCACCAGGTGTTGTTGCCGTGCAGGGAAATCCCGAACATCGCCACCGAGCCACCGAGCAGCACCGCGGCGAATCCCCGCCCGCGATCGCGCTCCACCAGCCGCACGCAGGCGGCCATCGCGAGCGGTCCGAGGAGCAGCAGTGATCCGAAGTGGTGCGGCAGCTTCGTCGGGCTCAGCGCCATCGCCACCACCAGCCCGAGCGCGGTGCCGACGACCAGCCAGGCGACCCGCCGGTTCACCCCGGAGAGCATCCCCACCGCTCCCCGGCGTACCCGCCACAATCGCCAACCCAGCAGCACCAGCGCCACCGCGGCCAGATAGACCGTCCACTGCCGCGCGGCATACGACTGGTACAACCGCCAGTAGCGGATCGGGTCCATCCAGACAGGAAAAACCGGCCCATAGGTCGCGCGGGCGGAGTTCGACGACAGCACCGAGGTGAGGCTCTGATCGGCGAACATGATCGGCACCACCGCACCCAGGCAGGCCAACCAGGCAACCGAGACCGCCGCCAACCGCAACCGGTCGTGCCGGAGCCATCGCCACAGCGGCCGGACGGCGACCACGAATGGTGCCAGCGCGAGCAGCCCCGTCGGCCCGACGCCGACGGTGAGTCCGGCCACCAGTGCACCGACCAGCAACGGCCAGACCCACCGCCGGTGCAGCGCCACCAACACGCACCACACAACGATTCCCGAGCCAACCGCGAACCACAGCTCGGGCCGCAGCGCGTTGCAGAACACCAGCCAGAAGCCAGCGAAGCCGGCGAGCAGCGTGAGCCGCACCCAGGTGCCCGGCCGCGATACCAGCCGCGGCAGCAGACCGTGGCGTACCACCACCCAGCCGAGAATTGCCACCAGCAAGGGCAGAAGCCGCAACCAGACCGACTCCCAGGACACCGCGCCCCACCGCGACAACAGCTCGTAGAACCAGCCGAACGGTGCCTCCGGGGCGTTGTTCCAGCGCACATAGTTGCCCAGATAGCCGCTCATCGTCCGGGTCCGCAGGATCTGCGCGATGAACCCGTCGTCGTCGGTCGCGCCGCCGGCGATCACCCCGAACGCGAACACCGGTACCAGCACCAGATCGTCCCAGTGCCGCTTCCAGAATCCACCGCGGGTACGCCGCGGCGGCGCCGATGGTTGCCGCGGCCGACGGTCGGCCAGCACCGCGAACACCAGTGCAGCAAGGAGAAACACGCCGGCAACGACACCGAGTGCGATCTTCAACCCGGTCGGCGAACTGTCCCACTGGGTGTCCGCGACGACCTCGGCCTCGATACCCGGAGCCACCGGTGCCGGGGTCCGCGTGAACGACCCCGGTTCCCCCTGGCTGATCGGATCGTCGACGACATCGGGCGGCCAGTCCCCCGGCCCGGAGAAACCGTCGATGGCCGGCCGCAGATCCCCCCGTCGATCGACGAGCACCACGCCATCGCGCGAAACCCGGGTCCCCGCCGAGTCCATCGAAACGACCACCCGCCCACACGGGTACGCCCCAGCGCGCACCTCGGTCCCCCGGCTGGTCAGCACCAGTTCCCCACCGCGGACCGCGACATCGAGCCGCCCGGACCGCAGATCCGGATCGACCGCACGCACCGTCGTCAGCACCGGCCCGGCATCGGGTCCGATCACCGCACAGTCCAACGACAGCGTCACTCGCTCGGGTCGGTAGGGGTTCAGCGGCAACGCGACGGGGCCGTCGGCGCTGCGCCACTGATAGGTCGCGGTGTGCTGCAACACCGGTGCCAGCGGGAAGGCGAGCATGCACAGTCCGGCCAGCAGTGCCAGCACCAGCACCGCCCACCACCGCCGAGCGATCTGCCGGGCGTCTGGCCGAGCCCCCTGCCGGGGCCCGGCGTCGACCGGCTGCACCGCAGCACTCACATGGTACCCAGCGGCAGGGCGGCCACCCCCAGCTCGGCCGGGGTGGCCAGCAGCTGGTGCCGGGGCACCACGCGGACGGTGAATCCGACCAGGCCGGTCTGCCCGGCCTCCCGGGTGACCTGGTAGCGGCGATACCCCTCCGCATCCACCGCCGCCGCGCCGGCCCCGTTCATCACGACGGTGGTCACGTCGTGCAGTTCGTCGTCGGCGTCCAACGATCCGGAGACCAGCTGCACCTCGACATCCTCGGGTGTCAGCTCGCCGAGCCTGACCTGGGCGGAGAAGGCGATCTGCTGGCCGACCTCGACGGTGCCGGTGTTGCTGGATTCCACGTGCTCGACGCGCACCTGGGGCCAGGCGGCCCGGATCCGGCGTTTCCAGGCGGCGAGTTCACCGGCACAGGCGGCGTCCATCGCCCGCTGCGCGCGCGCCGCGGGGGCGTACAACTCGGTGACGTAGTCGCGCACCATCCGCGAGGCCAGCACCCGCGGCCCGAGCCCGGAAATGGTGTCGCGGATCATCTGGATCCAGCGCTGCGGCAGGCCATTGGCGTCCACGTCGTAGTAGCGCGGCACGATCTCGTTCTCGATGATCTCGTAGAGCGAGCGCGCCTCGGCGGCGTCCCGGGCGGCCGGGTCGCTGATCCCCTCCGCGGACGGGATCTCCCAGCCCCAGCGCGGGTCGTACCACTCGTCCCACCAGCCGTCGCGGATCGACAGATTCGCCGCCCCGTTCAGCGCCGCCTTCATCCCCGAGGTGCCGCACGCCTCATAGGGCCGCAGCGGATTGTTCAGCCAGACATCACACCCCGGATAGAGCGGCCGGGCCAGCGAGATGTCGTAATCGGGCAGGAACACGATCCGGTGCCGGATCTCCTCGTCGTCGGCGAACTGCACCATCGTCTGGATCAGGGCCTTGCCGGTGTCGTCGGCCGGATGCGATTTGCCGGCGATCACGATCTGCACCGGCCGCTGCGGATCCAGCAGCAGCCGCTTCAGCCGGTCCCGGTCGGTGAGCATCAGCGTCAGCCGCTTGTAGGAGGCGCCGCGGCGGGCGAAGCCGATGGTGAGCACCTTCGGGTCCAGCGCGCCGCCCACCCAGTCGGCGGAGATGCCGCGGTTGCGGCAGGACGCCGCCAGCCGCTGTCGCGCCTCGGAGATCAGATCGCCGCGCATCTGCCGTTTCAGCGACCAGATGGTGTTGTCATCGACATCGTCCAGGCCGGACCAGTCGTAGCCGTCCAATACCGTGTCGGCGTCCCCGGTCGGGCTCTGCAGCAGCTCCAGCAGCTCGGGGTGGATCCAGGTGCGGTGGTGCACCCCGTTGGTGATCGCGCCGATCGGCACCTCGGAGACGTCGTAGGCCGGCCACAGGCCGTGGAACATCTCCCGGGACACCTCGCCGTGCAGCTGGGACACCCCGTTGGCGCGCTGGCCGAGCCGGAAGCCCATCACCGCCATGTTGAACCGGCCCGGGTCCCCGCCTTCGTAGTCCTCGGCGCCGAGCGCCAGGATCCGGTCCAGCGGCAGTCCGTCGAAGTGCTGGAACTGGTCGACGATCAGCTCGCGGGGGAACCGGTCGATACCGGCCGGTACCGGGGTGTGGGTGGTGAACACATTGCCCGCCCGGGTCCGTTCGACCGCGGCGTCGAAGTCCATCCCCTGGCCCAGATATTCGCGGATCCGTTCCAAGCCGAGGAATCCGGCGTGGCCCTCGTTGGCGTGGTGGACGTCGGGTTCCGGATGGCCGGTGATCCGGCAGTACGCGCGGACCGCGCGGACGCCGCCGATGCCGAGCAGCACCTCCTGGGCGAGCCGGTGCTCGGTGCCCCCGCCGTAGAGCCGGTCGGTGATCATCCGCTGGTCATCGGCATTGCCCTCGATGTCGGCGTCCATCAGCACCAGCGGCACTCGGCCGACCTGCACCACCCAGAGCGCGGCCCGCAGCGTCCGGTTGCGCACCTCGACCTCGATGGTCACCTGCTCACCGTTCTCGGTCAGCGGCGAGACGGGCAGCGCGCTGGCGTCCAGGGTCGGGTAGCGCTCCTGCTGCCAGCCGCTGGCATCCAGCGACTGCCGGAAGTAGCCGTGTCGATAGAACAGTCCGACACCGATGATCGGTACGCCCAGGTCGGAGGCCGCCTTGAGGTGGTCGCCGGCCAGGATGCCCAGGCCGCCGGAATAGATCGGCAGCACCTCGGAGATGCCGAATTCGGCGGAGAAGTACGCCACCGCCCGCGGCGCGGGCGTCCCGGCGGCGTCCCGGCCAGCGTCCTCGCCGTCCTGGCCCGCGGCGTACTGCTGGAACCACAGCTCGGCGGATCGGTATTCGGCCAGGTCCTCACGGGCCCGGTCCAGGTTGCGGACGAACTTGGGGTCGGCGCTCAGCTTCTGCAGCCGGGCCGGATCGACCTGGGAGAGCAGCCGGATCGGGTCGTGTCCGACGGCGTCCCACAGCTTCGGGTCGACCGCACGGAACAGTTCGCGGGTGCCCTGGTGCCAGGACCAGCGCAGATTGGTGGCGAGTTCTTCCAGGGGACGCAGCGGCTCGGGGAGGACCGGCTGCACGACGAAACGACGAATTGCACGCACGGGGTCAACCTACCGGCCGTCCCCATCCTGACAGCGTTCGACGTGGCCGCTACGTTGGTCACGTGACTGCCAACAGGCCCGACAGCACCCTGCCCGAGACGAACCAGCCGGCCCGGCGCGCCGTCGAGGAGACAAGCCCCGCGCCGCATGCGGACACGACCGTGGTCGCCGACCTCGGCCACATCATCGGCCGGATCCCGGTCAGCAAGGTTTCCCCGGTCATTGAAGGCGGCGCCTATTCGGCGAAGGCCACCGAGGGCGAGCGGATCCCGATCCGCGCGACCGTGCTCCGCGAGGGGCACGATTCGGTGAACGCCGCGGTGATCCTGACCGATCCCGATGGCGTCGAGCACCGCGTCGACATGGCCCCCGGTGAACCGGTCGGCTTCGACCGCTGGGAGGCGTACGTCCGCCCCGACCGGCCCGGGAACTGGACCTTCCGCATCGAGGGCTGGGACGACCCGTGGGCGACCTGGCTGCACCATGCCGAGATCAAGCTGCCGGTCGGGCTCGATGTGGCGCTGGTGCTCGCCGAGGGCAAGCAGTTGTACGCCGAGGCGGCGGCCGCCGCGCGGCAGGCCGGTGACGAGGCGGCCACCCGCCGGCTGGAGCAGCTCGAACCGCTCTGCGACCCGGACTCGCCGGTCGGCGACCGGCTGGAGCAGTTGACCCACCGGGACGTGCGCGCGCTGATGACGAAATACGGTCCGCGCCGGCTGGTCACCCCCACCCCGGACTACCCGTTGTTCGTGGATCGTCGCCGCGCGCTGTTCAGCGCCTGGTACGAGTTCTTCCCCCGCTCCCAGGGCGCCCGCTACGACCAGGAGAACAAGCGCTGGATCTCCGGCGGCTTCGACTCCTCCCACGAACGGCTCGAGGCGGCCGCCGAGATGGGCTTCGACGTCGTCTACCTGCCGCCGATCCACCCGATCGGCTCGCAGTTCCGCAAGGGCCCGAACAACACCCTCACCCCCGGCCCGGCCGACCCCGGCTCGCCGTGGGCGATCGGCAACACCGACGGCGGCCACGACGCCCTGCACCCCGAGCTCGGTGACTGGGACGCCTTCGACCGGTTCGTCGCCCGGGCCAACGAGCTGGGCCTGGAGGTGGCGATGGACTTCGCCCTGCAGGCCTCCCCGGACCACCCATGGGTCACCGAGCATCCCGAATGGTTCACCGAGCGCATCGACGGCACCATCGCGTACGCGGAGAATCCGCCGAAGAAGTACCAGGACATCTACCCGATCAACTTCGACCGGGACCGCTCCGGGATCTACAAGGAGTCGCTGCGGCTGCTGAAGCTGTGGATGTCCCACGGGGTGCGTATCTTCCGCGTCGACAACCCGCACACCAAGCCGGTGGAGTTCTGGGCCTGGCTGCTCGCCGAGGTCCGGCGCACCGATCCCGACGTGCTCTTCCTCGCCGAGGCGTTCACCAAGCCGGAGATGATGCACCTGCTCGGCAAGGTCGGCTACCAGCAGTCCTACACCTACTTCACCTGGCGCAACGAGAAGTGGGAGCTGGAGGAATACCTCGGTGAGCTGACCACCGAGATGGATTCCTTCTATCGGCCCAACTTCTGGGTGAACACCCCCGACATCAACCCGAAGTTCCTGCAGACCTCCGGGCCGGCCGGGTTCGCGATCCGCGCGGTGCTGGCGGCGACCCTGTCGCCGAACTGGGGACTGTATTCGGGCTACGAGCTGTTCGAGGGCGAGCCGCTGCGCGTCGGCGGCGAGGAATACCTCGATTCGGAGAAGTACCAGTTCCGACCGCGGGACTGGTCGGGTGGCGAGCAGGGCAACCTCAACGGGTTGATCACCATGCTCAACAAGGTCCGCAACGAGCAGCCGGCGCTGCAGCAATTGCGTGACATCACCTTCCACCACGTCCCGAACAGCCAGATCATCGCCTATTCCAAGACCGATGGGGATTCGACGGTGATCGTGGCCTGCAGTCTCGATCCGCACGCCACCCAGGAGTCCGAGGTCTATCTGGACATGGCCGCCCTGGGCCGCGCCCAGGACTCGGTGCTGGAGGTCCACGACGTCATCACCGGCCAGGATTTCCGTTGGGGTGCACGCAATTTCGTCCGACTGACCCCGGCCGACCCGGCCCACGTGCTGGTCGTCGAGAATCGGTGATCCATCTGTGACTGAGACGGTCGACACCCATCCGACGGAGGAGCCGCTGCTGCCCGCGGACGCCGGCATGGATCCCACGGACCACGAGTGGTTCAAGAAGGCGGTCTTCTACGAGGTCCTGGTCCGCAGCTTCCACGACTCCAACGGTGACGGCATCGGCGATTTCGCCGGCCTGGCAGAGAAACTCGACTATCTGCAGTGGCTCGGCGTGGACTGCCTGTGGCTGCCGCCGTTCTTCCCCTCCCCGCTGCTGGACGGCGGTTACGACGTCAGCGACTACACCTCGGTGCTGCCGCTGCTCGGCACCGTCGATGAGTTCCGGCAGTTCGTCGAGGGCGCCCACGAGCGCGGCATCCGGATCATCATCGACTTCGTGATGAACCACACCTCCGATCAGCATCCGTGGTTCCAGCAGTCCCGCAGCGATCCCGACGGGCCCTACGGCGACTACTACGTCTGGTCCGACGGCGGCCCCGCCGAGGGCCAGGTGCCCGAGGCGTACTCCGATGCCCGGATCATCTTCGTCGACACCGAGGCCTCCAACTGGACCTATGACGAGGTCCGCGGGCAGTACTTCTGGCACCGCTTCTATTCCCACCAGCCCGACCTCAACTTCGAGAACCCGAAGGTGCTGGTCGAGATGCTGGAGGCGATCCGCTTCTGGCTGCGGATGGGCATCGACGGCTTCCGGTTGGACGCGGTCCCCTATCTGATCGAGGAGGACGGCACCAACTGCGAGAACCTGGGCGGCACCCATCGGATCCTCAAGGCGGTGCGGCGGATGGTGGACACCGAGTTCCCCGGCCGGATCCTGCTCTGCGAGGCCAACCAGTGGCCGCATGATGTCGTCGAATATTTCGGCAACGACGACGAATGCCAGATGGCGTTCCACTTCCCGGTGATGCCGCGGCTCTACATGGGGCTGAAGCAGCAGTCCCGCGCCTGCATCTCCGAGATCCTCGCCGACACCCCCGAGATCCCGCCGGGCTGCCAGTGGGGCACCTTCCTGCGCAACCACGACGAGCTCACCCTGGAGATGGTCTCGGAGGAGGACCGCGACTACATCTGGTCCGAGTACGCCCCGGACCCGCGGATGAAGTGCAATATCGGCATCCGCCGCCGGCTGGCGCCGCTGGTCGACGGCGATCTCAAGCAGGTGCATCTGCTGCATGCGCTGCTGCTGGGTCTGCCCGGGTCGCCGGTGCTCTACTACGGCGACGAGATCGGGATGGGCGACAACATCTGGTTGCACGACCGCGACGGGGTGCGTACGCCGATGCAATGGTCCGCCGAGCCGGGCGCCGGTTTCTCCGAGGCCGAGGAGGATTCCTTCCATCTGCCGCTGGTCCAGGACCCGTGGTACGCCAAGGAGGGCGTCAACGTCGAGCAGCAGATGATGGATCCCGGTTCGCTGCTGATCTGGCTGCGCGCGATGCTGGTGATCCGGCGCAACCATCCGGTCTTCGGTCTGGGTGACTTCACCGACCTGGGCGGGGCGAACGAGAAGGTGTTCTCCTTCCTGCGTTCGCATCGCGGCGAGGACGGTACGCGGATGTCGGTGCTGTGTGTGAACAACCTCTCCCCCGATCCGCAGACCGTGCACCTGGATCTGTCCCGGTTCCGCGGGTTGGTGCCCTTCGACCTGCTCCGCGACGACGATCACCACCCGATCGACATCGAGACCGCGCACGACTACCAGATCGACATCGCCGGCCACGGGTTCCTCTGGCTGCGGATCATGGCCGACGATCCCGATCTGACCGAGCCCGAGCCGACCGAGCCCGAGCCGACCGAGCAGGAGGGTGCCGATGACCCCGAACCGTCCTGACCTGGAATCGCCGGAAACCCTGCTCTGGCAGCACATCCAGCAAGCTCGCTGGTATGCCGGCAAGGGCCGCGACGCCGAACTGGTCGCCCTGCACCCGCTGCCCTGGTTGACCCCGCCCGGGGGCGCCGGCGCGGTCCGGTTGCTGGTCGCCGAGGTCGCCAACCGCGACGGCGACGCCGAGACCCACCACTACCTGCTGGCGCTCAGCTACCACGGCGCCGACACCACCGGTGACGCCGATTCGGCGATCGGCCGCTGCGCCGACCCCGAGCTCGGCGAGGTCGTGCTGCACGACGCGACCCGCGACCCGTTGGCCCAGGAGCTGCTGCTGGCCGCCGTCCTCGGCGCCGGTGAACGCAGCGACGACGACGCCCGGCTGGTCGCCGAGTTCGTCGACGGCAGCGAGGTCTCGGCGAGCCTGCCGCCGCGGATCTTCGGCGGCGAACAGTCCAACACCTCGATCATGTATGGCGAGGTGGCGATGCTGAAGCTGTTCCGCCGCCTCGAGCTCGGCGACAACCTCGACATCGAGATCCATCGCGCGCTCGCCGACGGCCCGGCCGCGGCCGATGTGGCCCGGCTCTACGGCTGGCTGACCGCCGAATGGCACGACACCGGCGGGGCGAGCTGCCGGGCCGATGCGGCGATGCTGGTCGAGCAGCTGCGTGAGGTCAGCGACGGCTGGCAGGTCGCGGTCGCCGCCGCCGGCTCCGGCGACGACTTCACCGGCCCGGCCGAGGAACTGGGCCGGGCGCTGCGCCAGGTGCACGAGGCGCTCGCCACCGCCTTCGGCACCGGCAACCGCACCGGTGCCGGCGCCGCGGAGCAGATGATCCGCCGACTGGCGGCCGCGGTCCGCGAGGTGCCCGCGCTGGCGGCGTACCAACCGGGCCTGGCAGCGATCTTCGGCACCCTCGCCGACACCGAGCTGGACACCCAGCGGGTGCACGGGGACTTCCATCTGGGCCAGACCCTGGTCGGCGCCGACGGCGGCTGGAAGATCATCGACTTCGAGGGCGAACCACTGAAGACCCTCGACGAGCGGCGCGAACCCGATACCGGCTGGCGGGATGTGGCCGGGCTGCTACGGTCGCTGGACTACGCCGGTGGCTTCGCGGAGCGCAGCGCCGGCACCGACCCGGCGACCGCGCGGGGTTGGGTGCAGCAGAACAGCAACGCCTTCCTGCGCGGATACACCGCGGGGCGGGCACTGACCGACGCCGAGCACACCGTGGTGGCGGCGTACCAGGCGGACAAAGCGGTCTACGAGGTGGTCTACGAGGCCCGGAATCGACCAGACTGGCTACCGATCCCGCTGACCGCGCTCGGCGCCCTCGCCGAGCACCGGTCGACCGACGATCCGCCCCACCACGACAGGGAGGCAGCACGATGAGCACCGAGACCCTTGGCGGCCTGACCGGCACCGAGCTGGAGGGATTCCACTCCGGCGGCGACACCGAGGTGTGGCGCCGCCTCGGCGCGCATCTGGTGGAGCAGCCCGGTGCCGACGGCGTACCCGTGAGCGGGGTGCGCTTCGCGGTCTGGGCGCCGAACGCGAACGAGGTCCGCGTCTACGGTGACTTCAACGGCTGGGACGGTGACTCGCATCCGATGCAGCGCGTCCCCGGCACCGGGGTGTGGGCGCTGTTCGTGCCCGAGGCGCACGCCGGTTCGGTCTACAAGTTCCGGGTGCACGGCGCCGACGGCCGCTGGATCGACAAGGCCGACCCGATGGCCCGCTTCGCCCAGTCGGCACCGGAGACCGCCTCGATCGTCTTCGAGAGCTCCTATGAATGGAGCGACGACGAGTGGCTGGAGAGGCGCGCCAAAGCGCAGGCGCACGCCGAGCCGATGAGCATCTACGAGGTGCATCTGGGCGGTTGGCGACCGGGCAAGACCTATGTCGAGCTGGCGCATGAGCTGGTGGAATACGTGACCTGGCAGGGATTCACCCATGTCGAGTTCCTGCCGCTGGCCCAGCATCCGTACGCCCCCAGCTGGGGCTATCAGGTGACCGGCTACTTCGCACCGATGTCGCAGTTCGGCACGCCCGATGAGTTCCGCTACCTGGTGGACACTCTCCACCAGGCCGGTATCGGAGTGATCATGGACTGGGTGCCGGGCCATTTCCCCAAGGACGAATGGGCCCTCGGCCGCTTCGACGGCACCGCGCTCTATGAGCATGCCGATCCGCGACAGGGCGAGCAGCCCGACTGGGGCACCTATGTGTTCAACTTCGGCCGCAACGAGGTCAAGTCGTTCCTGGTCTCCAACGCGCTCTACTGGATCACCGAGTTCCACATCGACGGGTTGCGTGTCGACGCGGTCGCCTCGATGCTCTATCTCGACTACTCCCGTGGCGACAACTGGGTGCCGAATGTCCACGGTGGCAGGGAAAATCTCGAAGCGGTCGACCTGCTGCGCTATGTGAACTCGCACCTCTATGCGCGGGTGCCCGGGGTGATGACGATCGCCGAGGAGTCCACCTCCTGGCCGGGGGTGACCCGGCCGGTGCACCACGGCGGGCTGGGCTTCGGCTTCAAATGGAACATGGGTTGGATGAACGACACCCTGCGCTATCTGGAGGAGGAGCCGGTCCACCGGCAATACCACCACAACCTGATGACCTTCGCGATGGTCTATTCCTTCTCGGAGAACTTCGTGCTGCCGATCAGCCACGACGAGGTCGTGCACGGCAAGGGCTCGATGGTCAACAAGGTGCCCGGGGACGACTGGCAGAAGTTCGCCTCGCTGCGCGCCTACTACGCGTTCATGTGGTCCCATCCGGGCAAGCAGCTGATCTTCATGGGCAACGAGTTCGGGCAGCGCTCGGAGTTCGATGAGTCCAAGGGTCTGGAGTGGTGGGTCTCGGATCTGTGGGGCCATGACGGGCTGCAGAAGCTGTTCCGCGATCTCAACAAGACCTACAAGGAACTGCCCTCCCTGTGGAAGCTGGACAACGACCCCAAGGGCTTCCGCTGGATCGACGCCAACGACGCCCAGGGCAATGTCTTCTCCTATCTGCGCACCGATGACCAGGGCCAGTGCCTGGCGGTGGCGGTGAACTTCTCCCCTGTCCCGCGGACCGGTTACACCCTGGGCCTGCCGCATGCCGGCGTCTGGCGCGAGGTGCTGAACACCGATTCGCCGGATTACGACGGCACCGGTCAGTGGGGCAACCTGGGTCAGGTCGAAGCGCGGGAGGTGCCGGCGCACGGACTGGAAGCGAGTGCGGAGATCACCGTGCCGCCGCTGGGTGCGGTCTGGCTGCTCTGGGATCCGCGCGAGACCGCCGAGCTGCCCGGCGACCCGGGGCTGCAGTGAGCGATCAGGGGCCTGCGGGTCAAGAGCCACAGCAGCCGGGTGAGTTCACGATCAATGTGCAGGTCGTCGACGACGGTATCGGTGTGCTGCAGTGGAATGCCGCGACCGATTCGGACACCCTGACCCGCGGTGTCGGCCTGGCCGCCGACGATGCGCTGATCGGGCGCGGGTTGCGTCGGGTCGAGGTGGCGCTGCCGTCGACCGATGCGATGGCGCGGCGGGCGATGCATCGGGCGGGTTTCCGGCGCGAGGGGGTACGCCGCCAGGCCCTGCGGTTGGCGAACGGCGAGCTGGACGATGTGGTGCTCTATGCCCGGCTGGTCGATGACATCACCACCGGCCCGTCGGGCTTCTCCGGGGTGATGAACTCGGTGCTGCCGACCAAGCGGGTGATCGGGCATGTGATCTTCCGTGACTCGGCCGGCCGGGTGCTGTTGTGCGACACCCATTTCAAGGCCGACTGGGAATTGCCTGGCGGCGTGGTCGAGCCGCGGGAGTCGCCGCGGGTCGGCGCGATCCGCGAGGTCGCCGAGGAGCTGTCACTGGTCGTGGACCAGCTCCGGCTGCTGGTGGTGGACTGGATGCCGCCCTACCTCGGTTGGGACGACGCCCTGGAGTTCATCTTCGACGGCGGCGTGCTGACTCCCGAGCAGATCGCCTCGATCGTCAAGCAGGACAGCGAAATCGTCGCCGTGCACTGGGTCCCCGTGGAGCAGATCGCCGACCACGTCTCCGAGCTCTCCGCCCGCCGCCTGCAGATCGCGCTCTCGCTCTCCCCCGGTGAGGTCGCCCTCACTGAGAACGGCACCCGCTGACCCGACCTCCCGGTCCTCGAGTAGCAGTCCCGGCGCAGCGAAGCGGAGCCGGGACTGCGTGTCGAGAGGCCGCCCCACCTGATACCCGACCCCGCAACCCGTCTGCTGCGTACTCGGACGTGCAGTGCCCGCGCCGGTCCATGATCAAACCCAGTCCCACTGGGTTCCGACAGCAGGCTGGGCGAGGTACTGCACGTCCGATTACGCAACCTCCAGACCCCTGCCCGGGAGTGATCGGACAATTGACCCACTCCGGCGGTGTTGGTTGACTGGTCAGACAACTCCCCAGCGACCCCGATAAGGATCCCGTTTCAATGAAGAAATTCGCTGCCTCCCTTGCCGTCTGCGCCCTGATCGGCTCCGGCGCCGCACTCGCCACGACCCCTGCCAACGCCGTCGGTGGTGGACCGAACTGCTGCACCGGCACCGTCAACACCTCCATCCTGAGCACCCACGAGTCGATGGTGGCCGAGCTGAAGAAGCAGGACGCCAAGCAGTCCGCGATGGAACTGGAGGTGATCGGGCAGAGCGTCAAGGGCCGCGACCTGATGCTCGCCAAGTTCATCACCAACCCCGCCAACCCGACCGTGCTCTATTTCACCCAGCAGCACGGCAACGAGGCGCTGAACACCGAGGGCGCCCTGGACTTCATCAAGTCGCTCGGCAACTCCAACAAGCGCCTGCTGGACAAGGTGAACATCCTCGTGGTGCCGATGGTCAACCCCGATGGCGCGATGGGCGATGTGAACTTCCCGCTCGATGACTACATCGCCGCCGGTGACCGGAATCTCACCCGCTACAACGCGAACAAGGTCGACCTGAATCGCGACCACGTCGCCAAGTCCCAGCCGGAGACCCAGGCGCTGCACCGGATGATCACCAAGTACCAGGCGCAGCTCGGCATCGACTACGCCGTCGACCTGCACCATCAGGCCACCCGCTCGGCCACCGACGGCGAGCTGGTCTCCGGCTCGATCCTCTATCCGACCTCACCCGAGGTCGACCCGGCCGTGGTCGATGGCTCCAAGCGGCTCGGATCGGTTGTCTACAACGCGATCGAGCCGACCGGCTGGGGCCACATCGGCAAATACGACGGCGGCAGCGCGACCACCATCAGCCGCAATGGGATCGCCGCCGAATACGGGATCTCCACGCTGCTGTTCGAGATGCGCGGGATGGCCGATCACGAATACGAGCAGTACGTGCTCGGGCAGAAGTCGAACGGTTACCTGATCAAGCAGACCGTCGTCACGATGGAGTCCACCGCCAAGGCGATCGGCGACGGCTCGATCAACACCGCCGATACCAGCTTTTGGGACACCCTGCCGGTACAGGAGAACCTGCCGCCGAAGAAGGGCTGAACTGCCCAACGCACCAACTCATCTCGACACGCACCGCCGGCGTCGCTCCGCGGCGCCGGCGGTACTACTCGATGAACGTGATGAACCCTGGCTCCGCAGGCGGAGCCGGGGTTCTGCTACTCGATGAGCGTGGGGTCAGAAGAGGGCGGTGGAGAGCTTGCGGCGGAACTTGAGCACCACCGGGTTGCTGTTGCCCAGGGTCTCGAAGAGCTCGAGCAGGCGGAGGCGTACCTTCTCCCGATCATCACCGCTGGTGTTGCGCACCGTCTCGATCAACCGACCGAAGGCCGCCTCGGGGTCGCTGCCGACCAGCTCGGCGTCGGCGGCGGCGAGCTGGGCGTCGACATCGGTCGGCGCGGCGTCGGCCTTGCCGATCTCGGAGCCGTCCAGCTTGCTGCTGCGATCCAGCAGCCCGGCCTGCGCCCGCCCGGCGAGCGCCTCGGCATCACCCGGGCTCTGCGCCAGCACCTTGTCGAACTCGTCCCGGGCGGTGGCGAAGTCGCCCTTCTCCAGCGCTTCGTCGGCGGCGGCGAAGCGGGGATCGATGCCGCCGGCGCCATCTTCCTCACCGTCACCGTCGCCCTGACCGGCAGCCGGCCCGACCGGATCGGCCTTGCCCATCACGCCGCTGGCGGCCGCGGCCTGCAACACCTGGTCGAGCACCTGCTTGATGTTCTCCTTGGGCTGCACACCCTGGAACAGCGGGGCCAGCTGGCCGCCGATCACCGCAACCACCGTCGGCACCGCCTGGATGCCGAGCGCCTGGGCGATGTCGGGCGCGGACTCGGCCGCCACCCGCACCAGCAGGAACTTCCCGGCGTACTCGTCGGCGAGCGCGCTCAGGTCCGCCGACAGCTGCTCCGAACCCTGCGCCCGCGGGCTGTAGAACTCCACCACGATCGGGTACTGCATCGAGCGCTGCAGCAACTGCTCGAAGGCGGCGATGTCGGTGACCTCCATGACGTACGCCCCAGCGCCCCCGCCGCCCGGCGCGCCGGGAGCCCCCGGAGCGCCCGCGGAGGCCCGGGCCTTGAGCCCGGACAGGTCGATGGCACCGGGACGATTGAAACTCGCAGCAGTCATGGTGCCTATTCTTGCAGCCACCGGAAGTCCTAGGCTCATCCCATGGCACACGAACGCGCTGGTACGCCCGCACTCCCCGAGGACCTGATCGATGTCGGCGCGGTACTGGGCGCCTATTACGACCGCACGCCCGATCCGGACAACCCCGATCAGCAGGTCGTCTTCGGCACCTCCGGGCACCGCGGCTCGAGCCTGGACACCAAGTTCAACGAGGCGCACATCGCCGCCACCACGCAGGCGATCGTCGAATACCGCGCCGGCCAGGGCATCACCGGGCCGCTCTATCTCGGCAAGGACACCCACGCACTGTCCGGTCCGGCCTGGCAGACCGCGATCGAGGTGCTGGTCGCCAACGGGGTCGCCGTGCGTGCCGAGCGGATCGACCAGTACACCCCGACCCCGGCGGTGTCGCGGGCGATCATCGCGCACAATGCCACCGAGCCGCTGGCTCGGGCGGACGGCATCGTGGTCACCCCCTCGCACAACCCGCCCCGCGACGGCGGCTTCAAATACAACCCGCCGCACGGTGGTCCGGCCGATTCGGATGCCACCAGCTGGATCGCCGACCGGGCCAACCAGCTGCTCCGCGATCCCTCGAGCATCAAGCGGATTCCCTTCGACCGTGCGAAATCCGAGGTCGAGACCTTCGACTACCTGACCGCCTACGTCGACGACCTGCGCAACGCGATCGACATCGATGCGATCCGCAGCGCCGGCGTACACATCGGTGCCGATCCGATGGGTGGCGCCTCGGTCGAATACTGGGGCCGGATCGCCGAGCGGCTGGGGCTGAACCTGGAGGTGGTGAACCCGGTCGTCGATCCGCAGTTCGCGTTCATGACCCTGGACACCGACGGCAAGATCCGGATGGACTGCTCCTCCCCCGATGCGATGGCCAGCCTGATCCACAACAAGGACCGCTACGACATCGCCACCGGCAATGACGCCGATTCCGACCGGCACGGCATCGTCACCCCCGACGCCGGGTTGATGAACCCGAATGCCTATCTGGCCGTTGCGATCGAATATCTGTTCAGTCACCGCGACCAGTGGCCCGCCGAGGCGGGGGTCGGCAAGACGCTGGTCTCCTCCAGCCTGATCGACAAGGTGGCCGCCGAACTGGGCCGCACACTGGTCGAGGTCCCGGTCGGCTTCAAGTGGTTCGTGCCCGGGCTGCAGAGCGGCGAGATCGGCTTCGGCGGTGAGGAATCCGCCGGCGCCTCCTTCCTGACCCGGACCGGGAAGACCTGGACCACCGACAAGGACGGCATCCTGCTCGCCCTGCTGGCCAGCGAGATCAAGGCGGTCACCGGGTCCTCACCGAGCGAGCGGTACGCCGACATCGAGCGTCGGCACGGGTCCTCGGCGTACGCCCGGATCGACGCCGAGGCGAATCGTGAGGAGAAGGCCCGGCTGGCCGCGCTCTCCCCCGCCGACGTCACCGCCACCGAGCTGGCCGGCGAGCCGATCGAGAACATCCTCACCGAGGCGCCCGGCAACGGGGCCAAGATCGGCGGGCTGAAGGTGACCACCGCCGATGCCTGGTTCGCGGCCCGCCCCTCCGGCACCGAGGACAAGTACAAGATCTATGCCGAGTCGCTGAAGGGCCCCGAGCACCTCGCCGAGGTGCAGTCCGAGGCGAAGGCCGTCGTCGACCAGGTGCTCAAGGGCTGACGGACCCCCACGCTCATCGAGTAGCAGCCCATGCGGAGCGAAGCGGAGCAATGGGCTGCGTGTCGAGATGATCTGAGCCGGCCAGGCTCCTCTCGACACGGCAACCCCGGCTCCGCTCCGCTGCGCCGGGGTTGCCTACTCGAGGAGCGTGGGGGTCGCATCGTGAGACAACCCTTGCCGGATTTGTACGGCCAAATCTAGATTGGCCGCACATTTCATCGAGCAGGGGACGGGGAGGGCATGGACTGGGGTGAGCGACGCGTCGGCGAGACGGCGTACCAGCACCTGGCCCGCGAGCTCCGCGACCGGATCCTCGACAACGCCTTCCCACCCGACGAACCGCTGCCGACCGAGACCGCGCTGGCCCAGCAGTTCGGGCTGTCCCGGCAGACCGTGCGCCGGGCCTTCCTGGAACTGGTCAACGAGGGGCTCGTCACCCGGCGCGCCGGCCGCGGCACCTTCGCCTCTCCCCCGGGACGCCGCTACCAGCGCCATTTCGGCTCGATCGCCGATCTGATCGGGTTGAGCGCGGACAGCCAGCTCGAGGTGGTCACCCCGCTCGCCGGCGGCTACGACCCCCAGGCCGCCGAACGGCTCAAGGTCTCCGAGCGACTGCTCTACACCGTCACCTTCCGCCGTTGGCACGAGGGCGAGTGCTTCTGCGCCACCACGGTCTGGCTGCCGCCGAAGCAGGGTGCGGCGCTGGAACGCGTACCGGCGCTGAGCACCCCCGGCGCGCGCGTCGACCGCACGATCATCGGCCTGCTGGAGGAGCACGGATTCGCGCTCCGGGATGCCGAGCAGCGGATCACCGCCGCCCTGGCCACCGAGCAGGCCCGGGCCCTGCTCGACTGCCACAGCGGCGACCCGGTGCTGCACATCGAACGCACCTACACCGACCACACCGATACGCCGATGGAGTACGCCGTCAGCGACTATCTGCCCTCGCACTACACCCACGTGCTGCATCTCGGCCGAGCCTGAAACGCCAATCGACAAAGGAAAGACCACGACAGGAGGAACGATGAAGTTCCGCAGAACCCTCACCGCAGCAGCGGTCGCCGTGCTCAGTCTGAGCGCGACCGGCTGCGTCCGCGGCGCCCTGATGAACGCGGGCGGCACCTACACGATCAAGTTCGCCCACGTGACCACGGCCGCCACCCCCAAGGGTCAGGCCGCCGACTTCTTCGCCGCCGATGTGGAGAAGCGGACCAACGGCCGGGTCCGGGTACAGGTCTATCCGAACTCCGAGCTCTATGGCGACAAGGACGAGATGCAGGCCATCCAGTCCAACTCGGTGCAGATGCTCGCACCGGCCAGCGCCAAGTTCACCACCGTCGCCCCGGCCCTGCAGGTGCTCGATCTGCCCTATCTGTTCGAGACCCCGGACGAGATCCCGCAGGTCGCCGCCCCCGACACCCAGGTCGGCCGGGCGATCTATGCGAACAAGGATCTGGAGGCCAAGGGCATGAAGGTGCTCGGCCTGTGGGACTCCGGGATGAAGCAGATCCACTCGAACAACCGCACCGTCAGCCCGTCCGACATGGTCGGCAAGAAATACCGCATCCAGCCCTCGGACGTGCTGCGCACCCAGTTCGAGAAGTGGGGTGGAATCCCCACCCCACTGGCCTTCGCCGAGGTCTACAACGGGTTGCAGCAGGGTGTCATCGACGGTGGTGAGAACACCTGGTCCAACATCCAGTCACAGAAGATGCACACGGTGCAGAAATACATCACCGCCTCCGACCACGGCTACATCGGCTACGTGCTGATCATCAACAAGTCCTTCTTCGACGAGCTTCCCCCCGATCTGCAGCGCGATGTCGAGGCCAGTGCCACCGAGGCCAGCCGGGTGAACCGGGAACGCTCCGCCCAGCTCGAACTCGAATCCCGCAAGAAGATCGAGGCGACCGGGAACACCGAGATCGTCTCCCTCACCCCAGAGCAGCGGCAGACGCTGCGGGACGCGGTGCTGCCCTCGGTCTATCTGCAGTATCGCGACGCGATCGGCCCGGAGATCGTCGACGAACTGCTCGCCCGCAAGAAGCTGCGCTGAGGGAGGTGAGTCGATCATGAAGCAGTTGAACAGAATCCTCACGTCGGTGGAGAACACCCTGGCGGTGGCCACCCTGGCCGCCGCGGCGGTCATCGCGATCGTCTCGGTGGTGCTCCGCAACCTCACCGGCGCGGTCGTCTTCTGGGCCGAGGAGGCGACGATCTATCTGATCATCTACTCCACCTTCATCGGCGCGGTCGCCACCCTGCGCTCCGATGAACACGTCAACATCGACATCCTGCCGGTGCTGCTGAAAGGCACCGCCCGCAAGGCGATCACGCTGATCGGCCGGCTGGTCACCATCGGCTACATGGTCAGCCTGGCGGTGCTCTCCTGGATGCTGATCGCCGAACCGTTCTCCCGGCGCACCATCACCCCGGCTCTGAAGCTGCCGTTGTGGGTGCTGGAGCTGTCGGTGGCGATCGGTTTCACCCTGATGGCGCTGCGTTCGCTGGAGCTGGCCTGGCGGACCTGGCGTACGCCCCGCGACGAGATCGGTCGCGACGTGTACGCCGACGAGCTGGCCGCGGCCGGGTTCGACCAGAGCGATCTGGCCGCCCGGAATCCCAATCTCGACGGCGATCGGAGCGACCGATGACTCTCGCCACCATCCTGCTGCTGGTCCTGCTGTTCCTGCTGCTGCTGTCGTCCGCGCCGATCTCGGTGGCCCTGGGGCTCACCTCGATCTTCTACATCTTCTATTTCACGCTCACCCCGATGACCCAGGTCCCGGAGCGATTGTTCAACGCGTTGAACAGTTTCCCGTTGATGGCCATCCCGTTCTTCGTGCTGGCCGCCAACATCATGTCCCGGGGCGGGATCTCCAGACGGTTGACCGACTTCGGCGCCGCCCTGGTCGGTCATCTGCGTGGTGGGCTCGCGATCACCGCGGTGCTGTCCTGCATGTTCTTCGCCGCGGTCTCCGGCTCCTCACCGGCCACCGTCGTCGCGGTCGGCACGATCATGATTCCCGCGATGGTCGCGCACGGCTACAGCAAACAGTTCTCCACCGGCCTGATCGCCAGTTCCGGATCGCTGGGCATCCTCATCCCGCCGTCGATCCCGCTGATCGTCTTCGGCATCGCCACCGAGTCCAACATCGGTGACCTGTTCGTCGCCGGCATCATCCCCGGCATCCTGGCCGGGTTGATGCTGATCGCGGTCGCGCTGGTCATCTCCCGCCGCAAGGGTTACGGCGACAACTCCAGCACCCTCGGGGTGAAGTCCGCCAAGGACCGGTTCAAGGCATTCCAGAGCGCGATCCTGGCGCTGCTGCTGCCGGTCATCGTGCTGGGCGGCATCTACAACGGCTTCTTCACCCCCACCGAGGCGGCCGCGGTCGCGGTGCTCTATTCGCTGCTGGTCTCGCTGGTCATCTACCGCGAGCTGCCGTTCAAGCGGCTCGGTGAGATCACCCTGGCCTCGGCGAAGACCTCGGCGATGATCATGTTCATCATCGCCAACGGCATCCTGTTCTCCTTCGTGCTCACCCAGGAACGGATCCCGCTGCAGATCTCCGGGGCCATCGAGGAGATGAACCTGCGCCCGTGGCAGTTCCTGCTGCTGATCAACGTGATCCTGCTGATCGTCGGCTGTTTCATGGAGACCTCCTCGGCCATCTTGATCCTGGCCCCGATCCTGCTGCCGATCGCCACCCAGATGGGCATCAACCCGATCCATCTGGGCATCATCATGGTGATGAACCTGGAGATCGGCATGGTCACCCCGCCGCTCGGATTGAACCTGTTCGTCGCCTCCGGGCTGTCCCGGATGAGCGTGCTCAAAGTGGCCAAGGCAGCCCTGCCCTCGGCCCTGGTGCTGCTCGCCGGCCTGCTGATCGTCACCTTCGTACCCGCCCTGTCCACCGCTCTCATCGGGGGTCAATAGATGCCAGCGCTCGGAATGCGCGCCCTGGAAGGAATCACCGTCGTCGCCGTGGAGCAGGCCGTCGCCGCTCCGTTCGCCACCCGCCAGCTCGCCGATCAGGGCGCCCGGGTGCTCAAGATCGAGCGCCCCGAGGTCGGTGATTTCGCCCGCGGTTATGACGAGACCGTGCACGGGCTGGCCAGTCACTTCGTCTGGCTGAACCGCAGCAAGGAGTCGGTCGCCCTTGACCTGAAGAGCGACCGGGGCCGGGAAACGCTGCAGGCGTTGGTCGACCGGGCCGACGTGTTCATCCAGAACCTCGCCCCGGGTGCCGCCGACCGACTCGGTTTCGGTGCCGCGGAGCAGCGTGACCGCAGACCGGAACTGATCCATGTCTCGATCTCCGGTTACGGGTCCACCGGCCCGTACGCCACCAAGAAGGCCTACGACCTGCTGGTGCAGTGTGAGGCCGGTCTGGTCTCGCTGACCGGTACGCCGGAGACACCGAGCAAGGTCGGCATCTCGGTCGCCGACATCGCCGCCGGGATGTACGCCTATTCCGGCATCCTCTCTGCGCTGCTGCGCCGGGAGCGGGGTGGCGGCGGGGCGACCATCGAGGTGCCGATGCTGGAGGCCCTCGGCGAGTGGATGGGATTTCCCTACAACTACGCCGAATACGGCGATTCGCAACCGCCCCGAACGGGTGCCTCGCACGCCGCCATCGCCCCCTATGGGCCGTTCCACTGTGCCGAGCAGCAGCAGATCTTCCTCGGCATCCAGAACGAACGCGAGTGGGCGCGGTTCTGCGAACAGGTGCTGCGTCAGCCCGAGCTGGCCACCGATCCCCGGTTCGTCCGCAACAGCGACCGGGTCCGCAACCGGGCCGAGCTGACGGCATACCTGGAGGCCGTCTTCACCGAACTGCCGATCGATGAGGTGGAGCGCCGGTTGGAGGCCGCCCAGATCGCGAACGCCCGGTTGCGGGACATGGCACAGTTCTCCGCCCACCCACAGCTCGAAGCGCGGGATCGCTGGCGCAGCTACGACTCCCCCGCCGGACCGCTGCGTGCGCTGCGGCCGCCCGCGATGCTCGATGACCAGGAACCGGTGCTCGGTCCGATCCCGCGGGTGGGCGAGCACACCGATGCCGTGCTCGCCGAGTTCGGCGTACCGACCACCACCGAGGAGGAGGCCCGATGATGACCGCACGTGCCCTCGCCGACTGGGCCACCACGTTCGAACCGAGCACCGAGGATCTCGCGCTGGCCGACCGCCAACTGGTCGACACCGTCGCCGTCGGCCTGGCCGCGCATTCCCATCCGGTGCTGGAAAAGGTCGGCGCCCTCGATCAGGCGGGCCGGTGGGCGGTCGCCTGCCACGTGCTCGACTTCGACGATCTGCACATGCCGTCGACCACCCACATCTCCACCGTCTGCATCCCGGTGGTGCTCGCCCTCGGCGGTGGCCCGCGGGACTTCCTGGCCGGGGCCGGTGTGATGGCCCGGATCGGGACCGCACTGGGCTGGCGGCACTACTCCGCGGGCTGGCACGCCACCACCACCGCCGGTGCACTGGGTGCCGCCGCCGCGGCGGCCTCCTGCTTCGGCCTGGACACCGAGGCGACCATGATGGCGCTCGCCCTGGCCGTGCCCGCCGCCGGCGGGGTCCAGGACGCCTTCGGCACCGATGCCAAGTCGATCCAGATCGGGCTGGCCGCCGACGCCGGGATCCGCGCCGCCCGACTGGCCCGCGACGGCGCCCGCGCCAACCCGGCAGCGGTGCAGCGGTGGCTCACCCTGCTCGGCGGCGATCCGGCGGATCCGGTGCTCTCGCAGCGATCCCCGGCGGTCCCGGACGGTCTGGCGATCAAGATCCACCCCGCCTGCTATGCCCTGCAGCGGCCGATCACCGCGATCGCCGGGCTGCGCGAGGGTCTCGACCCGGAGTCGGTGACCGGCATCCGGCTGCGCACCCCGGCCGCCTCGGTAGTGCCGCTGCAGTCGCACCGACCGCAGACCGGGTTGGAGGGCAAGTTCTCCCTCGAGTACGCCGCCGCCACCGCCCTGCTGGACGACTTCCCCGGCTTCTGGGAGTTCGGCGACGAGGCGGTGAACCGGCCCGCGGCACAGCGCCTGCTGCAACTGGTCGAGACCGAACTCACCGACGGCGGTGAAGGTCTGCTGACCGGTCGGGTGCACATCACCGTCACCGAGGATCGGGGTGAACGCACCGCCGAGCTCGACCTGCCACCGGGCTCACCCACCCGGCCGCCGACCAAACAGGAGCTGCGCCGCAAGGTCGAAGAATGCCTGCGTGGCCTGGACATCCGGCCCGAACAGCTCACCTGGCAGGAATCCGCGGAGCTGTTCCGCGGCACCCTGCCCCGCCCACGAACCGAAGGAGAAACCGCATGACCGAGGAGGAGCGCGAGATCATCGCGGTGATCCGCGACTGGATCACCCGCGATGTCCGGCCGAAGGTCAACGAGGTCGAACACGCCAACAGCTACCC
The DNA here is from genome assembly GCF_002250705.1 of Enemella evansiae. Classification (GTDB taxonomy): domain Bacteria; phylum Actinomycetota; class Actinomycetes; order Propionibacteriales; family Propionibacteriaceae; genus Enemella; species Enemella evansiae. Next base: position 135,245 of record NZ_NMVP01000033.1, read on the forward strand.
CGAAGAATGGATCGAGCAGATGAAGCAGCTCGGTATCTTCGGGCTGGCGATCCCCGAACCCTGGGGTGATACCGCACTCTCCACCCCGGCGTACTGCCAGATCACCGAAGAACTCGCCACCGGCTGGATGACGCTCGCCGGAGCGATGGGCGGGCACACCGTGGTGAGCAAGCTGCTGCTGGCCTACGGCACCGACGAGCAGAAGGACCGCTACCTGCCGCGGATGGCCACCGGGGAACTGCGTGCCACGATGGCGCTCACCGAACCCGGCGGGGGCTCGGATCTGCAGGCGATGCGCACCCATGCCCGGCGCGACGGTGACGACTATGTCGTGAACGGATCCAAGATGTGGATCACCAACGCCCGCCGCTCCGGGTTGATCGCGCTGCTCTGCAAGACCGACCGGGAGGCCGACCCGCCGCACCGCGGCATCTCGATCCTGCTGGTCGAGACCCACCCCGACGACGGTGGGCTGGCGGGGTTCACCGTCTCCCGGGATCTGTCCAAGCTGGGTTACAAGGGGGTGGAGACCTGCGAGCTGTCCTTCGACGGTGCCCGGGTCCCGGCCTCGGCCCTGCTCGGTGGTGAGGAGGGCCGCGGTTTCGCGCAGATGATGCGCGGGCTGGAGGTCGGCCGGTTGCAGGTCGCCTCCCGGGCGTTGGGCGTGGCCCGCGCCGCCCTGGAGGATTCGATGCGCTATGCCACCGAACGGGAGACCTTCGGCAAACCGATCTGGAAACACCAGGCGGTCGGCAACCTGCTGGCCGACATGGCGACCGAACTGGAGGCCGCCCGGCAGCTCACCCAGCATGCGGCCCGCCGCTACGACTCCGGTGAGCGCGCCGATCTCGAGGCGGGGATGGCGAAACTCTTCGCCTCCGAGGTCGGCCTGCGCAACGCGACCAGTGCGCTGCGGATCCACGGTGGCTATGGCTATTCCACCGAGTTCGATGTGGAGCGCTACTTCCGCGACGCCCCGCTGATGATCGTCGGCGAGGGCACCAACGAGATCCAGCGCAATGTCATCGTGGGCCAGCTGATGAAGCGTGGCACGGTGGCCCCGTGAGCGTGGCTCTCGGCTCGGCACGCTCGCTGCTGTTCGTACCGGGTGACCGCCCGGATCGCTTCGACAAGGCGCTCGCCGCCGGCGCCGATGCGGTGATCCTCGATCTGGAGGACGCGGTCGCCCCCGACCACAAGGACCAGGCCCGGGACGCGGTCACCACGGCGCTGGTTGAGCGACCGAGGAACGAGGGAGTCGAAGCCACCGGCGTGCCGATCGTGGTCCGCATCAACGCCGCCGGTACGCCCCAGCACGCCGCCGATCGTGCCGCCCTGACAGGGATTCCCGCCGACCGGCTGACGGCGGTGCTGCTGCCCAAGGCCGAGGATCCACAGCAGATCCGGTCCATCGCGGAGGCGACCGGCCGGCCCGTGCTGGCGCTGATCGAGACCGCGCTCGGCCTGCATCGGGCCGTCGAGGTCGCCGCCGAGCCGGCGGTCACCCGTCTCTGCCTGGGCCATCTCGATCTCGCCGCCGACCTGGGCTGCGCGCCCTCACGGACCGCCATGCTCACCGCCCGCAGCACCCTGGTGCTGGCCTCCCGGCTGGCGGACAAGCCGGCGCCGATCGACGGCGTCACCTCGGCCCTGGACGATCCCGCCGCCCTCACCGAAGACATCCACCATGCCGTCGAGCTGGGGTTCACCGGCAAGCTGCTGATCCACCCCCGGCAGGTCGAACCGACCCATGACGCCCTGCGTCCGGAGCCGGCCGAGCTGGACTGGGCCACCCGGGTGCTCGCCGCCGACGGCACGGGGGCGGCACGGGTGGACGGGGTGATGGTGGACGCCCCGGTGCTGACCCGCGCCCGGCAGCTGCTGGCCCGCGCAGATCCCACCGGGAAAGGAATCCGGCAATGACCGAACAACTCACCCGGACCGAGGTGCTGGCCCCCGAGCCCGCCGAGGCGCTGGCCGCGCTCCTCGACATCGACCCACCTGCGGACGAGCTGTTGCCGCCGTTGTGGCACTGGCTGCATCTGCTGCCGCGCCCCCGGACCGCCGACCTCTCCCCCGACGGCCACCCCACCACCGGCATCCCGGCACCCCCCGGACCCGGGCGGCGCCGGATGTTCGCCGGCGGCCGGATCACCACGCTGCGACCGCTGCGGCTCGGCGTACCCGCCACCAAGGTGACCGAAGTGGTCGACGTGCGGGAGAAGCAGGGCCGCTCCGGTCCGCTCACCTTCGCCACCGTGCGGAGCACGATCAGCCAGGCCGACCGACCCGGTGTCGTCGAGGAGCAGGACATCGTCTACCGCGCTCCCGGCGGCGCCGCGCTGCCGGCCGAGGATCCCGAACCCAGCAAGGAATCCTGGCCCGGCCCGCGGTTGGAGCTGGGCGTGGATGAGGCGCTGCTGTTCCGCTTCTCCGCCCTCACCTTCAACGCGCACCGGATCCACTACGACCTCGGCTGGGCCGCGCACGAGGGTTATCCGGGGCTGGTCGTGCACGGCCCGCTGCAGACCCTGCTGATGGCCGAACTGCTGCGCCGCGAGGGCATCGAGCTGGTCGGCCACACCTTCACCCACCGCCTGCTGGCACCGCTGGTCGGCGTACCCCGACCGCTGGTCGCGGCCGCCGGAACCGACGGGCTCGCTGCGGGCGTACGCGCCGGTGACGGCACCGGACTGGTGTCCGCGGTCGCCTCCCGGAGCAACCCCGGCTGACCTGCAAAAATGGCGGCATGGCAGTCGAAGGTTCCGCAGCGGTCCGGGCCAGCGCCCCGGATCCGGACGACCCGCGCAAGCCGCGCCGCTGGTACCAGCTGAGTCGCATCGGCTGGCGGTCCGCGGTGCGCCGGGCCGGTGCGGAGTTCCTCCGCGACGAGTGCACCGATCTGGCTGCCGGGCTCACATACTACGGCGTGCTGGCGCTCTTCCCGGCCCTGCTCGCGGTGGTGTCACTGCTCGGCCTGCTCGGTCAGGCGCGCAGCACGGTACCGGCGCTGCTGCAAGTGCTGACCGCGATCGCCCCGGCCGACATCGTCGGGATCATCGAGGGGTTGCTGCTCAGCCTGGTCCAGTCCGATTTCTCCGGTTGGACGCTGATCGCGGGTCTGCTCGGCGCGGTCTGGTCCGGGTCGGCCTATGTCGGCGCGTTCGCCCGGATGATGAACCGGGTCTACGAGGTCGACGAGGGCCGCCCGTTCCTCTGGCTGAAGGTGCAGCAGCTGGCGATCACCATCGTGGTGCTGGTGCTGGTCGCGGTGCTGCTGGTCGGCCTGGTGATCTCCGGCCCGATCGCCGAACGGGTCACCTGGCTGCTCGGTCTCGGCGTGCTCGGCCGGCAGGTGTTCAATCTGGTCAAGTGGCCGCTGCTGTTGCTGGTCGCGGTGGCACTGATCGCGGTGCTCTACTACTGGACGCCGAACGTGCGCCAGCCGAAGTTCCGCTGGCTCAGCCTCGGTGCCGGGATCGCGCTCGGCTCCTGGCTGCTGGTCTCGGCCGGCTTCGGCATCTATGTGTCGAATTTTTCCAACTACAACAAGATGTACGGCACCCTCGGCGGCATCATCGTCTTCCTGCTGTGGATCTGGCTGTCCAACTGTGCCCTGGTCTTCGGGGCCGAGTTCGACTCCGAACTGGAGCGCTCCCGCGAGCTGCAGGCGGGCCTGCATGCCGAGCGTACGCTGCAGCTGCCGCCCCGCGATGCGCGCGCCTCGACGGCGAACCGGCAGGCCCGCGAACGCCGGGTCGCGCGCGCCCGCAAGATCCGCGAACAGGCCGATGCCGAGCGGAAGAAGGCCGAACAGGTCACTCAGACCGAGGCTTGATCCGCACCCAGGATCCTCGAGTAGGCCGCCCGCGGCCGTGTCGAGAGGACTCGAGCGAGCGGAACCGGTTCATCTCGACACGCAGCCATTGCTCCGCAAGCTCCGCATGGACTGCTACTCGATGAACGTTCAGAAATTCGCGGGTTCGGTGTATTCGCCCCATTCGGCGCGCAGGGTGTTGCAAATCTCGCCGAGGGTGGCTTCGGCGCGGACCGCCTCGAGCATCGGTTCGATCATGTTCTCGCTGCCGCGGGCCGCGCCCAGCATCCGCTCCAGGGCGGCGTCCACCCGGGCCTGGTCGCGGGTACCGCGCCGCTCGGTGAGCAGGCGTACCTGCTCGCGCTCGACCTCGTGCGAGACCCGCAGGATCTCCAGCTCCCCGGTCACCGAGGAGGTGTGCGCATTGACGCCGACGATCCGCTTCTCGCCCTTCTCCAGCAGGGTCTGCGCGATGAACGCCGAATCGGCGATCTCACCGGTGAACCAGCCCTCCTCGATCCCGCGGAGCAGCCCGGAGGTGACCGGGCCGATCTCGTGCTCGCCGTCCGGCTGGGCCTGCTCGCCGAGCTTGAGGATCTGCGCGAAGATCTTCTCCGCCTCCGCCTCGATCCGGTCGGTGAGCGCCTCGACGTACCAGGAACCGCCGAGCGGGTCGGCCACGTTCAGCACCCCGGTCTCCTCGGCGATCACCTGCTGGGTGCGCAGCGCGATCTCGGCGGCCCGCTCACTGGGCAGCGCCAGGGTCTCGTCGAGGGCATTGGTGTGCAGCGAGTTGGTGCCGCCGAGGACCGCGCTGAGCGCCTCCAGCGCGGTGCGGACCACGTTGTTGTAGGGCTGCTGCGCGGTCAGCGAGACGCCGGCGGTCTGGGTGTGGAAGCGCAGCCACTGCGCCTTGGGCGAGGTGGCGCCGAAGTGGTCGCGCATCCAGCGCGCCCAGATCCGGCGGGCGGCGCGGAACTTGGCGATCTCCTCGAAGAAGTCGATGTGCGCGTCGAAGAAGAAGCTCAGCCCGGGCGCGAACACGTTGACGTCCAGCCCACGGGACAGGCCCAGCTCGACGTAGCCGAAACCGTCGGCGAGGGTGAACGCCAGCTCCTGGGCGGCGGTCGCCCCGGCCTCGCGGATGTGGTAGCCGGAGACCGACAGCGGCTTGTACGCCGGGATGTCGCGGGAGGTGTATTCCATCAGGTCGCCGATCAGCCGCAGATGCGGTTCGGGGGCGAACAGCCACTCCTTCTGGGCGATGTACTCCTTGAAGATGTCGGTCTGCAGGGTGCCGTTCAGCCTGGTGATGTCGCGGCCCTGCCGCTCGGCGGCGACCAGGTACATGCAGAACACCGGCACCGCGGGACCGGAGATGGTCATCGAGGTGGTGACCTGTTCCAGGTCGATCTCGTCGAACAGGATCTCCATGTCGGCGGCCGAGTCGATGGCCACCCCGCAGTGCCCGACCTCACCGAGCGAGCGGGGATCGTCGGAGTCGCGGCCCATCAACGTCGGCATGTCGAAGGCGACCGAGAGCCCGCCGCCGCCCGCGCCGAGGATCATCTTGTAGCGCTCGTTGGTCTGCCGGGCGTTGCCGAAGCCGGCGAACTGCCGGATCGTCCAGGGACGGCCGCGGTAGCCGGTGGCGTACAGACCGCGGGTGTAGGGGTACTCCCCCGGCCAGCCGATCCGTTCCATCCGCTCGTCCGCAGCCTCGTCGGCGGGACCGTAGACCGGTTCCACCTCGAGCCCCGACAGCGTGCTGAAGTCGGCGTCGCGCACCTTGCCCGAGTCGACGGCCTGCTGCCAGGCGGCGAGCCAGCGGTCGTGTCCGGTCGTCTCAGCCATCACTACCTCCGTCGGTACATGCCTCACGCACCATTGTGCGCGACATCTCACTCCAAAATACTAGGGCCTCCTACTATTTTCCATCCGCGGTGCGGCGAGGGTTCCCCGATGAGCCGAGTCTCACCAAGGCGTCACCTGCCGGACACCCGGAGTACGCCGGGATGCCGGTTTCCGCTGATGGATTGGGCACCGCTCGCACCCACCCCCAGGAGTCATCTGATGCGCGTACGCCCCGCCCGCCTGCTCGCCGGCGCCCTCACCTCGATGCTCGCCCTCACCCTCGGCGTACCCGCCGCGCAGGCCGCACCTGGCCCGAGCGCACCGATCGCCGACCGCCTGCGGCTCGGCGACGCCGATCTGCCGGAGACCCGCACCAGCACCGACCTGGCCCCCGGGGTCACGCTGACCCAGGTGGTGCGCGGCAGCGGGACCGCGGTGCCGGCGGAGTACGAGACCACCACCCGAGGCCCCTGGCGGGTCTGGGCGCTGCGGATCGATCCGCAGCGTGCGAAGGGCCAGCTCGTCGCCACCGACGGCCCGGACATCGCCCGCACCGAGACCGTGGACGTGCTGAACCGCTACGCCGGCGGACTGGCCGCGGTGAACGGCAGCTTCTTCACCTTCACCGCCGACCGGCAATACCCGGGCGATCCGGTGGGCCTGTCGGTGCGCGCCGGCGAACTGCTCAGCGAGCCGACGACCTATGACCGCGAGTCGGATCTGATCTTCGACGCCAAGCAGAACCGGTTGCGGATCACCCGAACCTCCTGGACCGGCACCCTGACCGACCGCGAGAGCGGCACCCGCACCCCACTGGAGGCGATCAACCATCCGCCGGCCGTCGACCAGACGGTGCGCTTCACCCCCGAGTTCGCGGCGCGTACGCCCGAGGGCGCGGGTCTGGAGCTGGTCCTGAACCGGGACAACTGCGTGGTGCGCAGCGCTCCGGTCCGCGGCACCGCTCTGGCCGCCGGGGAGACCTCGATCCAGGCGACCGGTGCGGACGTGGCCGCCCTGCAGCAACTCGCCACCGGCTGCATCGACATCGCCAGCCAGCTGCGCGACGCCGCGGGTGAGCCGATCAAGCTGAAGCCGCACACCTATGCGGTCAACGGCCGCGTGGAGCTGCTCCGCGACGGCAAGGACCTGACCACACCGATCCCCGGGGATTCCTTCTATGCCAGGAATCCGCGCACCGTCGCCGGTACCGACGCCAACGGCGTCATCACCCTGATCGTGATCGACGGTCGCCAGCCGACCAGCGTCGGCACCACGATTCCGGAGACCGCGCAGGTGGCCCGCGACTTCGGGTTGACCGATGCGCTCAACCTGGACGGCGGCGGTTCCTCGACGATGGTCGCCCCCGATCAGATCGTGAATCAGCCGAGTGGCACCGCACCGCGACCGGTCGGTGACGCCCTGGTCTGGCTCCCCCGCCGCGGCAACTGACGGGTCTCGTGGGCCCGGGTGGCCCTGTGGTTTCATGACGATGTGAGCGACAGCGACGTCAACGACAGCCAGCCGAACGACCCCACGACGGCCTACCGGGCCGCCCGCGACCAGCTGCTGCGGCTGCGCACCGATCAGCCGCGCGCGGTGGCCGAGTTCACCTGGCCACGGATCGGCGACCGCTTCAACTGGGCCCATGACTGGTTCGATGTGGTCGCCGCCGAGCATCCGGAGCGGGCGGCGCTGACCATCGTCGAGGACGACCTGTCGGCGCACCAGGCAAGTTATGGCGAGCTGTCCCGCCGCTCCCACCAGCTCGCCCGCTGGCTGTCCGAGCTGGGCATCGGCCGCGGTGATGCGGTGTTGGTGATGCTGGGCAACCAGACCGAGCTGTGGGAGATCATGCTGGCGGTCTTCAAGCTCGGCGCGGTGGTGCTGCCGACGACGACCGCGCTCGGGTCGGCCGACCTGGCGGACCGGGTGCAGCGCGGCAACGTCCGCGCGGTCGTCTGCACCCCCGACGAGGTGGCGAAGTTCGACGGACTGGCCGATGATCTGGTGCGGATCTGTGTCGGTGCGGCACCGGCGGGCTGGCAGGCGTACGCCGATGCGGACCGGGTGGACGATGCACCGGTGCCGCATCCGGGGACCGCCCCGGATGATCGGATGCTGCTCTACTTCACCTCTGGCACCACCAGCCGGCCGAAGCTGGTCGAGCACACCCAGGTTTCCTATCCGGTCGGGCATTTCTCGACGATGTACTGGCTCGGACTGCAGCCGGGCGATGTGCATCTGAACGTCTCCTCGCCGGGCTGGGCCAAGCACGCCTGGTCGAACTTCTTCGCACCGTGGATCGCGCAGGCCACCGCGGTGGTGTTCAACTACGCCCGGTTCGACGCCGCGACCCTGTTGCGGGTGCTGACCGAGCAGGGGGTCACCTCCTTCTGCGCACCGCCGACGGTGTGGCGGATGCTGATCAAGAACGATCTCGGCGAGCGGCCGGGTTCGCTGCGCGAGGCACTCGCCGCGGGTGAGCCGCTGAACCCCGAGGTGATCGCCCAGGTGGATCAGCACTGGGGGCTGACGGTGCGCGACGGGTTCGGCCAGACCGAGACCACCGCGCAGCTGGCGAACGCTCCGGGGCAACCGGTACGCCCCGGTTCGATGGGCCGGCCGCTGCCCGGAATCCCTTCGGTGCTTGTGGATCCGGTCAGCGGGGAGCGTGTCGACGGGGTCGGTGAGGGCGAGTTGTGCCTGGATCTGGCCGACCACCCACTGGCGCTGATGACCGGTTATCTGGGTGACGACGGCCGCAATGACGAGGCGATGGCCGGCGGCTTTTATCACACCGGTGATGTGGCCAGTCGGGACGCGGAGGGTTACATCACCTACATCGGGCGTACCGACGATGTCTTCAAGGCCAGCGATTACAAGATCTCGCCGTTCGAGCTGGAGTCGGTGCTGATCGAGCATCCGGCGGTCGCCGAGGCGGCTGTCGTGCCGGCGAGCGATCCGGTACGCCTGGCGGTGCCGAAGGCGTACGTCGCGCTGGCCGCCGGTCACGAACCGAGCGAGGAGACCGCGCTGGCGATCCTCACCTTCGCCCGGGAACGATTGGCACCCTTCCAGCGGATCCGGAAGCTGGAGTTCTTCGAACTGCCGAAGACCGTGTCCGGCAAGATCCGCCGCGTCGAACTGCGGGCCCGCGAGGAACAGGGCTCCGCCGGCCCCGAATACACCGACGACTCCCTGCGCGGCTGATTCACGCGAATCCCACGCTCATCGAGTAGCTCGGCATGCGCAGCGAAGCGGAGCAATGCCGAGCGTGTCGAGATGAGCCGCAGCGGAGGTTCATCTCGACACGGTCGCTGCGCGACCTACTCGATGAACATGGGTGAGCCACATCGTGAAACACCGTTCCACAACTCTGGACGAACCCGGGGTCAGGGTGGCACGGTGGTACGGGTCACCAGCGATCCGAGGAGAACCATGCCGATCACCCGTCGTACCCTGCTGGCCGCCACCTCGCTCGGCGCACTCGCCGCCGGTGGCTTCACGCTGACCGCGAAGGCGGCTGCGACGTTCTACGCCAAGATCGTCCAGGAACCCGGTGACTACGAGGCCCGCTTCCCCGACATCCTGAAGCTGAACGACGGCCGATTGATGGCCGTCTGGCACCGCGCCACCTCACACGCCGGCAGCATCGGCACGATCCAGCTCTCCTTCGGTTCCACCGATGGCAGAACCTGGTCCACACCGACGCCCGCGCTGGCCAACCCCGGCACGATGTCCGGCATCGACACCCGCGATCCGAAGATCGGCAAGATGAACGACGGCAGCGTGGTGATGACCTTCTTCACCCCCGCCGGCAAGGTCTATCAATCCGCCTGGAAGCCCGGCTGGACCCGGTTCACCGATCCCGTCGAGGTCGTCACCAGCGGCATCACCGTGAAGTATTCGCACGGCTCCCCACTCGCGCTGGCCGCCAGCGGCACTCGCACCAACGAGGTGCTGGTGCCGTTCTACACCACCGGTACCAGCGGCGGTGCCTGGTTCGTCCGGACCCGCTGGGATGCACCGACGAACAAGCTCATCACGATCGAATCGCCCCAGCGGATCATCCAGAACAACAACCCCGTCGGCCGTGCCTACCAGGAACCCAGCTTCGTCCAGTTCGGCAACACCATCGTCTGCGGCGTCCGGGCCGAGCAGGACGGCGGTGGCTCGCCGGTCATCATCGCCTGGTGGGACGCCTATGTGGCCACCCCGACCTACCGCTACCAGTCCTTCACCGGCGTACTCGCCAACTCCCACCATCTGCTCAAGACCAGCGACGGCAAGGTCCTGTTCACCTATGGCGACAAGGCACAGGCCCGCCGACCCACCGTCGGGATGATGATCAGCAACCCCACCCAGAACTGGGTCAAGGGCACGGTGGTGCCGATCTACGACTCCGGTGCCGACGACCAGGCGAATCCCTCGAGCGTCGAACTGTCCGCCGGCACCTACCTCACCCTCGGTTACAACGCCAAGGCCAAGGGGACCACCGACACCGCCTCCACCTCACCGAGCGGTGGCACGTTGTGGGTGCTGCGCACCACCAGCGCCGACTACGCCTGAGGCCCACGTTCATCGAGTAGGTCGCCCAGCGACCGTGTCGAGATGAACCCCGCACACCCCCACGTTCATCGAGTAGGTCGCCCAGCGACCGTGTCGAGATGAACCCGAGTACGCCGGTTGAGCGAGGAGCGCAGCGACGAGTCGAAACCAAGCCCCAGAAAAGATCAAAACCTTTGGGTGCAGAGTCGTACATGTGTGCTATTGTTAGACGTGGCAGATGAGAGGAGGTGACCAGAGATGACCACCAACCCACGAGCCGAAGTGTTCGCCGCGATCCGCGCCGAAAGCGAGCAGATCGCCCAGACCGAAGCCCGCCGCCTCGTTGCGATCGCCGCCGCCTGCGACACCTACTCCGGCCTCAACACCCACACCGACGAACTCACCGCGAGAGTCCTGCACGGCGAACAGCTCGTCTTCCCCGGCGCGGACGGCACCCCCGGCATCACCGAGTTCTTCCACCTCGAATTGGCGATGTCACTGGGCTGCTCGCCCGAGACGGCGCAGGTCTGGACCGCCGACGTACTCAACCTGCGGCATCGGCATCCGATCCTGTGGCAGGCCACCTTGGACTGCGACATCCCCGTCTGGGTCGCCCGCGATGTCTCCCGCGCCGCGCTGCAGCTGTCCTTCACCCAGGCCCGCGAGTTCGACTCCCTGTGGTCACTCCGGCTGGTGCCCCTCACTCCGAAGCGCGCGGTCGCGACGACCGAGGCCCAGGTCGCGTTGATGCTCAACGACAACAAAGAAGCCGAACGCCAGGCCGCGAAGAAGCAACGCCGCGTCGAGTTCACCCCCAGCCGGCATACTCCCGGCATCACCGACCTCTACGCCAACCTCGACGCCGGTGACGCCGCCCACCTGAACGGCACCCTGGATCGCCTCGCCGACATCCTCAAAGCCGGCGGTGCCGACGGGTCCAGGGACGAACTCCGCGCCGAAGCCCTCGGCCATCTCGCGCATCCCGACCGGGCCCGGCAACTGCTCCAGCCCTCGCTGTTCGACGGCGCGACCGTCACGCCTACGGGTGAGGTGGTCAACAAGCACGGGGAGATCGTCACACCCACCTCCGAACGGTGCCGGCACGGCGCGGAGCTGATCCTGCACGTCCACCAGAAAGACCTCGCCAACCGCCGCGGCGGCGAAGGCGAAAAGCTCGGCCCGGTCACCCTCCAGCACCTGAAGGAACTGCTGGAGCGCTGCACCGGGACCGTGAAAGTGCGGCCGGTGATCGATCTGGCCGCCCCGGTGATGGTGAACACCTACCGACCCAGCGACGAGCTCGCCATGCGCGTCAAACTCCGCGACCGGTATGTGATGTTCCCCCGCTCGAATCGCTCCGCGTTCGGCCGCGGCATCGACCTCGATCACACGATCCCCGCACCCGAGGGTCCGACCAGCTCGGACAACCTCGGACCGTTGAACCGGACCTCGCACCGCGCCAGAACCCACGCCGGGTTCATTCTCGAGCAACCCTCACCCGGGGTGTTCCACTGGAAAACACCCGCAGGGCAGGAAGCATGGGTCAGCCACCACGGCACCTGGAACCATCCACCACCCGATCACCTGATCAACGACCCGGCCGCCTCACTCTCCCGAACCGAACAACTCCTCCGCGACACCCTCGGCAACGGGCGAACCCAGCTGGATAGGGAACAGGCCGAAGCCGAACAAGCAGCCGACGAAGCCCGCGAACGCGAGCGACTCCGCCGCGCCCGCAAGAACCAACGCCTCCGCGACCTACGCCAGGCTGCCCGCGACCAGGCAAACCACCGAGCCGCATCGGAGCAGTCCGCGAAGCAGACGAAGCGACCAAAGAAGCCGGCTCCGCCGGAATCCCAACCTGCCCTGATTCCCCACCAGGAATAGGATTCCGCACGCTCTCGCCCGCTCAGCCCACCGAAATTTGCGGCTCGATCTCCAACCGGTACCCAGATCGGCCGATTCTGCGATCGAGCCGCAGATTTCGCAGACCGCTCTGGTAGGACCGGGCCCAGCACACCAGGGCCCGGGGCGGTGCAGCCGTCCCGATCACGCGGCCAACACAACCAGGCCAGCCACCGCCACGGCACCACCACCATGACTGCCCATGCCCAGATCCCTTCGACTCGCTGGCGCTCGCTCAGCCGGCGCGGGCGGGCATCTGCCCTAGATTAGGGGCCTATGAGTGTGGTGGCGATCATCCCTGCCCGCGGCGGCTCCGTCGGCGTCCCGGGCAAGAACCTGCGGCCGATCGGCGGCATCCCGCTGGTCGCGCGGGCCGTCCGGGCCTGCCGAGCGGCGCGGCGGATCGACCGGATCTTCGTCAGCACCGACGATGCCGAGATCGCCCGGGTGGCCCGCGAAGCCGGTGCCGAGATCATCGAGCGGCCGGCGGATCTGTCGGGCAGCACCGCCAGCAGCGAATCGGCCCTGCTGCACGGCCTGACCGTGATCACCGAGCGGGGGGTCGATCCGACCACACTGGTCTTCGTGCAGTGCACCAGCCCCTTCATCTCGGGGCAGGACCTGGACACCGGCGTCGAGCTGGTGGCCGGCGGCCGGGCCGATTCGGCCTTCTCCGGGGTCGAGACCTATGAGTTCCTGTGGCGGGACGCCGATCCGGGTGTCGAACCCGGCACCGGCACGATGGTCGGTCAGAACCACGACGCCGCGTTCCGACCCCGCCGCCAGGACCGCCGCCCCGACTACCGGGAGACCGGTGCGTTCTATGTGATGCGGGTGGACGGGTTCCAGGCCGCCCAGCACCGCTTCTTCGGGCGTACCGAGGTCGTCAAGGTCTCCGAGCTGGCCTCGCTGGAGATCGACACCGCCGAGGAACTGGCCCTCGCCGATGCCTTCGCCGGCGTCCTGGATCGAGTGCCGGCCGCCGACGGCCAGGGCCCGGTGGACGCCATCGACGTGGCCGCGGTGATCACCGATTTCGACGGCGTGCACACCCCCGACACCGCCTACCTCGGGCAGGACGGGCACGAATCGGTCCGGGTCTCCCGCTCCGACGGGATGGGTGTCTCGCTGCTGCGCCGCGCCGGGATTCCGCTGCTCATCCTTTCCAGGGAAAGGAATCCGGTGGTCACCGCCCGCGCCGCGAAGCTCGGTGTCGAGGTGCTGCAGGCGGTCGACGACAAGTCCCGCGCGGTCCGCGAGTGGGCCGAGGGCGCCGGCATTCCGCTGCAGCGGATCGCCTATGCCGGCAACGACGTGAACGATCTCGGCCCGATGTCCCTGGTCGGCTGGCCGGTCGCGGTCGCCGACGCGCATCCGCAGGTGCGCAGCCGGGCCCGGGTGGTGCTGCAGCACAACGGTGGCGAGGGTGCGGTCCGCGAGCTCTGCGAACGGGTGCTCGCCGCCCATCCCGACGGCGCCCGGGTGCTCCAGGAGATCTCAACCAGCTGAGCGATTCCGCGGATCCGGCAGCAGGCGCAGGAACCGACGTGCCTGCGGAAGCAACCCGCCCAGCCCGCGAAACCGCACCGGCGGCAGCGCGGATCGCTGCTGGACAAGGGTTTCCAGCCGTTCCCGCCAGGTGTTGTCGGACTCGGGCTGGAAGTAGTTGTCCCGCAGCCAGCTCGGATCGGGATCGCGGAACCGCCCGGCCGACAGGTCGTCGAGGGTGCCGATCAGGCCGGAATCGGTGAACACCAGATTGATCAGCTCGGCACTCACCCCGAAGTCACCGAGCACCAGACTGGGCACGCCGGCCGCGATCGCCTCGATCGCGGCGGTCGAGGAGACGGTGGCGAACCCGTACGCCCCGGCCAGCGCGTCGGCCATCCGGCCGGCCCGGAAATCCAACTTCCGCAGGTGATCCGGGCGTTCCGCCCAGAGCCGCTGATAGGGGTACGCCTCATTGTGCGCCTGCCGCTCCCCCGCCACCGCTCGCACCTTGACCACCGGATCGAGCTCGGTCGGCAACCGCTCCAGCGCGGTGAGGATGCGCTGCCGGTCCGCGGGTGCCGCCGGCACCAGCGACTGGGCCGCGAACACCACCGCCCGCCGATCCCGCACCGGGGCCGCCGATGCCAGCCCCCGGCGCACCTCGGCCAGGAACGGGAGCGTCGCCAGTGCCAGCTCGGGGCCGCCGAGGCGCCCCACCACCTCGGCGTAGGCCGCCACCTCACGATGCGAGTGCAGCAGCATCAGGTCCAGATCGCGGCGGTGCCGGATCGCCAGATCGTTGGCCGGATAGGAGATCCCGGGCAGACCGCCGACCAGCACCGGCCGCGGTCGCCCCGGCCGCGCCCGCAGCGCACCACTGCGCGCCAGCACCGACATCACGACCTCCAGCGCCGGCCCCGTGCACGCCAGCACGATCGCATCGGGCCGACGCCCCGCCGGCCCGGAACCACCGGCCAGCTCGACCAACCGGCGTACCCCGCCCCGCTCGGTCGGGAACCCGCCACGCACCGCGGCCACCTGGGCCGCCGACGGCGCGATCACGTTGTCCAGCACCAGATGCCGCACCCGCCAGTCCGCGGGCACCTCCTCGAAGGTGGCCGTGGCCCATTTCAGGAAGGAGTCGGAGTCACTGACGGTGAGGATCCGCATCGGGCGCTCCGCCCCGCTCAGAAGTCGCCGGCGGCCGAACGGGCGTCGGCCAGGATCGCGGACAGCTGGTCGCACTGCTCCTCGCTCAGCGCACCCAGCCCGAACCGGGCCCCGACGATCGCCGCGGTGGCCTGCTCCAGCACCGCACGCCCGCGATCGGTCAACGAGGCGAGCACCGCCCGGCCGTCCTCGGGATGCGGTCGGCGATCGATCAACCCCGCCTCGGCCAGCCGCTTCACCACCGGCGTCACCGAGGTGGCATGCACCTGCAGCCGTTCGGAGATCTTGCCCAGCGGCAGCGATCCGCGCCGGGAGAAGGACAGCAGCACCAGCACCTCATAGCGCGCGAAGGTCAGCCCGAAAGGACGGACCAGCTCATCCAGCTCGGTCAGCAGCAGCTGCTGCACCCGCATCAGTGAGGTGACCGCCCGCATCCGTGGCATCTCGCCATAGGTGCGCTCCCACTGCTCGGCACCCCGCTCGATCGGGTCGAACGGCAACGGCCCCCGACTCACTGGGTCCCGCCGAGGTTGGTGAAGCTGCGGCGGGCACCGGAGCGCTGGATCACCCGCTGGATGGTCAGATCCCGCTCGTCGGGGCGACCGACGAAGCGGATGTCACGCAGGCCCTGGTCCTGGGCCGCGGACTCGAAGATGAAATGCCCGTAGCCGAAGATCCGACCCAGCAGGGGCTTGTTCACCGCGATGTCGAGGATCCGCTGCATCGGCATGGTGGCGGTGTGCTGGGAGAACACCCCATGCACCCGGAAGACCCGCATGTTGGTGATCACGAACCGGTCCATGTGCTCGGAATGGATCCGCCACAGGCAGCGGGCCAGCAGCGCGATCCCGATCACCCCGGGGATGAACCAGGCCTGCCCGAGATAGGGCATCGCGATGAACAGCACCATGCAGCCGAACAGCCCGACCACCGGCCAGGCGATCGCCATCGGATGCCGGCGGACCTCGTCGACGATGACCTCACCCTCGTCGGCGATCAGGTGACGCTCGACCTGCGGGTCGAAGAACTGCGTCAGCGCGCCGAACACCGCGGCCTCACCGGGCCAGTGTGGTGAAGAACCGGAACAGGGCGTCGAAGGCGCCGAAGAACCCCCGGACCGCGTTCGCCGCATCCTCGGGCCGGGTCACCAGGTAGAACAGGCAGAAACCGACGACCAGGAACACCAGGATCTTTTTCACTGCGCCTGACATACACCCTCCGTCTGTGCCGCGGCATGGGGAAGTAGGGAAGTGCCGCAGTACTGGGGCCCCTTTCTACCGCAATCGCGGCGATCCCCCGGTCAGGGCACGCCGGGCGGGACCGATCGACATCAGCTGGTGATCTCCACCTGGTCGGCGCCGACCTCGGCCAGCAACCGGTCCGCTGCGGCGTACGGGTCGAGGCTGCCGTCGCGCACCTGGGCCGCCAGCTCGTCCAGCCCGCGGCGGCCGCCGGCCAGGAAGCTGGCCCGGACGCTGGCCAGCGCCAGCTGCTGGATCTCGTCCCGGGAGCGGGCCAGTCGACGTTCGGCGAGCCGCCCGGTCTCCTCACCGTGCGCGCGGTGGGCGGCGATCTTCTCGACCAGTTCGTCGATGCCCTCCCCCGCGCTGGCCACGGTCCGCACGATCGGCGGCTTCCAGTCCTCGGGTGTCCGCTCGGCCATCGCGATCATCGTGCGCAGCTCCCGGACCAGGTTCTGCGCACCGTCCCGGTCGGCCTTGTTGACCACGAAGAGGTCACCGATCTCCAGGATCCCGGCCTTCGCGGCCTGGATCCCATCCCCCATCCCGGGGGCCAGCAGGACCAGCGTGGTGTCCGCGGTGCCGGCGATCTCGACCTCGGACTGCCCCACGCCGACGGTCTCGACCAGCACCACGTCGAAGCCGGCCAGGTCGAAGACGCGCAGCGCCTGCGGGGCGGCGGTGGACAGGCCGCCGAGGTGCCCACGGGAGGCCATCGAGCGGATGTAGACCCCGGAATCGGTGGAGTGCTTCTGCATCCGCACCCGGTCGCCGAGCACGGCGCCGCCGGAGAAGGGTGAGGACGGGTCGACGGCGAGTACGCCGACCTTCAGCCCCTGGTCGCGGTACGCCGCGACGAGGGCCGTGGTGGTGGTCGACTTGCCCACCCCGGGCGATCCGGTCAGGCCGATCACATGTGCACGCCCGGTGTGCGGCGCGAGCAGCCGCAGCACCTCCGGCAGTTCCGGGGCGTTGTTCTCGACCAGGCTGATCAACCGGGCGATGGCCCGGACCCGGCCGGCCCGGGCCGCCTCGACCAGCTCGGCCACCCGGGAATCGGTCACGCCGGGTTCGACTTCTCGCCGGGCACGGTGATGATCAGCGCATCGCCCTGGCCGCCGCCACCGCAGAGCGCGGCCACGCCGGTGCCGCCGCCACGGCGCTGCAGTTCCTTGGCCAGGGTGTAGACCAGTCGCGCACCGGACATCCCGATCGGGTGGCCGAGCGCGATCGCACCGCCGTTGACGTTGACCTTCTCATCGATCTCGGTGTCGCTCATCCCCAGATCGCGGCCGCAGGCCAGTCCGACCGCGGCGAACGCCTCGTTGACCTCGTAGAGATCGAACTTCACCGGGTCGACACCCTGCTTCTTGGCGGCGGCGACGATGGCGTGCGAGGGCTGCAGTTGCAGCGAGGAGTCGGGGCCGGCGACCATGCCGTGGGCGCCGATCTCGGCCAGCACCTCGACGCCCAGCTCGGCGGCCTTCTCCTTGCTCATCACCACGACCGCGCAGGCACCGTCGGAGATCGGCGAGGACGAGCCGGCGGTGATCTCGCCGTCCTTGGCGAAGGCCGGGCGGAGCTTGCCCAGTCCCTCGGCGGTGGTGTCGCCGCGGATGCCCTCGTCGGCGGTCACCACGATGTCGTCGCCGCGGCGCTGCGGGATGCGCACCTCGACGATCTCCTCGGCGAGCTTGTCCTTCGCCGCCGCGGCCCGCTGGTGCGAGCGGGCGCCGAAGGCATCCATCTCGGCCCGGGTGAAGTGCGGCTGCTTGTCCTTGTTGACCTCTTCGGTCAGCGCACCCATCGACTGGTCGGTGAGCGCGTCCCAGAGCCCGTCGTGGGACATCGAGTCCTGCAGCGTCGCATCGCCGTATTTCACGCCCTCCCGGGACTTCGGCAGCAGATGCGGGGCATTGGTCATCGACTCCATGCCACCGGCGACCACGATGTCGGCTTCACCGGCGCGGATCAGCTGGTCGGCCATTGCGATCGCATTCAGTCCCGACAGGCACACCTTGTTGATGTTCACCGCCGGGGTGGACATCGGGATGCCGGCCTTCACCGCGGCCTGCCGCGCGGGCATCTGGCCGGCGCCGGCCTGCAGCACCTGGCCCATGATCACGTACTCCACCTGATCGGGGGCCACGCCGGCGCGCTCCAGGGCACCGGAGATCGCCACCGCACCGAGGTCGACGCCGCTGAGCGACTTCAGCTCACCGAGCAACTTGCCCATCGGCGTACGCGCACCACCGACGATCACCGAACCCATCAGATTGCCTCCTCCCGGGCAGCAGTGCCCGCGCCTGCGAAACGATCGTTGCCAGCCCACCCTAGCGCTGCGTACCCGGTCGCGACGTGCCAGTGTTGGGCCCATGCAGAACATCAGCGACCTCTTCGTGTGCATCGATCACGTCGGGCTGGCGGTGCCCGACCTGGATGAGGCGATCCGCTTCCACACCGAGACCCTCGGCTGGCGGTTGCTGCACCGGGAGCGGAACGAGGAGCAGGGTGTCGAGGAGGCGATGCTGGGCACTGGTGCGCAGCAGCCGGAGAGCGCCCAGCTGCAGCTGCTGGCGCCGATCAGCGAGAGCTCGGCGATCGCGAAGTTCCTGGACCGCTCGGGTGCCGGAATCCAGCAGCTCGCGTACCGGGTCGAGGACGTCGACCGGGTGGGCGCCGTGCTCCGCGAACGGGGGCTGCGGCTGCTCTATGACGCACCCCGGCGGGGTACCGCGGGGTCGCGGATCAACTTCGTCCATCCCAAGGACACCGGTGGGGTGTTGCTGGAACTCGTCGAACCGGCACGGCAACCCTGATTCGCGGCCCGATCCGGGTAGGGTTTCCGCGTCGAGCCAGCGCCGGCGCACACCGCGGGCGTGAATGCTTCCGGGGCCGACAGGGTACGGAGGAGGAACCATGAGTGACGAATCGGGGCTGAGCCTTTTCGACAACACCGCGAGCGCCGCCGGCCACTTTCCCTCGGCCCGCCGCGGTTATCACCGCGAGGCCGTCGATGAATACGTGCTCAATCTCGAGGGCCAGCGCAGCAAGCTCCGCGATCAGGTCGCCCAGTTGCAGACACAGCTCCGCGAGCTGACCAATCGCCCCGCGCCGCGGCCGGAGGACGCCGACTACACCCACCTCGGCGGGCATGCCACCGAGATGCTGCGGATCGCCCAGGTGCAGGCCAAGGAGCTGGTCGACAAGGCCCATGGCGAGGCCGCGCGGATCAAGGAGGAGGCGCGCCGGGAGGGTCAGCAGGCCCGCGCGCTGAGCGAGCGCGAGGCCGAGGACATCCGGATGACCTCGATCGGCGAGCTGCGCCAGCTCCGCGCCAACCTGGAGCGTCAGGTCGGCGAGCAGGTCAGCATGGCCCGCGCCGAGGGCGAGCAGCTGGTCGTCTCCGCGCAGCAGCATGCCGAGGCCGTGGTCCGCGAGGCGCAGCGCAAGTCCGGTGCGATGCTCGAGGCGGCGCGCCGGGAGGCGGCCTCGATCCGCCAGACCGCCGAGGCGGAGGCCGCACAGGTGCGCGCCAGCTCGGCCGCCGAGCGTGAGCAGCTGCTCGCCCGGTTGGCCAGCGAGCACGAGGAGGCGACCCAGCGCACCCAGCAGCTGCTCGCCGACAGCACCCGGGCGCATGAGGAGGCGCAGCGGTTGCTGAGCTCGGAGATCGAGCACGCCACCCGGGTCCGCACCGAGTCACTGGCCGAGGCGGAGCGGGTCCGCATCCAGGCCGCCCGCGAGGGTGACGCGCATCTGGCCGCGTCCCATCAGAAGGCCACCGAGCTGATGCAGCAGACCGAGCAGAAGGCCGCCTGGCGCGCCGATGAGCTGAACCGCGAGAACGAGCGGCTGTTGCAGCGCAAGGAGTCGATCCTGGCCCAGCTGAACAGCCTGTCCTCGCTGGCGGACCAGACCGCCAACGAGCAGCAACAGTTCCTCGACGACGCCCGGCCCCAGCAGCAGACGCCGCGGGATTCCCAACCCCAGCAGCCGATCCCGCCGCGTCCGGGTGGTCAGTCGGGTCAGTCGGGTCAGTCGGGGCAGTCCGGTGCGTCCGGTCAGTCCGCGCCGTCCGCGCGGTCGGCCCAGTCCGCCCCCCGATCGGCCCAGTCCGCCCCCCGATCGGCCCAGTCCGCACCGCCGACCCAGCAGCGGACGGGGCAGAAGCAGCCGGGTACGAACCGGCAGCCCCAGCAGGGTCCGCAGGGGCGTACGGGTGAGGGCGGGCAACCGCGTCGATGACCGAGACCCCAGCCCACCCCGAGCCCTCGGAATCCGAACCGGAGCGGAACGGACGCCGCACCGGCCGCCTGCTGCGCCGACTGAAGCGGGGCGCGATGGCGACCGTCGAGGGACCACGGGGATCGGCCGAGGAGGTCACCGAGCCGCCTCCGGTCCCGACCGGCGACGACTCAGATCGCGGCTTCAGCCTGGCCCGGATGTCGCCCTTCGCGATCGGCTTCTTCGGCACCCTCGGCGCGGTGGTGGCGTACGCCCTGATGATGATGCTCGGCCAGGTCCAGACACTGCTGGTGCTGGTCGTGGTCTCGCTCTATCTGGCGCTGGGGCTGAATCCGCTCGTCGAACTGCTGAACCGGCAGGGTTTGCGCCGCGGGGTCGGAGTGCTGGTGGTCGCCGTGCTCAGCCTCGGGGTGCTGGTGCTGATCGGCTCCGCGGTGCTGCCGGTGTTCACCGAGCAGGTCACCACCCTGGCGACCAATGCGCCGAGCCTGCTGCAGGGGCTGCGGGAGAACCATCAGATCAGCGAACTCGACCGGCGATTCGGGATCATCGACAAGATCACCACCTTCCTGTCCGGGGAGAACCTGGTCAACAACGTGCTCGGCGGTCTGCTGGGCGCCGGCAAGGTGGTCGCCAACGCGGTCTTCTCGATCGTGGTCACCCTGGTGCTGACGCTGTATTTCTTGGCCTCGCTGCCCTCGATCAAGGACACCATCTATCGGCTGGCGCCGGCCTCCCGGCGGCCCCGGGTGCGCTACCTGGCCGATGAGATGTTCCGCCGGATCGGTGGCTACCTGAGCGGGATGTTCATCGTGGTGCTCTGCTCGGGCACCTGCTCGTTCATCTTCATGAACATCATCGGCCTCGGGAAGTACGCGCTGGCGCTGGCGGTGATGACCGCCCTGTTCGCGTTCATCCCGCTGATCGGTACCAACATCTCGATGGTGCTGGTCGCCCTGGTCGCGCTGTCGGTGCTCGGCCCGATCCAGGCCCTGGTCACCGTGGCCTACTACCTGCTCTACCAGCAGCTGGAGGCGTACTTCATCCAGCCCCGGGTGATGCGCCGCTCGGTCGACGTGCCCGGCCCGGTGGTCATCGTCGTGGCGCTGGCCGGCGGCGCGCTGTTCGGCATCGTCGGCGCGCTGATCGCCATCCCCACCGCGGCCGCGCTGCTGCTGCTCTACCGCGAGGTGCTGATCCCCCGCCTCGACCGCAGCTGATCGGGCTCAGAACAACCGGTCCTCGGCATTGTCCATGCCGCGCAGGGCGTCGTAATCCACGGTGACACAGGAAATGCCGCGATCGGTGGCCAGCACCTTGGCCTGCGGTTTGATCTGCTGGGCGGCGAAGATCCCGCGTACCTCGCCGAGCAGCGGGTCGCGGTTCAGCAGCTCCAGATAGCGGGTCAGCTGCTCGACGCCGTCGATCTCGCCGCGCCGCTTCACCTCGACCGCGATGTGCTGCCCGTCGGGGTCGCGGTACATCAGATCAACCGGGCCGATCGCGGTCGGGTACTCGCGGCGGACCAGGGTCCAGCCCTCGCCGAAGGTCGCCGGCTGCTCGGCCAGCAACTCCTGCAGATGGGCCTCGACGCCGTCCTTCTGCAGCCCGGGGTCCACGCCCAGCTCGTGGCTGAAATCGTGCAGCACCTCGAACAGCGAGATCTGCAGGGTGTCACCGTCGCGGCCGGTGACCTCCCAGACCTCGCTGACCTGGTCGTCCAGGTCGGCGGTCACCGCGGCCTCGTCGGCCTCCGGCTCGCGGACCTTCAGCGTGCACGGCGGGCTCATCCAGTTCAGCGGCTTGTACGCCCGGTCGTCGGCATGGATCGAGACCGAGCCGTCCGCCTTGACCAGGATCAGCCGGGTCGCGGGCGGCAGATGGGCGGTCAACCGACCGGCGTAGTCGACCTGGCAACGGGCAATCAGCAGACGCACCGGGACACCCTATCCGGATCGGGCGGTCCCTTCGACTCGCTCGTTCTTCCCTCGCTCAGCCCACGTGGGCTGAGGTCAGCTGCGGTCCATCCGGAAGGGGACGCTGTGGGTGTGGGTGACCAGTGCGGTCTCGTGCTGCAACGCCTTGGTCAGCACCCGCAGCCGGTGCACCGGGTCGGGATCGGCGAGCAGGGCCACCCCGGTACTGAGCGGGAACGGGCCGTCGCGGGCGATCAGCCAGGCCAGTTCGTCGGGGGCGGTCGGCAACTCGAGGTCATCGGCGCCGAGCGCGGCGGCGTACGCCTGCATCACCTCGCGCAGCTTCGCCGCCGGCGCGTCCAGCTCACCGGGGGTGACGTCCCGGTCCCGGATCCGGGACACCTCGGCCACCAGGTAGGGCTTGTCGGCATCGTCGAGCAGCCGGTCGATGCTGAACCGCCAACTTCCGGCGGCGGTGACCAGCATCCGCTCCCCCGCCGGCTGGGCGCTCAGGATCCGTACCGCGCACCCGGTCTCGGCGATCGCGTGCAGGTTCTCCGGGCCGACCTCATGCCCCTGCCGGATCGGCACCAACCCGAACTCCCGCCGCTCCGGCGGCAGCTCCGACAGGTCGGAGAGCAGCTCCAGATAGCGGGGTTCGAAGATCTGCAACCGCAGCACCGCACCCGGCACCTGCAGGGTGCCCAGCGGGAACAGCGGAAACTCCATGCCCCCACGATAGGCGGCTCACCGTTTGATCAGCGGCGACCCCACCCCGGCCGCCTTGTCCCCCTCGTTGAAGAAGTCCTCATGGAAGATGTCGCGCGGGAACAATCGCTTGCCCATCATCGACTTCAGGCAGGCCTCCACCATTCCCGGGGAGCCGCACATGTAACCCTGGTAACCCTTGAGGTTCTCGAAGTCGGCCTCCATCACCTGGTTGACGAAACCTACGCGGTAGCCGTCGGATTCCTCGCGGTCGGCCCCGTCCCCATTGGCAACGCAGGCGTGGAAGGTGAACTGATCGGCGTACTCCTCGGCCAGCTCGCGGAACACCTCCACGTCGTAGAGATGCTCCCGGGTCGCCGCGCCGGCGTACAACACGATCTCGCCCTCGTACGCCTCGTTCTCCAGCGCGTGCCGGATCATCGAGGCAAGCGGCGCCAACCCGGTACCGCCGGCCAGCATCACGATCGGCTTGTCCTCCTCCCAGGTGCGCAGCACGAACCGTCCGTAGGGGCCGGACAGCTTGACCTCGTCGCCCTCCGCGGCGCTCTTCCACAACCAGCCCTCGGTGCCAAGTCCGCCGGGGACCAGGCGCACCTGGAACTCCACGATCTTGTTCTCGGTGGGCGAGTTGGCCATCGACCAGGTGCGGTCGATGCCGCCGCTCCCGGGCACCTCGACGCGCATGTACTGCCCTGCGTTGAAGCCCAGCTCCCGGTCGAGCTCGATCTTCAGCCGTTTCACGTCGGCGGAGATGTCGGTGAGCTCGACGATCGTCCCGGTGAAATCCTGCACCGGAAAGACTTCCAGCTCCTCGTCCACGTCGATGTCGGCCTCGAGGGTGACATCGGACTCGGGCTTGGCGCAGCAGGTGAGGGTCTTCCCTTCCAGTCGCTCGAAGTCCATCAGGGCGAAGGTGGACGCCTCGCCGTGATCGACGTCCCCGTCGAGGAGGTCCACCTTGCAGGTCGCACACGTGCCGTGCGTGCAGGAGTGTGGCAGCCACACTCCTGCACGCAGGCAGGCGTCGAGGATCGTCTGATCCTCTCGGCACTGGACCTCGCGACCGAGCGGCTCCACCCTGATGGTGTGGGTCTCGGTCATCGGTTCATCCCTTCGCGAGGTCGAGCGAGACGGTGTTCTTGTGCCGGATGCCGAGCTCGGCCAGGGACTTGTCATCCTCCGGCTCGAAGTCCTCCTCGATCAGCTTCCAGACGAACGGTCCCTCCGCCTTGAAGTCCGGGTCCGCACTGGCCCAGGGAATGACCTGGGTGTCCACGAACTCTTTCCAGGACATGGTTTGCGGCACCCGCAGGGCGACCGCGGAGGCGAAGAACATGCTGTCTCGACGAAGGACGTGGACGAGCATGTCGTCGCCGTACAACGCCTGAGCGGAACGGGAGTCGAACTCGTAGGTGCCCAATGATTTGACCGCCATGTCAGGCCTCCTTCACGGACGTGGCGAACGGTTCCTGATCGGACACGTCCTCGGTCTTTTTGGAGTCGCCGACGACGTCCTCGACCTGCGTGTGCCACTTCTGCCAGTTCTGGTGGTCCACCGAGCCGACGTACTCGCCGTTGTCGCCCTCGGTCATGCCGTACCAGTCGAGAACCTCCGGCACCGACGGCCCACCGCAGTTGCCCAGCATGATCTGGTGCACCGGCATCCAGGCCTGGATGTACTTCTCCGGCTCGCGCTCGAAGATCCACTGGCAGCCATCGGAACACAGGTTGTAGTGCTCACCCTTGTACTCGCTGCTGCGCTGGCAGATCTTGGTGGGGTCACCGTGCTCGGGGAAGAGCATGGGGACCTGGCAGATCTGGCAGAGCTGAGGCAGACCCGGGTAGAAGAACCGGTTCCCCTCGGCGGCCATCTTGGCCTGCTTGTCGTAACGCGGCCGGTACAGCTGGTCGTAGCTGTCCGGATAGGACTTCGCCAACCAGGCGGAGTGTTCAGCGTCTGGGGTGGAAGTGGTGAAGTTCGCCGCAAACGAGAACTGATACAGCGCGTTGTGGGTGGCGTGGGAAAGGTGGTCCTTCTCCCAGATCGCCTGCTCCACATGCTTCGGCGGGCGGATCCCATAGTACGCCAGATCGGGGAACAGCCCGTTCAGCATCTGCTGTTCGAAGTAGAGCTCGAAGGCCTCCTTCCAGCTCATCACCGGACGCGGAAGCATGTAGTCGAGCATCTGCGCGATGAGCGAGGTCACGCGGTAGCCGCGCCAGAACCACTTATCCACCCACTCCTGGACGATCGGCACGTTGTCCTCGTCCTGCTCCAACAGGAACTTGATCGCCTCCAGACCGAGGGTCATGTGCCGAGACTCGTCGGACTGGGCCGAGAAGCCGAAGGTCATCGTGGGCAGGTCTCCGTTGAAGGAGGCCCCCGACATGAACGGCACGAACAGCAGGTTGGTGAGCAGGTACTCGAAGGAGAACCCGATCGCGATCAGGAACTCGAACGGTCCCGCGGACAGCGCGTCCTCGAAGTACGACTTCGGCACCGACAGGTACCACACCCGGTCGAACATCTGCGGGAAGTTGTGGAACCCGGAGTAGTACTTGTTGTAGTTCGACAGCGTGTGGATCTCGGTCTGCGCGTGCCGCAGCTCGTCGATCGACTGGCACAGTGCGGCGAAGCGGGGGCCCGGGCCGTTGAAGTGCCGGGCCAGGTAGGAGAAGTGGCGGTTCGCCGCGTACTCCAGCGGGGTCACACCGCTCAGGAACACCTTCATCGCGTTCAGGTAGTTGGCCTCGGACAGGGTGAGATGTCCCTGTCCCTGGGCGAACCCGTCCAGCACCGAGTAGAGACGCTTGTCCTTTTCGGCCTGATAGCGGTAGTAGGCGTCGACGGTGAGCCGGAACGGGTCGTCCCACTTGGACCAGTCGTGGATCTTGATGCCCTCGTACTTGGTGTGCGGGAACATCTCGTCCTCGGAGACGTAGCTGGGGGTCCAGTCCAGGTCCCGGGTCAGTGCCGAGTAGCGCTGCTTCATCGACAGCTTCTTGGCCGGCTTGCGAGCTGGTGCTTCCTTCATGTCGGTCATGATCAGTACTCCTCATCCTCGTCGTCGTCCTCGATCGGCCGGCCCCAGGAGATGACGATCCGATCCTCATCCCACTCGCTGATGTTGCCGGCCAGGCTCACGATGGCCATTTGAAATGCGTGTGTCTCCCAGGTCCGCCCGAGGCGCTCCTCCACGGAGGCCCGGTTGATCTCCAGGTATCCCGGCGCCCGCAGTTTGACCAGTCCCGGGATGTGTTGTGCGATGCACTGATCGTTGTCGGCCTCGATGGCCTCGATCACCGCGCGGTTCTCCTCGTTCTCCTGCAGATCCACGCTGACAATGCGCTCGGAGGCATCCACCGCCATCTCAGGCCCCCGGCCCGTCGACGTCCACGCCCAGGGCGCGGAAGTGCTCGGCGGCCTTCTCTGCAGCGACGGTGACGGCCCCCGCACAGCCCACGTCTACCAGGGTGTCCGCATGCTCGGCCAGAGCACGGACCGCGTCCACCGCCTGCGGCAGCCAGGTAGAGACCGCCTCGCTGAGCGCCGCCCGGTTGGCGTCGCCGTGCTCGGGGTCGGCCAGCCACGTCTTGTACAGCGCGTCCAGCCACTTGCGGTGGTCGGGGTACCAGGAGGCGATGTGCTGGGCGAGCAGCGAGTAGGCACCGGCGCCGCCGATGATCGCCTCCTCGTCCAGGTGCCGGTAGATCAGGGCGTCCAGCAGCATGTCGAGCACGTCCATGCCAATGACGGCGACCGCCCAGTCCTGCTCGACCAGCAGGATTTCCACCATCCGCCGCAGCCCCTGCAGGCTGTCGTCCTCGACCCATGCCTGCTTGGCCGACTTGAGCACCGTGGCGGTGCCGTCGCCGAGCGCGAGGCCGACCCGGCTGATCAACTGCGCGTTGCCAATCCGGTCAAACCCCTCGTAGCCGAGGCACTGGGCGATGGTCGTTCCGTAGGAGAACCGGCAGGCACCCGAGAAGATCATCTGGGCGCCGGACTCCAGGTGCCGCAGCGGGACCACCACCTGGGCGATCAGATCGCGCCACGGCTGCGGCATGCGATCCAGCAGATCGTGGTCGCCCACGTAGTCCAGCGAACGCGCGAACGCCTCGTGCATCTGGGAACGGTTGGTCACATACGGGGTGTAGTAGTACTGCCGTGGATCCGCGTAGTCGTGAGGATCGACCAGCTTGAACCGGCTGAAGTCCGCGTCGTACAACTCCTTGTCCGGAGCCCAGGTGGGCCGGTAGTGGAAGTTCTCCACCGGCTGGAGGTAGTAGCTGCCCTCCTGGTAGCGGGTGGCCGGCTTGTCGCCGAACCGTTTGGCCACGTGGTCGAATGTCTGGCGCTGCGGCGTGATGACCTGTGTCTTCAGCTCGTACTGCATGCGCCGACCTCCTTTCCTTGGGTTGGTCGATTTGTCAGATCAGGTGAGCTCTGTGGTGGTTACGCAGATCAGCCACCAGGCAGAGTCGAATGATGAGATCGGGCAGGGCTTCGGGGCCGATCAGTTCGTAGGGCTCCTCGTTCGGCAGGTTGTCAGAGACGATCTGCCCGTGCGCGCCGGCCGAGTCGATCACGGTGGTGACCCGCGCCGCGTGCACACCGCACCGGATGGTGAACGACAACTCATTGCCGCCCACCTCGTCATACAGGGTGAGATGTGCTGCCGGGTCATCGATCACTGCATTGGCCTCGCAGACCAGCTGTTCGGCCAGCGAACGCAGTGCGACCTGTCTGTCCACACCCTCGTTCACGGCGCCGGGCCGACTCGGCCGCAGGGTCGGAGTCGGCACCTCTTCGGTCGATTCCTCGCCGCTCAGCACCTGAGCCAGACGATTCATGAAGAACGTCACGGGACTCCTCCTTGAGTCGTTCGTTCGCTCACACTGACGTTACGGTACCGGGTGCGGGGAGGAGTACCCGTAGAACTACCCGTCTTTGTTCGACCGTGCCCCCGGGTAGCGGCGTGGGATCCGCGTGCCCCGCTACGGAACGACCCCTCGCCCAGGTGGGGCTGGTCGCGTATTCTCTGCACGCGGTCCGAGGTGGGGCCGTGCGGCCCGGGGGCCGCGAGCACTACAGGATGTGGATCCGTTGGCGATGGGGCAGCTCTCGGCTCCGATGACCCGGTTCATCGGGCGCGGCCGCACCGTGCCCCAGGCCGAGTCGCTGATCTGCGAGAACCGGCTCGTCTCCCTGATCGGCCCCGGCGGCATCGGCAAGACCCGGCTCGCGCTGGAGCTGGCCGGACGCCTCGACGACCAGTTCGCCGACGGCTGTGCCGTGGCCGCCCTGGAGGTGGTGGTTGATCCGACCGACGTGCCGTGGGGGGTTGCCTCCGCCCTGGAGATCGCCGACCTGACCAACCGGGATGCGACCGAACGGCTGACCAACTTCCTCGGCCGCAAGCAGCTGCTGCTCGTGCTGGACAATTGTGAGCACCTGTTGGAATCCGCGGCGGACCTGGTGCTCACCGTGCTGACCCGCTGCCCGGGCGTACACGTGCTGACCACCTCGCGCGAACCGCTCGGGCTGGAGGGCGAGCACGTGCTCACCGTGCCGCCACTGGAGCTGCCGGAGCGGGACAGCGACCCGGCCACGGTCACCCGAGCCGAGGCAGTCGCCCTGCTGCTGGAGCGGGCCGTCCAGGCCGGCAGCCCGCTGGAGGTCACCGAAAAGAACTGCGCCGCCATCGCCGAGTTGTGCCGGCGCCTGGACGGGATGCCGCTGGCCATCGAGCTGGCGGCCGTGCGGCTGCGCAGCCTCTCGGCGGAGCAGATCCTGGACCGGCTCGACGCCCGGTTCCTCCTGCTGCGGCGCAACGGCCGCGGGCTGCTCCCCCGACACCAGACCCTGCGCAATCTGGTCGACTGGAGCTACGAGCTGTGCTCACCGGCGGAGCAGTTGCTCTGGGCCCGGATGTCGGTGTTCACCGCAGGCTGTGACTTGGACGCCGCAGAGGCGGTGGCCGGCTTCGGTTCCCTCCGCCGCGAGGAGGTGCTGGACCTGCTCGATGCGCTGGTCGCCAAGTCGATCGTGCTGGCCGAACAGACACCGTTGGGGATGCGCTATCGCCAGCTGGTCACCATTCGTGACTACGGTGCGGAGTTGGCCGCCAAGGCCGCAGAGACGGGAGAACTGCACCGGCGTCACCGCGACCTGATGCTCGAGCGGGCTCGGGGCATGGTGCGGACCTGGGCGGGGCCCGACCAGCAGCGCAGTCTGGCCCTGATGCGTGCCGACCATGCCGACGCGATCACCGCGATGGAGTGGTCCCTGGCAACCCCGGGCGAGGGGAACCGAGCGGCCGAGCTCGGCGCCCTGTTGCGTTACCACTGGGTGTCCGGGGCGTTTCTGCCGGCCGGACGGCACCGGCTGGAGCAGGTGCTCGCCTCCCCCGAGGTGACCGGGCGCGACCGCGCCGAGGCCCTTTGGGTGGCCGCTTGGGTGGCGCTGATCAGCGGTGACCACGCACTGGCCGAGGAGCACCTGAGCGAGGCCGAGCCGCTGGCGGCGGGACTGGCGGATGCGTTCCTGCGCGGTCAGGTGGCCAACTGGACGGGGCTGCTGCACCTGTTCCGGGGCAACGGCCCCGAGGCGGTGCGGCACTACCGGCAGGCCGCCGCCATCTTCACCGAGCTGGGGGACGAAGCGGCGCTGGAGACCGCGCTGTTCCAGCTCGGGCTGTCCGAGATCTATGGGGACTCCCCCGCCGCGGCCCTGCGCACCTCCGAGCGGTTGATCGCGATCAGCGACCGCAACGGGGAGTCCTGGTTCCGGGCGTACGTCTATTGGGTTCGCGGGATCGCCCTGTGGCACCAGGGTGAGTTGGACGCGGCGCGCACGGCCACCCTGGAGACGCTACAAATCCAGGCCGAGAACCTCGACGGGATCTGCATCGCGCACACCCTCACCCTCGGTTCGTGCATCGCGGTCGACTCCCACGACTTCGAGCGGGCAGCACGGCTGCAGGGCCTGGCCGAGGCGGTCTGGTGCACCTTGGGCACCCACGTCGCCTCGTTCGGTCCCGGTCTCGAGGGGGATCGGAACGCCGCCGTGCAGCGGGCCCGCTCCGCGCTCGGGGCGGAAGCGTGGCAGCGCGCCGTGCGCGAGGCAAGCGGCCTGGACCATCTCGGTGCGGTCAACGCCGGTCTCGACGAGGTCGCGAAGATCTGCGGTACGCCGGCGCCCAATCCGGTCGGCCTCACCCGGCGCGAGGCCCAGATCGCCGACCTGGTCGCAGATGGGCTGTCCAACAAGGAGATCGCCCACCAGCTCACGATCTCCACCCGGACCGTCGACGGACACGTGGAGAACATCCTGCACAAGTTCGGGGTGCGTTCCCGCGCCAAGGTTGCCGCCCAGGTGCTCAGCCAGCGCGCCCTCTGAGAGGCACCCGGCACAGCAGTCCTCGGGGTGACCACCATCATGGTCTGACCCCCGGTCGAACCACCTCCCCACCACCCGGAGCACGGATAGACTCGTGCGGGTGACTACTGATCCGAACAACGAGAACACCATCCGTACCGTCGCCATGATCGGCTTGGGCACCATGGGCGCCGGGATCGCGGAGGTGTTCGCGCGGGCCGGGCTGGCCGTGCGTGGTATCGAGTACAACGACGAGGCGCTGGACCGCGGCCGAGCCATCCTGCAGAAGTCCACCGATCGCGCGGTGGCCAAGGAGAAGTTGACCGCCGAGGAGCAGACCGCGCTGCTCGACCGGATCGAGTTCACCACCGACACCGCGGCGGGCGTCACCGACGCCGACCTGGTGATCGAGGCGGTGAACGAGAACCTCGAGCTGAAGACCACGATCTTCCAGGCCGTCGACGCGGCCGCCCCGAAGACCGCGATCCTGGCCAGCAACACCTCCTCGCTCTCGGTCACCGCGATCGCCGCGGCCGTCGCCGACCCGAGCCGCGTGCTCGGCGTACATTTCTTCAATCCGGCCCCGGTGCAGACGCTGGTCGAACTGATCCGCACCGTGCACACCAGCGAAGCGACCCTCAACCGGATGGCCGACCTGCTGCGCGGCCTGGGCAAGTCCCCGATCGTCTGCGGCGACCGCGCCGGCTTCATCGTGAACGCACTGCTGGTGCCCTACCTCGGTTCGGCGATCCGGCTCTATGAGAACGGCTTCTGCACCCGGGAGGAACTCGACCAGACGATGGTCGAGCAGGCCGGCTACCCGATGGGCCCGCTCACCCTCACCGACCTGGTCGGCAACGACGTCACCCTGGCCGTGCTGGAGCGGATGTACGACGAGACCAAGGACCGGCTCACCGCTCCCCCGTCCCTGCTCCGCCAGCTCGTCACCGCCGGCTGGAACGGCCGCAAAGCCAACCGTGGCTTCTATTCGTACGCCCCAGAGGGCACCGAGGATCCCGGTCCGGTGCCCCCGCCGCGGGGCAGCCGCGCCGGTGAACTGCCCGACCGGCTGATCGCGGAATACCTGAACAACTGCCTGCGGATGGTCGAAACCGGGTACGCCTCGGCCGACGACATCGACACCGGCATGGTCGAGGGGTGCCGGATGCCGCCGCCGTTCGAGGTGCTCGCCACCCTCGGCCCGAAGCACGTCCTGGACGTGCAGCGGCGCACCTTCGACGAGACCGCCGAGCCCGGCCACCGCCCGGCCCTGTTGCTGGAACAGCTTGCCCAGGTGGAGAATCCGGCCGCCGCGATCGACGAACTCCGCCGCGCGACGGCGGCCTGACCGGAGCCCACAGTGCCCAACGGTCGCCGTCGCTCCAAGCACACCCGGGAACACCGGCCGCTGTCCGGCAACCACCCGGTGGCCGAGACCCGCGCCGACGGGCAGTGGCTGGTCCGCGGCGTACCGCCGGAGCGCGCGCTGAAGGCGTACACCTGTCCCGGCTGTGGCGGCACGATCCCACCCGGTACCGCGCATCTGGTGGTGTGGCCGCGGTTGCCCTCGATCGGCAGCGCCTCGGCGATGGACGAGCGCCGGCACTGGCACAAGCACTGCTGGCAGCGGCGCCGCTGACCCAAGCATTCCCAGCAGACAAGGAGAATCATGGAGCTGCACGCCACCCGCATCGGCGACGGCCCGGGGCCGCTGGTGGTGTTCAATCACGGAGTCTTCGGGCAGGGCAAGAACTGGACGTCGGTCGCCCGCGCCCTCGCCGCCGGCGACGGCGGCCCGGCCCACCGCTGCCTGCTGCTGGACATGCCCAACCACGGCCGCTCCGACTGGTCGGCGACGATGGACTACCCGACGATGGCCGACCAGGTCGCCGCCGCGATCGAGGCCGAGCCGACCCGCGAGGGCGGCAAGGTCGCCCTGATCGGGCACTCGATGGGCGGCAAGATCGCGATGCACCTGACCCTGCGCCACCCCGAGCTGGTGGACCGGCTCTGCGTGGTCGACATCTCCCCCGTCGGCTACGGCTCGATGCGGGACTTCCACCGCTACGTGCAGGCGATGAGCTCGCTCGACCTGGCCGGCCTGCGCAACCGCGAACAGGCCGACGCGCACCTGCGGGCCAACGGCGTCGACGATCCCGGCGTCCGCGCCTTCCTGCTGCAGAACCTGCGCCGCGAGCAGGACGGTGGCCAGGTGACCTGGCGCTGGCAAACCAACCTCGAGCTGATCCGGGACACCATGGACGAACTCGGCGGCTGGGTCGAACCGACCGAACCCGCCTGGCCCGGGCCGGTGCTCTGGATCGCCGGCGCCGACTCCGACTACGTCCGGCCGGAGTTCACCGAGGCGATGCATGCACTCTTCCCGCGGACCCGGCTGGTCACCGTCAAGAGCGCCGCGCACTGGGTACACGCCGACCAACCGAAGATCTTCCCCTCGAGCCTGCGGCCATTCGTGGCCGAACCGTGACCGAGCAGCGCAGCGGCACCCTGCGGCTGCTCGCCTAGGCCCTGCACGGCGCGGTCGCCGTGCTGCTGGTGATCGGGGTGGTACGCCTGCTCCGCGGCCCGGACCCGAGCGACCCGATCGGCGGCGACGGCTGGCGGGTCGCGCTCGGCTGTGCGACCGCGGTGCTGTTCGCGCTGGCGTACGCCTGGGGTTCGGTGCCGAACCGGTTCACCAGCCAGCGGGCGGCGCGCTGGTGGCTCGCCGCGGTCACCTCCTGCTGGGTGCTGCTGATGGTCTTCGCCGCCGAGTTCGCCTGGCTGGCGTTCCCGCTGTTCTTCCTGCACCTGCACCTGTTGCGGCGTTGGCATGCGGTGATCGCGATCGTGGTGATGACGATCCTGGTGATCGCCGCCCAGGCCGCGCACGCCGGCCGGCTGAAGGTGGCGATGGTGCTCGGGCCGATCGTCGGGGCGGCGTTCTCGGTGGTCGCCGCGCTCGCCTACGAGGCCCTGTACGCCGAGTCCGCGGCCCGCGCCGCCGCGCTCGCCGAACTGCGCGCCACCCGCGCCGAACTCGCCCGCAGCCAGCGCGAGGCCGGCCGGCTCGGCGAGCAGGAACGGCTGGCCCGCGAGATCCACGACACCCTCGCCCAGGGCCTCAGCTCGCTGGTGCTGCTGGGCCGCAGCGCCCGCAGCGAACTCGCCACCGACACCGCCGGCGGCCGGGGGCGCGCCGCCGACCTGCTCACCGAGATCGAGCAGGTGGCCGCCGAGAACCTCGGCGAGGCCCGCCGCTTCGTCCGTGAACTCACCCCACCGGATCTGGCCGAGGGCGACCTGGTGAGCGCGGTCCGGCGGCTGGTGGAGCGGCAGCAGGCGGCCTCCGACACGCGGTACGAGCTGCGGGTGAGCGGTGAACCGGTCCGCCTGCCGGCGCCGATCGCGACCGGCCTGCTGCGCGCCGCGCAGGCGAGCGTGGCCAATGTGCGCCAGCACGCCGAGGCCGCGCATTGTGTGCTGACATTGGGATTCCTGAGCGATGCCGTCACCCTCGACATCTTCGACGACGGTGCGGGCTTCGATCCGGAGCGGGCCGGATCGGCGGCCAGCTTCGGCCTGCCGGGGGTACGCGCGCGGATCGAGCAGCTCGGTGGCCGGGTCGAGGTCGAGTCCGCACCCGGCGCCGGCACCGTGATCGGCATCCGGGTACCGCTGCCGTCCGATACCGAGGCGGGGTCGACCCGATGAGCACGCTGCGGTTGCTGCTGGTCGACGACCATCCGGTGGTACGCCGGGGGCTGCGGGCGGTCTGTACCGACCCGGCCGCGCGCAGCGGCGTACCCGGTCTGGCGGAGGTGCTCGTCGTCGGTGAAGCCGGTGACGGCCAGCAGGCCCTCGACCTGCTCTTCGGGCCCGCGCCGCCGGCCGTCGACGTGGTGCTGATGGATCTGCAGATGCCGGTCCTGGACGGGGTGACCGCGATCGGCCGGATCACCGCCCACGAGCCGCATCCGGCGGTGCTGGTGCTGACCACCTACGACTCCGATGCCGATCTGGCCGCGGCCGCCGACGCCGGCGCGGCCGGCTATCTGCTCAAGGACGCCGCGGCGAGCGACATCGTGGCAGCCGCCTGGGCCGCCGCCCGTGGCGAACGCGCCCTGGCACCCGAACTGGAACGCCGGCTCGCCGCCCGAGCCACGGCACCGGACCTCACGCTGACCGCCCGTGAGCTGGAGATCCTCACCGCGATCGCCACCGGGCAGAGCAACCGTGAGGTCGCCCGCGAACTGTTCATCTCCGAGGCGACCGTGAAGACCCACCTGGTGCACATCTTCGACAAGCTCGGGGTGGACAACCGCACCCAGGCGGTCCGGGTCGCCCGCGAGCGGCGGATCCTGCGCTGAGACGGATGTCGCCGAGGCTCAACCGTCGGTGGTCGCCGCCCAGGGATCGATCGCTGCGGAATTCGCTGAGGACAGTGGCGCCCAGCAGGTACGTCACACCTCAGGCACCCGCAACCGCAGGTCGACCGGATCGAACTCGACGTCCAGGTCGTTATCCATGCTCAACCGTTCCACCAGATTCGCGCCCCACTCGCCCAGCCGGCGGTACTCCTCGATCGAGAGCAGTACGAATGCGGGCTCGCCGCGATCGGTGATCACCACCGGACCGTCAGCGGCCTTCCGCTTGGCCGCGCTCACGTCTCGATTGAACTCGCCGGCGGTCATGGTCGTAATCACCGCTCCCCCAATGTAGGTACGTACCCACGTTACCTCCCCGCCTGCGCTAGCTCTTCTCGGCGACCGAGATGATCCGCGCCTCGTTGTTGGGCTTGCCGGAACCGTCCTGGCTGGAGCCGTCCTGGCCCTCGGCGGCGATCCGGGCGACCACACCGAGCGACTCCTGATCCATCCGGCCGAAGACGGTGTAGTCGGGCGGCAGCTGGGAATCCGCGTACACCAGGAAGAACTGGGAACCGTTGGTGTCCGGACCGGCGTTCGCCATCGCGACGGTGCCGGCCGGGTAGCGGTCGCTGCTGGAGACCTCGTCGGGGAACTGATAACCGGGACCGCCGCGGCCGGTACCGGTCGGGTCACCGCACTGCAGCACGAAGATGCCGGAATCGACCAGCCGGTGGCACTGGGTGTTGTCGAAGTACTTCTGCTTGGCCAGCGACTCGAAGGAGTGCACCGTGCAGGGCGTCCGCGAGCGGTCCATGGTGATCGTGATCGGACCCTGATTGGTGGTCAGCGTCCACACCGCCTCACCGGTGGTCTGCACATCGGTGGTCGACGGCGGATCGACGGGCTTGGCCGGCTCCCCCGCCGGCTGGTAGACGCAGCCACCCGGCCCCGCCGAGGCGGCAGCACTCGCCCCGGCACCGGTCGACGAACCGCCCGAGCCACCGGGCGTCGACGGCGCACAGCCGACCAGACCGAGCGGCAGCAGAACGACGGCCGAGGCGGCCAGGACACGCAGGGGAAGACTCACCCGGGCAGCATAGCCAGCGGGGTACGCCGCCAGCGCGTCCGCCGCGCTAGAGTCGCAGCATGGTGGTGCTGAATCGGATCTACACCCGTACCGGCGATGGGGGCGAAACGCGGCTCTCCGACATGTCGGTGGCCCGCAAGACCGACCTGCGCGTGCAGGCGTACGGCGATGTCGATGAGACCAACTCGGTGATCGGGGTGGCCCTGGCCACCGGCGGCATCGCCGAGCCGATCGCCCGGGCGCTCGCGGTGGTGCAGAACGAGCTGTTCGATCTCGGCGCCGATCTGTCCAACCCGTTGCGCGCCGATCCGAAATATCCGCCGCTGCGGATCGAGCAGGCCTCGGTGGACCGGCTCGAGGGCTGGTGCGACGAGTTCGGCGACCCACTGCCCAAGCTGCGCTCGTTCATCCTCCCCGGTGGCAACCCCGCCGGCGCCCAGCTGCATCTGGCCCGGACCATCTGCCGGCGCGCGGAACGCTCCGCGTGGCTGGCGCTGGAGGCGTACGGCACCGACGAGGTGCCCGCCGACGACGACCGCCCCGGCGGGGTCAACCCGATCGCGGTCACCTATCTGAACCGGCTCTCGGATCTGCTGTTCATCGCCAGCCGTGCGGTCAACGGCACCGACGACGAGGTGCTCTGGGTCCCCGGCGGCGACCGGTGACCTATTTCCGGGTCGGCGTCGGGCTCACCCTGCTCTTCGGCCTGCTCTGCGCCCTGGTCCAGGCCTCCGGCCGGCAGGACTGGTGGGGCGGCCCGGCGATGGCCGGGGTGATGGTCGCCCTCTACTGGGCGCTCGGCCGGGAACTCTTCCCCGAAAGGGAAAACGGCAAGTAGGGCGCGCTCGGCGTCACTGCTGGAAGCGGCCGATCCCGGGCGGTGCGGCCTCCAGCCAGGAGAGCAGGCCGGTGGTCGATTCCGGGGCCATCGCCAGCTCCCAGCTGTGCTGGCCGCCGACGAGCACGGTGGACTCCAGGCGCACGACCCGCGGCGTACCGTAGAGCACCTCGATCTCACCGGGCTGGGCGTGGCGCTGGGTGTCCACGGTGGTGCTGGTACGCCGGAAGCGCACCTTGGGGCGGAGCGAGAGCGAGAGCGCCCGGAACCACTCCAGGTCCTCGCCCTGGTACCGGGCCACTCCCAGCGCCCAGCGGCTGCCACCCTGCGGGGATTTCAACGCACAATCAAAAATGCCGCCCTGGCGGGAGAGCCAGCGGCGGCGGAGGAAGAGCCAGACGAGCGGGATCAGGCAGGCGAGCAGGAGGGCACCAATCACCAGCTCGGCAATGATCTCCCACCCCATAGCGGCACATTAGCCACCCCATTGGCCAAAGACAAAAATGAGGGCGACAAGCAACCGTCTCACCGGTCGCCGAACGATCCGGCCAGCCACCGATCGATCCGGTCCGACCCCACACACGCGACAGGGCCGCCGCACCCGGGTGGGTACGGCGGCCCTGTCGGCCGGCTGGTTCGATGCTCAGCCGAGGGTGTTGCTGCCCTGTCGCTTCTGGGCGGCCTTCAGCTGGCCGGCCGCGCGCAGGTAGTGGCGGCGGGTCTCCTCGGAGTCGTCACCCTCGTCCATCTTGCGATTGGCGTCGGCGAGTTCCTTCTCGGCCTGGTCGAGGGAGATCTCCTCGCCCAGCTTGGCGTACTCGCTGAGGATCGAGACCCGGTTGTGGTCGACCGAGATGAAGCCGCCGTCGACGGCCACGATCTCCCGCTCCCCGTGGGTGGCGAAGATCACCACCGCGCTGGGCACCAGCACGCCCAGCATCGGCGAGTGGTTGGGCAGGATGCCGGTGTCGCCCTCGCTGGTCCGGGCGATCACCTGGTCGGCCTCACCGGACCAGACCTCGCGGTCCGCGGCGACGACCTTGACCTGCAGGGTGTCGGCCATCCGGATCAGCCCTCCTTCTGCATCTTGTCCCAGTTCTCCATCACCATGTCCATGCCACCGACGTTGAAGAAGGCCTGCTCGGCGATGTGGTCCACGTCGCCGTTGCAGATCATCTGGAAGCCCTCGATGGTGTCCTCCAGCGGCACGGTGGAACCGGGCACGTTGGTGAACTTCTCGGCCATGTAGGTGTTCTGCGACAGGAACTGCTGGATCCGGCGGGCCCGGTTGACGACGATCTTGTCCTCTTCGGAGAGCTCGTCGACACCCAGGATCGCGATGATGTCCTGGAGTTCCTTGTTGCGCTGCAGGATCTGCTTGACCTGCACCGCGGTGTCGTAGTGGGTCTGACCGATGTACTGCGGGTCCAGGATCCGCGAGGACGAGGTCAGCGGGTCCACCGCCGGGTAGAGACCACGCGAGGCGATCTCTCGGGAGAGCTCGGTGGTCGCGTCCAGGTGGGCGAAGGTGGTCGCCGGGGCCGGGTCGGTGTAGTCGTCGGCGGGCACGTAGATGGCCTGCATCGAGGTGATCGAGTGACCCCGGACCGAGGTGATCCGCTCCTGCAGCTGGCCCATCTCGTCGGCCAGGTTGGGCTGGTAACCCACCGCGGACGGCATCCGGCCCAGCAGGGTGGACACCTCCGAACCGGCCTGGGTGAACCGGAAGATGTTGTCGATGAACAGCAGCACGTCCTGGTTCTGCACATCGCGGAAGTACTCCGCCATGGTCAGCGCGGACAGCGCCACCCGCAGCCGGGTGCCCGGCGGCTCGTCCATCTGGCCGAAGACCAGGGCGGTGTCCTTGAACACCCCGGCCTCTTCCATCTCGTTGATCAGGTCGTTGCCCTCACGGGTCCGCTCCCCCACACCGGCGAACACCGAGGTGCCACCGAAGTTGTGCGCGATGCGGTAGATCATCTCCTGGATGAGCACGGTCTTGCCCACGCCGGCGCCGCCGAACAGGCCGATCTTGCCGCCCTGCACGTACGGGGTCAGCAGGTCGAGCACCTTGATGCCGGTGTTCAACATCTCGGTCTTCGACTCGAGCGCGTCGAACTTCGGCGGCTCGCGGTGGATCGGCCAGCGCTCGTCGATCTGCAGGGTGGCCGGGTCGGCATTCAGCACATCGCCGGTGGCGTTCCAGACGTGGCCCTTGGTGACATCACCGACGGGCACGGTGATCGGGGCGCCGGAGTCGCGCACCTCCTGGCCGCGGCGCAGGCCGTCGGTCGGCTTCAGCGAGATGGCGCGGACGATGTTGTCGCCCACGTGCAGCTCGACCTCGAGCACCATGGTGCGCTTCTCGCCGTCGGTCTCCACATCGACGTGCAGCGCGTTCATGATGTCGGGCATCTGGTCCGGCGGGAACTCGACATCGACGACCGGGCCGATCACTCGCGCGATCCGACCGATCTGGATGTCCTTGCCCTCGGTGCTGTTGGCATCGTTGACGGTGGCGGTCATCTCTCACTCACTCTCTGCTGTCGCGTCGGCCAGCGCGTTCACGCCACCCACGATCTCACTGATTTCCTGGGTGATCTGCGCCTGGCGGGCCTGGTTCGCCTCACGGGTCAGACGTTCGATCAGTTGCTCGGCGTTGTCGGTCGCCGACTTCATCGCACGCTGCTTGCTCGCCAGCTCGGAGGCCGCGGCCTGCAACAGGCAGAACTGGATCCGGCTGGCCACATAGAGCGGCAGCAGCTCGTCCAGCACCGTCTCGGCGTCCGGTTCGAAGTCGTAGAGCGGGAAGGTGTCCTCATCCTCCACCGGCTCCGCGGCCTCGACGACCTCCAGCGGCAGCAACCGGATCACGGTCGGCTGCTGGGTGATCATCGAGACGAACCGCGTGAAGACGATGTGGATCTCATCCACCCCGCCCTCGCTGGTCGGGGTCAGGAACTTCCCGATCAGCGCGTCGGCGATCTCCCGGGCATTGGCATAGGTCGGGGAATCGGAGAACCCGTCCCAGGTCTGCTCCACGTAGCGGTTGCGGAACTGGTAGAAGCCGATGCCCTTGCGTCCGCAGAGGTAGGGCACGACCTCCTTGCCCTCACCGTGCAGCAGCTCGGTCAGCTGCTCGCCCTGCTTGATCACCGAGGAGCTGTACGCCCCCGCGAGACCGCGGTCGGAGGTGATCAGCAGCACCGCGGCCCGGGAGGGGTTCTCCTTCTCGGTGGTCAGCGGATGGTCCACGTTCGAGAACGTGGCCACCGCCGACACCGCCCGGGTCAGCTCGCGGGCGTACGGGGCCGCCGCATTGGCCCGCTGCTGGGCCTTGACGATCCGGGACGCCGCGATGAGCTCCATCGCGCGGGTGATCTTCTTGGTCGTGGAGACCGAGTTCCTCCGCGACCGCAGCTCACGAAGACTGGCTGGCATCTGGTATCAGCCCCGCTTCTGCTTGACGATCTGCTCCTGATCGACCTCATCCGACTCCAGCGCCTCGTGCTCCTCGCGACCGGCCTTCAGCATCTTGCCGTCCGAGGTCTGGAAGCCCTGCTTGAACTTGTCGATCTCGGTGCCGAGCGCGTTCGCGGTGTCGTCGTCGAACTTGTTGGTCTCACCGAGGGTGGTCAGGATGTTGGTGTTGTGCCGCAGGTGATCGAGCAGCTCCTGCTCGAAGCGCAGCACGTCGTCCACCGGCACGTCGTCGAAGTAGCCGTTGGTACCGGCCCACACGCTGACGACCTGGTCGGCCACCGGGTACGGGTGGTACTGGCCCTGACGCAGCAGCTCGGTGAGCCGGGCACCGCGATCGAGCTGGCGCCGGGAGGCGGCGTCCAGGTCGGAGGCGAACATCGCGAACGCCTGCATGTCGCGGTACTGCGCCAGGTTGATCTTCAGGGTGCCGGCCACGGTCTTCATCGCCTTCACCTGGGCGGCGCCACCGACGCGGGACACC
Organism: Enemella evansiae; assembly: GCF_002250705.1. Lineage (GTDB taxonomy): Bacteria > Actinomycetota > Actinomycetes > Propionibacteriales > Propionibacteriaceae > Enemella > Enemella evansiae. The sequence goes on from NZ_NMVP01000033.1 coordinate 175,804, forward strand.
GAGATGCCCACGTCCACGGCGGGCCGCTGGTTGGCGTTGAACAGGTCGGACTGCAGGAAGATCTGGCCGTCGGTGATCGAGATGACGTTGGTCGGGATGAACGCCGACACGTCGTTGGCCTTGGTCTCGATGATCGGCAGACCGGTCATCGAGCCGGCGCCCAGCTCGTCGGAGAGTTTGGCGCAACGCTCCAGCAGACGGGAGTGGAGGTAGAACACGTCACCGGGGTACGCCTCACGGCCCGGCGGGCGGCGCAGCAGCAGCGACATCGCCCGGTACGCCTCGGCCTGCTTGGTCAGGTCGTCGAAGACGATCAGCACGTGCTTGCCCTGGTACATCCAGTGCTGGCCGATCGAGGAACCCGAGTAGGGCGCGAGGTACTTGAAGCCGGCCGGCGCGGACGCCGGGGCGTGCACGATGGTGGTGTAGTCCATCGCACCGGCCTCTTCGAGGACACCCTTCACCTCGGCGACGGTGGAGCCCTTCTGGCCGACCGCGACGTAGATGCAGCGCACCTGCTTGGTCGGGTCACCGGACTCCCAGTTCGCCTTCTGGTTGATGATGGTGTCCAGCGCGATCGCGGTCTTGCCGGTCTTGCGGTCACCGATGATCAGCTGCCGCTGGCCGCGGCCGATCGGGATCATCGCGTCGATCGCCTTGATACCGGTCTGCAGCGGCTGGCGGACCTCCTGGCGATCCATCACGCCGGCGGCCTGCAGCTCCAGCTGCCGGCGGCCGTCGATCGGGGTGATCTCGCCGAGACCGTCGATCGGGTTGCCGATCGCATCCACGACGCGGCCGAGGAAGCCGTCGCCGACGGGCACCGAGAGCACCTCGCCGGTGCCCTTGACCTTGGAGCCCTCCTCGATGCCCTCGGAGTTGCCGAGCACCACGACGCCGATCTCGCGGACGTCGAGGTTCAGCGCGATACCCATCACGCCGTTCTCGAACTCCAGCAGCTCGTTGGCCATGCAGGACGGCAGGCCCTCGACCCGGGCGATGCCGTCACCGGAGGTGACCACGGTGCCGACCTCTTCGCGCGAGGAGGTCTCCGGCGTGTAGTCCTGGACGAAGGAGTCCAGCGCGTTCCGGATCTCCTCCGGACGAATTGTGAGTTCCGCCATCGTTGCGTCCCTGCTCTCGTTTCCCAGTTGCGTTGGTCTAGTTGTTGTTGGGGGCGTACGCCGGCTCAGCCGAGCCTGCGCCGCGCCTGATCGAGCTTGCCGGCCACGGTGCCCTCGATGACCTCGTCACCGAGCTGGACCCGCACGCCGCCGAGGACCTGGGGGTCCACGATGACCTGCAGATCGACCTCGCGGCCCACCTGCCGGCTGAGCGCCGCGCGCAGCCGTTCGTGCTGCTCGCTGCTCAGCGGCTGGGCCACGTGCACGGTGGCGATGCCGCGGTTGCGCAGCGCCGCCGCCTGGCCCAGGTAGTCCTCGATCGTGTTGCCGTAGTTGCCGCTGCGGGAACCGACCGCACGCCGGGCCAGCACCAGGGTGGCCTCGTTGACGCGGCCGTCCAGCAGCCGGGTGACCAGCGTCTCGCGCCGCGCCGCCGGCACGCTGCGATTGCCGAGCGTCTCCACCAGTCCCGGGTCACCGGACACGGTGCGGGCGAAGCGGAACAGCTCGTCCTCGGTGTCGTCGAGCTGCCCGGCGGCCTGGGCCGCCCGCAGTTCGGCGCGTACGCCCAGTCGCTCGAGCGCCGCGGCGAAGGATCGCCCGCCGCCCCAGCGCAGGGCCGCGGTCTCCTCGACCAGACGCACCGCCTGGTCGGAGACCTTGCCCGTGAGCAGCTGCCGGGCCAGCCCCTTGCGCTGGTCGACCGACAGTCCGGGGTCGGTGAGGCCGCGACGCAGACCGGGCTGCGCCTCCACCGCATCGACCACCGCGAACAGCTCACCGGCCAGCGTCGAGTTGGGCTCCTGGGCGTCCAGGACGCGATCCAGGGAACCCAGCCGGGCCTCCTCGGCAGAGCTCACGGGGGCGCTCACAGCGACCCCGTCCCCTGGCCCGCGGAATCCCGGTTCGGCTGCGACTCGAGGTCGGCGATGAAGCGGTCGATCGTGCGCCGGGCCCGCTCATCGTCATCGAGGGACTCCCCGACGATCCGACCGGCCAGGGTGGTGGCCAGGCCGCCCACCTCGGTACGCAGCTGGTTCACCACCTGGGTACGCTCCGCCTCGATCTGGGCGGTGGCGTTGGCCACGATCCGAGCGGACTCGGACTCGGCCTGTTCACGCATCTCGGCCTTGATCCGGGCGCCCTCGTTCTTGGCGTCCTCCCGGATCCGGGCGGCCTCCTGGCGCGCCTCGGCGAGCTGCTCCTGGTACTGGCGCAGCGCGGCCTCGGCCTCCTCCTGCGCCTTCTCGGCCTTCTCCATCCCGCCCTGGATGGCCGTTGCACGCTCGGCGTACATCTTCTCGAAGGCGGGCACCACCTTCGCCCGCAGCACCAGGTAGATGAGGATCATGAGAATGATACCCATGATCACCTCGGAGAGGTGGGCCGGCGCGAGCGGGCCGAGGTTGATTGCCATCGGCACCATCATCGTCGTCCTTTCGACAGCCTCGGTGGGATCAGTTGATGACGAAGGCGAAGGCGAGCGCCAGGATGAACAGGGCCTCGACGATGGCCATGCCGATCCAGGCGGTGCCCATCATGGCGCCACGGGCCTCGGGCTGACGGGCGGTGCCCTGGATGACGGAGGCGAAGATCAGGCCTACGCCGATACCGGAGCCGATGGCCGCCAGGCCGGCGCCGATCATGTTCACCGAGCCGGCGATTTCCATGGGGGTCATGTGGGTTTCCTTTCGGATTTCCGTTTTATTGGACGGTCTTTGTGGTGGTCAGGTGGGCGGTCAGTGTTCCTCGGCGAGCGAGGAGGCGACGTACTGAGCGGTCAGCACGGTGAAGATGTAGGCCTGCAGGGTCGCGACCAGCAGCTCGAGGGCGAAGATCGCGAAGCTGAACACCAGCGACACCCCGCCGGCGAACTTGTAGAACAGGCCCTGGGACTCGGTCAGCAGGTAGGTGCCGCCGACGACGAACACCAGCACCACCAGGTGGCCGGCGAACATGTTGCCGAAGAGTCGCAGACCGAGGGTGACCGGGCGGACGATGAAGTTCGACAGCAGCTCGATCGGGGTGATCAGGATGTAGAGCGGGGCCGGGACGCCGGCCGGGAAGAGGCTGTTCTTGAAGTACTTCCCGCCGTGCCGGGCGATGCCGGCGGCGTTGTAGATGATCCAGCTGAGGATGGCCAGACCCCAGGCGTACCCGACATTGGAGAAGGTCGGGAACATGAACAGCGGGAAGACCCCGAAGACGTTGTTCACCCAGATGAAGGAGAACAGCCCGAGCAGGTAGGGCAGGTAGCGCCGGAAATCGTGACCCAGCGCATCGCGGGCGACCCCGTTGCGGATGAAGTCGTAGATGTACTCCCAGAAGAACTGGCGCTTGCTGGGCAGCACGGTGAGCTTGCGGGAGGCGAGCAGCCAGACCACGATCACCAGCACCGCAGCGATCACGGCCATCACGAAGGGCTTGTTCAGCCACGCCGGGGCGGAGTCCCACCAGCCGGGCAGACCGTTGAATCTGAAGTCCTCGAGGCTCGGCGGCTTGTAGCCCCCGCCGCCTTCGAGCGGGAGCAGCGGCGTGGACGGGTTCACCGGCGTTCCTTCCCAGTGGTAGTGGACTTTCCGTCCGTCGCAGTCTCGGACTGCTCGTGCGACATCCGGCGAATCACGATGTAGACACCCAGTCCGGCGCCGAGCACCAGACCGATCGGCATCAAGAAGCTTGTCTGCAACCAGCGGTCCAACAACCACCCGAGCCCGCCGTAGCAGAGCAGTCCGGCGATCAGGTAGGACAGCACCCGCATGGCCTCGTTCTGACCCCGGGCATCGGCGGCCCGATCGGCCGAGGAGCGCGCCTGCGGCTCGCGATCGTCGCGTGCGGTGGCCAAGGTCACCGATCCCTCCTGCTGGTTCCGCAGCGGAACATTATCAGTCCGTACGCCGATGGTCACTTCGCCTCACCCCCACTGGGGTCTGATGAGTCGGGCGCCTGGGTCGGCTCATCGAAGTAGGGCACGCGGAGCCGGTGCAGGGCGTACGCCTCGGCCGCCAGCCACCCGGTGACGGTCAGCGCGGCGCTGACCACCAGCGGCACCCGGGCCAGGCTGGCCGGGTCGCTGGCCAGGTTGAACCAGGCGTACAGCACGAAGAGCATCAACCCGACGCGGAAGCCGAAGGAGGCCAGCGTGGCGGCCAGCACGGTACGGGTGTCGGCGGCGGCGAAGCGGACCTGGACGGCCTGCCCGATCACCTGGAAGACGATCACCAGTGCGGCGCCGAAGAGGGCGGCGAACAGGCCCCGCTTCCCCATCGCGACGGCCGAGACGCCGATCGCGAGCAGGGCGGCGGCGTGGGCGCCGAGCAGACCGGCGAAGAGCAGGGTACGGGCACGCTGGATCGCGATGACACCACCGCCGTGGGAGGCACCCACGGAGGAGGCTGGCCCAGGGGGCACGGCACCGGTCACAGTCGTCATCGTCCCGCACATCTCGAGGTCATTCCACCCCGGCGGGGCCCGCCGGAGGATTGCTTGTGAAACTTAGCACAAACGGTCGGGGTGCTGCGACACGGCACACTCCTCCACCGTCCCGACCCCGGAGGTCGGGGTTCTACCAGGTGGTCAGGCGCGGCGGGGTGCCTCAGACGGGCGGGGTCTCCTGGACGCGGGCCTCGGCCTCGCGTTCGGCCTGCCGGGTCGCCACCGAGGAACCGGGGGTGCCGCCGGGGGCGCCGAGCGTGAAATAAGTCACCACACCGATCAGCCCGACGACGATGGCGACGATCTCCCAGCGCGGGGTGATGCCGATCGCGATCACGCCGAAGGAGATCAGCGCGGTCCAGACATACATCAGCAGCACCGCGCGCCGGTGTGAGTGCCCGCGCTCCAGCAACCGGTGGTGCAGGTGTTGCTTGTCCGCCACCCAGAACCACCTGCCGGCGTACGTCCGCCTGATGAAGGCCAGCAGGAAATCCAGGAACGGCAGCGCCAGGATCGCCAGCGGCAGGATCAGCGGCAGGTAGGCCGCCATCAACCCCGACCCCTCGGCCTGCAGCTTGGCGGAGTCGATCTGGCCGGTCAGCGAGATCGTGGTGGTGGCCAGCATCAACCCGAGCAGCATCGCCCCGGAGTCACCCATGAACATCCGCGCCGGGAAGTAATTGTGCGGCAGGAAGCCGATGCAGATGCCGGCGATCGCGATGCTCAACAGGCTGGCGGTCTGCGCCCGCGGCAGTGCCTGGGTGTAGACCAGCTGATAGGAGTAGGTGAAGAAGGCCATCGCCCCGATCGCGACGACTCCGGCGGCCAGCCCGTCGAGCCCGTCGACGTAGTTGACCGCATTGGTGCAGAGCACGATGAAGAACACCGTGATCGCGATGGATTCCGAATCGCCCAGCGAGATGATCGTGTTCGGCAGCGGGATCCAGAGCATCTTCACGCCCTGGGCGACGACCAGGCCGGCGGCGAGCACCTGCCCGGCGAGCTTGGCGATCGCATTCAGCTCGAACAGGTCGTCGAGGACACCGACGATCGAGATCACCACCGCGGCCAGCAGGATCGCCCGGAAATCGTGCTGGATCAAGACATTGCGGCCGAGGAACGGCAGATGGGTGGACAGCACGTAGGCCGCACCCACGCCGAGCAGCATCGCGACCCCGCCGAAATACGGGATCGGGATCGCGTGCACATCGCGGTCCCGGACCTTGGCGACCGCCCCGGTGCGCAGCGCGACGCGACGCGCCAACCCGCTGAGCAGGTAGGTCGTCGCCGCCGTCACCAGCAGCACCAGGAGATATTCGCGCATCGCTCAGCCGGCCCCGTTGCTCTCGTTCTCGTTCTCGGCGATCGGCCCGGGGGCGGGCTCGGGCTCGACCTCGGGACCGGCGGAGGCCGGTGCCGGTGCCCGGTCGTCGAGATAGGGCACGGTACGCCGCAGCTCGTCGATGCTCAGCGCGCCGTGGCGGACCACCGCCCCGTAGTCGGAGCGGGTGAAGTCGACGATGGTGGACGACTCGGCACCGCGGGTCGGCCCGTCGTCGAGGTAGACCGCGACCCGGTCGCCGAGCTGGTCGGCGGCGACCTCGGCATCGGTGGCGGCGGGCCGGCCGGTGCGGTTGGCACTGGAGACCGCCAGCGGGCCGGTGGCCCGGAGCAGCTCCCGGGCCAGCTCGTGGTCGGGTACCCGGACCGCGATGGTGCCACGGGTCTCCCCCAGGTCCATCTGCAGCGACGGCTGGGCCTGCAGGATGATCGTCAACGGACCCGGCCAGTGCTGCTCGGCGAGCCGCTTGGCCGGCTCGGGGATGTCCCGGCCGAGCGCCATCATCACCGACGGCTCGGCGATCAGCACCGGTGGCGGCATGTCGCGGCCCCGGCCCTTGGCGTCCAACAGCCGCTGCACCGCGCTGGCGGAGAAGGAGTTGGCGCCGATGCCATAGACGGTGTCGGTCGGCAGCACCACGCACTCCCCCGCCTCCACGGCTCGCCGGGCCGCGTCGATGCCGGCGGCGCGCTGGTCGGGCTCGCGGCAGTCGAAGCGCTGGTAGCTCGGTGCGTCATCGGGCGCGGCGGCGCCGATGGGCTCGTTCTCGGGTTCCTCCTCGGTCACGGCGTCAATCCTGCCACCTCGGCGGCCCCGCCACTCACCGGCGACGCGCGGTGACGAAGCGCGGCCGGTCGGTCAGGTCGCGGTGATCGCGGACCTGATCGAACCCGCCATGGGCGAGGAACACCTCCGCGGCGCTGCGCTGCTGCACCTCGGCGTGCTCGGCGCAGACCAGCCCGCCGGGCCGCAACAGTCGGGCGGCGACGTCGGTGAGCACCCGGATCGCGTCCAGCCCGTCGGTGCCGGAGAAGAGGGCGAGTTCGGGATCGTGGTCACGGACCTCGGCCGGTACGCCCTCCCAGGCGGTGAGCGGGATGTAGGGCGGGTTGCAGATCACCAGGTCGACGGTGCCGTCCAGATCGCCGAAGGCGTCGGCCATGTCACCCTGGCGCAGGTCGACCCCGGTGCCGGTGAGGTTGCGCGCCGCCCAGGCGTACGCCTCCTCGGAGAGTTCGACCGCGTGCAGCTCGGTCTCCGGCGCCTCGGCGTGCAGGGCCAGGGAGATCGCCCCGGACCCGGTGCAGGGTTCGACGACCCGCGGCCGCTCGGCGCCGGCGGCGCGCAGTTCGGCGAGCCGGTCGAGCGCCCAGCCGGTCATCACCTCGGTCTCCGGGCGGGGTACGAACACGCCCGGGCCGACCGCCAGGCGTACCGTCCGGAAATGCGCCTCGCCGGTGAGGTGCTGCAGCGGCGTACCGGCCGCCCGCTCGTGAATCAACTCGTCGAACAGTGCCTGCTGGTCGGGGGTCGGATCGTCGGCGAGCACCAGCCGCGTCGTGGGTACGCCGAGCACGTGCGCCAGCAGGGTCCGCGCCTCGGCGTCGGCCGACGGCCCGGGCAGCCGACCGGCCGCCGCCCGGATCAGCTCCGGGATCCTCACAGCAGTTCGTCGCAGAGCGCGGCCAACAGTGGCGGAGCGATCCGCCGCACCTCTGCCGCGTACGTTTCGCCGCCGAGGCTCTCCACGAACCCGACCGAGATCAGGTTGTCCGATTCGGCGGGATGGTCCCGCAGTTCCTGCTCCAACGCGTCGAGTACCGGCCTGGCTCGGCCGGGATGCCCCTCCGAAACCTGCTCACCCACCCAATCGGCCACCTCGGCAAGGACGACCGTCGGAAGGATCTCGCCGTAGTAATCGACGTGTCGACCCAGCAGGCGACGAATCGGCTCGGCGCTGGCCAACCGGTCGATCACCCTCACGTCCTGTGGATCGACTTCATCCGGTACGGGCTCGTTGAGCCACGATCGGGGGCCGATGAAGCCCATCCCCGCCTTCCCGAGCTTCATCTCAAGCGAGCAACTTCTCGATGGTGAAGTTGATCGCGAACTGGATGGCCCGGCCGGCGATGATCTTGGCGACCGGGATCCAGGCCAGGGAGGCGCCGGCGGTCGGTACGGCGGCGGCGATGGCGGAGGCGATCTGGATGGCGAGGGCGACCAGCTGCACCACCACGACGATCTTCAGCGCGATCACCAGGGCGCCGATCACGAACAGGCAGCCGCCGATGATCCCGGCCGCGGAGCCGAGATCGGTGACGACCTGCATCACGTTGTCCTGGCTCTCGTAGAACTGCTTCTTGAACGCCTCCATGCCGGCGTCGCGGTTCTCCAGCAGCGCGGTCCGGGCGCCCTCGTCGGCGCCGCCGCGCGGGCCCTGCACCTCGTTGCAGAACGAGACCCAGCGCCCACCCCAGTCGAACATCTTGTCCTCGTTGACCTCGGGCCATTCGAAGCCGAGCAGGTTCAGCAGGTGCGAGACCTCACCCGGGAGCATCACCGCCATCAGACGGCCCTCGTCCCGCCACCGCTCGAGGTGGAGTTGGCGATCTGGCTGTTGTCCTGCTCGCCCTGATCGTAGATGTCGGCGGCCAGGTTCATCTTCTCACCGAAGTCCTTGTAGGAACCGGCCGAGCTCTGCACGGTCTCGGTGACCCGTTCCAGCACGGCCTGGTAGATCATCTGGGCGATCGGGCCGACGGTGTCGTTGCCCGGGCCGAAGACCGACATGTCGCTGCACTCGTTGAGCAGGTTCTGGAACTTCTGCTCCAGGTCGGCACCGGCGTCGCTGACGCCCTTGCCGCCGGTACGCAGCTGCGCGGTGTTGTAGTTGAGCTGGTCAGCCATTGCGCTTCACCTGGTTCAGGGCGTCGAACAGGGATTCGGTGTAGGCCTTCATCGCGCGCAGGCTGTCGTTCTGCAGCTGCCGGGTGGAGGTCATCAGCGACCCGAAGTCGGTGGTCTCGGTCTCGGTCAGCGCGGCGGTGATCTTCTCCGCGTAGTCGGCGAGCGCCGCGTTCACCGCGGTGGTCACGTGTTCGGCCAGGTCGGCGTTGCTGAGCCGCATGGCGAGGGGCTGGATCTCCAGGTCGGTCACCTTGCCGGCGCGTACCTTGACGCTGATCCGGTCGTCGTAGGCGGCGGCCTCGCCCTCGACCTCGGGCAGCTCGCCCAGCTCGGGCGAGGTGGCGGCCTGATCGACGGTGTCGTTGAGCCGGGACAACACGTCCTCGAAGTCAGCGGTCATGGCAGCGAGGGTATCGGCTCAGGGGTTCTGCCCGGCGGCCTGCAACCGGGCGGAAAGATCCGCTTCCTGCAGGGCTTCGACGACCCCGGACAGGTCACCGGCGAGCACCTGGTCGAGGTTGTAGGCCTTGTAGCCGATCCGGTGGTCGGCGATCCGGTTCTCGGGGAAGTTGTAGGTGCGGATCCGCTCCGAGCGGTCGACGGTACGCACCTGCGAGGCGCGGGCGGTGGACGCCTCGGCGGCGGCCTGTTCCTCGGCGACGGCGGCGAGCCGGGCGCGCAGCACCCGCATCGCCTGCTGCTTGTTCTGCAGCTGGGAGCGTTCGTTCTGGCAGGAGACGACGGTGCCGGTGGGCAGGTGGGTGATCCGGACCGCGGAGTCGGTGGTGTTGACCCCCTGGCCGCCCTTGCCTGAGGAGCGGAAGACGTCGATGCGCAGGTCCTTCTCGTCGATCTCGACGTCGGTCTCCTCGACCTCGGGCATCACCAGGACACCGGCCGCGGAGGTGTGGATGCGGCCCTGGGTCTCGGTCACCGGGACCCGCTGCACCCGGTGCACCCCGCCCTCGAACTTCAAGACCCCATAGGGCAGGTTGTCCGGATCGGCGTCACCGCGGGCCTTCACCGCGACGGTGACCGATTTGAACCCGCCCAGGTCGGTCTCCTGGGAGTCGAGCACCTCGAGGTTCCAGCCGCGGGTCTCGGCGTAGCGGGTGTACATCCGCAGCAGGTCGCCGGCGAACAGTGCCGATTCCTCCCCGCCCTCACCGGATTTGATCTCCAGCAGCGCGTCGGCGGAGTCGTTGGGGTCGCGGGGGGCGAGCAGCCGGGTGAGCCGTTCGGTCACCTCGCTCAGGCGTAGACCGAGGGTGTCCGCCTCCGCGGCGAAACCGGGGTCCTCGGCGGCGAGCTCCTGGGCGGCGGCCAGGTCGTCGGTGATCCGGGCGTGTTCGTCGAGGGCCTTCACCACCGGCATCAGTTCGGCGTAACGGCGGCCGGTACGCCGGGCGCGCACCGGGTCGGCGTGCACCTCGGGGTCGGCCAGGGCACGCTCCAATTCGGCGTACTCGGCCCGCAACGGCTCCGCCGACTCGAACACCCGATCTCCGTTCCTGCTCCGACCTGCTGACCAACGACGAGGCGCCGGGTCCGGACCAGTGTCCGACCCCGGCGCCCGCGATGAAGAAGTTACTTCTTCTTGTTCGCACCGGCCTTGGCGTAGCGCTTCTCGAACCGGGCGACGCGGCCGCCGGTGTCGAGGATCTTCTGCTTGCCGGTGTAGAACGGGTGGCAATTGGAGCACACCTCGGCGCGGATCACGCCGCCCTCGGCGGTGCTGTTGGTGACGAAGGTGTTGCCACAGGTGCAGGTCACCCGGGTCTCACCGTAGTTGGGATGGATCCCACTCTTCATGTTCTCTCCTTGGTCTTGTGTGTCCGGGTCCCCGATCGGAGATGTGGGGTGAACCGGACCGACTCGCTATTGTGCCCCAACGCCGACGCAGGTCCAAATGTTCCCGGCCACAGGCCGTAGGCTGTGCAGCGCTCCACGGGTCAACGACGACCACCCCGACGGACTTTCCCTTCCCACTCCCGACCTCGGAGGTCTCCATGAAGAACCCAACTCTCGGCAAACGCCTGGCAGCCGAATTCCTCGGCACGTTCTGGCTCGTCTTCGGCGGCTGCGGCTCGGCGATCTTCGCCGCCGTGGCGATGGGCAAGACCGGTGACGGTCAGCCCTTCCAGGTCGGCATCGGCTACGTCGGCGTCGCGCTGGCGTTCGGCCTCACCGTGCTCACCATGGCCTACGCCGTCGGCCACATCTCCGGCGGTCACTTCAACCCCGCGGTCAGCATCGGTACCGCGATCGCCGGGCGCACCCCGTGGAAGGACGTGCTGCCCTACATCGTCACCCAGGTCATCGCCGGCCTGGTCGCCGGTGCGGTGCTGCTGCTGATCGCCTCCGGCAAGCCGGGCTTCAGCGCCACCGGCAACATGGCCGCCAACGGTTACGGCGCGAACTCCCCCGATGGTTACAGCCTGGTCGCCGCGCTGGTGATCGAGATCGTGCTGACGATGTTCTTCCTGTTCGTGATCCTCGGCGCGACCGACGCGCGGGCCCCGAAGGGCTTCGGGCCGATCGCCATCGGTCTGGCGCTGACGCTGATCCACCTGATCTCGATCCCGGTCACCAACACCTCGGTGAACCCGGCCCGCTCCACCGCGGTCGCGTTCTTCAACGGCGCGGGCGCCCCCGGTCAGCTCTGGCTGTTCTGGGTCGCGCCGATCGTCGGCGCCGCCCTCGCCGGCGTGCTCTACAAGGCGCTGCTCGGCTCCGGTGCCGATACCTCCGACCGGGTCGAGGAGGGTCAGGCCGCCTGAGTCACGCTCTCGCGGCAGGCCTCGATGCAGGCGCGGATCGCCGGGGTGGCCCGGTCGGTGACGTGGGCGACCACCAGCCGCCGGGTGACCCGGGTCCGGCAGGGCCGGAAGGCGATCCCCACCGGGGCGGTCCGGCGGGCCAGCTCGGGTACCAGGGAGACCGCGTGCCCGGCGGCCACCAGGGCGAGCTGACTGGTGTAGTCGGTGAGCTGATGGCGTACGCCCGGCTCCGCGCCGGCGTCCCGGACGGCCTGCACCAGAGCCTCGTAGGCGTCGGTACCGGCCGGGCAGGCGGTCCACGGATCCTCGGCCAGCTCGGCGAGCGGGACCTCGTCCCGGCCGGCCAGCGGGTGGGCCTCGGGGAGCGCGACGAAGACCTCCTCGTCGCTGATCACCTCCCCGCCGATCCGGGCCGGCAGGTTCAGCGGCCGCGAACTCCAGGACTCGATGATCAGCAGGTCCAGTTCACCGGTGCGCAGCCTCGGGATCATGTGTACGCCCTCGCCGTCGAAGAGCTGGGGTTGCAGCCCGGGGTGCCGCTCGGCGAGCCGGGTCAGCGCCTCGGGGACGATCCCGCGGATGACGCTGCCGACCGCGCCGAGGCGTACCGGCCCGATCGCCTCACCGTCCAGCTCGGCGAGCGCGCGGACCGCCGCCTGCACCGCCTCCGCGGCGGTGCGCGCATGGCCGGCGAGCATCCGGCCGGCAGCGGTCAGCCGGATGCCGCGGCCGTCGGGCTCGACCAGCCGGGTCCGGCATTCGCGTTCCAGTTTGCGGAGCTGCTGGGAGACCGCGGGCGCGGTGACGTGCAGCGCCGCGGCCGCGGCCGCCACCGACCCGTGCTCGGCCAGCGCGTCCAGCACCCGCAGCCGGTCCCAGGTGAGCCTTTCTCGGGCGGCCAGCAACTCTTCACTCACGCTTAGCACTCTAGGTCAGCAATACGAACTGGTGCTATGGGTTTCCCGGACTCAGACTGGACCGGTGACCACGACCAGCGAGCAGACCCGGACCGGGAGCACGACCGCCCCCACCCTGGCGGTCCTGCTCGGCGTGCTCTGCCTCTCGGTCTCGCCGATCCTGGTCGGCCTGGCGCCCGGCATCCCGGCGGCCACCGTCGCCACCCTGCGCTGCGCGCTGGCGCTCATCCCGCTGGTACCGCTGGCCTGGCTGGAGGTACGCCGGCGCGGGGCGTTCGACCACCGGGCGCGCTGGATCGCGATCATCGGCGGGGTCTTCCTGGGCGCGGACTACGTCGCCTGGGCGCAGGCCGTGCACGATTCCGGCGCCGGGGTGACCACGGTGCTGATCAACGTCCAGGTGGTGGTGCTGCCGCTGCTGGCGCTGCTGCTGGACAAGGAGCCGGTGCGACACCGCTTCTGGGTGGCGCTGCCGCTGATGCTGGCCGGCGTCGGGCTGGTCGGCCTGGGCGGCGGCTCAGGTTCGGTGAGCGTGCGCGGGGTGCTGCTCGGGCTGTTCTCCGGGATCACCTACGGCGTCTACATGTACGCACTGCGGCGGGCGGGGGCGTACGCACCGCACACCGTGACGCCGGTGGCCTGGGCGACCGCGGGCGCCGCCGGGACCGCCGGGGCGTACGCGGTGTTGAGTGGGGCGAGCTTCCGCCTGGAACCGGCCGGCTGGGGACTGATGGTCGCGCTGGCGCTGCTCGGCCAGACCGCACCATGGCTGCTGATCGGCCGTGCCGCGCGGCGCCTGGAACCGGCCGTCACCGGCTCGCTGATGCTCGCCCAGCCGGTGCTGGCGGTGCTCCTCGGGGTGCTGGTGCTCGGTGAGCGGGTCGGCCCGGTGCAGCTGCTCGGCTGCCTGGTGACGGTGATCAGCATCGGGATCGTCACCCTCAGGGCGCCCCGAGCACGGCGACGACCTCATCGATCAGCTCCTCGGCGGTGACCGCACCCGGCTCGGGATAGCCGAGCTGCAGGCTGCCCAGATAGGTGGCGTACGCCACCCGTGCCCGCGCCCGGGCCCGCGCCGCCGGCAACCCGGTCGCGGCGAACAGTTCCTCCAGATAACCCACCCGCGCCCGCCGGACCCGCTCCACCACCGGGGCGACCAGCCGATGATCGGCGGCGGCCAGGACGGCTCGTTCGGTGCGCCCGTCCGCATCGGCCGAACTGAGTCCGAAGGCGTTGCGCACCAGCTTCCGCAGCCGGTCGGCGGGTTCGCGGGCCTCGACCTCGGTGATCACCCCGGCCGTGTGCTCCCGCTCCCAGGCCTCGAGCATCGCCTGCAGCAACTCGTCGCGGGAGCCGAAGTGCCAGTAGAAGCTGCCCTTGGTGGTGCCGAGCCGGGCGGCGAGCGGCTCCACCGCGACCCGGTTGAACCCCTCCTCGGCGCAGAGCGCGAGTGCACCGGCGATCCAGTCGGTGCGGGAGAGACGAGTGCGCGAGGTCACGTTGTCAGGTTACCGTACGCCGCCGTATGGTCATTCCATACGCAATCGTATGGAGGCCATCATGGGCACTCGTCACACCACCCGGACCGACACCGGGATCAGCAACGTCCACCAGCGCACGGTGCCGGGTGACCTGGCCCGCTCCCGCGCCCTGCTCGCCACCCTGGCCACGCCCGGTGATCGCGTCTGGCCGAAGGATCGCTGGCCGCGGATCTGGTTCGGCGACCAGGGCCCGATCCCGGGCGCCGACGGCGGCCACGGCCCGATCCGGTACCGGGTCGTCGAGGTGACCCCGGATCGGATGGGATTCCAGTTCACGAAGGATCTGACCGGTGATCACCGCCTGGAACTGACCGAGGAGCCCGACGGCCGGGTTCGCTGGACGCACACGATCAACCTGATCCGTCCGAACCTGCTGCTGCGCCACGGCATCGTGCCACTGCACGATGCCTGCCTGGAGGATCTGCTCGACCAGGTCGAGGCGGAGCTGAGCGACCGCCCGCTGACCCGCCCGGACTTCGGCGTCGGCGTACGCCTGCGGCTGGCGCTCGTGCGAGGATGACCACATGGTGGAACCGGGGACGTCCAACCAGCAGATCAGCGAACTCGATGACGGCCAACGGGATTGGCTGGATCAGTTGCTCGCGACCGCGGCCGAGCAGGGCATCGACACCGATGTCGACCGGTTGGCCGCCTTCTTCGAGGAATATCGCAGCGAGTGGTTCGCGATGCCGGAGGCCGAGCGCCCCGATCCGAACCCGCTGATCACGGTCTGCGGTGCGGCGATGGGCCAGCTGCTCGCCGACGAACTGCGGCTGCGTTGGGTGGTGCTGCACGACGACCTCGGTACCGACCTGGCCCTGGTCGACATCGACCCGCAGCCGATGCAGGCCACCTTCTTCCCACTCGAACTGGTCGGCCGCCGCTGGACCGACGACGAACCCGACGACCTGGCCCCGGTCTTCCACACCCTGGTCGGTCAGGTCCGCGAGATGCGCGCCAACCCACGCTGACGTTCATCGAGTAGCGCCCCCGGCGCCGCATCCGGCCGCGGGCGACACCCCCCCCCACGTTCATCGAGTAGCGCCCCCGGCGCCGCGAAGCGGTGCCGGGGGCGCGTGTCGAGATGAACTGCGTGTCGAGATGAACCCAGACGCGAGCAGCGTCAGTCGTCGCGACCCGGGGTGGTCTTGGAGATCGCCATCAGGAACTCCGCGTTCGAGCGGGTCTTCTTCATCCGGTTGAGCAGCATCTCCAGCGACTGCTGGCCGTCCTGGCTGGACAGCACCCGGCGCAGCTTCCAGATGATCGCCAGCTCCTCGCGGCTGAGCAGCAGCTCCTCACGCCTGGTGCTGGAGCCGACCGTGTCGATGGCCGGGAAGATCCGCTTGTCGGCGAACTCGCGGCGCAGCCGGAGCTCCATGTTGCCGGTGCCCTTGAACTCCTCGAAGATCACCTCGTCCATCTTCGAGCCGGTCTCGATCAGCGCGGTGGCCAGGATCGTCAGCGAACCGCCGTTCTCGATGTTGCGCGCGGCACCGAAGAACTTCTTCGGCGGATAGAGCGCGGCCGAGTCGACACCACCGGAGAGGATCCGGCCCGATGCCGGGGCGGCGATGTTGTACGCCCGGCCGAGCCGGGTGATGCCGTCCAGCAGCACGACCACGTCATGACCGAGCTCGACGAGCCGCTTGGCCCGCTCGATCGCCAGCTCGGCGACCGTGGTGTGGTCGCTGGCGGGCCGGTCGAAGGTGGAGGCGATGACCTCACCGGAGACGGTCCGCTCGAAGTCGGTGACCTCCTCGGGCCGCTCGTCCACGAGGACCACCATCAGGTGCACCTCGGGGTTGTTCAGCGTGATCGCGTTGGCGATGTTCTGCATGATCATCGTCTTGCCGGCCTTCGGCGGCGAGACGACCAGACCACGCTGGCCCTTGCCGATCGGCGAGACCATGTCGATGATCCGGCCGGTCATGTTGGTCGGCGTGGTCTCCAGCCGCAGGCGCTCCTGCGGATAGAGCGGGGTCAGCTTGTTGAAGTCCGGCCGCTGCTTGGCCTGCTCGGGATCGGCGCCGTTGATGGAATCGATCCGCACCAGCGGGTTGAACTTCTCCTTGCGCTCCCCCTCGCGCGGCTGGCGCAACGCACCGGCGACGACGTCACCCTTGCGCAGCCCGTATTTGCGGACCATGGAGAGCGAGACGTACGCGTCCTCGGGACCCGGCAGGTAGCCGGTGGTGCGCACGAAGGCGTAGGAGTCGAGCACGTCGAGGATGCCGGAGACGTTGATCAGCACATCGTCGGGGCTGATCTGCGGCTCGGCGTCCATCCGGTCCATGCCCGATCCGCGGTTGCGGCGGTTGTTCCGGTCCCGGTTGCGGCGCCGACGGCTGCGGCGGGAACCGCCCTCGTCGTCGTTGTCGCGGTCCCGGTTGTCGTTGCGGTCCCGGTTGTCGTTGCGATCCCGGTTGTCGTTGCGATCCCGGTTGTCGTTCCGGTCCCGGTTGTTCTCGCGGTTCTCGCGGTTGCTGTTCTCGCGATTGCCGTCGCGGTCGCGCCCACCCTCGCGGTTGGTGTCGCGGTCCCGATTGCCGTCGCGGTTCTGGTCACGGTTCTGGTCGCGGTTGCGGCGCTGGTCGCGGTCGTCGCCCTGCTCGCGCCGGGGCTGGTCCTCGCGGCCGCCCTGGTCTGGCTGGTCGCCCTGGCGGTTCTCGGCGTTGCGCCGCTCGGCCTCCAGCCGGCGCGCCAGATCCCGCCGGGTGTCCTCCGCGGGCAGTTCCTGCTGCTCGCCGCGCGGCTGCTCGGTGCGCTCGGTGCGCTGCGGCTGCTCGGGCGCGCGCTCCTCGCGGGGCTGCTCGGTGCGCTCGGCGCGCGGCTGCTGGTCGCGCTTCGGCGCACCGCCACCGTCCGACTGCCGATTCTGACCGCCCTGGCCGCCCTGGCCGCCCTGGCCGCCCTGGGCGGCCTTGATGGCTTCGATGAGTTGGCCCTTGCGCATCGCGCCGGTGCCCTTCAGACCGAGCGAGGAGGCGAGCTGCTTCAGCTCGGGCAGCACCATCGCGTCCAGGCCCGAACCCTTGCGACGCCGTCCCGTGGGGGCCTGCTCGGTCCCGGTGGTCGGCATCTCGGTGGTTTCTGTCACTGGTTTCCTTTCCCGGCCAGCCGCGTCGTTCCCTTTGAACCCGCTCGGCTGTGTGGGGTCACACCACCTGTGGTGGTCTTTCGGATCAGGCCCCGGTCCTATGCCCCGCCCACCGGCGGGACACGGTCCTCAGACGATCCGGACACGCTCATCGTGATCGAATGCGGAGGATCGTCGCGCCTGACCTGTGAGGCGCATCGAGAGGACCGAAGGGTCCCTCGTCACCAACGAGGCTAGCACTCCCGGCAAGAGATGGGCCACTCAGTCCTCACGACTCGCTGGTCGCACCGCGGCCGAGGCCCAACCGGTGCAGGGTGAACCCCGGCGCCTCCGAGCCGTCCAGCTGCGCGGCCCGGTCCGCGTCGGTGAGCACCAGCACGGTCGGCCCGGCACCACTGATCACCGCCCCGAATCCCTTTGCTCGCAGGGATTTCAGCAGATCCAGCGACTCCGGCATCAGCTCGGTGCGCTGGTCCTGGTGCAGCCATTCGCGGGTCGCCGGGAGCAGCAGTTCCGGGGCGCGGCCGAGGGCATGGGTGAGCAGTGCGGCGCGGGCGGCATTGGCGGCGGCCTCGGCGTGTGGCACCGATTCGGGCAGGACGCCGCGGGCGGTCCGGGTCGCCACCGGCTCGGCATGCACATAGGCCAGGATCCGGACGTCGGGATGCACCGGTGCGGGCACCGCATGCACCCCGGCACCGGTCTCGTCATCGACCCAGGTGAGCACGAAACCGCCCAGGATCGCGGCGGCGACGTTGTCGGCATGGCCCTCGACGGCGTACGCCTGCTCGAGCAGCCAGCTCTCATCGACGGGCGCCTCCGGCCGGGCCAGTGTCCAGGCGGCCCGCAGGCCGGCCACCGCCGCAGCGGCCGAGGACCCCAGGCCGCGGGTGTGCGGGATCGTGTTGTGGGCCACCAACCGCACCCCCGGGGCGTACGCCCCCAGGGCCGCCAGGCCGCGATCCAGACAGGCGATCACCAGATGCGTCCGGTCGCTCGGCACGGTCTCGGCACCCTCACCGGTGACCCGCACCTCGACCCCCTCGGTGAGCACCTCGAGCTCGCAGTCGTCGTACCAGTCGAAGGCCATCCCGAGGCTGTCGAACCCGGGCCCGAGATTCGCACTGTTCGCCGGGACCCGGATCCGGGCGGTGCGCCCCGCCGGCAGCGGCTCGGCCGCCGGTGCCATCACTCGCCCTCGACGCGCATCACCGAGAGCACCTCGTGCACCACCGGCAGCTCGCGCAGGGCGGCGACGGTCGCGCTCAGGGCGGCATCGTCGGCGGTATGGGTGACCACGACCAACCGGGCGCCCTCCCGGCCCGGCCGCGGCGAGCTCTCCTGGCGCAGCGTCTGCACCGACACCTGGTGGGTGGCGAAGCAGTTGGCGATCTCGGCCAGCACACCGGCCTGGTCGTTGACCTCGAGGGAGAGGAAGTAGCGGGTGGCGACCTGACCGATCGGCACCACCGGACGCTGGGCGTAGTTGGACTCCCCCGGCCCGGCCGCGCCGCGGACCCGGTTGCGGGCCACCGTGACCAGGTCGCCGAGCACCGCGCTGGCGGTCGGCGCACCGCCGGCGCCGGGACCGTAGAACATCAGCCGGCCGGCATTGCGGGATTCGACGAAGACCGCGTTGTAGGCCCCGCCGACCGAGGCCAGCGGATGGGAGTTGGGGATCATCGCCGGATGCGTGCGGACCGAGATGGTCTGCTCGCCGTCCTCACCCGGTTCCAGCCGACAGATCGCCAGCGCCTTCACCGTGCAGTCCATCGCCTCGGCGGCGGCGACATCGGACTGGCTGATCTCGGTGATCCCCTCCCGATGGACGTCGGCCGCGGTGACCCGGCTGTGGAAGGCCAGGCTGGCCAGGATCGCCGCCTTGGCCGCGGCGTCGAAACCCTCCACGTCCGCGGTCGGGTCGGCCTCGGCATAGCCGAGGGACTGGGCCTCGGCGAGCACGTCGTCGAAACCCGCGCTCTCGGTGTGCATCTTGTCCAGGATGAAGTTGGTGGTGCCGTTGACGATGCCCATCACCGCGGTGATCTCATCGCCCACCAGCGACTCGCGCAACGGCCGGATGATCGGGATCGCACCGGCCACCGAGGCCTCGAAATAGAGGTCGACACCCGCCTGCTCGGCCGCGGCGAACAGTGTCGCCCCGTCCTCGGCCAGCAGCGCCTTGTTCGCGGTGACCACCGAGGCACCGCCGCGCAGCGCGGTCAGGATCAGCGAGCGGGCGGGCTCGATGCCGCCGATCAGCTCGACCACCAGGTCCACGTCGTCGCGGGCCACCAGCGACTCGGCGTCGGTGGTGAACAGCGCCGGGTCCAGGCCGGGCCGCTCGATCCCGGTCCGCCGGACCGCGATCCCGGTGAGTTCCAGCGGTCGCCCGATCCGGGCGGTGAGGTCCTCCGACTGCTGGGTGATCACCCGGGCCACCTCGGAACCGACCACGCCGCAACCGAGCAGCGCGACCCGCAGCGGGGTCTGGGGGGCGGCGTTGGTCATCGGTGTGCCTTTCGTTTGCGATGCGTCCCGGCGCGTGATTGTTGCAGGGTTGGCGGGTCGGCGCTCATCGCGTCCACTCGGCGGCGTCGACGCCGGGGTCGAGGGAGAGCAGATCAGCGAGCGACTCGCGCCGGATCAGCGTGCCCACCTCGCCCTCGCGCACCGAGAGCACCGGCGGGCGCAGGGCATGGTTGTAGTTGCTGGCCATCGAGCGGCTGTACGCCCCGGCGGCGGGGACCGCGATCAGGTCGCCGGGGGCGATGTCGGCGGGCAGGAACTCATCGCGTACCAGGATGTCGCCGGACTCGCAGTGCTTGCCGACCACCCGGCAGAGCACCGGGCCGGCCTCGGATCGCCGATCGGCCACCGTGGCGGAGTATTCCGAACCGTAGAGCGCGGGCCGGATGTTGTCGCTCATCCCGCCGTCGACCGAGACGTAGCAGCGCCAGGCACCCTCGGAGACCTCGACCATCTTCACCGTGCCGACGGTGTAGAGCGCCATCCCGGGCGGGCCGCTGATCGCCCGGCCGGGCTCGATCGACAGGTGCGGCACCTCGATCTCCAGACCGCGGCATTCCCTTGCCACCAAGGATTGCAGCGCACCGGCCAGATAGTCCGGGGAGCGCGGGGTGTCCGCGGAGATGTAGGCGATGCCGAAGCCACCACCCAGATCGAGCTCGGGCAGCACCACCCCGGTCTCGTCGGCGAGCTGCTTCTGCAGCTCGAGGGTGCGCCGGATCGCCACCTCGAAGCCGGCGGTCTCGAAGATCTGCGATCCGATGTGGGAGTGGATGCCGCGCAGGTCGAGATGCGGATTGTCCGCGCAGCGCCGCAACGCCTCCAGCGCCTGCCCGCCGACGATCGAGAGACCGAATTTCTGGTCCTCGTGGGCGGTGGCGATGTATTCGTGGGTGTGCGCCTCGACCCCGGCGGTGACCCGGACCAGCACCTTGGCGCGGGTCTGGTGCTCGGCGCAGATCTCGGCCAGCCGGTCGATCTCGCTGAGCGAGTCGACGATGATCCGGCCCACCCCGTGCTCGACGGCCAGCTCCAGTTCGGCGCGTGATTTGTTGTTGCCGTGCAGGCCGATCTTCGCCGGGTCCATCCCACCGGCCAGCGCGACGACGAGCTCGTTGCCGGAGCAGACGTCCAGGCACAGCCCCTCCTCGGCGACCCAGCGGACCAGACCGGCGGCCAGCAGGGATTTGCCGGCGTAGTAGACGTCCCAGCCGGCGAAGGCCTCGGCGTACGCCCGGGCGCGTTCGCGGAAGTCGAGTTCGTCGATCACGTACGCCGGGGTGCCGTAGCGCTCGGCGATCTCGGTCACCGGCACTCCCCCGACCTGCAGCACGCCGTCCGCACCGCGGGTCACCGTGCGGGACCAGAGCTTGGCCTCCAGGGCATTCACATCGGCGGGTACCTGCAACCACTTCGGCGCCGGAGTCAGGGTGTCGGCATGGATCGATCCGGCGACATGCATGTGGGTCATGGACGAAACTGTGCCAGATCCGGACGAATCCGCTATAGTCTTCGTCGGCCCTGAAACGGGTCACGCCCCCGTAGCTCAGGGGATAGAGCACCGCCCTCCGGAGGCGGGAGCCTAGGTTCGAATCCTAGCGGGGGCGCCAGTTTCTCTCCCGGCCCGTGAGCGGGCCGGCCCGGGTGATCAGCCAGTAGGCTGCAGGCACGCTCGGCTCGATCACCCGGAGGAAATACAGGTGACCCAGACCTCGGAGCGGACCTCGTCCGCCACCAGATCGTCAGGTGACCTTCCCGGCGCCGTCGTCCTCACCGTGCTGGTCCTCTCCCGGCTCGCTCTCTTCGCGGTCTGGTACTTCGTCCGCGCGCTGGAGTACGGCGATCTCAACTACTACTGGGAGAAGACCTTCCACCTCGGCGAGACCGGGTTGGCGACCACCCTGCGGGAGTACCCCACCCCGGTCGTCTGGCTGCTGGATCTGCCGCAGCTCCTCGGTGGTGGTTCGCGGCCGGCGTACGCCGCCTGGTTCGTGATCGGCATCCTGATCCTAGATCTCGCCTTCTGCTGGGTGCTGTGGCGCTTCGGCGGCCGGTTCCGCGGCTGGGCGATCGCCTTCTGGTCGGTCTTCCTGCTGCTGGTCGGGCCGCTGGTCTGGAACCGATTCGACCTGGTGCCCGCGGTGCTGGTCGGTGCGGCCGCGGTGCTGGCGGTCCGGCATCCCCGCACCAGCGGGGCCCTGCTCGGCATCGGTGCGGCGATCAAACTCTGGCCGGCGGCCCTGATCCCGCTGCTGGTGAACGGCCGCAACCGCGGCAAGGCACTGGTCGGCTTCCTGATCACCGGCGGCGGGCTGGCGCTGATCAGCCTGGCCGCCGGCGGTTGGCCGCGGCTGATCTCGCCGCTGGTCTGGCAGGGCGACCGGGGTCTGCAGATCGAGTCGGTGTGGGCGACCCCGCTGATGTTGTTCCACGCCTTCGAACCCGACCGCTGGGAGATCCGGATCTCCTCCTACCAGGCCTTCGAGATCTTCGGTCAGGGTGTCGGCAAGCTGCTGCTGCTGAGCAATGTGGCCACCGTGCTCGGCGGCCTGGTGGTGCTGGCGATCCTGATCCGCAGCTTCTTCGCCGCGGGCACCTCGGGGCAGCACGTCGACTCCCGGGGCCTGGCGATCGCGATGCTGGCGGTGATCGCGATCATCATCATCACCAACAAGACCCTCAGCCCGCAGTACATCCCCTGGCTCGGTGGCCCGCTGGCCGCGCTGGTCAGCTGGACCGGGCTCGGCCGCGGCCGCCGCGCCGAACCGGACCCGTTCCGGAGCATGGCCACCCGCTGGGTGGTCGCACTGCTGGTGATCGCCTTCGCCTCCCAGCTGGTCTTCCCGACCCTCTACGACGCGATCAACGACCTCCACGTCGACGATCCCTGGACCCCGCTGGCCACCACCGCGCTGGTCGTTCGGAACGGATTGCTGGTGCTGTTCACCCTCGACCTGATCTGGTCGGTCTGGCGTACGCCGCAGGCCCTGGCCCGCGAACGGCGTACCGCCGCGGAATGAGCCCGATGGCACGCCGACGGACCAGTTGCGGGCTGGTATCAATATTTGGGTAGCATCGTGAGAAGGCACTGAGCCCGAACACGTCACATAGCGACACCACCGGAAGAAGGCGATTGTGGCCCCCGCGCCCGACCAAGAGCAGTCCGACTTCGGCGCCAACGACTGGCTCCTCGAAGAGATGTACGACCAGTACCGTCAGGATCCGGGATCCGTGGATCCCAGCTGGCGGGACTATTTCGCCAAGCAGGGTGAAGGGGGTGCTCAGACCGCCACGGCCACCAAGCAGCAGACCACCGCCTCTTCCGCACCGCCGACCAGTGCCCCCGAGACGAAGAAGTCCGAGGCCAGGAGCTCGGATGCCAAGAAGTCGGAGACGAAGAAGTCCGACTCCGGGAAGTCGGAGCCGGCGAAGGCCGATCCGAAGAAGACCGACGCGAAGAAGACCGACAAGAAGCCGGTCACCAAGAACGTCGATGACAAGAAGGCCGGCGACAAGAAGACCGGCGAGAAGGCGACCAGCGCGCCGCGTGCCTCGGTCGAGGCCCCGAACATCGTCCGCGAGATGCGCCCGGCCAAGCCCGGCAACCCCGGCGGCCTGCCGGCCGATCCGCCGAACCCGACGGTCCGCACCGCGGAGACGAAGGCGGAGCCGAAGCGCACCGTGATGAAGGGCGCCCCCGGGCGTACCGCCAAGAACATGGATGCCTCGCTGAGCATCCCGGTCGCCACCAGCGTCCGCGCGGTCCCGATGAAGCTGATCATCGACCAGCGCACCGTGATCAACAACCATCTCCGCCGCGCCCGCGGTGGCAAGGTGTCGTTCACCCACATCATCGGGTACGCGATGGTGCAGGCCCTCAAGGCCGTGCCGGCGATGAACAACTCTTTCGACCTGACCGACGGCAAGCCGACCCTGGTCGAGCCGCAGGAGGTCAACTTCGGCCTGGCGATCGACGTGCCGAAGTCCGACGGCACCCGGCAGCTGCTGGTCCCCAACATCAAGGGCGCCGACGATCTGGACTTCGCCCAGTTCTGGGCGGCGTACGAGGACGTGGTCCGCAAGGCCCGCGACAACAAGCTCGCCGTGACCGACTTCCAGGGCACCACGATCACCCTGACCAACCCCGGTGGCATCGGCACCCAGCACTCGATCCCGCGGTTGATGATCGGCCAGGGCTGCATCATCGGCATCGGTGCGATCGACTACCCGCCGGAGTTCGCGGGCACCGATCGGGAGCGGCTGAACGAGCTCGGCATCTCCAAGATGATGACCTTCACCTCGACCTACGACCACCGGGTGATCCAGGGGGCGCAGTCGGGTGAATACCTGAAGAAGCTGAACGAGCTGCTGCTCGGCGCGGACGGCTTCTACGACGACATCTTCCGGGCGCTGCGGATCCCCTACTCCCCGATCCGCTGGGCCGTCGACGCCTCGGTCAGCCACGAGGCCCAGGTCGGCAAGCAGGCCCGGGTCTTCGAGCTGATCAACGCCTACCGCACCTCCGGTCACTTCATGGCGGATGTGGATCCGCTGGAATACGTCCAGCGCTCGCACCCGGATCTGGAGATCGAGACCCACGGGCTGACCCTGTGGGATCTGGACCGGCCGTTCGCGACCGGTTCCTTCGGCGACGAGAGCAAGCAGTTCATGCAGCTGCGCGACATCCTCGGTGTGCTGCGGGACTCCTACTGCCGCCAGGTCGGCATCGAATACATGTACATCCCCGATCCGAAGCAGCGCCGCTGGATCCAGGACCGGGTGGAGCACCGTTCGGAGAAGCCGCCGCGTGAGGAGCAGCTGCGGATCCTCGACAAGCTCAACGAGGCCGAGATCTTCGAGACCTTCCTGCAGACCAAGTTCGTCGGACAGAAGCGTTTCTCCTTGGAGGGTGCGGAATCCGCGATCGTGCTGCTGGACGAGATCTGCGAGGCGGCGGCCGATGCCGGGCTCGACGAGGTCTGCATCGGCATGCCGCACCGCGGCCGGCTGAACGTGCTGGCGAACGTGGTCGGCAAGTCCTATGCGCAGATCTTCCGCGAGTTCGAGGGCAACCTCGACCCGCGTTCCTCGGAGGGCTCGGGTGATGTGAAGTACCACCTGGGCGCCGAGGGCGAGTTCAAGTCGATGTCGGGCAACACCGTGCTCACCTCGGTCGCGGCGAACCCGTCGCACCTGGAGGCGGTCAATCCGGTGCTCGAGGGTGTCGTCCGCGCCAAGCAGGACATTCTCAACAAGGGCACGGAATTCCCGGTGCTGCCGCTGCTGATGCACGGCGATGCGGCCTTCGCCGGTCAGGGCGTGGTCTTCGAGACCATGCAGATGTCGCAGCTGCGCGGCTACCGGACCGGTGGCACCATTCATGTCGTGGTGAACAACCAGATCGGCTTCACCACCGCCCCCGACCAGTCGCGGTCCTCGGTCTACTCGACCGACGTGGCCAAGGCGGTCGGCGCCCCGGTCTTCCACGTCAACGGCGATGATCCCGAGGCGGTCGCCTGGGTGGGTCGGTTGGCATTCGACTTCCGGCAGGCGTTCAACAAGGACGTGGTGATCGACGTCGTCTCCTACCGTCGTCGCGGTCACAACGAGGGTGACGACCCGAGCTTCACCAACCCGTTGATGTATGACCTGATCGAGCGCAAGCGGTCCACCCGCAAGCTCTACACCGAGGCCCTGATCGGTCGTGGCGACATCTCCACCGAGGACGCCGAGGCGGCGATGAGCCGCTTCCAGCACCGACTGGAAGAGGTCTTCAACGAGGTTCGCGAGGACGGCGACACCGACGGCGACGACTACGCGCGGGTGCCGCGGTACCCGGCCAAGCCGGGTCGGTCCGAGCCGCACAGCTCGATCGACGCCGACATGCTGGCGGTGATCTCCGACGCGCACGTGAACACCCCGGACGGCTTCGTCGGCCACCCGAAGGTACTGCCGCAGTTGGAGCGTCGGGCCAAGGCGATCGTGAACGGTCCGATCGACTGGGCGACCGCCGAGATCCTGGCCTTCGGTTCGCTGCTGCTGGAGGGGCATCCGGTACGCCTCACCGGCCAGGATTCCCGCCGTGGCACGTTCTCCCAGCGGTTCGCGGCCATCATCGACCGGGTCACCGGCGAGCCGTGGGTGCCGCTGCGGAACATGCAGAAGGGCCAGGAGAAGTTCCAGGTCTTCGACAGCCTGCTCAGCGAGTACGCGGTGCTCGGCTTCGAATACGGCTACTCGGTGGCCCGCCCCGAGGCGCTGGTCGCCTGGGAGGCCCAGTTCGGTGACTTCGCCAACGGTGCGCAGATCATCACCGATGAGTTCATCTCCGCCGGTCAGGCGAAGTGGACCCAGAAGTCCGGCATCGTGATGCTGCTGCCGCACGGTTACGAGGGCCAGGGCCCGGACCACTCCTCGGCCCGGCTCGAACGCTGGCTGCAGCTGTGCGCCGAGGACGCGATGGCGGTGGCCCAGCCGTCCACGCCGGCCAGCTACTTCCACCTGCTGCGTACCCACGCGCAGGTGCACTGGCACCGGCCGCTGGTGGTCGCCACGCCGAAGTCGATGCTGCGCAACAAGCGCGCGGTGTCGCAGCCGGAGGACTTCACCGACGGGTCCTGGAAGCCGATCCTGGACGACCCGACGATCACCGACAAGTCGAAGGTGAAGACGCTGATCTTCTGCTCCGGCAAGGTTCGCTGGGATCTGGTCACCGCCCGGGAGAAGAACAAGCAGGAGGGCGAGGTCGCGATCATCGCGTTCGAGCGGCTCTACCCCCTGCCGGGTGCCGAGTTGGCCGAGGCGATCAAGGGTTACGAGCACGTCACCGACATCCGCTGGGTGCAGGACGAGCCGGAGAACCAGGGCGCCTGGCCGTTCATGGCCTACAACCTGCCGGCCGCGCTCGATGAGAACATGCCGTCGGGGTATGAGTTGAAGATGACCCCGATCACCCGACCCGCGTCCTCGGCCCCGTCCGTCGGCTCGGCCAAGGTGCACCAGGCCGAGCAGGCGGAGCTGGTCAAGCGGGCACTGGCCCCGGCCACGGAGAAGTAGGTTGTACTTCACCGATCGCGGCATCGAGGAGCTGCAGCGACGCCGCGGTGAGGAGGAGGTCAGCCTCGACTGGGTGGCCGAGCAGTTGCGTGCCTTCGTCGACCTGAACCCGGAGTTCGAGACGCCGATCGAGCGGCTGGCCACCTGGCTGGCCCGCCTCGACGACGAGGACGACGACCTGGACTGATCGGTCGCATTTCCTGCCGACACAGCGATCCCGCGCACCCCTCGGTGCGCGGGATCGCTGGCTTCCGCACCACTTCCCCCCGTTCATCGAGCAGGTCGCGCAGCGAGCCCTCCCCCGTTCATCGAGTAGGTCGCGCAGCGAGCCCTCCCCCGTTCATCGAGTAGGTCGCGCAGCGACCGTGTCGAGATGAACCCGTGCGCCGGTTGAGCGACCGAGGAACGAGGGAGTCGAAGCCAAGCCCACAGATTCGCCCAAGAACTTCTCCAAACCCTCTTGACTGAATCGAACACAGTGACTATTGTTGGATGCAGCAGATGAGAGGAGGTGACCAAAGATGACCACCGAACGAGCCCAGGTCTTCGCCGCGATCCGCGCCGAAAGCGACCAGATCGCCCAGGCCGAAGCCCGCCGCCTGGTCGCGATCGCCGCCGCCTGCGACACCTACTCCGGCCTCAACACCCACACCGACGAGTTGACCGCCCGCGTGCTCCACGGTGAACAACTCGTCTTCCCCGGCGCGGACGGTACGCCCGGGATCACCGAGTTCTTCCACCTCGAACTCGCGATGTCGCTGGGCTGCTCACCGGAGACCGCGCAGGTCTGGACCGCGGACGTATTGAATCTGCGCCATCGGCATCCGATCCTGTGGCAGGCCACCCTGGACTGCGACATCCCCGTCTGGGTCGCCCGCGATGTCTCCCGCGCCGCCTTGCAGCTGAACTTCACCCAGGCCCGCGAGTTCGACTCCCTCTGGTCACTCCGGCTGATCAACCTCACGCCCAAGCGAGCGGTCGCGACGACCGAAGCCCAGGTCGCACTGATGCTCAACGACGACAAAGAAGCCGAACGCCAGGCCGCCAAGAAGCAGCGCCGCGTCGAGTTCACCCCCAGCCGGAACACCCCGGGGATCACCGACCTCTACGCCAACCTGGACGCCGGTGACGCCGCCCAGTTGAACGGCACCCTCGACCGCCTCGCGGATGTGTTGAAGGCCGGTGGCTCCACGGCCAGTCGTGATGAGTTGCGTGCCGAAGCGTTGGGCCATCTGGCGCATCCCGAGCGGGCCCGGCAACTCTTGCAACCCTCACTGTTCGACGGCGCCACCGTCACCCCTACCGGTGATGTGGTCAACAAGCATGGTGAGATCGTCACGCCCACCTCGGAGCGGTGTCGGCACGGTGCGGAGCTGATCCTGCACGTCCACCAGAAGGACCTCGCCAACCGCCGCGGTGGTGAAGGCGACGCGCTCGGGCCGGTCACCCTGCAGCACTTGAAGGAGCTGCTCGCCCAGTGCGCTGGCACCGTTCGGGTGCGGCCGGTGATCGACCTGGCCGCGCCGGTGATGGTGAACACCTACCGACCGAGCGACGAGTTGGCGCAGCGGGTGAAGCTGCGGGACCGATATGTGATGTTCCCCCGCTCCAACCGCTCCGCCTTCGGCCGCGGGATCGACCTGGACCACACCATCCCCGCACCGGAGGGACCGACCAGCTCCAGCAATCTGGGGCCGTTGAACCGGCCAGCCCACCGCGCCAGAACCCATGCCGGGTTCATTCTCGAGCAACCCTCACCCGGTGTGTTCCACTGGCGAACTCCCGCAGGGCAGGAGGCCTGGGTCAGCCACCACGGGACCTGGGACCATCCACCACCCGATCATCTGATCAACGACCCCGCGGCTTCGCTGTCCCGGACCGAAAAGCTACTTCGGGACACCCTCGGCAACGGGCAGACCCAGTTGGAGAAGGAACAGGCCGAAGCCGAACAAGCAGCCGACGAAGCTCGCGAACGCGAGCGACTCCGCCGCGCCCGCAAAGCCCAACGCCTCCGCGACCTACGCCAAGCTGCCCGCGAACAAGCCGAGGCGGCGAAACAGAAGAAGGCGAAGAAGCCGGTTCACCCGGAGCACCAGCCTGCCCTGATTCCCCACCGTGGCAGCGAATCGGCCGAGCCCCTACCATTCTGACCCGGCTCAGGAACGGGGGGCATCTCGACACGGTCGCTGCGCGACCTGCTCGATGACCATGGAAGGATCCTCGCGCGCTCAGCCGACGGGACGTCAGAGGCCGGTGACCAACAGGCGTACCCCGCCCGCGAACGTCGCATCAGGATCCGGAGCCGCGCCATCCGGCGCCACCACCCCGAGCTCGACCAGTTGCGCATGACCCTGCTCGTCGATCACATGGCCGAGGACCAGGTGCACCACCGTCGCCGCCACCACGCGAGCATCCACCTCCACAGCGGCCGGTGATCCCGCCAGCAATCCCGCCAGATGATCCACCGGCGAGGTCTGCGCCAACCGCATGCTCAGCACCGACGCCACCAGCTCCGCCCCATCGCGGTGTGCCAGCAGCGCCGCCCGGAAGGCATCCGCCCAGACCGTGACGATCTCCCCCGGCGTACCGATCGGCTCCGGCAACCCGGCGAGGATCTCATCGGCCAGGGCAGCCAGCAGCGACTGCTTGTTCGCCACATGGTGATAGAGCGCGCCCGCCTGCACGTCCAACGCCCCCGCGATCCGGCGCATCGTCAGATCGGCCAACCCGTACTGATCAAGGATCCCGAGCGCGGTGACGACGACATCACGGCGGCGCAACGGCATGATGGGGACCCTACCGAAAGGACCTTCGCCTGTGCCCACGTTCGACCTGCCCGCCGCCGACGGCCACTGGTTCGCCCCCGGGCGGGTCAACCTGATCGGTGAGCACACCGACTACAACGACGGCTTCGTGCTCCCCTTCGCCCTCCCCCTCGGCATCCGGGTCGCCGCCCGGCTCCGCGACGACGACCGGGTCACCTTCGCCTCCACCAGCGAGGCCGACGGCGCGCACCTCACCCTGGCCGACCTCGACGGCCCGGTCCCCGACACCTTCCCGGGCTGGTACGCCTATCCCGCCGGTGTGCTCTGGGCCCTCCAGCAGCAGGGTCACCGACTCCGCGGTCTCGACCTGGCCTTCGACTCCAACCTGCCGGTCGGCGCCGGCCTCTCCTCCTCCGCCGCCATCTGCTGCGCCACCGTCGCCGCGGTCGCCGACCTCTGCGAACTGGACCTGACCCCGATGCGGCGCGCCCAGACCGCCCGGCAGGCCGAGAACGACTACGTCGGCGCGCCCACCGGCTTCATGGACCAGGCCGCCTCCACGCTCTGCACCGCCGGCCACGCCCTGCTGCTGGACTGCCGCGACCTGGGCACCGAACAGGTCCCCCTCGATCTCCCGGCCGCCGACCTGGAACTGCTGGTCCTGGACACCCGCACCCCACACTCCCTGGTCGACTCGGCGTACGCCGAACGCCGCCGCTCCTGCGAACAGGCCGCCGCCGCCCTCTGCGTACCCGCCCTGCGCGACATCACCGATGTCACCGCCCTCGCCGCCCTCACCGACCAGCCCGACGGTGACCTGCTGCTGCGCCGCGCCCGGCACGTGGTCACCGAGAACGCCCGGGTGCTCGAGGTCGCCGATCTGCTGCGCGCCGGCCGGGTCGCCGAGATCGCACCCGCACTGGACGCCTCGCACGCCTCGATGCGTGACGACTTCGAGATCACCGTGCCCACCGTCGACCTGGCCGTCGAGACCGCCCGCAGCGCCGGCGCGCTCGGCGCGCGGATGACCGGCGGCGGATTCGGTGGCTGCATCATCGCGCTCTGCCCCACCGGCAGCGCCGAGCCGATCGCCCGCCAGATCGCCGCCGCATTCGCCACCAACGGCTTCGGCGCACCCGAGTGGTTCACCGCCGAACCGGCCGCCGGTGCACACCGATTGGACAACGATTCGGCATCGTGATTTCCCCAGACCCCGCCGTAGTGGAAATATTGCCCACCTGTTCCAACCCCTGGAGTTGACCATGCGCACTCGTTCCCTGGCCACCACGGCCGCACTCGCCACGCTCACCCTGACCATGGCCGCCTGCGGATCCACCTCGCTCAGCGGTGGCAGCGGCGCCGGCGGCGCCGCCACCCCGGCCGGCGGCACCCAGGAACCCGTCCAGGTCGACCAGGCGCTGGCCGCCAAACTCCCGGAGAAGATCAAGGCCGACAAGAAGATCGTCGTCGGTACCGACGCCACCTACGCGCCCAACGAATTCCTGGACGCCGACGGCAAGACCGTGATCGGCGCCGACATCGACGTGCTGAACACCGTCGCCGCCCGCTTCGGCGTCACCGTCGAATACCAGCCGGCCGGCTTCGACACCATCATCACCGGTGTCCAGGGCAAGAAGTACGACCTGGGCATCTCCTCGTTCACCATCACCGACAAGCGGCTCGAGCAGGTCAACATGGTGAGCTACTTCAACGCCGGCACCCAGTGGGCCACCGCCCAGGGCAACCCCAAGCAGGTCGACCCGGAGAACGCCTGCGGCAAGACCGTCGCGGTCCAGACCGGTACCACCCAGGACCAGGACGATCTGCCCGTGCGGCAGGAGAAGTGCGGCGCGAACAAGATCAACGTGCTGCAGTTCGACGGCCAGGACCAGGCCACCGCCGCCGTCGTCTCCGGCCGCGCCGACGCGATGCTCGCCGACTCGCCGGTGGTGGCGTACGCCGCCAAGCAGTCCCAGGGCAAGCTCGCCCCGCTCGGTGAGATCTACGACGCCGCCCCCTACGGCATCGTGGTGCCGAAGGACCAGACCGACTTCGCCAATGCGATCGCCGAGGCGCTCACCAAGGCCAAGGCCGACGGCAGCTACGAGCGCGCGCTGCAGAAGTGGGGCACCGAGAACGGCGCGATCAGCTCCTTCCAGGTGAACCCGGCCGCCTCCTGAGGCAGGGCGCGATGAGCAGCCAGGTCCCCGATACCCGCGAGGCAGCCGACACCGCCGAGCGCCCCGGTCGCATCGACGCCGTCCCGGTACGCCACCCGTGGCGCTGGGTGGCGGTCGCGGTGATCGCGGTGCTGGCGCTGATGTTCCTCAACATGGTGCTGTTCAACCCGGCCTTCGACTGGCCCTTCATCGCCGAGGCGATGAACCAGAAACCGGTCATCGAGGGGTTCATCAAGGGCACCCTGCTGGTCACCGTGTTCAGCATGTTCTTCGGGGTGCTCGGCGGGGTCGTGCTGGCGGTGATGCGGCTCAGCGACAATCCCATCCTCAAAGCGGTCTCCTGGGCCTACACCTGGTTCTTCCGGGCCGTCCCCCGCTATGTGCTGCTGACCATCATGGGCGCCCTCGGCATCGTCTTCCAGCAGGGCCTCGCCTTCGGTGTCCCCTTCGACTGGAAGATCATCTCGTGGCTGGGGTTGCCCGAGGGCACCAGCTGGCGCTTCCTCACCCTCGATGCGAACGCGATCTTCGCCGGCTTCGCCGGTGCGGTGATCGGGATGGCGGCCTCCGAGGCGGCGTACATGGCCGAGATCGCGCGCGCCGGCATCCTCTCGGTCGACAAGGGCCAGTCCGAGGCCGCCGAGGCCCTCGGGATGAGCCCCGGCAAAGCGATGTGGCGGATCATCCTGCCGCAGGCGATGCGGGTGATCGTGCCGCCCACCGGCAACGAGACCATCGCGATGCTCAAGGACACCTCGCTGCTGCTCGCGATCCCGTTGTCCACCGAGCTGTTCTTCCAGCTCAGAGCGATCGGGTCGCGGACCTATCAGACCTTCCCCGTGCTGATCTCGGCCACCCTCTACTATCTGATCGCGACCAGCGTGCTGATGGTCGGACAGGCCTGGCTGGAACGCCACTTCGGCCGCGGCTTCGGCGGCGAGGCCGACACCCAGCGCCGGTTGATGATGGGAGCCGACCATTGAGCGACACCGCCGCCACCGCGCAGCCGCTGGTCCGGGCGCTGAACGCCACCAAGTTCTTCGGCGACAACGAGGTGCTCAAGGGCATCGACCTGGAGGTGCACTCCGGTGAGGTGGTCTGCCTGCTCGGCCCCAGCGGTTCGGGCAAGACCACCTTCCTGCGGTTGATCAACCAGATGGAGATCCTCACCGGTGGCCGGATCTGGGTCGACGGGGAGCTGATCGGCATCACCGAGAAGAACGGCAGGCTGCATCGCCGCCACGTCCGCGACATCGCCCGGCAGCGCGCCGAGATCGGGATGGTCTTCCAGCGGTTCAACCTGTTCCCGCACCTCACCGCGATCGGCAACGTGATGGAGGCCCCGATCCACGTCAAGGGCATCGGCAGGCAGCAGGCGCGGACCCGGGCGACGGAGTTGCTCGATCGGGTCGGGCTGGCCGACCGGGCCGACTACTATCCCTCCCAGCTCTCCGGCGGCCAGCAGCAGCGGGTCGCGATCGCCCGGGCGCTGGCGATGGAACCGCGGCTGATGCTCTTCGACGAGCCGACCAGTGCGCTCGACCCCGAACTGGTGGGCGAGGTGCTGTCGGTGATGAAGCAGCTGGCCGCCCAGGGCATGACGATGATCGTGGTCACCCACGAGATGGAGTTCGCCCGCGAGGTCGCCGACCGGGTGGTGTTCATGGCCGACGGTCAGGTGGTCGAGTCGGGTACGCCGCAGCAGGTGCTCGGCGATCCGCAGCAGCAGCGCACCAGGGATTTTCTGACCCGGGTGCGCCAGGGCGTGGACGCCGACGACGCCTGACCCGGCGGCCGGCCCGGTCCGCCTCAGTCCGCGGCGTCGCGGACCAGCACCCGGGTACTGGCCGGATGCAGCACGCAGCCGATCACCACGATCGAGGCGGCACCCAGCGCCACCGCGATCGGCCAGGTCGCACCACCGAAGAAGGACCAGGCGATCGGCAGGTTGATCAGCTGGGTGGCCACCACCGGCCCCCGGCTCCAGGTCCGCATCCGCAGCAGCCCGCCGGCCAGCAACCCACCCAGGGCGAGGCCGTAGCCGATCAGGATGATCGCCCCGCCGACCCCGACCACGGGCCGGTTCCCGCGGACGTTGAACGCATCCAGCACGCCGAGGACCACACAGACCAGCCCCTCCAGCAGCAGGATCAGCGCGGCCACGATCAGGGTGCGCGGCCGGCTCGCGGCGGGGGCGGTCGTCTCGGGTGTTTCGGGCACCGGCCCAGACTACCGGCGTACCCCCGTCTGATCGACCGCCGAACCGGGTAACCCACGCAGTCAGAGCCGATTAGTGTGAGCAAACCGACCTGTCAAGATCTTGTTTTCATCGGACTTACTTGCCAGTCTTGTCAGGTCACAATGAGCAGGGCCCCCAGCTTCCCCCGCAGCGCCGCGATCCGGAGACGTGGGCCCGAAACCTGAGAGGAGGGGACCAAGGCATGGATTGGCGCCATGAGGCAGCCTGTCTGGACGAGGATCCCGAACTCTTCTTCCCGATCGGAAACACCGGACCCGCGCTGCTGCAGATCGAAGAGGCCAAGCAGGTGTGCAAGCGGTGCACGGTGCGAGAGCAGTGCCTGCAGTGGGCGCTGGAGGCGGGCCAGGACCACGGTGTGTGGGGCGGCCTGTCCGAGGACGAGCGTCGCGCGATGAAGCGCCGCGCCGCTCGGTCCAGAATC
Source organism: Enemella evansiae (assembly GCF_002250705.1). Lineage (GTDB taxonomy): Bacteria > Actinomycetota > Actinomycetes > Propionibacteriales > Propionibacteriaceae > Enemella > Enemella evansiae. The sequence continues at coordinate 210,161 of NZ_NMVP01000033.1, forward strand.
CGCAGCGCGTGAGCGCACGAATCGGACACGCCTGAGATCGCCTGGCGATCGATCAGCACGAAGAAGCACGGAGCCCTGGGGATGGATCCCCGGGGCTCATCGTGTTCCGGGGCCCATCGTGCCCGGGGCTCGATCAGGAGTCGTTCGCCATCGGCAGCCGGACCCGGGCCAGCGATCCCGGCGCGTCCGGATTGTTCATCAGTTCGAAGGTGCCGCCCAGGTCGCGGACCAGGGTCGAGACGATGCTCAACCCCAGGCTCCGCGAGGTGGCCAACTGGAAGTCCTCCGGCAGCCCGGTCCCGTCGTCGACGACCTCGACCTCGAGCCAGCCCGCATCGGTGCGCGGGCGGACCGTGACCGTCCCGCCGCTGGAGCCGCTCAACCCGTGCTCGATGGCGTTCTGGCAGAGTTCGGTGACCACCAGCGAGAGCGCGGTGGCGACCGGGGCCGGGACCATGCCGAAGCTGCCCTCGCGGCGCGCCCGCACCCCCTCGGGGTGATCGTGCTGGGTCGCCACCGCGCCGACCATCTGCAGCACCCGGTCGGCCACGTCGTCGAAGGGCACCGATTCGTCGAAGGTCTGGGAGAGCGTCTCGTGCACCACCGCGATCGCGGCCACCCGCGACATCGCCTCGGTCAGCGCGACCCGCGCCTCGGGCGAGCGACGGGCCTGCATCCGCAGCAGCGCGGCCACCGTCTGCAGGTTGTTCTTCACCCGGTGGTGGATCTCCCGGATGGTGGCGTCCTTGGTGACCAGCTGGCGCTCCCGCAGGCTGATCTCGGTGATGTCGCGACAGAGCACGATCAGCTCGTCCGAACCGTCCTCGCCGCGCAGCGGCACCAGCCGCAGCCGGATCGTCACATTGCCGGCGATCGCCTCCACCTCGGAGATCTCGGTGGTGAAGTACGCCTCATCGGCCGGTGCGCTGCCCCCGGCGGCCTCGGCCAGGCCGCGCAGCAGCGAGGGCAGGTGCTCGTCCTCGGGATAGGAATCCAGGCCCAGGCGACGCAGCGCGGTGATCGCGTTCGGGGTGGCGTAGGCGACGTTGCGATTCTTGTCCAGCCGGTACACCCCGTCGCCGACCCGCGGGCTGAAGACCATGTCGCTCGGCGTACCGGTCGGGTATTCCCCGCGCGAGACCATCTCGGTGAGGACCTCGGCCATCTCCAGATAGTTGTCCTCCAGCGCGCCGGGCGCGCGGACCCCCATCTGGTTGGTGTGCCGCTCGATCACTGCCAGCACCTTGCCGTCGCGATGGATCGGCACCGCGTGCACATCGACCGGTATCCCGGCCTGCAGCTTGTTCTCCGAGGTCTCCACCTCGGTTCCGGTGAGGTACGCCTCCGGCACCCCGTGTTCGGGCAGATAGGCGATCTCGTCGCCGGCGACGTCGAACTCCAGCGCGGTGGGGCCGGTCGCCGGGCGGACCTGGGCGGCGGCCCAGAAGATGTTGGGATCGGTGTCGGGGATCCAGAGCACCAGATCGGAGAAGGACAGATCGGCGAGCAGATGCCACTCCGCGACGAGCCGGGTGAGGAACTCCTCGTCCTCCGGCCCGATGTCGGTGTGATCGCGGACCAGGGTGGACAGCAGCGGCATGGGCACCAACCTACTCACTGGTCACAAGACGCCGCGAGCCCGGGTCGATGACCCGGGCTCGGTGGTTGAGCGTGTGCTCAGGCGTTGGGGCGCTTGCCGTGGTTCGCGCCCTTCTTGCGACGCGCGCGGCGCTTGCGGCCGGTCTTGCCCATGTCAGCCTCCTGCTGTCTGTGATGATCGACAGGTAACCCTATCGCGTCCGGACCCGGATCGCGGAATCGCCAGCCCCGAAACCCTCAGCCCCGACGCCCTCAGCCGCGACGCCACGTGGTGATCGAGGTCATGATGCTCACCCGCAGCTGCTGGGGCGCCTTCTCCTCGGGGCAGCAGCGGTTCACCAGCTGCTTGATCGCGTGCTCGGCGTCGAAGTCCTCGACACAGCGCTCACAGGCCTCCAGATGCAACCGGATCACCTCGGTGGACGCACCGTCGAGCTCGTGGTCCAGGAAGGCGGTGACCCGCTGCAGCACCACCGAGCAGTCCTGCTCGGCGAGCCGACGCAATTCCTCGGCGTCGGCACCGTCCAGCTCGGGGCCATCCAGCTCGGGTCCGGGATCCTGCGGCTCGCGGGGCGTCACGATGCGTCCTGGGGCAGCATCCCGTGATCCCGGGCGTAATCGGACAGGGCCTTGCGCAGCTGGGCGCGGCCGCGGTTCAGCCGGGACATCACGGTCCCGATCGGCGTACCCATGATCTCGGCGATCTCCTTGTAGGCGAAGCCGTCCACATCGGCCAGATAGACCGCGGTCCGGAAGTCGTCGGAGAGGTTGTTCAGCGCGTCGGTGACGGCCGAATCCGGCATCCGGTCCAGCGCCTCCATCTCGGCCGAGCGCAGCCCGGTGGAGCTGTGCGACTCGGCGCGGGCCAGCTGCCAGTCCTCGACCGATTCCCCGTCGGAGATCTTCGGCGAGCGCTGCGCCTTGCGGTAGCTGTTGATGTAGGTGTTGGTGAGGATCCGGTAGAGCCACGCCTTCAGGTTGGTGCCCGGGGTGTACTGGTGGAAGGACTGGTACGCCTTGGCGTAGGTCTCCTGCACCAGGTCCTCCGCATCGGAGGGATTGCGGGTCATCCGCAGGGCCGCGCCGTAGAGCTGGTCCAGATGCCCCAGAGCGTCCCGCTCGAAGCGCGCGGAGCGCTCGGCCTCGGTCTCGGTCGACAGATCGAGTTCCGGGTCGCGCAGTTCATCGCTCGGCAGTGTCATCACGTATGACAGTACCGGTGCCGGGAAAGTTGTGCTCGTCATCACCCGGCACAACGGGACCGGGTCGCCGGTTATTCCCCGGCTCTCCCCCGCCCGCCGACGATCCGGTCGACGAAGTCGGTGACATCGGAGGTCAGCACCGCCGCGATCTGCGCGGGCGTGCTGGCCGCCCGGGCCGGTGGTTTCAGTTCGTGCGCGCAGTTCGGGACCACCACGACGCGGATCTGGTCGGCACCCGCCTCGTCGACGACGGCCGCGACCTCCGCGGGGGTGCCGAAGGGGTCGCGCTCGCCCTGCAGCACCAGCACCGGGGCGGTGGCGCCGAGCAGTTCGGGAGCACGGGACTTCTCCGGTTTCCCCGGTGGGTGCAGTGGGAACGACAGCGCGACCACCCCGGCGACCGGGTGCGCTGCCGCCCAGCGGACCGCGACCCGCGCCCCGGCGCTGCGGCCGCCGACGAACAGCGGCAGCCCCGGATGGGTCTCCTCGGCGTACGCCACCGCGGGCGCCCAGCCCTCGTCCAGCCGGGCCGGGGCGGGCGCGATCTTCCGGCCGGCGGTCCGCCACGGCTGCTCGAAGCGGAGCACCACGATGCCCTGCTCACCCAGTCCGGTCAGCGCGACCAGGTCGGGGGCGTCGACTCCCCCGCCGGCGCCGTGGCCGAGCAGCAGCACCGCCCGCGGATCGCCCGCGGTGGGCGCTGCGGCGTACATCCGGGAGGGGCCGAGCGGGGTCTCCAGGTCGACGATCACGGCGCCTCGACCGGCTCGACGAGTTCGGGTGAGTTGTTGCGGATGTTGCCGACCGCCTTCGCGACCGGGTACGCCGCCAGCAGCTCGGCATCGGTGACCCGCAGCAGCTCCTGGGCCGCCGCCGGGTCGGTGAGCCCGGGATCGAGCCAGTCGTCCCAGGCCTCCCGGGCGATCACCATCGGCATCCGGTCGTGCAGGTGGCCCAACGCGTCGGTGGCGCTGGTGGTGATGATCGAACAGGTGCTCAACCAGGCGTCCGGGTCACCGGAGGGCCGGGAGTCGTCGCGCCAGAACTCATAGATCCCGGCCATCACCAGCCGGCCGCCGTCACCGCGGTGGATGAAATACGGCTGCTTGCCAGGTTTGCCACCGGGCGGCGCCTCGGTGGCGTACCACTCGTAGTAGCCGTCTGCCGGCAGCAGGCAGCGCCGGGCCGCGAAGGCCTTGCGGAACGACGGCTTCTCGGCCACGGTCTCGGCGCGGGCGTTGATCATCCGGGCGCCGCCCTTCGTGTCCTTCGACCAGGACGGCACCAGCCCCCAGCGCAGGGGCACCAGCTTGCGCCGGCTCTCCCCGTCATCCTTGGAGACCCGCTGCACGATGGCCGCGACCGGGTCGGTCGGGGCGATGTTCCAGCTGGCCGCGGGCAGCTCACCGGCCACCTCGTCGATGTCGAATTCCTCCACCAGCTCGGCCTCATCGGCCGAGGCCGCGTAGCGCCCACACATGCCAGCCAATCTACGACCAGTGGTCCAACGATGCCCGCGGGACCCGAGGGGACCCCCCGGCCTTTCCAAGCCAAACCCGACACGGTAGACATAGGCCTATGACTCTGATGCGCGCGCTCGCCAGGACCATGCTCGCCGGCTACTTCGTGGTCAATGGAGCCAAGGCCCTCAAGGACCCCACGCCCTATGCGGCGGAGCAGGAGAAGTTCGCCAGCAAGGTGGTGCCGCTGGCCAAGAAGGTGGCGCCGGCCGAGGTGGCCACCGCCATCCCCACCGACACCGCCAGCCTGGCCCGGATCTCCGGTGGCCTCCAGGTCGCCGGTGGACTCGGCCTGATCTTCGGCAAGGGCCGCCGCCTCGGTGCCGGCCTGCTGGCCGCCTCGATGGTGCCGCAGCTGATGAGCGGTGGCGCGGGCCAGGGTGCCAGCCTCGAGCAGAAGGCGGCCGCCCGCAACGAACTGCTGAAGAACCTGGCGCTGGTCGGTGGCGCACTGGTCGCCGCCGGTGACACCGAGGGGCAGCCGAGCATCGCCTGGCGCGCCCAGGACCAGGCCAACCGGATCGGCCGCCGGGTGGAGAAGGCACGGGCCCAGTTGGAGAAGGACGCCGAAGTGTCCAAGCGCGAGGCCCGCAAGCGGCTGAAGCGCGCCCGCAAGGACGCCAAGAAGCGGGTCAAGGAGATCTCCTCCTGACTGCCGGACGACCTCCGATGAGCACGCCCTCGCATTCCGACCTCTCCGGCGCCGACCGCCCCGCGCGGTCGGCGCCGCCGCGTCGCGCCGCGGACACCGGTCCCTGGCCCGCCCCGATCGCCGCCGAACCGGTGCACGCCACCGTCCGGGTACCGGGTTCGAAGTCCGAGACCAATCGGGCCCTGGTACTGGCCGCGCTGGCCGACGGTCCGAGCGCCATCACCGGTGGCCTGGACGCCCGGGACACCCGGTTGATGCGCGACGGCCTGCGCACCCTCGGCGTCGGCATCGACGACAGCGGGCCCAGCTGGCGGATCACTCCCCCGGCCGACGGCTTCAGCGCCGGCGGGGACATCGACTGCGGCCTGGCCGGCACGGTGATGCGCTTCCTGCCGCCGATCGCCGCCCTGGCACCGGGAACGGTGGGTTTCCGTGGCGACGCCGAGGCGACCAAGCGGCCGATGGGCCCGCTGCTGGACGCGCTCTCCGACATCGGCGCCGAGATCGACCCGGCCGACACCCAGCACCTGCCGTTCACCGTCACCGGTCGGCCCGACCTGCCCGGCGGGCCGGTGCTGGTGGACTCCTCCAGCTCCAGCCAGTATCTGTCCGCACTGCTGCTGGTCGGCGCCCGCTTCGCCCGCGGGTTGGACGTGCGTCACATCGGCCCCACCCTGCCCAGCCGACCGCACATCGAGATGACGGTGCTGATGCTGCGCGAGCGCGGCGTCCGGATCGAGCAGCAGGGCACCGACCGCTGGATCGTGCAGCCGGGGCCGATCGCGGCCCGGGACACCACGATCGAGCCGGATCTGACCAATGCCGCCGCCTTCCTGGCCGCCGCGGTGATCACCGCCGGTGAGGTGCGGGTGCTCGACTGGCCGGAGCGGACCAACCAGCCCGGGGATCTGGCCCGTGAGGTGTTCGAGGCCTTCGGGGCCAGCGTGGAGCGCCGCGACGGGGCCCTGGTGGTACGCGGCCAGGACCGGTTGCGGGGTGTCGATCTGGACCTGTCGGCCGCCTCCGAGCTGACCCCGGTCGTCGCCGCCCTGGCCTCGGTCGCCCGGGACACCTCGCATCTGCGGGGCGTCGCGCACATCCGCGGCCACGAGACCGACCGGCTCGCCGCCCTGGAGACCGAGCTGAACCGGCTCGGTTCGCACACCCGGCAGACCCACGACGGGCTGGTGATCCACCCGCGGGTGCTGCACGGCGGGGAGTGGCGGACCTATGCCGACCATCGGATGGCGCACGCCGGTGCGCTGCTCGGCCTGCTGGTCGACGACATCACCCTCGACGATGTCGGGTGCACCGCCAAGACGCTGCCGGAGTTCCCGATGCTGTGGACGAAGATGCTCGACGACTCCGACGAGTGGTCCGAGCGCGGGAACGGGTCCACCGGCGGGGTCCAGGCGTGATCCGTCGGGGCGGGATCCACTCCGACGACCACGCCGGTTTCGATCGCCCCCGCCGCCGGAGCCGGCCACGGACCAAGGACCGTCCCGACTATTCCGCCGCCGCGTTGGGCATGGTGATGACCATCGATCGCGGCCGTTACCGCTGCCTGCTGCTCGACGAGGCGGACCAACCGGGTCCCGATGCGGTCCCGGTGACGGCGATGAAGGCCCGCAACCTCGGCCGTCGCTCGGTGATCGTCGGCGACCGGGTACGCCTGGTCGGCGATCTGTCCGGGGCGGACGGCAGCCTGGCCCGGATCGTCGAGGTCACCGAACGCGACACCGTGCTGCGGCGTACCGCCGATGACGACGATCCCTATGAGCGCCCGATCGTGGCCAATGCCGACCAGCTGGTGATCGTCACCGCGCTGGCCGACCCACCGCCGCGGACCGGGATGATCGACCGGATCCTGGTCGCGGGTTACGACGCCGGGCTGGAGCCGCTGCTCTGCCTGACCAAGGCCGATCTGGCCTCCCCCGACGACCTGGTGGCGGCGTACACCCCCCTCGGTGTGCCGATCGTGGTCAGCGAACCCGGTGCCGACCTGGCCGAACTCAGGCAACTGCTGAGCGGGCGGATCTCGGTCTTCATCGGGCACTCCGGGGTCGGCAAGTCGACCCTGGTGAACGCACTGATCCCCGGCCTGGATCGGGCCGTCGGCGTCGTCAACGAGGTCACCGGCCGGGGCCGGCACACCTCCACCTCGGCGATCGCGCTGCGGTTGCCCGAACTCGCCGACGGGGAGCCCGGCGGCTGGGTGATCGACACGCCCGGGGTGCGGTCCTTCGGGCTCAGCCATGTCACCCCCGCCGATGTGATCAAGGCTTTCCCGGATCTGCTCGAGTTCACCGCCGACTGTCCGCGGGGTTGCGAGCATGGCTTCGACGCCGTCGACTGCGGGCTGGATGCCGCCGTGCAGGCCGGTGAGCTCCCGCGGGCCCGGGTCGACTCGTTCCGGCGGATGGTCGCCGCGCGCGCCCTGCCCTACGAGTGAGGATAGATTCGCCCCCATGCCTGCCAACACCGCCGACTACACCGACGATGTCCGCCTGGCCCACCTGATGGCCGACAACGCCGACTCGATCACCATGGACCGGTTCAAGGCGCAGGATCTCAAGGTCTCCGCCAAACCGGACCTGTCGCACGTCACCGACGCCGACGTGGCGGTGGAAGAGGTCCTGCGCAAGACGCTGTCCCGGGCCCGGCCCAGGGATGCGGTGCACGGTGAGGAGCTGGACGACACCGGCCACGGGCCGCGGCGCTGGGTCATCGACCCGATCGACGGCACCTCGAACTTCGTCCGCGGGGTACCGGTCTGGGCCACCCTGATCGGGCTGATGGTCGGTGACGAGGTGGTCGCCGGGGTGGTCTCCGCCCCCGCACTCGGCCGGCGCTGGTGGGCCTCGAAGGGCAACGGTGCCTATGCCGGCAAGTCACTGGCCCAGGCGAAACCGCTCCAGGTCTCCCAGGTGGCCGCGATCGCCGACGCGTCGCTGTCCTATTCCTCCTTGCACGGTTGGGTTTCCGCCGGCTGGGGGCAACACTTCGTCGACCTGATGCGGACCGTCTGGCGGTCCCGGGCGTACGGCGACTTCTGGTCCTACATGCTGGTCGCCGAGGGTGCCGTCGACGTCGCCTGCGAACCGGAGCTGGCGCTGCACGACATGGCCGCCTGCGACATCGTGGTCACCGAGGCCGGTGGCCGGTTCACCAGCGTGGGTGGGGATCCCGGCCCGCACGGTCCCGGCGCGGTCGCCACCAACGGCCTGCTGCACGATGTGGTGGTACGCCAGCTGCTCGCCGGCGATGCGGTCGACCCGAACGCCGAACGCGACCGCCCCGAGAACTGATCACTCCCGCCCGGAGCTGATCCACTTCGGGTCGCCGGTGATGTTGCGGTCTCCGCGGACGGCGCCGGCGATCTGATCGAGCCGGTCGAGCTGCTCGGCCGACAGCCGGACATCGACACAGCCCAGGTTCTCGATCATCCGCTCCGGGCGGCGGGATCCGGGGATCGGCACCGTCGCCACGCCGAACTGGTCACTCTTGGCGAGCAGCCAGGCGAGCACCACCTGGGCGTTGGTCGCATCGACCTGTTCGGCGACCTCGGTGACGATCGCGAGCGCCCGCTGGTTGTCGTCCCAGCCCTCACCCATCCGCTCGGTCTGGCCGCGAAAATCGCCGGCCACGTCGTCGCGGGTCAGCGTACCGGTGAGGAAGCCGCGGCCCAGCGGGCTGTAGGGCACGAAGCCGATGCCGAGTTCGGCGCAGGTGGGCAGCACCCGGGCCTCGACGTCGCGGGACCAGACGCTCCACTCCGACTGCACCGCGGCGATCGGGTGGGTGGCGTGGGCGCTGCGCAGCTCCTCGGCGGTCACCTCGGAGAGCCCGAGCTGGCGCACCTTGCCCTGGGAGACCAGGTCGGCCATCGCGCCGACGGTCTCGGCGATCGGCACGTCGTGGTCGGGGCGATGCAGATAGTAGAGGTCGATGGTCTCCACCCCGAGCCGACGCAGCGAGGCCTCGCAGGCGCTGCGGACGTATTCCGGCCGGCCGTCGGTGCGCTTGGCCTTGCCGGCCTCCCCGGTGCGGATCGCGGTGATCCCGAACTTGGTGGCGAGTTGCACCTCGTCGCGGCGTTCGGCCAGCAGCGGTGCGAGCATCTCCTCGTTCGTACCGGCCGGGCCCTCGGCGCCGTCGCGCGGGCTGCCGTAGACGTCGGCGGTGTCGAGGAAGGTGATCCCGGCGTCGATGCAGGCGTTCACGGTGGCCCGCGCCTGCTCGTCGCTGATGTCGCCGTAGATGTTGGAGACCGCCATGGCGCCGAAGCCGATCGCGGAGACCTCCAGCTCACCGAGTCGGGTCATCGGCGTTCCACCACCTTCAGTCGCACGGTTTCGGGCTGGTTGCGCAGCGCGTCGGCGAGTTCGGCCACCCGGGCACCGCTGACGTCGGTCAGCACATAGCCCAGCGGTCCGCGGGTCGACAGCGTCTGCCGGTCGATGTTCACCTCGTGGTCGGCGATCACCTGGTTCAGCTTGGCGAGCACGCCGGGCACGTTGTGGTGCAGGTGCAGCAGGCGTACGCCGCCAGCGGTCTCGTCGAGCTGGACCTGGGGCAGGTTGACCGACATCGTGGTCGCGCCCAGGTCGGCGAAGTCGGAGAGCTTGCCGGCGACGAAGTGGCCGATGTCCTGCTGGGCCTCCTCGGTGGAGCCGCCGACATGCGGGGTGAGGATGACGTTCGGGATGCCCTGCAGCACCGAGGTGAACGCGTCACCGGCCGCCTTCGGCTCCGCGGGGAACACATCGACCGCGGCACCGGCGATGTGCCCGGACAGCAGGTTGTCGCGCAGCGACTCGTGGTCCACCACGAACCCGCGGCTCAGATTGAGGAACAGCGAACGCGGCCGCATCATCGCGAACTGTTCGGCACCGAAGAAGCCGCCGTTGCCGGCCCGGCCGTCGACGTGCAGCGACACGGTCTCGACCTTGCTGAGCAGTTCCTCCAGGCTGCCGCAGCGGCGGGCGTTGCCGAGGGCGAGCCGGTCCACGATGTCATAGAAATAGACCTGCAGGCCCAGCGATTCGGCGACCACCGAGAGCTGGGAGCCGATGTTGCCGTAGCCGACGATGCCCAGGGTCCGGCCGCGGACCTCGTGGGCGCCCTTGGCGGACTTGTCCCAGACACCGTTGTGCAGGGCCGCGTTCTTGTCTGTCAGGTGCCGGGCCATCGCGATGATCTCGGCGATCGCCAGCTCGACCACGCTGCGGGTGTTGGAGAACGGCGCGTTGAAGACCGCGACACCGCGCTCGGCGGCGCTGCTCAAATCGATCTGGTTGGTGCCGATGCAGAACGCGCCGATGGTCTCCAGCTGATCGGCCTCCTTGAGCACCCGCTCGGTGACCTGGGTCTTGGAGCGGATGCCGAGCACGTTCACCCCGGGCAGCGAGCGGATCAGCTCGTCCTCATCGAGGGCGCCGGAACGCACCTCGACATCGAATCCGCGGGACTGCAGGATCTCGACGGCGTCGCTGTGGATGTTCTCGAGCAGGAGTGCTTTCACGAGCGGTGAGTCTAGGCGCAATCCTCGAATTCGCGGCCCGGGTCCAGCCGGCGAACGGTGTCACCCCGCTACGCTGACCGGGTGAACTCCGGGATGCTGATCGGGATCGTCGCGCTGGTCCTCGGACTCGCCCCGGCGATCGTCGGGGTACGCCTGGCCTACGTCAACCCACCCGAATCCGCGGGCCGGCGCCGCGGTGTGCTGATCGCGGTGCTCGGGCTCGGGATCATCTGGATCGGCGCCTTCGCCTCCCTCGGCGGCATCTGACGCTCACTCGGGCAATCGGGGTACCGCGGCGAGCAGCTCGCGGGTGTACTCGGCCTGCGGGTCGGCGTACACCTGCATGGTCGGGCCGCGTTCGACGACCCGACCCGAGCGCAGCACCAGGACCGAATCGCAGGTGTGCCGGACCACCATCAGGTCGTGGCTGACGAAGACCAGGGTCAGCCCGAAACCGGTCACCAGGTCGTTGAGCAGGTTCAGCACCTGCGCCCGTACCGAGACATCGAGGGCGGAGACCGCCTCGTCGGCGATCAGCACCTGCGGGTTGGGCGCCAGTGCCCGGGCGATCGCGATCCGCTGCCGCTGCCCGCCGGAGAACTCGTGCGGATAACGGCGCCCCGAATCGGCGGGCAGGCCGACCGCATCGAGCACCTCCCGGACCCGGGCCGGCCGGTCGGTCGGTACATCCTCGCGGCCGCGCAGCAACGGGGAGCGCAGCGGTTCGGAGATGATGTCGCTCACCCGCATCCGCGGGTTCAGCGAGGAGCGTGGATCCTGGAACACCAGCTGCACCGCCGATCGCAGGAATCCCAACCGGGATTCGGGAAGCGCGATATCGGTGCCGTTCAGCCGGATGCTGCCGGAGGTGGGCCGGTCGAGGGCCGCCATCATCCGGATCAGCGTCGATTTGCCCGACCCGGACTCCCCCACGATGCCGAGCCGCTCACCGCGGGCCAGGGTCAGGCTGACGTCGTCGACCGCGGTCACGCGACGGCCGGAGCCGGTGAACACCCGGCTCACGTTCTCGACCTCGAAGACCGGGTCGCTCATTCGATCGCCTCCCCGGCATAGAAGTCCGCGACCACCGGCAACCGGGCGCCGGGTTCGACCCGGTCCAGCTGCGCGGTCGCCAGCAGGCCGCGGGTGTAACCGTGCTGCGGGTCGCGGAGCAGCTCGGCGGTCGGCCCCCGTTCGACGATCGACCCGTCGAGCATCACCACCAGCTCGTCGCAGACCTGGGCGACGACCGCCAGGTCGTGGCTGATGAACAGGCAGGCGGCCTGCACCTCGGTCAGCGATCGGTCCAGCAACCGCAGCACCCGGGCCTGCACGGTGACATCGAGGGCGGTGGTCGGTTCGTCGCAGATCACCAGCTCGGGCCGGTTGATCAGCGCCATCGCCAGCACCACCCGTTGCCGCTGGCCGCCGGAGAGCTGGTGCGGGAAGGACTTCGCGATTCGGGCCGGGTCATCGAGCCCGACCTCCTGGAGGATCTGCAGCACCTGATCCCGACCACTGCTCCCCCGCCCGGCGCGATGCAGCTGCCAGACCTCGGCGACCTGCCGACCGATCCGCATCGTCGGGTCGAGTGCGGTCATCGGTTCCTGGAAGACCATCGACATCCGGTCCCCGCGCAGCGGTGCCACCTCCCGATCCGGGCGGCCGAGCAGTTCCCGACCGTCGAAACGCACCGATCCCTGTGTCCGTGCGGTTTCCGGGAGCAGTCCCATCAGCGCGAGCGCCGTCAGCGACTTGCCGGATCCGGATTCGCCGATCAGTCCGACCCGGGCGCCGCGCTCGATCGTCAGGTCGATGCCGTGCAGCACCTCCCGGCCGGCCGGGCCGCTGCTGTCCGCGAAGGCGACCCGCAGGTCCGCCACCTGCACCAGTGGCGCCATCAGCGGACCTCCTTCAGCCGCGGGTCGAGCAGATCCCGCAGGCCGTCGCCGAGCAGGTTGAACCCGAGCACCGCGCCGGCGATCGCCAGCCCCGGCCAGAGCGCCTGCAGCGGGTCGGTGAACAGGTAGGTCACCGCCTCCCGCAGCATCCGGCCCCAGGTCGGCGTGGGCGGCGGCGTACCCAACCCCAGATAGGAGAGCGCCGCCTCGGCGAGGATCGCTATCCCGAAGGACACCGAGGCCTGCACCCCGATCACCGGGGCCACATTGGGCAGCACATGCCGCAGCGCGATGCCCAACCGGGTGGTGCCGGCGGCCCGGGCGGCGAGCACGTAGTCGCTGCTCATCACCGACAGCGTCGCGGCCCGGGTGACCCGGGTGAAGGCGGGGATGGTGGCGATGCCGATCGCCAGCATCGCGGTCCAGGTCGAGCCACCAAGGGTGGCGGCCAGCAGGATCGCCAGCAGCAGGGCCGGGAAGGCGTACAGGATGTCCACCCCGCGCAGCAGCACCTCACCGCCCCAGCCGCGCAGCATCCCGGCGATGATGCCCAGCGGTACGCCGATCAGCGCGGCCACCGCCACCGCGATGATGCCGACCAGCAGGCAGGTCTGCGCACCGACCATCAGCATCGACAGGTTGTCCAGGCCGACGAAGTTGGCGCCGAGCAGATGCGGCCAGCCCGGTTCGGCCATCGACAGCGACGGGTCGACCAGTGTCGGGTCGAAGGGGGTCCAGACCAGCGAGACCAGCGCGGTCAGCACGACCATCCCGACCAGTACGGTCCCGATCCAGAGTCCGGCGCGCTTCATCGGTTCGACCTCAGCCGGGGATCGAGCAGCAGGTAGGACAGGTCGACCAGGGTGTTGATGAGCAGCACCGCGAAGGCCAGCAGCATCACCGTGCCCTGCACCAGCACCAGGTCGCGCTGGGAGGCGGCGGTCAGCAGCTGCGAACCCAGGCCGGGGATCGAGAACACGTTCTCGATCACGATCGCCCCCACCAGCAGGGTCGACAGCTGCAGCCCGAGCACGGTGACCACCGACAGCGATGCGTTGCGCAACCCGTGCCGCAGCAGCGCCGGCAGCTGCCGCCAGCCGATCGCCCGCGCGGTGCGGTAGTAGTCCTCGCTGAGCACCTCCAGGGTCGCCGAGCGGACGTAGCGGGCCAGGACCGCGGCCTGGACCAGTGCCAGCGAGAGCACCGGCAGCACCAGCCGGGCGGCCCAGCCGGCCGGATCCTGGGTGAGCGGGACGTAGCCGTTCGCCGGCAGCCAGCGCAGCTTCACCGCGAACAGGTAGACCGCCATGATGCCGGCCCAGAACGCCGGGATCGCCAACCCCAGCTGGGAAAGCGCGGACAGGATCACCCCGTCCAGGTGGCGCCGGCGGAGCGCGGCGAGCATCCCCACCGGCACCGCGATCAGGATCGCGACCAGCATGCCCAGCCCGACCAGCCAGGCCGTCACCCCGAGCTTGCTGATGATCTGGCTGGACACCGAGCGGCGGCTGAGCAGCGAGGTGCCGAAGTCGCCGCGCAGCATGCCGGTCACCCATTCCCAGTAGCGCTCGGACAGCGGCTGGTCCAGCCCGAGCCGCCGCCGCATCGCCTCCACCGCCATCGGGTCGGCGTTCGCACCGAGGATCACCTGGGCCAGGTCCCCGGGCAGGATCCAGCAGAGCACGAAGATCAGGATCGAGGCGATCACCAACGAGACGGCGAAGATCGCCAACCGCAGCAGGACTCGTCTCAGGACCGGTGGCATCTGGTCAGCGGGACGCGATCGTGGTCAGGTCGAAGCTGAGCGTGGTGGCGTTCTGCGGTACGCCGGTGATCTCCGGGCGGGTGATCACCAGATTGGGCAGCAGGAACAGCCAGTCGGCGGCGGCATCGCTGGACATCAGCTTCGCGGCCTCCTTGAGCTTGGGCGCCTGCTCGGCGGCCGGGCCGCGGTCGGCCTCGGCGACCAGCCGCTGGAACTCGGGATTGTCGTAGTGGAAGTAGTAGTCGGGGTTGGCGAAGCGGACGATGTCGCGGGCCTCGACATGGGAGACGATCGACATGTCGTAGTCGCCCCTGGTCAGCACGGTGTCCACCCAGCGGGCCGGGAACTCGAGCTGGTCGATGGTGGCCTCGATGCCGACCTGCTTGAGCTGGGAGGCGACGAACTGGCCGGCGGAGGTGGCGTACGGCAGGGTCGGCAAGCGCAACCGCAGCCGCAGGTTCTGCACACCCGCCTCGGCGAGCAGCTGCTTCGCCTTCTCCGGGTCGTAGGGGAAGTCGCCGGTGCGGTCCTCGTACCAGGGATCGGTGGGCGGCACCATCGCACCGATCAGGAGACCCTTGCCCGCCCAGACGGTGTCCCGCAGTCCCTTCTTGTCGATCGCGTACCGGATCGCCTGCCGGACCCGCGGATCGCTGAGACCCGGCGAGCGGTTGTTCATCGACAGCACCACCTCACCGTTGGTGGTGCCCTCCACGACCGTGAACCGGGACGGGTCCTCGAACTGCGGCAGCGCCGCCGGCGCCTGCAGGTTGGAGATGATGTCCAGCTCCCCCGACAGCATCGCGGCGTTCATCGCGTTCGGATCGCTGAAGTAGCGGAAGGTGACCTCGTCGAAGCGCGCCGGGGTGGCCCAGTAGTTGGTGTTCTTGCCCAGTGTCACCGACACTCCCGGCAGCCACTCGGTGAGCTGGAACGGCCCCGAACCGGCGGTCTGCGCGGCCAGATCGGTGCCGGCCTCGGAGTCGAACACCATCCCGGCGGTCGACGACATGTCCCACAGCCACATGTTGGAGGGCCGGGTCAGCTTGACCGTGAGGGTGTTGGTGTCGGTCGCGGTGGCCTGTTCGACGAGCGAGAGCTGCCGCTTCAGGGTCGCGGTCGCGTTGCCGGAGCGGATCCGATCCATCGACCAGACCACGTCCTTCGCCGTCACCGGGCGCCCGGAGGCGAACTTCGCCGACGGATCCATGATGAAGGTGTAGGTGAGATTGTCCGGCGAGACGTCCCAGCGCTGGGCGAGCAGCGGCTGCAGCTTGCCCTGGCTGTCCACCTTCACCAGCGTCTCGTAGACGTTGTAGAGCATCACCTGGGAGATCGCGGCCGCATCGTTGGCGGTCGGATCCATCGTCGGCGGCTGGGCGGTGGCGCCGACCAGCAGGGTCTTGGTCTCGGCGTTCCCACCGCCACCCTCGCTCGGTGAGCAACCGGCCGCCAGCAGCATCAGCAGGGACAGCAGCAGGGCGAGCACGCCGGTACGCGGACGGACTCGAACCGTCCTGCGGGAACGCTGCGACATCGACGGCTCCTTCTCCGACCAGCCCACGGATGGGGTCACTGTAGCCACACCCCCGGGGTGCTCGCCCCCGTCGACGCGAACCCGGGATGATGTCGTTATGGTTCGGTTCTCCTGGCAACGGATGGCGCTGCGAGCTTTCGACCTCAGCGAGCGTTCGGTACGCCGGGGTCGCGATTCGCAGCGCCGCCGCGTCGAACGGTGGCGGAACCGGCTCTTCCTGATCTGCCAGTGCGCGATCACCGCCGGGGTGGCCTGGTGGGCGTCGATGAAACTGCTCGGCGACCCGCTGCCGGTGTTCGCGCCGGTGGCCGCGGTGGTCACCCTGGGCTCCAGCTACGGGCAGCGGTTGAGCCGCGGGGTGGAGATCGCCGTCGGGGTGGCGGTCGGGGTGTTCTTCGGCGACGTGTTCGTCTATCTGTTCGGCACCGGGGTGTGGCAGATCATCGTGGTGACGATCCTGGCCATGTCGGTGGCGACCTGGCTGGGTGCGCGGAATCTGATGATCACCCAGGCCGGGGTGCAGGCGATCATCGTGATGACCCTGCTGCCGAACCCGGGTGCCGGGTTCGGGCGGTGGCTGACCGCGCTGATCGGCTGTGCGCTCGCGCTGCTGGTGACCACGGTGGCCCCGGCGGGCCCGCTGACCCGGCCGCGGATCCTGGCGGCGGGCGTGCTCAGCGAGGCCGCCGACACCCTGAATGCGATCCGCGAGGCGCTGACCGACGGCGACCCGGAGGCCGGTGACCGGGTGCTGGACCGGGCCCGGCGCAGCGAGGGCGCCCTGGAGCGGTTGAACGATGCGGTCGAGGAAGGGATGGCGGTGGTGCGCTATTCGCCGTTCCGGCGGCGCAATCTGCCGCACATGCAGGACCTGTCCCAGATCGTCGACCCGCTGGACCGGATGGCCCGCAACCTGCGGGTGCTGGCCCGGCGCAGTGCGGTGGCGCTCTATCGCAGCGAGACCATCCCGCAGGCGTACCTGTCGTTGATGGGTTCCCTGGCCGAGGACATCAAGTGGTGCTCCGGTGAGCTGTACGCCCGGCGGCTGCCGACCGGCATCCGGCAGCGGATGGAGACCCTCGGCGAACGCAGCTCCCACCTGATGCTGTCGGAGTCGTTGTCGGCGGTGGTGCTGTTCGCCCAGATGCGATCGATCATGGTCGACCTGGTGCAGCTCTCCGGCATGGACTACGCCGACGCCCGCGAGCTCATCCCCGACATGGACTGACCCGACGCTCGTCGAGTAGCGACCCATGCGCAGCGAAGCGGAGCAATGGGTCGCGTGTCGAGATGAGCCCCGCACGTCGGCTGGGCTGGTCGAAGCCCCGGTTCACCCCGATTTTGGATCCCGGCCCGACGCGTGTAATGTATTCCAAGCACAACGACGCGGGGTGGAGCAGCTCGGTAGCTCGCTGGGCTCATAACCCAGAGGTCACAGGTTCAAATCCTGTCCCCGCTACCAAAGTGCGAGAGGCCCTGCCGGGAACCGGCAGGGCCTCTTGTCATCCCTCGCGGAGCCAACCGCGCACGGAGTCCCTCACGCACCGCCGGCCACTCGGACCGCAGGATCGAGAACACCACGGTGTCCCGGAAGGTGCCGTCATGACGGCGCAGGTCCCGCCGGATCACCCCTTCGCGGACGGCGCCGAGCTTGGCGATCGCCGCCTGGGAACGCTCGTTGTTCGCATCGGTCTGGATCTTGATCCGACCGAACCCGCAGTCCTCGAAAAGATGGCGCAACAGCAGGTATTTCACCTCGGGATTCACTCTCGTACCCCAGGTCGACGGGCTGAGCATCGTGCTGCCGATGTGCGCCTTCTCGTTGTGCAGGTCGATGTCCATGATCGAAGTGGTCCCGACGACCGCGCCGCCGGCCAGGTCACGGATCGTGTACTGCACCTTCACCGCGGGATCCCAGATCAGCTCCCGGGCGTATTCCTCGGCATCGCGCGGGCGTCCCGCCGCCACCGATGGATTGACCTCCCAGACCCGTGGGTCGTCCATGGCGGCGAACAGCTCCGGGGCATCGGCAGGGGTGGTCGCGGTCAGTCGGACGGTCTCGCCGACGAGTTCACGATGATCGGGACGCATGGTCATGGGCACAGGTTTGCACGCCCCCGGCAGTCGGAACCGATCCGTCCAAGGACACCGCTCGCAGCGCGTTCCGTAAGCTTGGACCATGCAGCTCGACGAGGCCCAGCTCGACCGCGCGATCGGGGCGTTGACCGGCGCGGCGTGCGGGGACGCGCTCGGCGCCGGTTACGAGTTCGAGACCGTCGAACTGGACGGCCGGCCCGAGATGATCGGCGGTGGACTCGGGGATTTCGCCCCCGGTGAATGGACCGACGACACCGCCCAGACCTTCGCCATCGCCCGGGTCGCGGCGACCGGTCGGGACCTGCGCGACACCACGGCCCTGAACGCCATCGCCCGCGGCTTCGCGGCCTGGTACGCCGGCGATCCGCCCGATGTCGGGGTGCATACCAGCAATGTCCTGGGAGCCGCCGGTCACCATCCCACCGCGGCCACCATGCGCGCCGTCTCCGACTCCATCGCCGCCCGCGGGCAGCGCACCGGTGGCAACGGCACCCTGATGCGTACCGCACCGGTCGCACTCGCCCACCTCGACGACCCGGCCGCCCTGATCGAAGCGGCCGGGCTGATCGCCCGACTCACCCATCACGATCCCGTCGGCGCCCAGGCCTGCGCGCTCTGGTGCCTGGCGATCCGGCACACGATCCTCACCGGTGAACTGCCCGCCCTGATCGACCTGGTCGATCAGCTCCCCCGGACCAGCCAGGACTTCTGGCGGACGGCGATCGAGAAGGCGGAATCCCTTCCCTCACAGCATTTCAACCCGAACGGCTACGTCGTCACCGCGCTGCAGGCGGCCTGGTCGGCGATCACCTCCTCCGACGGGCTGGTACCCGGCCTCGAGGCCGCCATCGCGATCGGCAACGACACCGACACCGTCGCCTGCATCGCCGGAGCGCTGCTCGGTGCGCGCTGGGGCCACTCCGCGATCCCGGACCAGTGGCGGGAGATCGTGCACGGCTGGGAGAACGCGCGGCTCGACGATCTGGCCGAGCTGGCGGTCCGCACGGTCCGCGGCGGAGCGGCCGGCTAGGTCAACAACCCGGCCATCAACGCCCGGGCCCGGGCACCCCTGGTGACGATGTCACCGTGCCCGCTGTCCACCACGCGCACCCCGACATCGACCCCCTGCCGACCCAGCGAGACCGCGAGCCCGATGGTCAGCGGCAGCGGTACCGAGGTGTCCCGCCAGCCCTGCAGAATCCGAACCGGGGCAGGGATTCCGGTCGGCACCCTGACCCGCTCCCGCAGCTGCCGACCCAGACCACCCCGGCCCGCCGGGTGGCGCAGCAGGGACGGCACCTCGAACCCCGACACCAGCTCCATGATCTCGAAGATCTCCAGCTCCCGGATCTCCCGCAGCACCCGCTGCCCGAGCGGGGTAAACGAGTCGCTCACCCGCAGGTCCGGGCGGACCAGGTCCGCCGCCGCGGCGACCATCAGCAGCGGGCTGCCGCAACCGGCCGCGATCCGGGCCGGGGTGCGCGGGCCGATCAGTCCGAAGATCCACTCGAGCTGACTGGCCGGACAGAGCGCCACCACCCCGGCCAGCTCCAGTTCGGGTGCCAGCTCCGGCGCCCGATACCCGGCCCAGAGCGCCGCATGCCCACCCTGGGAGCCACCGGTGGACAGCCATTTCCTGCCCAGCTGGGGTTCGTGACGCCTGGCGGCCTGCAGGCCGCGGACCATCGCCAACGCCTCGTCCGGTCCGTCCAGATAGGAATGGATGCCGTTGACGATCAGATAGTCCGGCGCCACCACGGCCCACCCCCGGGCCAGCAGCCCGGTGAGATAGTCGTTCTCCTCCGGTGGCCGGGGCCGGTGCTCGGGAGTGGTCAGCGGTCCGAGACCGTTCGTCCCGTGGCCGTGCACGACCACCGGCCAACCGCCCGCCGGCGGCGTACCCTCGGGAAGCTGCAGCTCGGTGACGGCGATCGTGTCGAAACCGTCGGTGGACCGCACCGGATGCCGCAGCCGCACCCCCCGGCCAGCGTCGATCAACGGGGTGATCTGTTCGGCCACCGGTTCCGCGACGGTCATCGGACGCCCTTGATCGGCAGCACCGCCAGGGCCCCGAGCGCGGCCAGCACGATCGTGAACAGGAACAGATTCGTGTAGTTCGAGCCGCCGCCGAGCCCCACCACCCAGGCACCGACGATCGGCCCGATCACCTGTGGCAGCTGATAGGACAGCGCCACGATGCCGAGGTCCTTACCGGCGTCGTCGACCGAGGGGATCAGTTCGGTCATCATCGCCACATCGACCGAGATGAAGGCGCCCTGCCCGGCGCCGACGATGCCCAACCCGATCAGGAACATCGTCTGATCGCCGGCCAGCATCGCCACCACCAGGCCGGCCACGGTCAGCGCACTGGCGGAGAACACGATCGTCTTGCGTCGGCCGGTGCGATCGGAGATCCAGCCGAAGAGCACGGTGGTCACCATGTTGGCGACCACGAAGACGCTGTAGCTGACCGCCTGCACCGCCGAGGCGCGCTCCGGTGGGACACCGAGGGAGTCGATGATCAGGAAGAGCAGGAACAGCGACACCGTCAGGATCGACATGGTGATGCAGAACCGGCACACCCAGGCCCACGCGAAATCCTTGTAGCGCACGGGATTCAGCCAGTAGGTGGCCAGAATCTCGCGGGCCCGCAACGGTTCGACCGGGGTGGTCCGTCGGGCGTCGCGGTAGCCGAAGCAGAGCGCCAGGTTGAGCACCAGGCAGATCGTCCCGGGCACCAGGAACCAGGGGGCCTGTTGATCCTGCGGCAAGGCCGCGATGATCGCCGCGCCGGCGACGGTGGCGACACCGGCCGAGACCCCGGTGGCCGCCGAGACCCGGGCCCTGATCCGGGCCGGGATCTGGTCGGCGAGCAGGGTGTGCTGGCCCATCGCGACCGCCGCGATGCCGATCTGGGTGATGCACCAGCCGAGCACCAGCAGCGGCACCACGTGGGCGTACGCGAGCACCAGCGCACCGGCCAGGATGACCACGGCCCCGCCCGCCATCCACGGTCTGCGCATCCCCCAGCCCAGCCGGGTCCGGTCGCTCAACCGGCCGAACAGCGGGGTGAGCACCAGGGTGACCACACCGCCGATGCTGGTGATCACCGCCAGGTTCCGGTCCTTGCTCTCCGGGCCGAGGAGGTAGACGACCTTGGGGATCGCGGCGCCCATCATGCCGTTGAAGGCGATCGTCACGCCGAACCAGGCGAGGATGAACAGCGGCAGGAAGGCCGGGCCCTGCCGCTGCCCGATGATGCCCTCGGCGGGGGTCTCCGGGGAGTCGGTGGCCGCCGTGCTGGACATCAGCGCACCGTCCCGGGTGCGTCGTGCAGGGTCCGCAGCACCGCGATCACGCTGGCCTCCCAGTGCCGGGCGGCCAGCGAGATGCCGGCGAAGCTGTTGCTCTCATGGGTCTGCCCGGCCGCCTCGAACAGGCTGGCCGGGGTGCCCTCGGCCAGCAACCTGGTCAGATAGGCGCGGGCGTCACCGACCAACGGGTCGAGTCCGGCGGCCATCAGGTACGCCGGCGGCAGACCGGCCAGCGAGTCGGCGAGCAGCGGTGAGGCCAGTGGGTCCCGGGGATCGGCACCGGCCAGATACATCGAGACGACCTCGTTCACGTCGGCCATTGCGGCGTCCTCTCCGCCCCCGAGGTCGGAGAGGACGCCGCGATCCAGGTGGCCCCCGGTGAGGTCCAGCGCCGGGACCTCGAGCAGTTGCAACCGCACCGGGTGGTTGGCCCGGTCCCGGTTGGCCAGGCAGGCCGCGGCGGCCAGGTTGCCGCCCGCGCTGGCGCCGGTGACCGCGAGCCCGGTCGGATCGATGCCGTGGTCCGCGCCGTGGCGGGCCAGCTGGTCGAGCACCGCGTACACCTGCTCGAGCGCGTTCGGGAAGGGCAGCTCCGGTGCCAGGGCGTAGTCGACCGCGAGGATCGCGACCTCGGCGCCCACGCAGCGTTCGCGGGCGGCCGCATCGAAGCTCGGGTAGTCGATCCCGCCCTGCCGGAAGGCGCCGCCGAACAGTGCGATCACCCCGGGCAGGGCTCGGTCGCCGGCACCGGGTGGGCGATGCATCCGCACCCGGACGTCCGGTGCGTCGGGCACCGGGACCAGCCATTCGCACGTGTCGGTCCGGGGCCCGGGCCGGCCGGCGTTGCGCCACAGATCGGTGTTCACCCGCAGCGCGCGTTCCCGGCGCTCCGGCATCGGGGTGCCCGGGACGGGGTCGTCACCGGTGGCGACGCGGCGGGCGATCTCGGCGCGGACGATGGGATCCAGCGGGGCACGCGAGGTCATGACATCTCCTTCGACATCGGGCGGACCGAACGGTCTTGATGATGTTTACATGGAAACGCAGTTCAGGCAAGGGGTCTCGGGCGATGGCCGAAACGGCCCGTCGATCAGGTGGAGGCGCGCAGCACCAGCTCACCGGACAGCAGCACCCGGGCCGGCGGTCGCCGTCGGTCGGCCAGCTGGGCGAGCAGCAGGTCGGCGGCCAACCGGCCGGACTCGGCGAACGGCTGCCGGATCGTGGTCAGCCCGGCCACCGCCGCGATCTCGCCGTCGTCGACCCCGATCACCCGCAGCTGCTCCGGCACCTGCAGCCCGCGCCCGCGGGCGGCGGCCAGCACGGCCGCCCCGAGCCGGTCGTGATTGGCGACCACGGCGACCGGCCCGGCGTCGAACGCTCCCCCGTCGCTCAGCCCACCGAGCCAGTGGTCGAGCCGGCGCACCGCCTCGCCGAAGTCGGGGGTCACCGGCACCGAGGTGAGGGGCAGGCCGGCGGCCTGGATCGCATCGGAACGGACCAGACCCGCCGACCGGAAGTCGGCGGCCTGCGGTTCGTGCACGAAGTACGCCTGCCGATGCCCGAGGCCCAGCAGGTGCTCGGCGATCAGCCGACCGGCACCGGTGTCGTCGAACTCGACCCGGCTGAACGCGGGGTGATCGGAGTCGACGAGCACGACCGGCAACCGGCTCTCCTCGAGCCGGGCCGCCCCGTCGCCGGAGACCGGCACCCCCATCACGATCACCCCGGCGACATCGCTGCGCAGCGGCAGCGAATCCAGGTGCGGTTCGATGGCGGCGGCCGAGGAGGGCTGGTCGCGGACCAGGGCCTCCATCCCGCGCGGCTGCACGACCGCGAAGATCCCGTTCAGCCGCTCGGCGTACGAACCGTAGCTGGAGAACGGCGCGAGCACCGCGATCCGTGCGCCCGCCCCGCGCGCCCGGTCGGCCATCTCCGCCGAGGGCCGGTAGTCCAGCCGCCGGATCGCCTCGAGCACCTTGCGCCGAGTGGGTTCGGAGACCTGATCGGGATGGTTGATCGCCCGGGAGACGGTGGCGATGCTCACCCCCGCTTCCCGGGCGACCCCCTTGATGCTGCGTCCACCCCGGCGTTCCACGCGCCCACCCTAACGGGGGCCGCGGCACTCACCAGCCCCAGTGTCGCCGCTGCGCACTGATCGCCCAGGCATTGATCCGCGGCACATCGGCGCGCTCCGGCAGCGGGGTGCGCCGGGTGTCGAGCAGTCCGCGGACCTCGGCCGAGACCCGGGCGATCTCCTGTGACACCTCGGTCCGCGGCACCTCACCGCGCTTCACCGCGAGCACCCGTTGCCGCTGCCGTTCGGCCAACGGCAGGGTGAGGTGACCGGTCTGCGCGATCTCCCGGCCCTGGTAGGCCAATCGCAGTGCGTGGCTGCCGTACTTGACGTCCCAGCCGTACCGCGCGATCAGTTCGGGCCGGTTCGGCACGTTCCGCTTCGACTGGCCGAGCATCCGTTGGTGCTGGGAATGCATGTAACCGAGGAATCGCTCGATCGCCACCTGGGAAAGGAAAGCCGGACGCAATCCACGCAGCTCCTCCCCCAACGGCGTCCGCACGATGAGCGATTCCGGCGGTGCGAACAGCGGCAGCAACACCGTCGGATTGCCCTTGATCGCCAGCCGCAGATACTTGCGCAGCGAATAGAGGATCAGGTCGGTGTCACCCGGGCCGCTGCGCGCACCCTCGGGCTGGGTGCGCCACACGTAGTCCTCGCGGGGCCGATCGACACCGAAGACGTACGCCTCCGGTTCGAGGTAGACACCCAGCTCGTCGTGGTCGTCGGTGCCCTCGATCGCGATGCCGTGCACGCCGCTGCCGACCACCGAACGGAGGATCTCCCCGCCCAGGGCCACGGCCCGGTCGCCGTATTCGACGTTCATCGCGTTCATGCTGCTCACCTGCTCGACTCTCGATCTCCGAGGTTCCTCGCGGAACCTCAACGAGGGTACGAAATGCGGTGCGTGCGGGCCACCGATTTTGACCCCGTCCCCCAGTGCGCGAGCCCCCAGAGCGCGAACGCTCAGTGCTCGAGGTACTCCCGGGCCCATTCATCGTCATCGAGACGCAGGTAACCGTCGCGGTGCGCCTCCCGGATCACATCGACCGAGTTGCCGACCGGGCGGCCGAGGGCGGCGTACTTGCCGGCGATCCGCGAGAAGTAGGTGTTCACGGTGGTCTCGGCGATGTGCCGGCCCTCCATCTTGCGGCCGATCGCCTTCTTGGGTACGCCCTGGGCGAGCAGGGTGAGCCCTTCGACCTCGCGCGGTGCCAGTTTGGCGACCAGGTCCGGATCGTTGAGCAGCACGTACGCCAGCTCGCCGCTCACCGCGTATTCGCCGGCGGCGGCCAGTTCGACGGCCTCCAGCACCGCGCCCTCGCCGCCGTCGGCCTTCAGCACCAGGCCGACCGCACCGGCCGCCATCGCACCGCGGATCGGTATCGGGACGACCGAGGAGGTGTGCAGCACG
Source organism: Enemella evansiae (assembly GCF_002250705.1). Classification (GTDB taxonomy): domain Bacteria; phylum Actinomycetota; class Actinomycetes; order Propionibacteriales; family Propionibacteriaceae; genus Enemella; species Enemella evansiae. The sequence goes on from NZ_NMVP01000033.1 coordinate 234,760, forward strand.
ACCTTGATCCCGCGGCCGGTCAGCTCCCGGATGGTGTCCTCCGGGTGCTCCTGGTCGCGCACCCCGAGCAGGTCGAGCAGCACCACCTCGGCGTCCAGACCGTCGGCGAGCAGTTCGGCGACCGAGTACGCCTCCCGGGTCAGCAGCAGCTTGTCGGGCCGCTCGGCGGCCAGCGCCCGCAGCCCGTAGAGGCAGACCCAGTGATCATCCAGTGCCGCCACCCGGACCGGTCCGTTGCCACGATTCATCCTCGGATCCTCATCCATCCTCGGCTCCCCTGCCAGTCATCCGATCGTGGGACAGTCCCGGGCCGACCGGGGTGGGCCGTAGCGTGCAGAACCCGTCCCCGCGCTCCAACCGCACCGCCCGGGCATCGGGCGGTGCACCGACCCAGTCACCGGCGAACACCGCCACCAGCTCACCCAGATTGCTGACCACCACCCGTTCATCGGACCACGGTTCACGGTCGAAGGCGACCAGCAGCCGCAACAATTCCTGCTCCAATCCGGCCACATCCCGGGTGCCCAGGCGCAGTTCCAGCAGCCAGCCACGCTCCCGCACCGCGATCAACCGGTTCGCCAGGGCCGGTGTCGGCCCCCCGAACTGCACCTCATCGCGCACCTCGAGCTCCAGTTGCCGCGCCCGGCGTTCGGTCGTCGGGGCACCGAGGGCCACCCGGCCGGTCGCGACCCCGGTGAGGAAGGGCACGATGCGCTGGCTCACCCGCCGCAGCCTGGCCTCCCGCACCCGGTTGCGCACCTCCCGTTCATGGGTCCGGACCTCCGCGGCGTCCAGTCGGCCCAGCTCGGCGAGCAACCGGGGCCCGTACACCCCGACCACCAGCCGGAGGATCAGGATCGCCAGCAGCAGCGTCGGTGCGGTGATCGCGCCGGCGTAGGCGACCATCGTGCGGGCCAGACCGAAACGCCACCACCCCGCCACCACGATCCCGGCCCAGACCGCCGCGGTCTGGGCCAGCCCGACCGTCAGCGGATAGACGACCAGCTGCGGCATCAGAACCGGGATCACGCCGCCGGCCAGGAAGAAGTAGAAGGCGTTACCGGTCCCGGCCGGGATCGCGAGGACGTTCAGGAACAGGCCGACCAGGCAGGCCAGCGGTGCGAGCACCGCCAGCAGGGCCGGGTTCGTACCGCGCCAGATCGCCCATCCGGTGGCGGCCCCGGCCAGGCTCACCAGCAGCGTCCCGAGGATGGCCGGAGCGAGCCGCTCCAGATCCGGCGCCAGCAGTGCCAGCATCAACACATTCCCCACCAGGATGGGAATCATCGCGATCACCGTGCCGCGCCGCATCGCCTGCCAGGTCTCCGCGAGCACCGCCGTCGAGGGTGTCGGTGCCCGCCAGCCGAGCAGCACCTGGGTGCCCTCGCCCGACGACCGGATCTCGGCGGATCCGCCGACGTCGGCCATCGGTTCGGTGATCGAGCCGACGATCCCCCCGCGCCCCGGGCCGCCACCGGTACCGCTCGCATCGAACCCGCGGCCGTCGTCGCTGATCTCGACCTCCACCCGGGGACCCGCCGAGCGCCAGTGCACCCGCACGGTGGATGCACCGGAGTGCCGGTCGGCGTTGCGGATGGCCTCCCGGATCGCACCGGTGAACGCGCTCTCCACCGGGGTCGGCAGCTCTGGGGGCTGCCCCACGGTGTCGATCCGGATCGCGACCTCGCGCTGCAACTCGCCGAGCCCGGTGAGCAGGCTCTGGTCGGTCCGCTGCCGCGAGCGGGTGAGCAGGGCGACCGTGCGCGCGGCGGCCTCCCGGATCGGGTCGACACCGATCGTCCCGGGCCGGGCGACCACGCGCAGGGTGTGCAGCACCTCATCGTGCAGGAGTTGCTCCACCGCCCGCGTCTGGCGCTGCTGCACCCGGCCCAGCTCCTCATCGAGCAGCACCCGCCGGCGATCGGTGACCGAGGCGTCCACGGTCGCTCCCACCGCGCGCAGCGCCTCCACCGCGAGCACCACGGTCCAGGCCAGTTGCAGCCCGGACACCCCTTCGGCCAACCCGGCCCGCAGCGACTCCCCCGAACCGACGATCGCGACCAGGCGTACCCCCAGACAGGCGAGCATCAGCACGATCCCGGTGCGCCAGCGGTGCCGCCCACCGAAGACCAGCACGAAGCAGAGCATCGAGTTGACCACCGTCGTCGGCCACCAGGCGATCTGCCACACCCCCGGCGGCTGACCGACCAGCAGCAGCACCAGCCCGGCCAGGCAGAGCACGCCGAGCACCCGGGCCAGCAGCGTGCGCTCCCCACTGCGGCCGAACCGCAGCGCCCCGAGCACCACCGCGACCTGGACCACCGCGATCAGCAGCAATCCGACCCGGCCCAGCGCACCCACCCGGCGGTACTCCTGGAGCACCACGGGCAGATAGAAGAAGACCGAGACGCTGATCGGCACGACGAACATCCAGCGCAGCCCGCGGTCGATCACGCTCGACCAGCCTGGCCCCCGGGGTGAGTCCGCCATAAGCGGAAGCCTAGGGACAGCGGCACCGATCGGCGCGCATTTCAGCGAATGACATCCGTCATCGGAATCGGGGCGTCATCGGAAACGGGGCGTCATCGGAATCGGGCCGTGTGGTGTGATGGCCGGTATGAAAGAACCGACCGCCGGGGCGTACCCGCTGCACGAACGGACCCTCGACAACGGACTGCGGGTGATCGTCTCCCCCGATCATCACGCGCCGGCGGTGGCGGTGAACCTCTGGTACGACGTCGGCTCGCGGCACGAGCAGCCGGGCCGGACCGGGTTCGCGCACCTGTTCGAGCATCTGATGTTCCAGGGCTCGGCGAATGTCGCCGCCGGTCAGCACATCGCGCTGCTTCAGGCGGCCGGCGCCTCGGTGAACGCGACGACCTGGTTCGACCGCACCAACTATTTCGAGGCGCTGCCCACCGGTGGGCTGGAGCTGGCGCTCTGGTTGGAGGCGGACCGGTTGGCCTCGCTGCCCGTCGCGGTCGGCCAGCAGAATCTGGACAACCAGCGCGAGGTGGTCAAGGAGGAGAAGCGTCAGCGCTACGACAACGTGCCCTATGGCGATGTGATGGAGCGCCTGGTCGAGCTCACCTTCCCCGCCGACCATCCCTACGGGCACACCACGATCGGTTCGATGGCCGACCTGGACGCCGCGACCCTGGACGACGTGCACGCCTTCTTCCGCACCTTCTATCTGCCGAACAATGCGGTGCTCACCCTGGTCGGGGATGTCGAACCGGAGCAGGGTTTCGCGCTGGCGGACCGCTACTTCGGGCAGATCCCGGCCGGGCCCGCGGCGCCACGACCGGTGGCGACACCGCTGCCGGCCATCGATGGCCTGCCGCGCGCCGAGGTGAGCGCGGCGGTACCGGCGGACGCGGCGTACTTCAGCTGGCGGTTGCCCGCCCTGGGTACCCGGGAGCAGGACGCGGTCGACCTGGCGCTGTCGGTGCTCGGCGGGTCGCAGACCAGCCGGTTGCACCGCGAGCTGGTACGCCGCAGCGAGGTCGCCACCGATGCCTCGGCCAGCGCGCTGCCGCTGATCGGCGGCACCTCCTTCGGCTTCGCCTCGGTCCGCTGCCGGGAGGGCACCAGCCCCGAGCGCGCCGAACAGGCCCTGGTCGCCGAGCTGACCCGGTTGGCCGAGGACGGGCCGAGTGAGGAGGAGCTGCAGCGGGCCCGCGCCCAGTTCGAGCGCGCCTGGCTGCAATCGCTGTCCAGGTTGGAAACCCGGGCCGATCAGATCTCCGGGAGCGCAACCCTGCTCGATGACCCCGGCCGGGTCAACACCCGGGTCGGTGAGGTGCTCTCGATCGGTGCCGACGAGGTCCGCCGGGCGGCCCGCACGCACCTGGATCCCGAGCACCGGGCCACCCTGATCTACCGCCGAAGCGAGGAGTCCCGATGAGCAGCACCGCTCCCGAGGTCCGCGCGCCCGAGACCTGGCACTACCCCACCCCGGAGGAATCCTTTCTGGACAACGGAATCCGGGTGCTGGTGCATCAGATGCCCGGCCAGCAGGTGATCTCGGCGGTGCTGCAGCTGGACCTGCCGCTGACCGCCGAGCCGCGCGAACTGGAGGGTGTCGCGACGATCTGTGCCCGCGTGCTCGACGAGGGCTCGGTCGCCCATCCCGGTGATCGGTTCGCCGAGGTGCTGGAGACCGAGGGTGCGGCTTTCTATGCAGCACAGGGATTCTCCGGTCTGCAGGCGATGATCGACGTGCCCGCCCGCCGGCTCGGGCCTGCGCTGGAACTGCTCGCCGAGGCGGTTCGGCGCCCCGAGTTGAACGCCTCCGACGTGGAGCGTCAGGTGGCGCTGCGGCTGGCCGAGATCGACCAGTTGCGCGCCAATTCGGCCCAGCTCGCCTCGACCAGTTTCCGCGAGCTGGTCTTCGATCCGATCAGCCGCGTGCAGCGGATGGCCGGCGGCGGCCCGGAGACCGTCCGGGCGATCACCCCGGACGCGGTGCGGGCCTTCCACCGCGACCACTACGGCCCGCGGGGGGCGACGCTGATCCTCGCCGGTGACTTCACCGAGGACCCGGTGCCGCTGGCCGCCGCGGCCCTCGGCGACTGGTCGGTGGCCGACCAGGCCCCGGCCTCGCATCCGGCGGCCGTCCCGGGTACGCCGGCGGCGGTGCTGCTGCCCCGGCCGGGTGCCGTGCAGGCCGACCTGCGGCTCGGCGGGTTCGGCATCGACCGGACCGATCCCCGGTGGCCGGCGCTGCAGGTGGCCTCCTACGCCGTCGGCGGCGCCTTCTTGAGCCGGTTGAACAAGGTGCTCCGCGAGGAGCGTGGGTACACCTACGGGGTCGGGCTGCAGCAGGCACCACTGCGCGCCGGTGGCAGCTATGCGGTGGCCGGCAGTTTCCGTACCGAGGTGGCCGGCCCCGCGCTGGCCGAGGCACGGGCGCTGCTCGACCTCGGTGACGCGCCGATCACCGAGGCCGAGGTCCGCGACGCCCAGAACTTCTTCACCGGGGTGTCGCCGCTGCGATACTCGACCGCCGACGGGCTCGCCGACCAGACGGCCATGCTGGTGCAGCAGGGCCTGCAGCCGGACTGGATGAACGGTTATCTGGCCGGCATCCGCGCCACCACCGCCGAAACCGCCACCGCGGCGTACCAGCAGATCGTCGATCTCGACGCGCTCAGCCTGGTCGTCGTCGGTGACGCCGAGGCCCTCACCGACCCGATCCGCGAGGCCGGGTTCGCGGTCTGAGCGTCCCCGCGATGCAGGCCCACCAAGGAGAAATCCACGCGTCGTCCATCGCACCGGGCCCTGACCTCCCGCAAGGATCTCGACGACTGGGCCGAAGAGCGGGGTCATGGCGCGCCGCGCGCGAGCCGGCCTCAGATAGTCAGTTGCCCATCGCGGAGGCGGCCCGGCGGACGGCCGCCGCGGCCTCCTCGTTCTTCTGCTGGTAGGTCGCCAGATCGCCGGAGCGCAGGGCGTTCCCGGCCTCGGCGTACGCCCGGTCGGCGTCCTGGAGGGCCTGGCGGGCGGCCGGCAGATCCTGCGGCTGCCCCGGCCCCGGAGGCGGCGGCGCGCCACCCTCGGGCTGCTCACCGGTGGAGGCCCCCGCGGCTCCGAACACCTGGTCCAGCGCCTGCTGCAGGGTGTCGCCGACGCCGGTCTTCTCCCCGAAGCGCACGGTGACGAACTGCAGCGCCGGGAAGCTACCGGGACCGGCGTCACCGCGCTGGGTGTAGTACGGCTGGGCGTACAGCACCCCACCGGCCAGCGGCAGCGACAACAGGTTGCCCGGGATCACCGCCGCCGAGGACTGCTGGAAGGCCCGCAGCCGGTCGGCGATCTGGTTGTTGGCGCGGATGTCGTTGTAGACCTGGTTCGGGCCGCGCACCTCGGTGGCGGTCATCCGCAGGATCTGCAGCTTGCCGTAGTCGGGGCTGGTCGCCTCGGAGTTCACCGCCAGATAGGCACCCAGATTCTCACGCTGGTTGGGCACGAACACGCTGGTCTGCGAATAGGTCGGCTGCTGCTGGCCGGGCAGCCGGATGGACAGCAGATAGGGCCGTTCCTTCTGCGCCCCCGGGGTCACCGGGTCGGTCGGCAGCACCCACAGGTCGTTGCCCTGGAACCAGGCGAACGGATCGGTGACGTGGTAGCGGGTCAGCAGCTGGCGCTGCACCTTCACCTGGTCATCGGGATAGCGCAGGTGCTCCAGCAGCGCCGGCGGGATCGTCGACTTGTCCGAGACCGCACCGGGGAACACCTTGCGCCAGGTCTGCAGGATCGGGTCGGCCTCATCCCAGGCGTAGAGCTTGACGGTGCCGTCGTAGGCGTCGACCGTCGCTTTCACCGAGTTGCGCAGGTAGTTGATCTGGGTGTCCGGGCGACCCTGGGTGCCGGTCGGGGTCTGGCTGTCGGTGATCGTCTGCTGCCAGGAGATGCTGCGGCTGTTCGGGTAGTTGTTGGTGGTGGTGTAGCCGTCCAGCACCCACTGCACACGCCCGTCGACGATCGTCGGATAGGCGTTGGAGTCGATCTGCAGCCACGGTGCCGCGGCCTGGACGCGTTCCTGCGGGGTGCGGTTGTAGATGATCTTGGACTCCGGGTTCACCCGGCGCGACAGCAGGATGTTGGCGTCGGCGAAGCGGGTGGCGTAGAGCACCCGGTCGAACCAGTTCCCGATCGGTACGCCGCCCTTGCCGGTGTAGGTGGTCCGGGTCTCGCTGCCACCGGGGCCGCCGTTGGGGCTGTCGATCTCCAGCGGCGTGGAACCGGCCGGGCCGCCGACGATCGAGTAGTCGGTGTGCTGCTCGCCGAAGTAGATCCGCTTCTCGTAGTCACCCACCTGCTGCTGCAGGTCGATCCAGACCGGCGCACCGTTGGCGTCGCGCTGGTTGCCGTAGGCCGCGACCAGGCCGTAGCCGTGGGTGTAGGTGGTGCGGATGTTGTTCCAGGAGCGGTCCTGCAGGCCGCCCAGGTTGAGCTCGCGGGCCGCGACCACGGTGTCGGTCTCCCGCCCGTCGATCTGGTAGCGATCCACATCGAGCACCGACGGGAAGCTGTAGTAGCCGCGGACCTGCTGCAACTGCTCGAAAGTCGGGGCCACCACGGCCGGGTCGATCAGCCGGATACCGGGCAGCGCGTCCGCATCGGCCCGCAACTGGGCCGGGTTGGCATTGTTGGTGACCGCGTAGTTGCTGATCTCGGCATTGTCGATGCCATAGGCGTCCCGGGTGGCCGCGATGTGCTGCTCGATGTAGGGGCGTTCCTTGTCGGGCTCGTTCGGATTGACCTCGAGGCCCTGCACACCGGCCGGGTAGAGCATGGTGAGCAGCACACTGGCCACCACGGTGAGCGCCAGCGCCGCCAGCGGCAACAGCCAGCGCTGCAGCCAGATGTTGGCCAGGAACAGCGCGGCGCAGAGCGCGGTGATCACCGCGACCACCAGGGAGGCGTTCACCCGGGCGTGGTCATCGGTGTAGGACATGCCGGTCAGCAACCGGTTGGTGGTGATCTGGTAGGCGTACCGGTCGAAGAACGCGCTCACCGCGAAGCAGAGCACGGTCAGCCCGATCAGCACCGACAGGTGCGCCTGGGCCTTCGGGGAGGTGCGCCGACGCTCGTTGCGCGCCACCCGCAGCGCACCCATCACGTAGTGCATCACCGCGGCCGCGATGGTGGAGAACGCGAACAGGGTCGCGGCGAAGCTGATCACGAACCGCCACCACGGGTAGGCGAAGACGTAGAAGGAGACGTCCAGGCCGAAACGCGGGTCCACCTCGCCGAAGGGGGTGGCATTGCGCCAGGCCAGGAAGGTGGTCAGCTCGCTCGCCGCGGAGACCCCGGCGAGCAGCGCGGTGACCACGCCGAGCCCGATCATCACCTGGACGAACCGGGTCTCCATGGTCTCCCGGTAGCGCTCCAGCAGCTCGCTGGCCATCGGGCCGCTGCGGGTGGTCGGGCGCAGCCGGTAGGCCAGCGCGGTGTTGCCGACCACCGCCGCCGCCATCAGCAACCCGAAGACCGCGAACAGCCCGACCCGGGACCAGAAGGTGGTCGCGAAGACCTGCGGGAAACCCAATGAGTCGAACCACAGCTTGTCGGTCCAGATGTTGGTGAACAGCACGAACAGCAGCACCAGCACGGTCACGATGACCAACGCCGGCAGCAGGGCACCGCGCCTTCGGGGTCCGTTGTGGGTGCTGACCCCGGCGGTCTGGCTCACCTGTTCCTCCTGTGCTGACTTTCTCGGGCTGACCGATCTGGGACGGCCGTTCAGGACAGCGTAGCCGCGAGTACCTCAGCGACCCCGGGTGCGAGCTCCGCTCCCCCCAGAAGTTCATCGGGTTGTGACACCAGCCGGGCCACCGCGTGCTGGGTGCCGTCGCGGAGCACACCGACCACCAGCCGCAATTCCTCGCGCTGCGGATGCTCGGCGACGAACCGCGCGGCCTGCTCGGGATCATCGGGCAACTGGCCCTCGTGACCGGCGGGCAGGAAGGTGCGCTCCAGCGCGAGCGCGCAGCCGTGCACCGACTCGGGCCAGGCGATCCGCCCCAGCACCGCGGGCAGATCCGCCTCCTCGGGCAGCGGTTCGGCCCCCTCCTCGACCCCGGCATTGCGGAAGTTCTCCTGCTCGATCGCGGTCAGCGCGCCCGGCGGGTGGCCGTCGGCGCTGCCCCGGATGCCCAGATGGGCGGCGAGCTCGGGTTCGGCGGCGATCAGTTCGTCGGAGAGCACCAGCGCGAACAACCGCGCGGGCTGGTCCCAGCCGCCGGCGCCGACGTGGTGCTCGAGTTCGATCAGGGCCGCCACCAGGGCGTCGCTCTGTTCGGTGCTGGTCTGCTCGGGCATCTGTGCTGTCCTCAGGGTTCGGGGTGCGGGGGTACGCCTCAGCAGCGCGGTACCTGCGCGGCGGTCGCCGGGTTGCCCGCCAGCCGCAGGCCGTCGATCGCCTCGTTCAGGGTGTTCGCCCGGATCAGATTCAGGTCGGTGTCCAACCCGGCCAGGTCGCGACAGTTCGCCCCGGGCACGATGAAGATCTGCGCACCCGCCTCCTCGGCGCCGGCGATCTTCTCCTGGATGCCGCCGATCGCGCCGATCGCACCGCTGGGATTGATGGTGCCGGTGCCGGCGACCGACCGCCCGGCGAGCAGATCGGTCGGGGTGATCCGGTCATAGAGCCCGAGCGCGAACACCAGGCCGGCGCTGGGCCCGCCGATGTCGGAGCTGACGCCGAAGTTGACCATCGGGGCGTACCGGTAACCGGTGGCGACCTCCACCCCGAGCACCGGGTTCTTCGGGTCACGGCGGCTGGGGGTGGTGATGACGTCGACCCGGGTCTCCACCCGATTGCGCAGCACCAGCAGCTTCACCACGTCCCCGGGGGTGTGCCGCTGGACCATCCGGCGGACCTCCTCGGGGTTGTTGACCGCGGTGCCATCCACCGAGAGGAACAGATCGCCCGGCTGGAGCCGTTCGTTGGCCGGCCCGGACACGGTCACCGAGGACACCACCGGCATCTCGGTGACGGGCTGGTTCGCCGCCCGCAACGCGGCGACGACCGCGTCCTGCTGGGAGGTGTCCATCATCTGCCGCTCCTCGGAGCGGACCTGCTCGGTCGACTTGCCCCGCTCGTACACCGAGTCCCGCGGCAGCGCGTCGCGGCGCGGCAGCCAGTAGGCGAGCACCGCCTCCGGCAGGCTGGTGGCGGCATCGGCCCGGGTCACCGAGACCGTGGTCATCCGCAGCTGGCCACTGGTCGGATAGGTCTGGATCCCGTCCACCACGATCATCGGTCGGCCGTCGCTGCCGTTGCCGAGCACGTCATAGGCCCGGCCCTTGCTGTAGACGACGTAGGGCACCGGGACGACGGCGATCAGCAGGGCCAGCGCGACGAACCAGATCGCCGAGGTGAGCGCCAGCCAGGTCTGCCGGGTCAGATTCAGGCGGCGGCGCGGGGTGCCGCCGCCGGACTGCTCGGCACCGGCCGGCAGCGGCGTCTGGGTCGAGGTCTGGGTCACGGCAGGCCCACCCATTCGGTGTCACCGTCGGTGAACTGCTGCGCCTTCCAGATCGGGACCTGCTGCTTCAACGTGTCGATCAGGTCCCGGCAGGCCGCCAGGGCCGCGGCCCGGTGCACCGCACCGGCGGCCACGACGACGGCCAGATCACCGATCTCGAGGTGCCCGACGCGGTGCTCGGTGGCCACCGCCAGCACATCGTGGCGCTCCGCGACCTCGGCGGCCACTCGGCTCAATTCAGCTGCGGCGCTCGGGTGGGCGCTGTAGTCCAGCGAGGTCACCCCGCGCTCCCCCGCACCGTCTCCGGCGTCGTCGATGTCGCGGACCAGGCCGACGAACAGCCCGACGCCGCCGACCGAGGGCGCGCGGACGGCGTCCAGAACGCGGTCGACACTGAGCGGCTCGGCGAGGATCTCCGCCGATACCGACACTTCTCGGCTGGACTGCACGGGCCGACCATACCCGGCGTTCCTGAGCCCTGCCCAAGTGTTGGGCCGATGCGGTTGAATGGGAGGCGAGACGCAACCGGTGCCAGACACCGTCGCCGAGCAGACCAAGGAGTCGCCCGCATGGCCGACAATGACGACCCGCGCAAGCAACCGGGTGAGGACCCCGACAAGGGTCAGAACCCGTGGGAGGCGCTGTTCTCCGGCTTCGGAATGGGTGGTCCGGGACAGCCGGGACAACCGGATCTGCAGCAGCTGATGCAGCAGTTCCAGCAGATGCTGAGCCAGCTCGGGATGGGCGGCATGGGCGGCGGTGCCATGTTCGGGATGCCGGGTGGCGGTACGCAGCAGCAGGGCTGGGAGCAGATCCGCGATGTGGCCCGCCGGGTGGTCTCCGCCGCCGGCGCCGACCCGACCCCGGCGCACGAGCGCCTCACCGCGCTGCGCGACGCGGTCCGGCTCGCCGACATGTGGCTGGACGAGACCACCGAGTTCACCGGATCCGGCACCGTGGCGGTCTGGAGCCGCGCCGAATGGGTGGAGAACACGATGCCGACCTGGCGTCGGCTGATCGATCCGGTCGCCGAGTCGATGTCGGAGGCGATGGCCGATTCGGTCGCCCCGGAGGATTCCGAGGAGCAGTCCGACCAGCCCGGCATGGCCGGCCTGGAGGCGATGCTGCGGCCGTGGCTGAAGTCCAGCGGTGCCACCATCTTCGGGATGCAGGCCGGTCAGGCGATCGGCACCCTGGCCACCTCGGTGGTGAGCGCGACCGAGACCGGGCTGCCGCTGTCGGGTGAGCACGCCGGCACCATCGCCCTGGTACCGACCAATGTCGCCGCGTTCGCCGAGGGCCTGGAGCAGAGCGACGCCGATGTGCTGCTCTATCTGGCACTGCGCGAATCGGCGCGGCAGCGGCTGTTCAACGGCGCCGGCTGGCTCGGCCCGGCGATCCTCTCGCTGGTCGAGCAGTACGCCGGCGGCATCACCATCGACCTGTCCTCGATCGAGGAGGCGGTCGGCGAGCTGGATCTGAACGCCTTGAATCCGCAGGTGCTCGGCGAGCTCAGCGAGAAGCTGCAGGGCAACCTGTTCGCGCCCCGGCAGACCCCCGAGCAGCAGGCCGTGCTGGCCAAGCTGGAGACCCTGCTGGCGCTGGTCGAGGGCTGGGTGGACGAGGTCGTCGGCCAGGCCACCGCACGCTGGATGCCCAACGGCAACGCGCTGGCCGAGGTGGTCCGCCGCCGCCGCGCGACCGGCGGCCCGACCGAGGCGACCTTCGCCGCACTGGTCGGGCTGGAGCTGCGGCCCCGGCGGCTGCGCGATGCGGCGAACCTGTGGGCGGCGCTGCGTGAGGCGCGTGGCACCGAGGGTCGGGACGCGGTCTGGCGGCACCCCGATCTGCTGCCCACCGCGGTGGATCTGGACGACCCGCTGGGTTACGTCGCGGGCGAACGCGAGCAGGCCGCCGAACAGGTGCCCAGCGGTGACGACATGGACGCCGAGCTGGAGAAGCTGCTCAACCAGGCCGAGCAGGAACGCGACCAGGATCGCAAGCAGGGTGGGGATTCCGAGGACGGGCCCGCCGAGGACGGGGATTCCGGGAAGTGACCGCCGGCCTGGCCGCCGACTGCCGCGCCGAGCTGACGGCCCTGGTCGCCGGCGATGCACAGCAGCAGGAGCTGCGGGATCGTTTCCTGGCGCATCTGGACGCGCATCCCACCGACGGTTGGCTGCGGGACTGTGCCGGTGCGCACCTGACGGCGAGCTCGCTGATCTGCTCGCCCGGCGGTGACCGCGTACTGCTGGTGCACCACCGGAAACTGGGCCGCTGGTTGCAGACCGGCGGCCACCTCGAACCCGCCGACCCGTCGCTGGCCGCGGCGGCGCTGCGTGAGGCGACCGAGGAGAGCGGCCTGCCCGGGTTGCGGCTGCTGCCCGGCATCGTGCATCTGGACGCCCATCAGGTGCCCTGCGGGCCGGTACGCCCCTGCTGGCACCTGGACGTGCGCCATCTGGTGCTGGCCGATCCGGACCGGCAACCGCCCGGCAGCGCGGAATCCACCGCGGTCGGCTGGTTCGACGCCGACGATCTGCCCACCGACGAGCCCTCGGTGGTGCGGTTGGTCCGGGCCGCCCACAGCCGGCTCGCCGCTCAGGACCCGGCGGCCGCCCGCCCGTCCACCCAGCCGGCCAGATAACCCTTGGCCTCCTCGGTGCGGGGATAGGCCGCCAGCAACGCCCAGAACCGCGGCCCGTGGTCCCGCTCGGCCAGATGCGCCAGCTCGTGCAGCAGCACGTAGTCGACCACCCAGGCAGGCATCACCCGCAACCGGTCGGAGAGCCGGATGGTCGCGTTCTCCGGCGTGCACGACCCCCAGCGGCTGTTCTGGTTGGCCACCCAGGTCACGCTGATCGGGGCCCGCACCTGGTCCAGCTGCGGCGCCAGAAAACGCTGCTGCAGCGCAAGAGCGCGGGTGAGCAGCTCCGAGGGCTGCTGCGGGCCCCGGGTCCGCGCCTCGCGGGCCTGCACCTTGAGCACCATCTCCCGCACCCAGCGCGCCTCCTCGCTGCGCGACATCCGCGCCGGCAGCAGCACCACGATCCGCCCATCGCTGCGATAGGCCGACACCGTCCGCCGCCGGCGGGCGCTGCGGCGTACCTCGATCTCCTCGTCGGCGACCGGATCGCTGCTGTCGAGGGGCAATCTGTCCATGACCCACACGCTAACCCGCGGCTCCGACAGAACCCGCTCCATCCACAGCCGACGGCCAGTCGGAGCGGGTTCGCCCACCGCTCATCCACATCGCACCGGTGCTCGTGCACACCCCGTCCACACCCGATCCACAGCGTTGTCCACAGCCGGTGGAAATCTCCGGTCGATCCGGCCCCCGACCCGACTTGACGCCCGCGGGCCGAGGCCATAGTTTTCTGTGCACGAGGCCCTCAGATGGTCGACCCGCTCGCAGGGGAAGGCAAGCGGAGTTCGATTCCCTGAGGGCCTCTTCCATGCCCCCGCACCGCTGCCCGGTCCGGTTCCGGATCCGGTCGGATTTCCTGTGGACAACCCCGGTGCCACTCCCCCACGGCCGGTTCGCGCACGGCAGGCTGGTGGCATGCCCGGCGCACCCCGTCTCGATCCCGCCCTCCCGGTGCTGGAGCGCGGCGACGGCACCCTGCAGATCGGTGTCGAGACCGAGCGCGGGGCGTTGATCGCCACCACCGGCCCAGGTGACTGGGGTGCCGCGCTGCGGCTGCTGGACGGCCGGCGCAGCTGCGCCCAGGTCGCCGCCGAGACCGGGATTCCCGATACCGCACTGGCGGTGCTGGTCACCCGACTCGAGCGGCTCGGCCTGCTCACCCACGGGCCAGCACGACCCCGCCGGCGCCGCCCGCGGGTCCGGTTGCTCGGTGCGGGGGCACTGGGCCGGGCGGTCGCGGAGGCATACCTGGCCGCGGAGATCGGCCCCCTCCAGGTGGTCGATCCGGATCCCCCGGCGCTGGATCTCTATCCGGAGCTGCGGCCCAGCGCCGGGGAGACGCTGATCGCGCAGTTGCGGGCCGCCGGCCTCGGACCGGTCGGCGGTGGTGACCACTGGCACAGCGACCGGCAACCCGATCATGATCTGACCGTGGTCGCCAGCGACACCCTGGAATGCGACCGGGCGCTCACCGACACCCTGCTCCGCCAGGACCGTCCGCATCTGCTGCTCCGCCCGCTGCCCGACGGAGTGCTGCTCGGCCCGCTCGTGGTGCCCGGGGTGACCTGCTGCACCCGCTGCACCGATCTGGTCCGCCGCCGCGACCCCGCCTGGCCGCATCTGCTGGCCCAGCTCTGCCGGGCCCGCTCCCGGCCGAGCCCCGAGCTGCTCGGCTGGGCGGCGCAGACCGCGGTGCTGCAGTTGCGGTCCTGGTGGGAGAACGGTGCGGCCGAGACGCTGGGTGCCACCCTCGAGGTACGCCGGGGCCACTGGTCGGTGCGGCAGCGCTGCTGGCCGCGGCACCCCGACTGCGGCTGCGGCGGCTGGACCTGAGCCAGCTGGACCTGAGCCACGGGGCGCGCCGGTTTCGTCCCTTGTTGTCCGGCGCGGAAGAATGGGACCATGCCGCGCCCCACCGACCGCGACCGAGAATCGGACCGCTCCGAGCAGCACGTCAGCTCCTCGGCGCTGCAACGCGGATCGCGGCTGTTGTCGCTGCCGTTCGGTGCGGCCGGCCGCGCCACCCGCGGCCTGGGTCGCCGGCTCGCCGGCGGCAGTGCCGAGACGATCAACGCCCAGTTCCGCGCCGAGACCGCCGAACAGCTGTTCCGGGTGCTCGGTGAGCTCAAGGGCGGCGCGATGAAGTTCGGTCAGGTGCTCAGCATGTTCGAGGTGATGCTGCCCGACGACATCGCCGGCCCCTACGCCGTGCAGCTGCGGAAGCTGCAGGACTCCGCACCGCCGATGCCCACCTCCCGGGTCCATGCCGTGCTGGCCCGGGAGTTCGGCTCGGACTGGCGCGAACTCTTCGACGACTTCTCCGCCCGTCCCGCCGCGGCGGCCTCGATCGGCCAGGTGCACCGGGCGGTCTGGCGCGCCACCGGCGAACCGGTCGCGGTCAAGGTGCAGTACCCGGGTGCGGACCGGGCCCTGGAATCGGATCTGAAGCAGCTGGGCCGGCTGACCAGCCTGGTCTCCCCGCTGGCCGGCGGGATGGAGGTCAAGCCGATCGTCGCCGAGATCGCCGAGCGGATCATGGAGGAGACCGACTACCAGCTGGAGGCGGCCAACCAGCAGCAGGCGGCCGAGGGCTTCGATGGGCATCCGGAGTTCTTCGTCCCCCGGGTGCTCGCCCACACCTCGCATGCGATGGTCAGCCAGTGGGTGGCGGGCACCTCGCTGGCCCGGGTCGCCGACGATCCGCCGGAGCGCCGCAACGAGCTCGGCCTGCGCTATGCCCGGTTCCTGTTCGCCGGGCCGTCCGAGGTCGGGTTGCTGCACGGCGACCCGCACCCGGGCAACTTCCTGGTGATGCCCGACAGCCGGCTCGGGGTGATCGACTTCGGCCTGGTGTCCAAGCTGCCCGACGGGCTGCCGCCGGCGATGGGCCGGCTGATGCGGATCGCCACCGAACGCGACGCCGAGCGGGTCACCGCCGGGTTGAAGGCAGAGGGCTTCATCGCCCGCAGTGCCCGCAACGTCGACGCCCAGGAGCTGTTGGACTATCTGAGCCCGTTCCTGGAGCCGGCGGCGAGCGAGGAGTTCCACTTCACCCGTTCCTGGATGCAGGCGGAGTTCAAGCGGGTGGGTGAGACCAAGGCGCACGGGTCGGTGGTCCAGCAGCTCAATCTGCCGCCGTCGTACGCGTTGATCCACCGGGTCTGGCTGGGCGGGATCGCGGTGCTGTCCCAGCTGGATGTGCGCGCCCGGTTCGCCGACATCCTCGATGAGTATCTGCCGGAGTGGAAGACCCCCTCCGATGACTGACCCGGCCGCCGCCCGACCGGCGGTCTGCGCGGGCTGCGGGCGTACGCCACGGGCGGATGAGGGCGGTGCCCCGACCCGGCCACCGTGGACCTGGTCGAACGAGACCGAGGGCGGACGGCAGCTGGTCCGCTGTCCCGACTGCACGCGTACCCACGCCCGCAGCATCGAGGCCCGCCTCGACGAGAGGTGGTGGGACCGACCCGCACCGCGATCCAGCGAACCGTGAGCACATCCCCGTGCCCTACAGGGCTGGGGAGATGCACCCAGGATTCGCTGGATCGCGTGGGCAGCCGCTCAGGCCGCCCGGGTCACCGCGGCCGGGGCCTGCGGCACGACCGGCAGCGGGTTCTTGCGGGGACGCCCACGCGGCCGCTTGCGGGCCACGACGACGCCGTTGATGAACAGCTCGCCACCCCACACGCCGCAGGCCTCCCGGCGCTGCTTCGCACCGGCGAGGCAGGCGTCCTTGACCGGGCAATCGGCACACAGGGTCTTGGCGTACTCGATCTCGGCAGGGGCCTCGGCGAAGAAGACATCGGGGTCGACGAGGTGGCACGGCAGCCCGGTGGCCGTCATGACGATCTCGTCGGTGATCGCGGTCATTGGTGGTCCTCCCATGGTGTTTGCCTGAATTGGGCCGAGAAACACGAAGGCCGTGAATCCCGGTAGCTGGATTCACGGCCTCGGAGGCTGCGGGAGGGTTCTACCCGCGTCTACTGAGGGGTCGTGGAGCCAGCAGGATGCGCTTGGTCATCGGGGCGGCGGAAACGGTGCCGAAACCGTGCAGGGTCCGGTATTCCTTGGTACGCAGGAAATCCGGGGTGAGCAGGGTGTTCGGGCGCGCGTCAGCGGCCACGCCGGTATTGGTCCAGGCCTGGTTGCACTCGATGGTGATGTCACTCATGTCGCATCCTCCTCTCCGAAACTTGGTGTCGATGTCCTTGCCGCGAGCTCTCGCACGCGCCGCAGACGGGCATGAAAGACCTTACGGACTTCCCCACGATCGCCGCAACTGATTTACCAAACTTTTTTGCCGACGCGGGCATCGGCCCCGATTGATGTCGATTTTTCCTGTGCACGCAGGAAAATCAGGAATCGGCACTCTCCTGCACGATCCGCAGCACCTCATCGCCGTAGCGATCGACCTTGGTCCTGCCGATCCCGGAGATGGCGAGCAGTCCACGTTCGTCACCCGGATTGGTCTCCGCGATCGCCTGCAGGGTGGCGTCGGTGAAGATGCAATAGGCCGGGAGCTGCTGTTCCTTGGCCTGGTCGCTGCGCCAGGACTTCAACGCGGCCAGCAGTTCCTCGTCGTAGCTGGATTCGCAACCCTCGTGCCGCCCGAGTTTGCGCTCCACCGCGCTTTCCAGGGTGCCGTCGCAGACCCGGCAACGCGCGCTCAGCTGGCTGCCCCGGCGGCGCTGCTGCCGGGTGCTGCGCACCGGGCGCGGATCGCTGCCGGCCGGGCGTACCCCGTCCAGGAAGCGGGAGGCGTTGCGATGCCCACCGCCGCCGTTGCGGCTGTGCGACCAGGAGACCCGCAGGTGCTCGCGGGCGCGGGTGACCGCGACGTAGAGCAACCGGCGTTCCTCGGCGATCTCCTCATCGCGGGTGGCCAGCACGAATGGCAGCGTCCCCTCGTGCACCCCGATCACCGCGACCGCATCCCACTCCAGACCCTTGGCGGAGTGGATCGTGCCCAGGGTGACGCCCTGGGCGACCGGGGCGTGCTGGGCGGCGGCGCGGCGTTCCAGTTCGTCGACCACCGCATCGAGGGTGGTGTACGCGTCGGCGGTGACCAGGTCGTCGGCCACCGAGGCCAACGCGGCCAGGGATTCCCACCGCTCCCGGGCCTGTCCACCGCCGGACGGCGCCTCGGTGGTCCACCCGATCCCGGTGAGGATCGCGCGCACCTGGTCGGGCACCGGTTGATTGTCTTCGGTGACCTTCGTGGCGGTCCGCAGCACGCCCATCGCCTGCCGCACCTCGGGACGCTCGTAGAAGCGTTCGGCGCCGCGCACCAGATAGGGGATGTCGCGGTCCGACAGCGCCTGTTCGAAGGCCGGCGACTGGGCGTTGATCCGGAACAGCACCGCCATCTCGCGATACTCGATTCCCAAGGCGCGCAGCGATTTCAGCCAGTCGGCGACCGCGGCGGCCTCGCTCGCCTCATCGGGTGCGGCGGCGAAGGTGGTCTCCGGGCCGGCCGCCCGCTGCGCCTCCAGGGTGACCGGACCCATGCCACCGTTGCGGGGCGCGCGGCTCATGATCGCGTTGGCGGTGCGGACCACCTGCGGGGTGGAGCGGTAGTCGCGGACCAGGCGGACCACCGTGGCGTCGGGGTGCCGGCGGCCGAACCCGGTCAGATAGTCGGCGCGCGCACCGGCGAAGGAGTGGATGGTCTGGGCCGGGTCACCCACCACACACACCTCACCGCGCTCCCCCAGCCACAGATCCAGCAGCCGCTGCTGCAGCGGGGAGACGTCCTGGTATTCGTCGACGACCAGGTGCCGGTAGGTGCGCCGGATCTCATCGGCGACCTGCGGGTGGTCGGCGAGCAGCGCGGTGGTGCACAGCAGGATGTCCTCGAAGTCGATCCGGCCGCGGGTGCGTTTGGCCTCCTCGTATCCGGCGAACACCCGGGCCACGGTCTCCGGCTCCAGCGAGGCCAGCTCGCGGCCGACGCTGCGCGCGATCGCCGGATAGTCGGCGGCGGCGACGTTCGACACCTTGGCCCAGCTGATCTCGCCGACCAGGTCGCGCAGCTTGGCGGTGTCGACACTCACCCGGAGCCGGCCGGCGGCCTCGGCGACCAGCGACATGCGGTTGTCCAGCACCTGCGGCAGCTCGCCGCCGAACGCGCGCGGCCAGAAGTACTGCGCCTGCCGCAGCGCCGCGGAGTGGAAGGTGCGGGCCTGGACACCGCTGACGCCGAGCTGCTGCAACCGGCCGCGCAGCTCACCGGCGGCACGGGTGGTGAAGGTGACCGCCAGCACGCTGGTCGGTGCGTACGCCCCGGTGCGCACCCCATAGGCGATCCGGTGGGTGATCGCGCGGGTCTTGCCGGTGCCGGCCCCCGCGATCACCGCGACCGGCCCGGTCAGCGCCGTCGCGACCTGCCGCTGCTCGGGGTCGAGCGCGTCCAGCAGGGCCTCGGGATCTGATGGTGGCAGCACGGCAGACAGATTAGTCGCCGCGGCCGACACCCCGCCCGGGGTGAACACCTCCGATCAGCGCAGCGCGAACCCGCCGTCGCTGGTGAGCACCTGGCCGACGATCCAGCGGCCGGTGTCCCCGGCCAGCCAGGCGATCAGCCGGGCCGGGTCGTCGGGGGCGCCGAAGCGGCCCATCGGCATCGCGGCCAGCGCCTCGGCGATCACCTCAGGATCCCGGTCGGCACCCTCGGCCTCCAGATAGCCGGTGTCCACCGGGCCGGGGTTGATCGTGTTCAGGATCACCCCGAGCGGCAGCAGTTCGGCGGCCACGGTCGCGGTCAACCCGGCCAGCGCGGCCTTGCTGGCGGCGTACGCCACCTCACCCGGCATCGGCCCGTCGTGCTGGCCGGAGGTCATCCAGAACACCCGCCGGGCGGCGTGCTCGTCGATGCTGCCGCGCCGCCGATCCCCCGGCCGCGCGGCCGCGTCGCCGGGGTCGGCAGCGAGCCGGGCGAACTCGGCGGTCAGCAGGATCGTCGCCCGCGCGTTCACCGCCCAGTGCCCGTCCAGCCGGTCCGCGGTCATGTCCAGGATCGACCCGTCGCCACCGGAGCGGGCCTGGTTCGCCACCAGGATGTCCAGGCTCCCGGTCACCGCGGCGGCCTCGGAGATCAACCGGGCCGGCGCCTCCGGGTCGGCCAGATCGGCCGCGATGTCGGCGAAGGCCGCACCCTCGACCTGCGCCCGGCGGATCCCGGACCGGACGGCATCCAGGTCGTCGGCACCCCAGGGCTGATCGACATCGTGCGCGCGGTGGTGGGAGATCACCAGGTGGGCTCCCTCGGCGGCCAGTGCCCGGGCCACGGCGTACCCGATCCCCTTGCGCCGGGAGACCCCGGTGACCAGCGCCGTCCTGCCCTGCAATGCACCCATGGCGGGCAGCGTACGGATGCCGCGCCGCGGAGGAAACCGATTTGTCGGTGGCCGTCGTTAGAGTGAAACCACGATGAGCAGCACCGACACCCAGCCCAGCCTCCTGGACGCCCCCGAACCGGTGTCCGCGGCGCCCTCCGCGGTGCCACTGACCGGGTTGATCGTGCATCGCTGCTCGCGCGCCGACCGGCTCGCCGATCAGCTCGCCGAGGTGCTCACCACCCCGCTGACCGACCCGTTCGCCACCGAGGTGGTCTGCGTGCCCACCCCGGGGGTGGAGCGCTGGCTCTCCCAGACCCTGGCCACCCGGCTCGGCACCAGCCCCGGCCGCGGTGACGGGGTCTGCGCCGGCATCGACTTCATCCGCCTCGACCGGCTGCTCGGGCACACCGTGGGTGAGGTGCTGGGGTTGCCGCTGCCGGCGGACCCGTGGCACGGCGACCGGCCGGTGTGGGGCCTGCTGCGAGCGCTGGATGAGAACACCGGACAGTCCTGGTTCGATTCGGTGCGGGTCGGCCTCGGCCCACAGGCCCGCAACCGGTTCCAGTCCGCGCGGCGGGTGGCCCGGCTCTTCCGGCGGTACGCCGCCCAGCGGCCGGGACTGCTGGACGCGTGGCGCTCCGGTGCCGACACCGGACCCGACGGCACGCCGCTCGATGAGTTCTCACGCTGGCAGCCGGCACTCTGGCGGGATCTGATCGCCCGGATCGAGGGGGCCGACCCGGCCCGGCGGGTCGCCGAGGTGGCGCGCCGGCTGGCCGCCGATCCGCGGTTGGTCGACCTGCCGCCCCGATTGTCGATCTTCGGGGTGACCCGGCTCAGCCCCGAACAGCTCACCCTGATCGAGGCACTGGCGGCCGATCGCGAGGTGCACCTGTTCCTGCCGCATCCCTCCCCCGCGCTCTGGTCCGAACTGGCCACCCGCGAGCTCGGTGTCGGCCCGCGGGAGGACGATCCGACCGCCGACCTGCCCGGCAACCGGTTGCTGGCCCGTCTCGGCCGCGATTCCCGCGAACTGCAGATTTCGCTGTCCTCGTTGGCTTTCCGCGACGCGCCGAGCAACGAGCCGGAGCGGCCGCCGACACTGCTCGGCCGGCTGCAGCAGGCGGTGGTCGGCAACCTCGACCCGGATACCGATGCGGGGCGGGTGTTGCGGCGTCCGGTCGCCGCCGACGACCGCTCGGTGCACTTCCACGCCTGCCACGGCCCGGACCGGCAGGTCGAGGTGTTGCGTGAGGTGGTGCTCGGGCTGCTCGCCGACGACCCCACTCTGGAACCACGCGACATCATCGTGATGTGCCCCGACATCGAGACCTTCGCCCCGCTGATCGAGGCGGCGTTCTCCCTCGACGGGGTCGCCGACGACGCCGGCCATCCCGGTCAGCGGTTGCGGATCCGGTTGGCCGATCGGGCCCTGCGCCAGCTCAACCCGTTGCTCGGCACGCTGGCCCGGTTGCTGGAGCTGCCTGTCGGGCGCTGCGGCGCCTCCGAGCTGCTGGACCTGTGCGCCGATCCGGCGGTGATGCGGAAGTTCTCCTTCACCGACAGCGAGCTGGAGCGATTGCACGAGCTGGTGCCCGCCTCCGGCGTCCGCTGGGGACTGGATGCCGAGCATCGGGAACTCTTCGCCATGCAGGGTTTCCCGCAGAACACCTGGCGCACCGGATTGCAGCGGATGCTGCTCGGGGTCGCGATGAGCGAGGACGACCAGCCCTACCGCGGGACGGTCGCACCGATGGACGACATCGATTCCAGCGATGTCGATCTGGTCGGCCGGCTGGTCGAACTGGTCACCCGCCTCGGCCGGGCCGTCGACTCCTTCTCCCGGGCCCAGCCGCTGTCGGACTGGCTGACCGCCTGCCGCGATGCGCTCACCGAGTTGACCGAGGTGCCGGCCGGCGAGCGCTGGCAACTGGCGCACGCCTGGGGCGAGCTGGCCGACCTGGCGACCGATGCGGCACCGGCCACCGATGCCGACGGCACCGAACCGGTGCTGCAACCCGCCGATCTGCGGGCGCTGCTCTCCGACGCCTTCGCCGGCCGCCCGTCACGGGCCAACTTCCGGACCGGGGCGCTCACCCTGTGCACGATGACGCCGATGCGGTCGGTGCCGCACCGGGTGGTCTGCCTGCTCGGGCTGGACGACGGCGTGTTCCCGCGTCGGGTGCATGCCGATGGTGACGACCTGCTGGCCGCGCAACCCTGGGTCGGTGATCGTGACCCGCGCAGCGAGGACCGGCAGGTGCTGCTCGATGCGGTGCTGGCGGCGACCGAACGCCTGGTGGTGGTGCATTCCGGCGCCAGCCCGCAGACCGGTGAGCCGCGCCCGGCCAGCGTCCCGGTGACCGAGCTCCGCGAGGCCCTGCACGAGCTGCTCGCCGACCCGTCCGAGGCCGAGTCGCTGGTCACCCGACATTCGCTGCAACCCTTCGACAGCAGCAATTTCCGCGCACCCGAGCCGTTCAGCTTCGACGGCACGATGCGCGCCGCCGCACTGGCCAGCGCCACCGGGGGCACCGGGGAGTCCACCGCGCCGGCCACCGACACCCTGCTGCCGCCGCTGCCCGAGCTCAGCGGTGAGCACACCGAGATCGCGCTGAGCGACCTGCTCGCCTTCTTCGCCCACCCGGCCAGGGCCTTCCTGCGCCGCCGCGCCGGGCTCTACCCCACCGACGAGGAGCACGAGGCCCAGCTCGACGAGATGCCCCTGCAGCTCGACGGCCTGCAGCAGTGGCAGATCGGTGACCGGATGCTGCGGGCCCACCTGGCCGGTACGCCGCTGGCGGACCTGCGGATGCCGGAACTGCTGCGCGGTGAGCTGCCGCCGTTCCGGCTCGGCAGCGACCTGCTCGACGAGGTGGCACGCAAGGTGGTGGCGATCGCCGGGGCGGCCGAACCGCACCTGGGCGAGCGCGCCGAGAGCCGCTGGATCGACATCGACCTCGGCGGTTCGCGGATCACCGGGTTGGTCCCCGGCATCCACGGCAGCAAGGCCGTCGAGGTCGGATTCTCTGCCATCAAAGGGAAACAGCGATTGCGTGCCTGGATCACCCTGCTCGCGCTGCGCTGCAGCCACCCCGAGATCGACTGGCGCACCGTCTGCGTCGGCGGGCGCGGCCGGACGGTCACCCTCGGCCCGATCTCGACCACCGACGCCCGGGCCCGGCTCAACGAACTGGTCGCGCTCTATGCCCAGGGGTTGCGGGAGTGGCTGCCGCTGCCGCCGAACACCTCCGCCGCCGAGGTGTCCCTCACCCGGCGCGGTGGCGATCCCAAGTGGCTGCGTACCGACTGGGAACGCGAGCACGACGCCGCCTGGGGGATGTTCCTCGGCAACGATCTCGATTCGCTGCGCGGCGTGCCCAGCACCCCGGCCGATCGCACCACCACCCGCTCCCGCTTCGAGGCGCTCGCCCACCGGGTCTGGGAACCGCTGCTGGATGCCGAGGTCAGCCGATGAGCAGCGCTCCCACTCCCTTCGATGTCACCGGTGAGCTGCCCGAGGGCGGCACCTGGGTGCTCGAGGCCTCCGCCGGCACCGGCAAGACCTACACCATCGCCGCCCTGGCGGTGCGCTATCTGGCCGCGGGCATCCCGCTGTCGGAACTGATGATGGTCACCTTCACCCGAGCCGCCACCCAGGAACTGCGGGAACGGATCCGGGCCAAGCTCGCCCAGGCCGAGACCGGGCTGCGCGAGGCACTCGCCGGGGCGTACCGACCCGACGACGCGGTGATCGACCTGCTCTGCCGGGGAAACCCGGAGGAACTGCAGCAGCGGCTGCGCCGGATCGGGCGCGCCCTGGCCGACTTCGATGCGGCGACGATCGCCACCACCCATGAGTTCTGCGGCCGGATGCTCGACGGGCTCGGCGTGCTCGACGACCCCGATCCGCAGGTGCGCCAGGTCGAGGAGGTGCCCGAGCTGGTCCGCGAGGTCGCGGCAGATCTGTGGCTGCGCAAGTACGCCGGCAGCTCCCCCGCGGCGGACGGCCCGCCGACGATGAGCTGGCCGGAGGCCGACGAGATCGCCCGCCGGGCGGCCGAGTTCGACGGGCCGCTGGCCCCGGACAGTGCGGAGAACCGGACCCGGCTCGGGTTCGTCACCGCCCTGCGCCGCCAGCTGTTCGAGCGCAAACGCGACCGCGGGCTGCGCACCTTCGAGGATCTGCTCACCCGGCTGCGGGACATCCTCTGCAACCCCGCCGACCCGAAGCTGGCCGACGAGGTCGCCCAGCGGTTGTCCGCCCGATTCACCCACGTGCTGATCGACGAGTTCCAGGACACCGACCCGGTCCAGTGGCAGGTCGTCGAAGCCGCCTTCATCGGCCGTTCCACGGTGGTGCTGATCGGCGACCCGAAGCAGGCCATCTATTCCTTCCGCGGCGCCGACGTGTACGCCTATCTGGAGGCAGTGGGCCAACCGGGAGTGCACGTGCACACCCTGGAACGCAACTATCGCAGCGATCCCGGGCTGCTCGCCGCGCTCGACGCGGTGCTCGGTGGCGCCGAGCTGGGTGATCCGCGGATCGCGGTGCGCCCGGTGCTCGCCCACCATCCGCACAACCGGTTGGCGAATCTGGACGCCGAGCACGATGCGCCGTTCCGGCTCCGGGTGCACCCGCTGCCGCCACCCGGCGAGTCGATTCCGCAGGTCCGCCGCACGCTGCGCCCACGGATCACCGAGGACCTCGTCTCCGACATCAGCGCGCTGCTGCAGTCCGGGGCCACCATCGAGATCGACGGTGAGTCCCGGTCGCTGCGCGCCAGCGACCTCGCGGTGCTGGTGAAGAGCAATGCGCTCGCCGAGTCGATCCGCGGTGCCCTGCAGGCCGCCGGCATCCCGGTCGTCCATGCCGGCGCCACCTCGGTCTACGGCACCCGGGAGGCGAAGGATTGGCTGACCCTGCTGCGCGCGCTCGAGCAGCCGCGGCCCGGCACCATCCGGCTGGTCGCGCTGAGCAGTTTCGTCGGCTGGACGCTGGCCGAGCTCACCGAGGCCAGCGAGACCGCCCTCAACGATCTCTCCGCCCGGGTCCGCGGCTGGGCCCGGGTGCTCGCCCGGCACGGTGTCGCCGCCCTGATGGAGACCATGAACGCCCCCACCGACGACCATCCCGGGCTGGCGGCCCGGTTGCTCAGCGAACCCGGCGGTGAGCGGCGGCTCACCGATATCCGACACATCGCCCAGTCCCTGCACGCGGCCCGCAGCCGCGATCAGCTGGGTGTCACCGCACTGATCGAGTGGCTCACCGAGCGCTGCCAGGAGGCCGGCGGCGGCGATGAGCGGACCCGGCGCCTGGACACCGACCGGGATGCGGTGCAGGTGATGACCGTGCACCGGTCCAAGGGGCTCGAGTTCCCGATCGTCTATCTGCCCGACCAGTGGGACCGCTGGCTGCGGGAGGCCCACGAGGACACCCGGCCGTTCACCTTCCACGCCGACGGCACCCGCACCCTGTTCCTGCCCGGTGCGGCGGCGGAGCGCCCGGACGCGTACGCCGAGCACCGCCTGGAACAGGCCGGGGAGGATCTGCGGTTGCTCTATGTGGCCCTCACCCGGGCCCAGTGCCAGGTCGTCGCCTGGTATGCGTTCAACGGCTCCAACACCCCGCGCGGGGCGCTCACCCGGATGCTGTTCCGAGCCGGCGCCCCCGCGCCGGCCCAGCAGTACGCGAGCCGCACCCATCCCCGCGAGCTGCCGCAGCTGCGGCTCCCACAGCTCGCGGTGCAGGAGCTCACCGCGGTCCACAATCCCTTCCCGGCAAGGGTTCCCGACGATCCGGACACCCTCCAGGTGCGCCGCTTCGAGCGGACCACCGACGAGGAGTGGCGGCGCACCTCCTATTCCGGACTGACCGCCGCCGCCCACCAGGCCCAGCACGGTGCCGACGATGCGGTGCCGGCGCCGGTCAGCGACGACGAGCTGGCCGCCTCCTCCGACGAGGTCGAGGTCGCCGCCGATGATGCGGTCGCCCCGCAGGTCCCGGCCGTCGATGGCCTGGCGGCCGCCTCGCCGATGGCCGAGCTGCCGCGCGGCACCGACTTCGGCACCCTGGTGCACACCGTCTACGAACACTTCGACCCGGCCGCGGCCGACCTGCGCGCCGAACTCTCCCGAGTCGCCGCCGAGACCCTGCTCCGGCTGCCCAGCGGTGAGCTGACCGCCGCCCAGCTCGCCGAGGCGATGCTGCCCGCGGTGCTCACCCCGCTCGGCCCGGTCGCCGACGGCCTGCGGCTGGCCGACATCCCCGCGAAGGATCGGCTGCCCGAGCTCGACTTCGAATACCCGCTCGCCGGTGGCGACCGGCCGACCGCCCGGGTGCTGCTCGGTCAGGTCGCCGACCTGCTCCGCCGCCACCTGGCCGCCGACGATCCGCTGGCCGCCTATCCGGAGCGCCTCGGCGACCCGGAGCTGGCCGAGCAGGTGCTGCGCGGGTTCCTGATCGGCTCGATCGACGCGGTGCTGCGGATCCCCGCAGAACCCACGACAGCAGGGAATCCGGCGTACCGCTATCTGGTGGTGGACTACAAGACCAACTGGCTCGGTTCGCTGGCCCCGGGTGCGCCGCTGCTGCTGTCGCACTACACCCGGACCGCGATGGCCGAGGCGATGATGGCCGCGCACTATCCGCTGCAGGCACTGCTCTATGCGGTCGCGCTGCACCGGTATCTGCGCTGGCGCCAGCCCGGGTACGATCCCGGCCAGCATCTCGGCGGGGTGGCGTATCTGTTCGTCCGCGGGATGGCCGGTGAGGACACCCCGACGGTCGACGGCACCCCGACCGGGGTGTTCAGCTGGTACCCGCCGGCGGCGCTGGTCGTCGAACTCTCCGATCTGCTCGACGGTTCCTCTGCCGAGACCGAGGGGGCGGCATGAGCGTCGATGCCGGCAGCACGCTGCTCACCCCGTTCACCGAATCCGGGCTGCTCGGCCCGGCCGATCTGCACACCGCCGACCTGCTGGCTGAGTTGTGGACCGAGCCGGATGAGCGGGTACTCCTGGCGGCGGCCCTGGTGGTGCGTGCGCTGCGCGCCGGCTCGGTGTGTGTCGACGTACCGCGGCTGAACGAGATCGTGCTGGACGCCGAAGACGCCCCCGCCACCGGTGAGCTGCCCTGGCCGGAGGCCGACCAGTGGCTGGCGGCCATCCGCGCCTCGCCGATGGTGCTGGTCGGCACCGACCCCGGCGCCGGCGGCGATCAGGCCCGGCCCTTGCGGCTGGTCGACGACCTGCTCTATCTGGAGCGTTACTGGCAGCAGGAGGAGACGGTACGCCGCGAGCTCGGCCGCCGCGCCCTGCCCTCGGCCGAGGACGTGCAGCCGGCCCAGCTCGCCCGGTTGCTCGATGAGCTCTTCGACGGTGCCGGGTTGGCGCCCGACGAGCCGGATCAGCAACGGCTCGCGGCGACCATGGCGGTGCTGAATCCGCTCACCGTGGTCGCCGGCGGCCCCGGTACCGGCAAGACGACCACGGTCGCCCGGGTGCTCGGACTGCTCGCCGCCGTCTCCCCCACCCCACCGTCGATCGCGCTGGCCGCCCCCACCGGCAAGGCCGCGGCCCGGCTGGAGGAGGCGGTGCGAGCCGCGCTGGCGGACCTCGGTGAACCGTGGCAGAGCCGGGTCGGTGAGGTCCGCGCCCGTACCCTGCACAAGCTGCTCGGCTGGCTGCCGGGGCGGCGGACCCGGTTCCGGCACCATCCGCAGAATCCGCTGCCGCATGACATCGTCGTGGTCGATGAGCTGTCGATGGTGTCGTTGACGCTGATGGCTCGGTTGCTGGAGGCGCTGCGGCCGCAGGCCCGGGTGGTGTTGGTCGGTGACCCGGACCAGCTCACCTCGGTGGAGGCCGGGGCGGTGCTGGCCGATATCACCCGCGCCCAGTTGCCGCTCGCCCCCGCGCTGCAGCAACGCCTCGACGAGCTCGCCCCGGCGGGCCGTCCGGCGGCCCGCCCGACCTCGGGCCAGGTGGTCACCCTGCAGCACACCTGGCGCTTCGACGGCGGCATCGATGCGCTGGCGCGGGCGATCCGCGGTGGTGACGACGAGGCCGCGCTGGCGGTGCTGCGCTCGGGTGCGCCCGAGCTCACCTTCACCGAGGCCGACCTGTTGCAGTCACCGGCCGAGGCGCTGGATTCCCTGCGCCACAAGGCGATCGCGGCCGGTCGGGCGATGCACGGTGCTGCCGTCGCCGGTGACGTGGCCGGTGCGCTGGCCGCACTCGATGAGCATCGGGTGCTGTGCGCGCACCGGCACGGGCCGTTCGGGGTGGCGCGCTGGGAGCGGCAGGTGGAGTTCTGGCTGCGGGACGCGGTGCCCGGTTACGGCACCGAGGGTGACTGGTATCCGGGGTTGCCGCTGATGGTGACCGCCAACGACCCGGACGCCGGTCTCTACAACGGCGACACCGGCGTACTCGTGGACACCCCGCACGGTCTGCGGGCCGCCTTCGCCCGCGGCGGGGCGCCGATGCTGTTCTCCACCATCCAGCTCGATTCGGTGGTGCCGGTGCACGCGATGACCGTGCACAAGTCCCAGGGCAGCCAGTTCGGTGAGCTGTCGCTGCTGCTGCCACCGCCGGATTCGCCGCTGCTCACCCGCGAACTGCTCTACACCGCGGTGACCCGGGCCAGCGGACACGTCGAGGTGATCGGCCCCGCCGAGTCGGTACGCCGGGCCATCCGGCGGCCGGCGAACCGGGCGTCGGGGCTGGGCCAGCGTTGGAGCTAGCTGGGCGGACCCGTCAGCGGGTGTCACGCCAGCGTTCGACCAGTTTGGGGAGCTCGGCACGGAGGAAGGCGAAGAAGTCGGCGGTCTCGCCGAGCCGTGCGACGGCCCGTGAGTCCGTGGTGGCATTGGCGCCGTCGGTGAGGATGCCTTCGAGAGCGCGCAATTCGGAGTCCCGGCTGGCGAAGGCTGACATCCAGGCGTCCGGGCGGACCTCGTAGACGATCTGGCGGTCGCTCTGCCGCGTCACGTCGACCAGGCTGAGGGTGCGGAGCATCTTCGCGCCGTTGGAGATCGCGGAGGGGCCGACGCCGAGCCGCGCGGACAGCTCACTGGCGGTGCGTGCGCCGCTGGGTGTGGCCATCAGCACGGCGAAGATGCGGGCCGACATCCGTGGCCATCCCGATCGGGCGAGCACGTCGGCGAACCGCTCCATGAACTTGTCGTCCCGCTCCTCCACCATGGCCTCCTGTCCAGGGGTTGCTCCTCACGGCATCCTAACGCCACTTCACTTACTTCACGAAACATGTGTATTATGAACCTCAGGGCGAACGTTGTGGAGCTGGAGCGGATCACGAAGTCGTTCGGGCATGCCCGTGCCCTGGACGGGTTGGACCTGACCATCAGCGCTGGGGAGGTGCACGGGCTGCTTGGCCCGAACGGGGCGGGCAAGTCCACCACCATCCGGGTGCTGCTGGGGATGCTGCACGCCGACAGCGGGACGGCTCGCGTGCTCGGACAGGACCCGTGGACGTCCGCGCCCCAGGTCCGAGGGCGGCTGGCGTACGTGCCGGGCGATGTGAGCCTGTGGCCGAATCTGACCGGCGGTGAGGTCATCGACCTGCTCGCCAGGATGCACGGCGGTGCGGACCGCACCCGTCGGGACGCGCTGATCGAGCGGTTCGAGCTGGACCCGACCAAGCGGTCCCGCACCTACTCCAAGGGCAACCGGCAGAAGGTCGGCCTGGTCTCCGCGCTCAGTGTGACTGCGGAGCTGCTGATCCTGGACGAGCCGACCTCGGGCCTGGACCCGCTGATGGAGGATGTGTTCAAGCAGTGCGTGACCGAAGCCCGCGACGAGGGGCGAACCGTGCTGTTGTCGAGCCACATCCTCTCCGAGGTCGAACAGCTCTGCGACCGGGTCAGCATCGTCCGTGCCGGGAAGATCGTGGACACCGGCACCCTGGCCGAGCTGCGCGGACACGCCACGACGGTGGTGACCGCGACGCTGACGCGAGAACCCTCCGGGCTGGCTGACCTGCCCGGCATCGAGCAGGTCGCCGTGGACGGGCATCGGGTCGAGCTGACCACGACCCGGTTCGACGAGGTGATGGCCCGGCTCGTCTCGTTCGGCATCGAGACGCTCACCGTCGCCCCGCCCACCCTGGAGGACCTGTTCCTGCACTACTACGACCAGACCGGCACCAGCCTGGGTCGGGTGGGGGCAACGGCATGAGTGCTCCGGCTCGAACCGCCCCGGCCGCAGCCGCACCGGCAACCGCGCTGGTCGGCACCCGCCCGCTGCTCGGGCTCACGCTGCGCCGGGAACGGCTGCACGGCTCCGCGTGGTATCTGCTCTCGGGGTTGTTGCTGCTGCTGGTGGCCGCAGGCATCGTCGCCACCTACCCGACCGCTGCCGACCGGGAATCCTTGGCCGCCTCGGTCAATGCCAGTGCGGGCGAACTGTTCATGATCGGCCCCGTCGCCAGCACCGATGTCGGCGGGATCGGGCTGTGGCGGATGCAGGGGATCGCAGCGATCTTCATCAGCCTCGCCTCGATCCTGACGGTTGTCCGCAACACCCGCGCCCCCGAGGAGAGCGGTACCAGCGAGATGCTCGGCTCCGCGGCCATCGGCCGGGCCGCACCCTTGGCCGCCGCCCTCGGTGTCGCCGCGGCCGGCTCCCTGGCAGCCGGGTTCCTTGTTGCCGGGGGCTTCGTCGCCATCGGCGCATCGGGCACCGGTTCGATGCTCGTCGGCGCGCAGGTCGCCGCATTCGGGCTGCTCGCCGCGGCACTGGCGGGGCTGACCGGGCAGATCGTGCAGACCGCCCGGGCGGCGACCGGCATCGCCGTCGCCGTCGTGGCCGCGTGCTACCTGCTCCGCGGCGCCGGCGACGCCATCGGCGGCAATGCCTACTGGATGTCCCCGTTCGGCTGGGTCGCGGCCGTGCGCCCCTTCGCCCACGACAACGGCTGGATGCTGCTGCCCGTGCTCGCCCTCGCTCTCGTGCTCGCCGGCGGCGCGGTGTGGACCGCCTCCCGGCGCTATCTCGGCGCGGGACTGCTTCCCGAACGGGTGGGACCCGCGCACGCCAGCGCCGCCCTGCGCGGCCCCATCTCCCTCGCCCTGCGCACCAGTCGCGGAGCTGTCATCGGCTGGGCCGCGGGAGCGCTCGTCGTCGGACTCCTCATCGGTGGCGTGTCGTCGACCGTGGACGACCAGATCGACCTCGCCCTCGGCAGCGGTGCCGGCAGCGGTGCCGGTCTCATTCAGGTCGCCCTCTACCTCTCCCCGCTGTTCGCCGCGGTCCTCGGCGTCCAGACCACCCTCCGGCTCCGCGGCGAGGTCACCAGCGGCCGCGCCGAAGCCGTCCTCTCCCGCCCGGTCGCCCGCGCACACTGGCTGCTCGCCCACACCGTCACCGGTGGCCTCGCAGCCGTCGCGGTGCTGGCCGCATTCGGGCTCGGCATCGGCCTCGCACAGCTCGGCACCGACCCCGGCTCGTTCGGAGCGCTGGCTGTCTCCGGTGCACTGCGCGCGCCCGCAGCCTGGGTGTTCATCGCCCTCACCACACTGCTGCTCGCCACCATCCCGCGGGCCGCCGCCGCTGTCGCGTTCATCGTGGTGGGCGCGTTCCAGATGCTCGAGTTCACCGTGGAGTTCCGCCTGGTACCGCCCGAGGCGCTCTACGCCTCACCCTTCGCACTGGTCCCGCAACTCCCCGACGGTGCTCTCCACCCGTGGTCGGCACTCCTGCTCATCCTCATCACCGCCGTTCTCACCGCGATCGCCGCCAGGCGCATCCGTCATCAGGACATCGACTGACGCGCGCGTCCGGCCGGACCTGTCCGGGGTGGCGACAACGGGATCCGAAGCAGACAAGGGAGAATCGCCATGCCCGGCACCGCCACCAGCTAGACCTGCCTCTGGGTCAACGGCCGCGTCACCGAGGCCACGGAGACCGGCGTCTGACCCGAACCCGTCAGGGACCCTGCACAGTGTTCGCGCAGCGCACTGGGTGATCGGCCCCAAGAGTTCGGCTCAGCGGTCGGCTGCCCGCAGCACGGCGTCGGCCCAGACGCTCGGGGCCTCGACGGGACCGAAGTGGCCGATCCCGTCCACCGGGATCAGGGTCGCCCCGGCGAAGAACTCATCAATCCGATCCGACCAGGCCCGCGGGAACAGCGGGTCGTGCTCGGGCCACAACACCGTCGTCGGGGTGGCGATGCGATCCGCGGAGCCCGGTGCCTGCTCGGCCAGTGAGCTGGCGATGGCACCGGCCCCGGCGCGGTACCAGCCGATCGAGGCGGTGAAGGCGCCCGCCGGGGCGTACGCCTCGGTGAGGTGGTCGAGCCGCGCGGCGTCCGGTTCGAAGTCCGGGCCGGACCAGTGCCGCCAGAAATGCTCGAGATAGCTGCGCACCTGGTCCGGGCGACCGTCGATGAGGGCGCTGGAGAGTTCGAGCTGGTGGAACGGCTGGTACCAGAATTCGCACTGCGCGTCGGGTTCCAGGATCCGCCGCCCGATGCCCGGCAGCGGCGGCGCGATCACCAAGGCGCGCACGCGGTCCGGCCGGGTCTTGGCGATCAGCTGCGCCACCCGGCTGCCGATGTCGTAACCGACGAGCAGCACCGGTGCGGTGATCCCGAGTTCGTCCAGCAGGGCGAGCACGTTGCGTGCCTGGGCGGCGGCCGAGTAGAGTTCCGCCGGATCACCGTCGGGTTTGTCGGATGCGCCGAAGCCACGCAGGTCGGGGATCACCAGCTCGCACCGATCCGCGAGCAGCGGGGCCAGGTCGGCGTAATCGCTGCGATCCCCCGGCCAGCCGTGCAGCAGCACCGCGGGTTGTCCGGCACCCAGCCGGTCGTGAGCCAACATCACCAGCTGCTGTCCAGCTCGATACCGGAATCCCGGTCGCCGAACTCACCGGCCAGCCAGGCGTCGATCAACCGGCGCGCGATGGTGCCGCGTCCCGGGATGGCGCGCTGCCCGGAGCGCACCGCCTCGGCGAGTTCGGCGGGGGTGAACCAGTCGGCGTACTCGATCTCGACACCATCGACGTGCTGGTCGACGCCCGCGGCGCGGGCGGCGAAGCCGACCATCAGCGAGCGTGGGAAGGGCCACGGCTGGGAGCCGAAGTAGGTCACCTCGGACAGTTGCAGCCCGGTCTCCTCGGCCATCTCGCGGTGCACCGCCTGCTCCAGCGACTCACCGGCCTCGACGAAGCCGGCGAAGGTGGAGACCCGGCCGGCGTCCCAGACGGTCTGATGGCCGAGCAGGATCCGGCCCTGGCCGTCGAGGACTGCGACGATGACGGCGGGATCGCTGCGTGGGAAGAGAATTCGGGGCTCGGGGCACTGCCGTGCGAAGCCGCCGTTGATCACCACGCTGGGTTCCCCGCAGTGCGGGCAGCGCGGGTCGAGCCGGTGCCAGTGCCCGATCGCGATCGCCGCGGTGGCGAGGTCGCGTTCACCGTCGGAGAGCTTCGCGTTCAGCCCGCGCAGGGTGTCGGACTCCCCCAGCTCGTCGGTGTCGACGACGGTGGTGAACCAGATCTTCTCATCCAGCCGGCCGAGCAGCCAGCAGCGCTCCGGGTCGTACGCCCCAGCGGCCGCGACCGGCCGCAGCGCGGCGCGGTCCGCGGTGCAGGCCACCTGTCCGGACCCATCGATCGGCAGCACGCTGGCGTGCTCCCACTGGGCGGCGATCCAGTCGGGATCGGACCGTTCGGCCTCGACGCGATCGAGCAGGCTGCCCCGGTTCCAGTAGTCCACGGCGCTCACGCTAGCGCGTCGAGCATGGCCGATACGTCGGGGAGCTCATCGGGGCGGACCAGCTGGTCGGTGCGGACGAAATAGAAGACCGCGTCGACCCGCTCCACCGGGATTTGGTGCAGCTCCGCCCAGGCCCGGCGGTAGAGCGCCAGCTGGCCCGGATCGGTCGCCTCGGCCCGGCCGGTCTTCCAGTCCACGATCTGCCAGTCGTGGCGTGGATCCTCGCTGCGATAGACGGCGTCGATCCGGCCGCGGATCAGCAAGCCGTCCAGCAGCAGCGTGAACGGCGCCTCCAGGGCGTAGGGCACCCGCTCACCGAACCGGCCGCCGGCGAACCGCGCGCACAACTCCCGCAGCGCCAGCTCGTCGGCGGCGCCGGTGTCGGCCCGGTCGGGCAGCTCGTCGGGATCGACCAGCGGCGTCGGTGCACCCCGCAGCGCATAGTGCTGCTCGATCCAGGCATGGAAGCGGGTCCCGAACCGGGCACTGCGCGACGGCGGCCGGGGCATCGGCCGCAACAGCGCCTCGGCGTACGCCTCCGGGTCGTCGACGGCGGTGAGCAGGTTGGTCGCCGAGACCGCGCTCGGCAGGGTGACCTCGCGGCGGCCGCGGCGCGCGGCCCGCGCCTCCGCGAGCAGCTGGTCGGCATCGGCGTCCCAGCCGGCGATCGTCTCGGCCTCATCGAGCAGGGCAGGTGCGGTGTCCACCGGCTCGTGCTCACCGGTCTCGGCGAACCGGGCGCGGGCGGCCTGGACGGCCCGGGCGGCATCCCGGCGCCGACCCTGGGCGTCCTCATCCAGCGGCCGCGGCCACGGTGTCGGCTCGGCCGAGCGGTCCAGCGGGTTGGTCGCATCCGGTGCCAGCGGCGGTGCCTCGGCGAGCACCCGGTCCTGCCGGGTCGCCTCGTCGATGATCGCCTGCAGATAGCCGGATCGCTTGCGTGGTTTGGAATTCTCCGGTCGCCAGACATGCCCGGTGCCGACCAGCACCTGCTTGGCGCGGGTCACCGCCACATAACCGAGCCGGTCCTCCGAATGCAGTTGCTGCTTCTTCAGCGACTCCGAGAACGCCTTCAGCCCGTCGTTGCTGACCTCCTCCAGCTGGGGGATCCACTCCCGGTCCCCGCGCAGATCGGCCGGCAGCGCCGCGGCGTTCTTGACCCAGTTGTCGAACACCTGGGTCGAGGGGAACACCCCTTCGACCAGGGCGGGCAGATAGACCTGCCGCCACTCGAGCCCTTTGGCCTTGTGCACCGTCAACAGCTTGATCGAGTCGGCCTCGGAGGGGGTGGCCTGATCCAGCCCGTTGCCCTGTTGTTCCTCGGCGAGGAGATAGGCCAGCAACCCCGACAGCGACGCATCGCCGTCGACATCGACGTAGTCGGCGACCGCGTCGGTGAACACCGCCAGCTGGTTGCGCCGCTCGGTCACCGCGAACTGGGGTGTGGAGACCAGTTCGACCTCCAGGCCGAGGGTGCCGATCACCCGCCGGGTCAGGTCCAGCACCGGTTCGTCGGCATGCGCCCGCAACCCGGCCAACTCCGCGGCGAAGGCGGCGAACCGCTCCCGCGCCGCCTCCGAATAGGGCCCCTCGCCGGGATTCTCCAGGGCGTCGAGCAGGCTGATCACACTGGTCGGGTCGACATCGGCGACCGCGTCCTGCAGGTCGGCGGTGATGCTCTCCTCGCCGTCGTCGCTGTCCTCCCGGTCCCCGGCGAGCTCGCGGGCCCGGCTGCCGAGCAGGGCCAGATCTCGCGGTCCGATCGACCAGCGCGGCCCGCTCAACAGGCGGATCAGCGCGGGGTTCGCGGTGACATCGTCGAGCACCCGCAAGGTGGCGACCACATCGCGCACCTCGGGCAGTCCGAGCAGGCCACCGAGCCCGACGATCTCGACCGGGATGTCGCGGGAGGTCAGCTCGGTATAGAGCGGGCCGATGTCGCCATTGCGCCGGGTCAGGATGGCGATCTCCGACCACTGGTCCACCGCACCGGTCTGGTGCGCGGCGGCCACCTGCTCACCGATCCAGGCGACCTCCTCGGGCCAGGTCTCGAAGGTCGCGGCCCGCACCTCACCCGGCCCGGAGCTGGCCGGTGCGACCAGCCGCGTGTCGGTGAGATCGACCGGCCCGTCAGCGAGCAGCGGGTCGCTGCGCAGCGGCGCGGCCAGCACGTTGGCGACATCGAGGATCGTCTGCCCGGATCGCCGGTTGACGGTCAGCGTGAAGTCGGGGGCCGGGCCACCGTCGGCGCGCGGGAATTCGTTGCTGAAGTTGAGAATGTTGTTCGCCGCGGCGCCCCGCCAGCCGTAGATCGCCTGGAACGGATCCCCGACCGCGGTCACCGGGTGCCCGCGGCCGTGGTCGGCGTCGGGCCCGGAGAACAGCCCCTGCAGCACCATCGCCTGGGCGGCCGAGGTGTCCTGGTATTCATCCAGCAGCACCACCTTGAACTGGTCGCGGACCAGCTCGGCGACCTCGGGGGCGGCACGCACCAGGTGCGCGGCGGTGGCCATCTGGTCGGCGAACTCGACCACCCCGAGCCGCCGCTTGAGCCCCTGGTAGTCACCGACCAGGCTGGCCAGTTCGAGCCGTTCCGCGAGCACCGCCTCCGCCCGCTCGACGTCCTTGTAGCGGCGGCCGCCCCGTGCCAGCGGGGCCTGGTCCCAGTCGGTCCGATACCGGCGGGCGTGCCGATCCAGCTCGGCGCGACCGACCAGGTGGGCCTGCAGTTCCGCGTCGAGCTTGAGCACCCGGTCGGCGACGAACTGGGGTTGCAACCGGGAGATCGCCTCGAACGGCCCGGCGGCGGCGGCAACCACCCGCGACGCCAGTCGGAACCGGGTGGCGCCGGTGATCATCGTCTGTTCGGAGTCGACCCCGATCCGCAGGCCGTGTTCGGCGACCAGGCGGGCGGCGTAGGCGTCGTAGGTCATCACCACCTGCTCACCGGCCTCGTCGATGCCGTCCAGATCGAGGACCCCGGCCCGCAGCAGGGCCGCCCGGACCCGCGCGGACAGCTCGGCGGCGGCCTTGCGGGTGAAGGTCAGCCCGAGCACCTGATCGGGGCGTACCGCACCGGAGCCGACCAACCAGACGACCCGGGCGGCCATCACCGTGGTCTTGCCGGACCCGGCGCCGGCGATGATCACGCCCGGTTCCAGCGGCGCGGTGATCGCCGTCAGCTGCTGGTCGGAGAACGGGATGCCGAGCGCCTCGGACAGTTCCTCGGGGGAACTCAGCCGATGCCTGAGCCGCAACGGGGTGACCGCGGAGATCACTGGACCACCTCCGCCGACTTGGCCGGGCAGGAATCGGCGAAAGCGCAATACCTGCAGGATTTCTGTACGCGTGCGTCGAACCGCTCTTCGCGCACGATCGCCGCCGCCTGCGCGATCTTGTCGTGCACCCAGGTCTGCCGGGTGCCCTCCTCGCCGGGCAGCTGGGGCTGATCGTCCAACGACGCCTGATTGAACACCATGGGATAGGGCTGGTCACCGGAATCCTGGAGCCGCAGATAGACCAGCTCGGCGCCGCCGACCCGGCGTTCGCCGGGGGCCAGGTCGTCGAAGGCGCCCTGCTGGGCGGCGAGCTGATAGACCCCGAGCTGTTCGTGTCCGGGCAGCTCCGACTTCTCCGGCGCGGTCTTGCCGGTCTTGAAATCCACCACGTGCAGGCGGCCGTCACCGAGGCGTTCCAGCCGGTCGACGGTGCCGGTCAGCAGCACCCGTTCGCCGTCCACCTCGACGGGCAGCTTGAACGGCACCTCGGTGCCGAGCACCTCGCGGTGGGCGTTGGCGGTCAGCCAGGCGGCATGGCGTTCCACCATCGCCTCGGCCTCCACCCGTTCGACCGCGGAGCGGTAGCGCGCGGCGAAGTCGAGCTGTTCCCAGATCTCGTCGAGGTGACCGACCAGCTCATCGGGCGGGATGTCCTCGCGGGCGGCGTGGTCGACCAGCACGTGCATCACCTCACCGGTGCTCGCGGCGGTGCGCCGCCCGGACTCGCCCTGGGCGCGCCGGGACAGGAACCACTGCCGGGGGCAGGCGAGCAGCGAACCGAGGCTCGACCCGGACAACCGCACCGGATCCCCCGGCGCCACGACCGGGTCACCGGCCCGGCTCACCGCACGCATTCCCCACCAGTTGGCGGGATCCGCGGCGGGTGCCAGCGGCCGGCCCTCGTCGTCGACCGCGTCGGCCAACCGGGCCAGCCGCACCGCCGCGGCATCGCGCAGCACCGGTGACTGGTCGGGGTCGACCGAGATCCGGCGCAGCTCACCGACCAGGGCGGCCAGGGTGAGCGGGCGGCGCGGCCGGCCGGTGATCTGCTGCTGCGGCGTACGCAGTTCGCTGAGGAATCGGGACGGTTGGTCACCCTCCCCCTCGGTGCCCTCGACCGCGGTCACCACCAGCCGTTCCCGGGCCCGGGTGCAGGCGACGTAGAACAATCGGCGCTCCTCGGCCAACCGGGCACCGAGCGAGAGGCCCTCGGTGAGCCCGGCGCCGCCACCGGGTCCCTGCCGGCCCAGCCGATCGGCCTCCAGCAGCGAACCCCGGACCCGCAGATCGGGCCAGCCGCCCTCCTGCACCCCGGCGACCACCACCAACCGCCACTGCAGGCCCTTGGCCCGGTGCGCGGTGAGCAGGCGCACGCCGCGGCCGCGCAGGTCGCCCTCGCGCTGGGTGTCGGCCGGGATCTGCTGGGCCTCCACCTCGGCCAGGAAGGACTCGACCCCGCGGGCACCGACCAGTTCCTCGGAGCGGACCGCGATGTCGAACAGGGCGCAGACCGCGTCCAGGTCACGGTCGGCGCGGCGGGCGGAATCCCCACCACCGAAGGCATCGGCGCGCAACCGGGCCGGCCAGTCGGTGCCGGACCAGAGCAGCCAGAGCACCTCCTCGGCGGTGCCGCCGGACTCGATCCGGGCCCGGGCCTCGGCGAGCAGCACCGCCAGCCTGCGGGCCTGCTCCAGCTCCCGGGACGGGCCGGCGGACCGTTCCGCATCGGTCAGCCGGCCGGGATCGATCAGCGCCAGCCGAGACAGCTCGGCCGACGACTCGGGCAGCGCGCCGCCGAGCTCCTCCCGCTCCGCGGCACGCAACCGCCGCCCGAGTCGGCGCACTCCCAGGCTGTCCAGGCCACCGAGCGGGGAGACCAGCAGCCGCGCGGTCTCGTCGACATCGGGCCCGTCGACGCGCAGCGCGACCTGCAGGGCCAGCAGCAGCGGCCGGACGGCGAGCTCGGCGGAGAGCGCGATCTCATCACCGGCCACCTCCACCGGCACACCGGCCGCCGACAGGGCCCGCACCAAAGGCGGCAGGTCGCGGCGCCCGCTGCGCACCAGCACCCCCATCTCGGACCAGTCGAGGCCGTCGCGCAGATGGGCCTGGCGCAGCAGATCCGCGACGTGTTCGGCCTGGGCGCCGGTGGATTCGAAGCCGTAGATCTCGACCCGGCCGGCGGGGCCGGCGGGGTCGGTGGCCGGGTGGCGGAACCGCTCGCGGACCTCCGCGGGCAGGCTGCGGGCCAGCGGCAACCGGTCGGCCAGGTGACCGGTGGCATCGGCGATCCGGCTGCCGTAGCGGCGGGTGGTGCCGAGTGCCAGCACCGGCGCGGGATCACCGTCGGCGGTGCGGAACCGGTCGGGGAAGTCGAGGATGCCGCGCGCCTCGGCACCGCGGAAGCCGTAGATGGACTGGTCCGGATCACCGACCGCGACGACGGTGCCGCCGGGACCGGCCAGCTCGCTGAGCAGGGCGACCTGGGAGGGATCGGTGTCCTGGTATTCGTCGACGTAGATGCCGTCGATCTCGGCGCGCAGGGTGGCGAGCACCTCGGGGTCGGTGAGCAGGATCCGGCAGCGATGCACCAGCTCGGAGTAGTCGAGCACGCCCTCGAAATCGAGCACCTCGAGGTATTCCTCCATGAACCGGCCCACCCCGGCCCACTCCGGCCGGTCGGCCAGCTCGGCGGCGTGTTCGAGATCCTCGGGGTCGAGGCCGAGCTGCCGGGCCCGGGCGATGACCTGCCGGGCCTCGGCGGCGAACGCGCGGGTCGGATACGCCGCCCGCATGCCCGCCGGCCAGTCGGTCAGCCCCGGGTCCCGCTCGGCCAGCCCGGCGAGGGTCTCCCGGACCCGGAACTCCTGCTCGGGGGCGGTGAGCAGCCGCAGCCCGGCCGACGCCTCCGCCACCCCGGGTTCGTGGTCACCGGCGCCGAAGCGGCGCAGCAGGGCGTAGCAGAAGGAGTGGAAGGTCATCGCCAACGGGGTCGCGGTGGAGCGGCCGAGGCGGGCGGTGATCCGCTCCCGCAGGTCGGCGGCGGCCCGCCGCGAGAAGGTCAGCACCAGCGGCGTACGCCGGGACTCCGGCCCCGTCCCATTCGTGCGC
This sequence comes from Enemella evansiae, assembly GCF_002250705.1. GTDB lineage: Bacteria > Actinomycetota > Actinomycetes > Propionibacteriales > Propionibacteriaceae > Enemella > Enemella evansiae. The sequence goes on from NZ_NMVP01000033.1 coordinate 274,872, forward strand.
AACCGCGCAACGACGGCCTCGACGAGGGTGGTGGTCTTGCCCGTGCCGGGTCCGGCGAGGACCAGCAAGGGGCCCCGGTCATGGTCGACGACCCGCTGCTGATCGGCATCCAGTGCCGGCACCGTCACCACGGTCTCGGCTCGCCGCAGCCCGACTCGCACCATCCCCGTCTGCCTCCTCGATCCGCCGCCTCGTCCGCTGCCGACTCCCATGCAAGCAGACCCCACCGACAGTGACCCTGCCGTGCCCCGGTGACTGGCCGATGTGTCCAGCATCACAACGCAGAAGGAGAGTCTCCTCATCCAGCGAATCACTATCTGACTAGGGGATATGCCACCCTCCGGATGGGAGCAAAACCCAATAATACCTAGATAAGTAGACAAAGATGGGTGAGTACGGTGCTAGCGGGGTACAGGGTGTGCAAGGCTTGTCCCACTGCAGAAGTACTTGTGTCGCGGGTTTTCTTCCGGGTCCAGGGCTTCGTCGGGTGAGCCCCAGCAGTTGCGGGGTCGCATGGCGCGGCTCCACGTTTCAAGGAGAAGGTAGAGAGAATGGCACAGGGAACCGTCAAGTGGTTCAACGCCGAAAAGGGCTACGGATTCATCGCCGTCGACGGCGGTGGCCCGAATGACGACGTCTTCGTGCACTACAGCGCGATCGAGACCACAGGCTTCCGCACCCTCGATGAGGGCCAGCGGGTTGAGTTCGAGACCACCCAGGGACCGAAGGGCCCCCAGGCGGACAAGGTTCGTCCGCTCTGATCTGATCAGAGTCGACAGCCACGGAGGCGGCACCTTGCGGGGTGCCGCCTCCTTGCATGTCCGGCCCCGGGTCGGCCCGCGTGGTCAGTATTTCGGCTGGCTCGGGTCGATCCGATCCGACCAGGCGAGTACGCCACCGGTCACGTTGAGGGCCGGGATCTCCTTGCTCAGCAGGATTTGCTGCACCTGACCCGAGCGGGCACCGGAGCGGCAGTAGAGCAGCACCTCTCCCCCGTCGGCGGCCTCGGCGAGCCGGGCCAGATCGACTGCGTCCTCCTCGAAGGCACCCTTGGGGATCAGCACCGATTCGGGGATCACGCTGATCTCCCGCTCCACCGGTTCCCGGACGTCGACCAGCACGAAGTGGTCCTCACCGCGCTCGCGGGCGGCGAGCCGATCACGCAGTTCCTCCACCGAGATCTCTTCCGCCATGCCATCGCCTTCCTCGTCGCCTTCGCCGGCCTCCGGCGTACCGCGGCCGATGCCGCAGAAATCCTGGTAATCCTCAAGCAGGGTGGTGATCCGCGGATTCGCACCGCACAGCGGGCAGTCCGGATCGGCGGACACCGGGAGTTGCTGCCAGCTGGCCCGCAGCGCGTCGTGCACCTGCAACCGGCCGAGCAGCGGGTCGCCCGCACCGAGCAGCAGTTTCACCGCCTCGGCCGCCTGGGCCGAGCCGATCGCTCCGCAGAGCAGGCCGAGTACGCCACCCTCGGCGCAGCTGGGCACCGCACCCGGCGGCGGCGGATCGGGGAAGATGCAGCGGTAGCAGGGTCCGTGGCCGGCCCAGAAGACGCTGATCTGACCGTCGAACCGCAGGATCGAGGCCCAGACGTAGGGCTTGCCGAGCAGGGCGCAGGCGTCGTTGACCAGGTAGCGAGTGGCGAAGTTGTCGGTGCCGTCGATGACCAGGTCGTACCCGCCGATGAGCTCGAGGGCGTTGTCGGTGTCGATCCGCACCGGGTGCTTGATCAGGCGGACCAGCGGGTTGAGCCGAGCGACCGCATCGGCGGCGGAGTCGACCTTGGGCCGCCCGAGATCGGCGACGCCGTGCAGCACCTGCCGCTGCAGGTTGGATTCCTCCACCACGTCGAAGTCGACCACCCCGATCGTGCCCACCCCGGCGGCGGCGAGATAGAGCAGGGTCGGCGAGCCGAGCCCACCGGCGCCGATCACCAGGACCCGGGCGTTCTTCAGCCGGCGCTGTCCACCCACCCCGACCTCGGGCAGCGTCAGGTGCCGGGCATATCGCCGCATTTCCTCCGCGGTCAGGGATTCCGCCGGTTCCACCAAGGGGTCTGTCTGCACCCGTTCAGCGTACGCGCGCCGTGGAGGGCTCCTCGGCAGCACCCAGGTGGCGGCCGGTGCTGATCCGGACCAGTGGCAGGGCGATGACGGCGAAGACCCCGAGCACGGCCACGAAGGCGAGCACCGCGACGGGCAGCCCGACCGCATCGGCCAGATAACCGGTGGCGACCGGCAGCGCACCCGCGGGCAGGTAGCCCGAGATGTTCAACGCCGCATTGGATTCCGCCCGCCGGTCCGGGGCGATCCGGGTGGCGATCAGCGTCAACCCGGCGAGCTGCCCCAGCCCCTGGGCGGCACCGGAAAGCAGCGCGGCGGCAAGGAACATCGGCCACCGTCCGGCCCCCGTCACCGCGAGACCGAGCAGCACCATCGCGGCGACGGCCGCGATCGAGCTCACCGCGAGCTGGGTCCGGGTGGACCATCCTCCGACCGCGAACTGGATGCCGGTGGCGACCAGGAACATCGCGCAGGCGATCAGTCCGGCGATGAACGGGTCCCGGACGCCGACGGGCCCCGCCAGCACCGAGGGCCCGAGCGACAGCACGAACGAGGTGGCGGTGATCCCGGGGCCGAAGGTGACCGCACCCCAGACCAGTTCCCGACGCCGATCCCGCGGCGGCCGCGGCCAGCGCCACAACCGGCCACCGGTGGCCACCGGCCCCACCGGCCGGTCGAGCGGCAGGCGTACCCCGATGCCGAAGGCGATGACCGTCAGCGCGGTCACCAGGCCGAAGACCCATGGTTGCGGCGTACCGGCCTGGCGCGCGATGGAGCCGGACAGCAGCGGCCCGAGCCCGGCGCCCAGCACCATCGACACCGAGGCGAACAGCCCGCCGATCCGGCGTCGCGCCGCCGGCGCGAGGTCGACCACGGCGGCCATTCCCGCGGTCACCGACCCGCCCACCGAGATCCCGGCCAGCAGGCGAGCCACCAGCAACCAGACCACGTTCTGGGCGAAGAGGAACAGCAGTGCCGAGACGATCGCGGCGGCCAGCGCGGGCAGCAGCACGACCCGGCGTCCGTACCGGTCCGCGAGTCGCCCCGCCACGGTCAGGGTGCCGACCAGCCCGGCCATGTAGCACGCGAAGACGACCGTCAGGGTGCGGGAGGAGAACCCCCATTCGCGCTGCCAGGCCACATAGAGCGGTGTCGGTGCGTTGGAGAGCACGAACACCGACGTGACGGCGATCGCCGCCGCGATCGACCATCCCAGGCCGTGTCGTTCCACGGTTCGCATCACTGACCTCCTGTTCGATCCGACTCGTAGTAGTACGAACATAGTCGAACTGATCCACAAGTTCGAGTCTGTTCGTACTTTGGGTACGCTGGCGCCATGAGCACGCTGGCCCCCACCTATCGCAGCGACACCGAGCCCGACGGCCTGCCCGATCGGTTGCCGGAACCGGCGGTGGCGGACATCCGGCTGGAACGAGTGCTGGGTGTGCTGGCCGACCCGCTGCGGTTGACGATCGTGCAGCGGCTGCTGCACAGCTCCGAGGGGTTCGATCAGACCTGCGGCTGGTTCGGCTTCGACCGACCCAAGTCCACCCTCACCCATCACTTCAAAGCGCTCCGCGAGGCGGGGGTGATCACCCAGCGGCAGTACGGCCTGGAACGCCGCAGCCGGGTCCGGCTGGCCGACCTGAACGCACGCTTCCCCGGGTTGATCGATGTGGTGCTGGGCTGGCGGCCCGCCGACCACTGACCCGCCGCTAGCATCCCCGGTATGCCTGCACGCAGCGAACGCACCGAGGTGACCACCGAGGTCGACGGCCGGCGGCTGGTGCTGTCCAATCTGGAGAAGGTCCTCTATCCAGAGATTGGGCTGACCAAGGGCGAGGTGATCGACTACTACCTGCGGATCGCGCCGGTGATGCTGCCGCACCTGGCGGACAAGGCGCTCACCCGGGTCCGTTTCCCCGACGGCGTCGCCCCGGGTTCGGTGACCTTCTATGAGAAGAACAAGCCGAACGGCTGCCCGGACTGGGTGCGCACGATGCCGGTCTCCACCGGCGACGGCATCGTCGACTATCTGGTCGCCACCGAGGTCGCCACGCTGGTCTATCTGGCGAATCTGGCCGCCCTGGAACTGCATGTACCGCAGTGGCACGGTGATTCCGCGGCCGAGCGGCCGATCACCGTGCGCGGCACCGGCGACTCCCCCAGCGAGCCGCTCAGCGACACCGTGGTGATCGATCTCGACCCGGGCGAGGGACTGTCGGCCGACCGGCTCGCGCATGCCGCCCAGCTCGTCGGCGGGCTGCTCGCCACCGACGGGCTGTTGCCGCTGGTGAAGACGACCGGTTCGAAAGGGCTTCAGGTGTACGCGGCCATCGAACCGGCCCCTGCCCGCGCGGTGACGGCGTACGCCCAATCGCTCGGCGCGCTGCTGGCGCGTACCGAACCCGACTACTTCGTCGGCACCATCACCGTCGCCGAACGCACCGGCCGGGTCTATCTGGACCACAACCAGAACCTGGCGGCCCGCAACACCATCGCGCCGTACTCGCTGCGCGGCCGCGCCTGGGCCGGTGTCTCCACGCCACTGGAGTGGGACGAGGTCGCCGCGGTCGGTACGCCCCAGGACCTGCAGTTCACTCCAGCCCAGGTGCTGCAACGAGTGGACGAGCACGGTGACCTGTTCGCCGAGTTGCTGGATCCGGCCGACGCGCCGCCGTTGCCGGACAGGGCCGACCGGCGGTGACGCGCCGGTAGCATGTCGGAATGCAGGACAGCAGCGGAACCCGTCAGGGCACGGTCGCCAGACAACGCCTGCCCCGCAAGCAACGGCGGCTGCAGCTGCTGGACGTGGCGGGCGCGGTGTTCGCCGCCAAGGGCTATCACAGCGCCGCGATGGATGACATCGCCGAGGCCGCGGGCGTCTCCAAACCCGTGCTGTACCAGCATTTCGCCTCCAAGCTCGACCTCTACCTGGCGCTCGTCGATCGGGCCTGCGACCAGCTCGTCGAGCGGGTCACCGCCGCGCTGCGCTCCACCGAGGAGAACCGCGAGCGGGTCTATCGCACCATCGGCGCCTTCTACGACTTCGTCGCCGATTCGGGGCGGTCGTTCCGCTTCGTGTTCGAGTCCGACCTGACCGGCGACGCCCAGGTCCAGGAACGGCTGTGGCGGGCCCACCAGGACATCGCCCGGGAGATCGGCGCGGTGATCGCCGGCGACACCGGCCTGCCGGATGAGCAGGCCGAGCTGCTCGGGATGTCCCTGGTCGGGATGGCCCAGGTCAGTGCCCGGCACTGGGCCGCCGAGGCCAGCGCCGAGGTCGATGTGCGGCGGGCGGTGGATCTGATCTACTCGCTGGCCTGGCGCGGCATCCGCACCTTCCCCAAGCACGACACCGCCGAACACTGACCCCTCCCCGAAACCCGTTCCCGGGGGTGCCGAATCCGGCGGCCAAGCAACACCCCGCCCCGGTAGATTGTCCGCAACACCCGTCCACCGAGGGGACACGATGAGCAGCATGCAACCAGACCCGAGCGCCGCCGCGGCCGCCCAGCCGGCGCCACTCACCCCGCCCGCGGGCGCGGAGAGCGTGCTCACCCTGGAAGCACCCGCGGCGCCGGCACCGGTGACCGCCACCCAGGCGCCGAAGATGGCGCCACCGGTCAAGGCCGAGCAGGTGCCGGTGCTGGATCAGAAGGTGGAGGCGTTCATGGGCGCGCTCACCTCGGCGCAGGCCAAATCGCCGGAGATGGAGGCCCAGGCCACCGCGGTCCGCAACATGGGCGATGCCGATGTCCGCAAGGCCGCCGAGACCTCCAACCGGTTGCTGAACGCACCGGTCAAGGCGCTCAAGGAGGGCGGCATCTCCCAGGGCTCCTCGATCGGGAAGACCTTGCTGGAGCTGCGGCGTACCGTCGAAGACCTCGATCCGGCCCAGGCGACCGGGGTGCGCAAGTTCCTCGGGATGATCCCGATGGGCGACAAGATCGTCGACTACTTCCGCAAGTACCAGTCCGCCCAGTCCCATCTCAACGGCCTGCTGCACTCCTTGCAGAACGGCAAGGACGAGCTGACCAAGGACAATGTCGCGCTGAACATGGAGAAGCAGAACCTGTGGGCGACCATGGGCCGGCTGAACCAGTACATCTACATCGCCGAACGCCTGGACGCGAAGCTGTCGGCGCAGATCGCCGAGCTGGAGATGGCCGATCCGGACAAGGCGCAGGCGCTCAGCCAGGACGTGCTCTTCTATGTCCGCCAGAAGCACCAGGATCTGCTGACCCAGCTCGCGGTCTCGATCCAGAGCTATCTGGCGATCGACATCATCATCAAGAACAACCTGGAGCTGATCAAGGGCGTCGACCGGGCGGCGACCACGACCATGTCCGCGCTGCGGACCGCGGTGATCGTCTCCCAGGCGCTCACCAATCAGCGACTGGTGCTGGACCAGATCACCGCGTTGAACACCACCACCAGCAACATCATCGAGCAGACCTCGCTGGCGCTGAAGCAGAACTCCGCCGACATCCAGAAACAGGCCGCCGAGGCCAGCGTCGGGCTGCCGCAGCTGCAGAACGCCTTCGCCAACATCTACGCCACCATGGATTCGATCGACCAGTTCAAGCTGCAGGCGCTGGATTCGATGGCGCAGACCATCGGTGTGCTGGAGCACGAGGTGGACAAGTCCAAGGCCTATCTGGACCGGGTTTCCCAGGCCGACCAGCGGCTGGCGTCGGGTTCGATGGACTTCGAGGGCGGTACGCCCGGTCAGGGCCGGTAGCCGATGGGTTTCCTGGACTGGGTACGCGGGGTCAACGAGAAGCTCGAGCCCGAGGGTGCGACGACCGCGCCGAAGGTGCCGACCGAGCACGACATCCTCAACGCCCTGGACCGTACCGAGGAACTCGCCGCCCGGGCCCAGTTGAATCCGGTGGTGCTGGCGCGGGTACGCCGGGTCTCCACCGGTGTGCGCGAGACGCTGCCGCGGATGCGCAGCGTGGGGCTGGGTTCCTCGGACAGTTACGCGGTGATGGCCACCGCCACCGACTATCTGCCGGAGGCTCTGGGGGCGTACCTGCGGCTGCCCAGGGACTGGGCGGACTCGCGGCCGATCGAGGCCGGCAAGACCAGCCTGATGCTGCTGATCGACCAGCTCGACCTGCTGGGCGCGACGATGGACAAGATCTTCGACGCGGTGGCCCGTTCCGACGCCGAGGCCCTGGTCGCGCACGGCCGCTTCCTGACCGCCCGCTTCGGCGGCGAGTCGACCGGTGGCGAACTCGATCTGAATGCCGCCCAGCAGCAACCGCCCCAGCCGACCCAGGCTCCGCAATCCCAGCCAGCACGGCAATCCCCGCCGATGCAGTCCTCCCCCCAGCAGCCCGCCAATCCGCTCGACCTGCCCTGAGCGCCGAGGAGTCACCGATGTCCGAGACAACCGGAAGTCTTGCCGACGCCCTCGATCGGCTGGAGGTCGTCGCCGACGCCGCCGGGCTCGATCCCGCCGCCGCGCGCGAGGAGGGGATGGCGCTCGCCGCGACCGTCTCCGAGGCCGGGCGGCAGGCCTTCATCGACTGGGCCGACCAGGTCGGCGAACCACCCAGCGCGGAACGGTTCATGGGGATGGCCCAGCGGGGTCGCCGCTGGCGCGGCGCGCCCACCGCGCTGCTGCACGAGCTGATCCAGTCCCGGCCGAAGCAGGCCCCGGCGTACGCGCGGGTGCTGGCCGAGGTCGCCACCAGCGCCTGCAACCTGGGCGAACCCAACCAGCGGGTCGCCGGCAACGCCCAGGCCGTCGCCGCCGCCCAGCTGGCAGCGCTGCCCGGCCACCCCCCGACGCCGAACCCGACCCCGGCCAACCCGCCGCAGCCCGGTGAACCCGCCGCACCGGTGGCGAGCGAGCCGCCGAACCGGGCCCAGGAGTTCGCCCGGCAGGCGCCGCAGGTGCTGCGCACTGTGCTGGACCAGCTGCAGAGCAGCGTCCGCCGCCAGCAGCAGGACTTCCCGGGCCGCGCCACCTCCCCGCTCGGCTCCAGCCTCGACCTTGACCCGACCCAGCCGCTCGGCCCGGGTGCCTTCGGCGGGCTGCCGGGCGGTCAGGCACCGGCACAACCGGCCCCGACCGAGCCCGCGCCCACCGAGCCCGCACCGACCCAGCCGGCACCCGCTACCGAGGCCACCGAGGACACCGAACCGGAACCGGAGCCCAGGACGCTGGAGGAGCTGCTCGCCGAACTCGACGGGCTGACCGGCCTGGCCCGGGTCAAGGACGAGATCCACAAGCAGGCCGCGGTGCTGCGCGTCGAAGGCCTGCGCGCCAAGGAAGGGCTCGCCAGCCCGACGGTGACCCGGCACCTGGTCTTCGTCGGCAATCCCGGGACCGGCAAGACGACCGTGGCCCGGTTGGTCGCCGGCATCTACCGGGCGCTCGGGCTGCTCAGCAAGGGCCAGCTGGTCGAGGTGGACCGCTCGGAGCTGGTCGCCGGTTACCTCGGCCAGACCGCGATCAAGACCGCCGAGGTCGTCGACTCGGCGATCGGCGGGGTGCTGTTCATCGATGAGGCCTATTCGCTCTCCGGCGACCAGTACGGCACCGAGGCGATCAACACCCTGGTCAAGGAGATGGAGGACAACCGCGACGATCTGGTGGTGATCGTGGCCGGATATCCGCTGCCGATGCAGGTCTTCATCGCCGAGAACCCGGGCCTCACCTCCCGCTTCCGGACCACCATCTCCTTCGACGACTACACCGATGAGGAACTGGTCGAGATCTTCACCGGGATGGTCGAGAACGCCGACTACGACGCCCCCACCGAAACCGTCGACCGGTTCCGCGGTCTGCTCGCCGAACAGGTCCGCGACTCGACCTTCGGCAACGGCAGGTACGCCCGGAACTGCCTGGAGGCGGCGGTCGGTGCGCACGCCTGGCGGTTGCGCGAGGTGGACGAGCCGACGCTGGATGAGCTGCGCCAGCTGCTGCCCGACGACCTCGGTGAGCTGGACGACGAGGAGGACGAGCTCCCCGATCTGGCCGGTCTGCAGCCGGCCCCCGGGCAGCCGCTGACCGCGCCCGAGGAGGTTTCCGAGGCCGAGGATCCCGGCACCGTCGACTTCGGCGATGAGCCGGAATCCGAACCCAGCAAGGAATCCGGGGCGAGGTCGTGACCGCAGCTCCCGCACCCCAGCAGGCACCAGCAGCCCAGCAACGACCACCCGGCCAGGCGCGGAAACCCGACGTCGCCCTGCCGGTCGGTGGTGCACCGACGCGGTTGCCCGGTCCGCTGGCGAAGGTCGCCGCACTGCCGACCCCGAAGCTGCTGCGATTGCTGCTGGCCTGCGTGATCCTGTTCACGACGCTGTTCGGGGTCGCCGCCGGCACGGTGCTGCTGAGCGCCCAGAACCGGATGGCCGAGGCGGTCCGCAACACCGACCAATTGCTGCGAGTGCAGACGATCCGGGCGGAGATGCTGCGCGCCGACGCGACCCTGTCCAACTCCTTCCTGCTCGGCGGCCAGGAGCAGGCGTCCCAGCAGCAGGCGTACCAGCAGGCCCTGGAGAATGCCGAACAACTGGTCGTCGAAGCGGCCGAGGCGCAACCGGCCGACCGCACCGCGCTGGTCCGGGTGAATGCCGGGATGGGCAGCTATGCACGCACCATGGAGCAGGCTCGCGACAACAACCGGCAGGGTTTCCCGGTCGGCCAGGCGTACCTGACCGAAGCCGGTACCGAACTGCGCACCGGCATCCTGCCGATCCTGGATTCCTTGGTGAACAGCAATTCCGTGCGGGTCGCCGACCAGACCGAAGACGCCCCGCAGGGCTGGATCGTGGTCAGCGGGCTGCTCGCGCTCGGCTTCCTGGCGCTGACCATGGTGGTCATCGCGAGCCGCTTCCGCCGGCTGTTCAACCCCGGACTGGTCGCGGCGACGGTGCTGGTGCTGGCCGGGTTGATGACCGCTTCGATGACACTGACCAACAACGCCACCACGATGCACACGGTGAACAGTGAATCGCTGGCCACCGCGCAGGCCGCCGCCACCGCGCGGGCCCAGGCCTCCGACGCCAAGGTCTATGAGAACCTCACCCTCATCGCCCGCTCCGGCGGTGGTCGACTGGAGCAGTCCTGGGCGGACGCCTCCTGGGAGACCCGCTATGCATTGCGGCGGGTCCCCGACGCGATCGAACGCGAACGCCTGACCGGGTTGTGGGACCAGCACTCGTTCGTCCATCTGCGGATCCGGACCGCCGATGCCGCCGGCCGTTGGGACGACGCCCGGGACCTGGCGACCAACAGCGAGCCGAGCGGCTCGAACATGACCTTCGGCCGCTTCGACACCGAGATCACCAAGGTGATGACCGATTCCGGGGTCCGGGCCGCGACCAGTCTGCGCAACCAGCGGGGCGGCCTGATCGCCGCCGCCGTGCTCAGCATGCTGGCCGCGCTCGCGGCCATCGCCGGCGCCGTCTGGGGCGTACGCACCCGGTTGAAGGAGTACGCCTGATGCCCCGCTTCCCACGTCCTCGCGCACTGGCCCCGGTGCTGGTGGCACTGGCGGTGCTGCTGGCCGGCTGCTCCGCCGGGTACCGGCCCACCGACGTGCCGTATCGGCCAACCCCCACTCAGAGGGGTGGTGGCCTGACCCAGGAGTGCTCGAATCCCGGCCGGAGCTTCGACCCGAGCGAACTCCCACCGGCCGGACAGGTCCCCAGCAACTCGTCGATGGGCCGGGTCGCCGACCGTGGCCGGCTGATCGTCGGCGTCTCCTCCGACACCCTCACGATGGCCTCCCGGGACGCCCGCACCGGCGACATCACCGGGTTCGAGATCGATCTGGCCCGCGGCATCGCCGAGGCGATTCTCGGCCCGGGCGCCAAGCTGGACCTGCGGGTGGTCACTCCCGCCGATGCGCTCGCCCAGATCGACGGCGGCGAGATCGATCTGGTCATCGACCAGGTCGCGATGGACTGCGCCGCCTGGAACGGGGCCGCGGTGTCGGCGCCCTATCTCAGCACCGATCATGCCGCCATCGAGCGCCCCGGGGTGTCGCCCAGTGCCGATGCTGCCGAGCGCAGGAGCGTCTGCACACCGGCCGGCACGGCCATCGACGCCTGGATCGGGAGTCAGGCGCCGAGCCGGCCCAGGGTCACCGGCCGGACCTGGAGCGACTGCCTGATGAAGTTCCAGCGCGGTGAGGCCGACTCCCTGGTCGCACCGCGGCCCATCGCCCGCGGTCTGGCCGCCCAGGACCCGTACGCCGAGGTCGGCCCGGAGCCCTGGATCCCGATCTCGTTCGCCGTGCTGGCGCCGAAGCAGAATAGGGACATGATCCGATTCGTGAACGCGGTGCTCGCCCAGCGGGTCAGCAGCGGTGAGTGGCAGCGCAGCTACGACCGGTGGGTCCGCCCCTACGCCGGTGACGGCCGGCCGCCGCAGCCGCAGTACGGGAGGGCCGCGTGACCACCACCGAACGGGCCCGGGCCGCGGTCGCCCCGCTCGCCCCCGGGCGGATCGGCGTACCGCTGCCGGCGGAGGTCATCCACCGCTATCTCGGCGAACTCGACACCTGGGTCGCCGCCCGGCGCCGCGAGCTCGACCTGCTCGACGCCGCCGTGGTCCGCTCCCCGCAACGGGCGCAGCTGACCCGCGACATGATGCTGTCGATGGCGCTGTGGAAGGCGGTCAAGGACCGGCTCGATCTGCTGCTGGCCACCTGGGATTCCGGCCGGGTCGGTGCCACCGAACGGGAGCGGATCTCCGCCCTGGTCTGGGGACGGTTGGACGCCACCCTCGACCCCTCGCTGCTGGCCCGCGCGGATGCCGGCGATGGGCAGCCGCACGCCCCCGGCAGCACCCAGAGCGGGCTGGCGGTGTCACTGCCGGAGGCCTGCCGGCTCTCCGATGCGATGGCGGCCCAGCTGCGGACCCGGCTCGCGCTCGACCCGGCGGCCGATGAGCTGACCTCCCGGCTGCGGGATCTGCGCGCCCAGCTGGAGCGGATCCGCGACCAGGTGCAGCTCGAACCGGCCGCGCTGCGTGCCGCGCCCGAGGCCCAGCTCGCCGACCTCGACACCCGGGTCCGTGAGCTGACCGAGAAGCACAGCCGGGGTGGTGATGTCGGCGGCATGATCGGACCCGCCGAGATCGAGGCCGCCCGCTTCGAACGCGACCTGATCGTCGGTGGCGTGGAACGCCGCCGCGCCCGTGGGCTGGTGGATCGCGCCCGCGAACTGCGGGCCGATCTGGAATCGCGGGAGGTCGCCCTCACCCGGCTCGTCGACCAGTGCGTCCGGCAGGTCGCACCGGCGCCGAAGTATGCCGTCCCGGACGTCGCCGCACTCGGTGAACTGCCGAACACCGCCGAGAAGATCGAGGCCTACCTGCAACGGCTGGACCAGGTGAGCCGGGCGATGCAGGTCGTCCAGGACTCCTATTCCCGGGCCCTGGGTGAACGCGAGAAACTGTTGCAGCGCATGGAATCCGAGCGAGCGAAGGCGGCCGCGGCCGGTTTCGCCGGTGACAGCGATCTGGTCGCCATCGATGCGATCACCAGCGATGTGCTGCAGCGCCGGCCCTCCCCCATCCCGCTCGCCACCGAACTCGTCGAGGCCTACGAGATGGGCGTGCAGTGGCTGATCTCGCGTGACCGCGAAGGGCTGCTCTCCGGTGACCGCGAAGGAGCGACCCGGTGAAATGCGCCCAGCCGGGTTGCACCGGCACGATCAGCGACGGCTACTGCGATGTCTGCGGGATGCCGCCGAGCGTCCCGGCACCGGCCGGCAGCGGCCGGGCCGCCGCCCCGCCGCGCAGCCCGACCCCCGCCTCGGCCGCCTCCGCCAGCGCCCAGGAGGCCACCATGGCCTCACCGCCGCCGAGCAGCCGGCTCAACCCGGTGAAGGGCGCGCCACCGGCGGCCCGCGCCACCGGCCGGTGCCGGATGCCCGGCTGCGGCGGGGAGATCCGCGACGGCTACTGCGACATCTGCGGCTCCCCGCCCGATGTCGCCCCGGCCCCGGTCGGTGACGATGCGGCCCTGTCCACGGTCACCCGCGGCTCCTCCCGGCTCGGCTCCACCGCGCTCGGCTCGCGGCGCGCGGCCAGCAGCGGATCCCGCGCCACCCGGCGCACCGGAACCGGATCGATGCGGATGCGCGGCAACCGGATCGGCGCGGGCCTGACCCGCGTCCCGCCCGCACCCGCGGTCGACCCGTCGGCGGCGATCATGAAGAATCCGATGATCCCGGAGAGCCGCCGCAACTGCCCCAGCTGCGGTGCCCCGGTCGGCCGATCCCGCGACGGGCGGCCCGGCCGCACCACCGGGTTCTGCGCGAAATGCCGCAATCCGTTCTCCTTCGACCCCAAACTGCAGCCCGGTGATCTGATCGCCGGCCAGTACGAGGTCGCCGGCTGCCTGGCCCACGGTGGCCTGGGGTGGATCTATCTGGCCCGCGACCGCAACGTGTCGAACCGCTGGGTGGTGCTCAAGGGCCTGCTCAACTCCGGTGACGCGGACGCGCTGGCCGCAGCCATCGCCGAGCAGCAATTCCTTGCCCAGGTGGAACATCCGCTGATCGTGGAGATCTACAACTTCGTCACCCACGAGGGCGCCGGCTACATCGTGATGGAGTATGTCGGCGGCCGGTCGCTGAAGCAGCTGCTGAAGGACCGGATGGTGGCGAACAACGGCGAATACGACCCGCTGCCACCGGATCAGGCGATGGCCTATCTGATCGAGGCGCTGCCCGCGTTCGCCTACCTGCACGACATGGGCCTGGTCTACTGCGATTTCAAACCCGACAACATCATCCAGGTCGGCGATGCGATCAAGCTGATCGACCTGGGCGGGGTACGCCGGGTCGATGACGACGAGTCAGCGATCTACGGCACGATCGGCTACCAGGCCCCCGAGGTGGCCCGCTCCGGGGTCTCGGTGGAGTCCGACATCTTCACCATCGGCCGCACGCTGATGGTGCTCTGTGCGGAGTTCAAGGGCTACCAGACGACCTATGAGTTCACCCTGCCGCCGGTCGAGCAGACCCCGCTGTTCCAGCAGAACGATTCGCTCTACCGGCTGCTGGCCAAGTGCTGCGCCAAGGACCCGGCGGATCGCTTCTCGCACGCCGACGAGCTGCGGGTGCAGCTGCTCGGCGTGCTCCGCGAGACGGTCGCCCGGCGCACCCCGGGCACCGCACTCACCTCGGCCGCCTCGGTGCTCTTCGAGCCACCGACCTTCCTCGGCGAGCAGCTCGACTGGCACCAACTGCCCCGGCTCCGCCCCGACACCACCGATCCGCAGCACAGCTGGTTGAGCAACGTCGACATCGAGGACCCCGGTGAACGGTTGCTGGTGCTGCAGGAGGCGCCCGAGGAATCCGCGGAGATCCGACTGGCCCGCTGCCAGGCGGCCCTGCAGGTCGGCGATCTGCGTCGGGTGCAGTCGGAGGCCCAGTTGTTGCTGCAGGCCGACCCGTGGGAGTGGCGGGCGGTCTGGATGACCGGCCTGGCGGCCCTGCAGGCCAAGGACTGGGCCGAGGCACAGCAGGCGTTCAACGCCGTCTACGGCCAGGTACCGGGAGAGCTGGCGCCCAAGCTGGCGCTGGCGATGGCCTGTGAGAACGGCGAGGAGCCGGAGGTCGCCGAGGCGCTCTATGCCACCTGCGTCTCCACCGACGCCAACTACGTCACCCCCTCGGCATTCGGACTGGCCCGGATCCGCGGTCGCCGCGGTGAGCTGGAGCAGGCGGTCGCGGCGCTGGACATGGTCCCGGCGACCAGCCGGGGGTACGCCGAATCGCGCCGGTTGCGTGCCCGGCATCTGCTCTCCCTGGGCAACGGGCTCGGCGATCTGGATCAGGCGATGCGTTCCATCGAGGGTGTCCGCCTGGAGGGCCGCGACGCGGACGAGTTCAGCGTGAACATCCTGGAGCGGGCGCTCGCCGAGGTGCGCCAGTCGGGCCCGAAACCGCAGGTGCAGATCGGTGCGTACCCGGCCCAGGAGGAGTCGCTGCGCGAGGGTCTGGAGGAGGCGTACCGGTCGCTGGCCCGACACGACCCGGAGCGTCGGGTGGAACTGATCGACCGGGCCAACCGGATGCGACGGTGGAGCTGGCTGTGAGTGAGGATTCGATGACCCTGGACAAATCCGCCCCGGGCCCCCTGCCCTGCCCGTTCTGCGGTTCGCAGATCCAGCCCTGGGAGGCCTACTGCGAAGGCTGCGGGGCGGAACAGGTGCCGACCGCGGCCGCTCCCCAGCCGACGGAGGAACCGGCCCGCGACAGCCGCTCGGTGCACCTGCCGGGTGCGCGGACCGCTGAGGCGGCCCGGCCCGAACGGCCCGCGGTGTGCCGGGAGTGCGGCGGCACGATCGATGCCGACGGTTACTGCGAGCAGTGTGGGACGAAGGCACCGACCGTGCGCGAGCACTGGTCCGAGTCACCGGCGCCCTGGGTCGGCGGGGTCTGCGACCGCGGCATCCGGCATCCCCGCAACGAGGACGCGATGGCGCTGGCCATCGACGAGACCGAACCCGACCGGGCGGTGCTGGTGGTCTGTGACGGGGTGTCCAGTTCCGCCGACTCCGATGTCGCCTCGCTGGCCGCGGCCCGGACGGCGCGGGATCTGCTGCTGCAGCAGCGGCCCAGCGGGCTCGGTACCGAGCAGTCCCGGCAGCAGGCCCAGCTGGCGGTCCTGGCCGAGGCGGTTCGCGCCGCCAACGAGGCGGTGATCGTCGCGACCGCAGCGAAACCCGCCGATCCCGATCAACCGGTGGATCCGAACGCGATGGGTGGCAGCACCGCCTCCTGCACCTTCGCCGCGGCGGTCGTCGCCGACGGGGAGATCGTGCACGGCTCCCTCGGTGATTCGCGGATCTACTGGTTGGCCGACCGGGGCGAGTCCCGGCAGCTGAGCGTCGACGATTCGGTCGCACAGATGCGGATCGCGGCCGGGGTGGAACGGGAGCTGGCCGAGAACGGTCCGCAGGCGCATGCGATCACCAAGTGGCTGGGCCGCGACGCCCCCGATCTGCGACCCACCGGCGGGGTGCTGCCGGTGCCGGGTGAGGGCTGGTTGCTGGTCTGCTCCGACGGGCTGTGGAACTACGCCTCCACGCCCGAGGAGCTGGAGACCGTGGTCGCCCGGGCGCTGGTCACCGATCCGGCGAATGCCGAGCCGACCCGGTTGGCCGAGGCCCTGGTGGACTGGGCGAACGCCCAGGGCGGCAAGGACAACATCACCGTCGCTCTGGCCCGCTTCGGGGGCCAGGCGCTGCCGCCCGGTTGAACCGGCCCATCCTCGCAGAACCAGACCGGTCCATCGATGTTTTCTCACGCTGGTTGACTTTGCTTGAAACCTGACCAACGGTTCAGCTAGCGTCGAAGAACATTGCACCGCAGCGCCGCGAGCCCATCATCCGGCCACCGGGGTCCCTGGGAACCAGACGCGGTGCCGGCGATCAGGAGGGCAAGCGGTGGCAGGTACGCGTCGGACGACGACCCATTGGGGGACCTTCGATTTCGAGGTTCGCGACGGGAAGGCCGTGTCCGCTGCGGCTCTCGACGACGATCCGGCGGCCGGCCGGATGGCCCGGGGATTGGCGGACACCTTCGACCACCCGTTGCGGATCACCCGCCCCCACGTCCGCCAGGGCTGGCTCGAACACGGGCCCCGTTACCGCGGGAACCGGCGGGGCGCCGAGCCGATGGTCGAGGTCGGCTGGGCGGAGGCGTACGACCTGATCGCCGCGGAGCTGACCCGGATCCGGGACCGGCACGGTGACGAAGCCGTCTACGGTGGTTCCTACGGTTGGGGCAGCGCCGGTCGCTTCCACCATCCGCAGAGCCAGATCCACCGATTCCTCAACGTCGACGGCGGTTACACCGCCTCGAAGAACACCTACAGCTTCGCGGCCCTGGAGGTGCTGCTGCCGCATCTCATCGGCGGCAGCCGGTTGTCGATGATCGACTGGAACCCGCAGTGGTCCGAGATCCGCGACCACTGCCGGATCGTGGTGGCCTTCGGCGGATCGTCGCTGAAGAACACCCAGGTCAACCACGGCGGGCTGCGGCGGCACCGGATTCGCGAGGCGCAGGTGGCCTGTTTCGAGGCGGGCGTCCGGTTCGTCCTGGTCAGCCCGCATCGCGACGATCTCGCCGCCGAACTCGGTGCCGAATGGGTGCCGATCCGGCCCGGCACCGATACCGCGATGCTGTTCGCGATGACCCAGCACCTGGTGGCCTCGGGTCTGGCGGACCGGGACTTCCTGGACGCCTGCTGCGTCGGCTTCCCCGAGCTCGCCCGCTATCTGAACGGCGAGGACGACGGGGTGGTGAAGTCCCCCGAATGGGCCGAACCGATCACCGGCGTCCCGGCAGGCACGATGCGGGAACTCGCCGAGGCCTGCGCCAGCCAACGCAGCGTCGTCTCGCTGACCTGGTCGATCCAGCGCGCCCAGCACGGCGAGCAGCCCTACTGGGCCGGTCTGTCGCTGGCCGCCGCCGCCGGTTCCATGGGCCGCCCCGGTGGCGGGTACGCCGTCGGGCTGGGTGGCGAGGGTGGTGTCGGGATGCACCGCAGTTCCATCGGTGTCGCCAGCTTTCCGCAGGGTACGAATCCGGTCGAGACGTTCATCCCGGTCGCCCGCATCTCCGACATGCTGCTCAACCCGGGAGCGGAACTGGCCTATGACGGCCGCACGCTCACCTACCCCGATATCCGGATGATCTATTGGGCGGGTGGGAATCCCTTCCACCACCATCAGGATCTGAACAAGCTCGTGCGGGCCTGGAATGTCCCCGAGACGGTCGTCGTCCACGACTCCTGGTGGACCCCGGTGACCCGGTTCGCCGACATCGTCATTCCGGTGGCCTCCAGCCTGGAGCGGGACGACATCGCCGCCGGCGCCCACGACAACCATCTGCTGCCGATGCACCGGATCCAGGATCCGCCGGCGGGTGTCCCCACCGACTTCGAGGCGTTCCGGGAGATCGCGAAGCGGCGGGGTCGCGCCGAGGAGTTCACCGAGGGTCTGGACACCGAGGCCTGGGTGCGGCGGCTCTACGCCGAGACCGTCGACCGACTGGCCCGCCGCGGGGTGTCCATCCCGGACTTCGATGAGTTCATGCGATCCGAGGGTGTCGAGGTTCCGCTGCCCGCGCAGCGGGACGTCTTCGGTGACCTCAGAGCCGACCCGCAGCGGTTCCCGCTCACCACCCCGTCGGGCCGGATCGAGATCTTCTCCTCGACCATCGCCGGCTTCGACCTCGAGGGGCTGCCCGGACATGCCGTCTGGCGGGAGCCCGAGGAATGGCTGGGCAGTTACCTGGCCGAGGGTGGGGAGCACTTCCATCTGCTGTCGCACCAACCCAGGGGGCGGTTGCACAGTCAGCTCGACTTCGGCGCCTCCAGCCAGAGCACCAAGATCGGCGGCCGCGAGGCCGTCCAGCTGAACCCGGCCGACGCCGCGCGGCTGGGGGTGGGCGACGGGGATGTCGTCCGCCTCGTCAACGACCGGGGTTCCTGCCTGGCGGCGGCGAAGATCTCCAGCGGTGTCACCGCGGGGGTGCTGCTGATGGCCACCGGGGGCTGGTACGACCCGCAGCAACCGGGTGAGCCGGACGCGACCTGCCTGCAGGGAAATCCGAACGTGCTCACCTCGGACCGCCCGACCTCACAGCTCGCCCAGGGGCCGACGGCGCAGACCTGCCTGGTGCGCGTCGAGGTCGTCGAGGACCCGCCCGCCAGCAGGGCCTATCTCCCGCCGGCGGTGGTGCAGCGCACGCCCACCGGTTAGGGCGTCCGGGCGACCGACAGCGGGGTTGCCGCTTTCGTACTCGCGTACTAATCTCGGGGGAATGACGGCCCTCGGTTCCCAGACGCAGAGCGAACGGATCGCTGAGCTGCGCAACCGGATGGGCAAGCTGCTCGCCCGCCGCGACGACGTCTCCCCCGCCCGCGCCGCCAGCGCCGCTCTGGGCACCGAGGACGCGGCGGCGAAGGAGTTGCCCTTGCTGCCGGGGCTCGCCGAGTTGCCGGCGCTGCGCGCGGGCGCGGTGCACCAGGTCGACAACCTGGCGCTGGCCTTGGCGCTGCTGGCCGGGCCGGCCCGCGCCGGCGACTGGGTCGCGGTGGTCGGACTGCCCGAGCTGGGCTATCTCGCCGCCGAGGAGGCGGGTCTGCGGCTGGACCGGACGATCGTGATCCCCGACCCGGGCACGGACTGGCTCTCGGTGCTGGCCGAGCTGACCGACCTGACCGGCCTGGTGCTCACCCGCCCCGCGGGTCGACTGAACCAGTCCCAGGCCGAGCGGTTCCGGGCCCGGCTGCGGCGCCGCGGCAGTGCGCTGCTGAGTTGCGGCGGCTGGCCGCGCAGCGAGGCGAACTATTCGCTGCGCTCCTCGCGGTGGGTCGGCCTCGGCCATGGCGCCGGGCACCTGACGGCCCGCCGGGCCGAGATCGAGGTGCGTCGACCAGGGCGTCCGGTGCACCACTGTCCGGTCTGGCTGCCCGGTGCCGATCTCAGCATCACCCCGGCCGGTGAGCTGCGGCCCGAGCAGCCCACCGAGGCGACCGTGCACCCGCTGCGGGAGGCGGGATGAGCACGCCGCGGGCGATGGTGGTCTGGTGCCCGGACTGGCCGGTGATCGCGGCGATCGCCACCGACCAGCTCGCCACCGATGCCCCGATCGTGGTGCTGGACCGCGGCCGGGTGCATGCCTGCTCGGCGGCCGCGCGGGGGTTCGGGGTACGCCGGGGCATGCGGCGCCGCGACGCGCAGGCGGCCTGCCCGGAGGTCGTCGAGGTGACGCATCGGCCAGAGTCCGAGCTGGCGGTCTTCGACGACGTGCTGGCGGTGGTCGAGGACACCTGCGCCACCGTGGTACCGATCCGGCCCGGGTTGTGTGCCACCACCACCTCGCCCCGGTTCCACGGCAACGAGGAACGTCAGGCCGCGGTGCTCGCCGAGCGGCTGGTCTCCACCGGGGTCTGGGACTGCCGGATCGGTGTCGCCGACGATCTCTTCACCGCCGAGCAGGCCGCCCGCCAGGCGGAGATCCAGAGCTGCACGATCGTCGCGACCGGCCGCTCGGCAGAGCATCTGGCTCCCCTGCCGGTGGAGGTCCTCGACGACCCGGAGTTGGCGAAACTCCTGCGCAGATTGGGAATCCGGCGAGTCGGTGAGTTCGCGGCGCTGTCCCGTGCCGATGTCGCGACCCGATTCGGTGAGGCCGGTGCCCGGTTGCACCGGTTGGCCCGCGGTGGCGATCCGCGGTCGGTCGCCCCGCGCACCCCACCGACCGAGTTCGACGAGATCGTGCGCTTCGAGCCACCGGTCGACAACGCCGAGGTGATCACCTTCAGCAGCCGCACCACCGCCGAGGCGCTGATCGCGAATCTGGATCGGCGCGGCCTGGTGTGCGCGGTGCTGCGCATCGAGTGCATCGACGACGAGGGCCGCTGCACCGATCGGCGGTGGGCGCACCCGCGCTGGTTCACCTCGCGCGAGGTCGTCGACCGATTGCACTGGCAGTTGCGTCGTGACAATCCGCGGGTGGAGCGACGCGGCCCCCGGGCACCGCTGGCGGAGGTCCGCTTCGTCCCCGAACAGGTGGAGGCCGTCGGCACCCACGCCGACACCGTGTTCGGCGCCGGCACCGATGAGCGGGTGGAGCTGGGGGTGGGCCGGTTGCAGGGAATGCTCGGCCCCGAGGGCGTGCTGCGCCCCTCGGTGATCGGTGGCCGCGACCCGGGCCGCCGGCAACGGCTCACCCCGTGGGGTTTCGCCGACGCACCGGCCGCGCGGCGCCCCGCCCGCGCCCGCGCCGAACCCCCACCCGGATCGGTGCAGCTGCCGTGGCCGGGGTCGATCCCGCCGCCCGCCCCCGCGCGCATCCTGGATCCGCCGATCCCGGTCCGGGTCTGCGACGAGGCCGGGCGGAGCATCCGGATGACCGAGCGCGGCGGCCTGTCCGGTGATCCCCGCTGGCTGCTGCTGGACGGGCGGCGGGATGCGATCGACGACTGGGCGGGTCCCTGGCCGGTCGATGAGTCCTGGTGGGATCCGGGCTCCGCCCGGCAGCTGATCCGCTGTCAGTTCGTCGCCGCGGACGGGCGGGCCTGGTTGGCCAGCGGGGATGCCGAGCAGTGGCGCCTCGAGGCCCAATACGAGTGAGTGCAGCAGTGAGAAACCCTTTCCTGGTTGACAATTCGGGAGGCCGATCATGGGCTGGCAGAACCCGCCGATCTCCTGGGGTGAGCTGGAACGCCGGCTCTCCGGGCGGCCCCGCTTCGATCCGCACGATGCCCCGGGGCCCGGGACGACCCCGGCCCCGCGCCGCCGCAGGCAGCCCCCGCTGCCCCAGGACCTGGTGGTCAGCGAGGGCCCGCACACCCCCTATGCCGAGCTGCACTGCCACTCGTCGTTCAGTTTCCTCGACGGTGCGAGCTCCCCGGAGGAGCTGATCACCGAGGCGGTCCGGCTCGGGCTGAGCGGGTTGGCGATCACCGACCACGATGGGTTGTACGCCGCCTCCCGGTTCGCCGAGGCGGCCGCCGGGTACACCGCGCTCGGGCACCGGTTGGACACCGTCTTCGGGGCCGAGCTGTCGCTGGAGTTGACCACCCCGCAGAACGGGATCGCCGACCCCGAGGGCAGCCACCTGCTGGTGCTGGCGCGCGGCGCCGAGGGCTATCACCGGTTGTCCGCGGCGATCACCCAGGGCCAGTTGGTCGGCGATGAGAAGGGTCGCCCGCTCTATTCGCTGGAGGAACTCGCGACCACCGCCGAGGGGCACTGGCAGCTGCTCACCGGCTGCCGCAAGGGCATCGTCCGGTCCGCGCTGCGCACCGGTGGTCGCGCCGCCGCCCGCGGCGCCCTGGACCGGCTGGTCGCGCTCTTCGGCCGCGATCAGGTGGCGGTCGAGCTGACCGCCCTCGGTGACCCGCGGGACAGCGGGATCAATGCCGCCCTGATCGAGCTGGCCGCCGAGTGCGGTCTGCCCGTGGTCGCCACCAACAACGTGCACTACGCGACCCCGGAGCGGTACCGGTTGGCGACCGCGATGGCGGCGGTGCGCGCCGGCCGTTCGCTGGCCGAACTGGACGGTTGGCTGGCACCGCCGGGGGCGCACCTGCGCACCGGTGCCGAACAGCAGGCCGCGTTCGCGGCGTACCCGGATGCGATCACGACCACGCTGCGGTTGGCCGCCGAGTGCGCGTTTCCACTGCAGGCGGCCCGGCCACGACTGCCGCGGCTGGAGGTCCCCGACGGATATGGCCTGGACGGCTGGCTGCGGGAGCTGTGCCGGCGCGGCCTGGCCGAGCGCTATCCGGGTGAGCGGTACGCCGAGGCGCAGGCACGGTTGGATCGCGAGTTGGCGGTGATCGAACGCAAGGGCTTCGCCGGCTACTTCATCATCGTCCACGACATGGTCGCCTTCGCCAAGGGACGCGGGATTCTCTGCCAGGGCAGAGGATCGGCGGCCAACTCGGTGATCTGCTACACCCTCGGCATCACCGCGGTGGACCCGGTCAAGTTCGGGCTGCCGTTCGAACGGTTCATGTCCGAGACCCGTGACGACGAGCCGGACATCGACGTGGATTTCGACTCCGATCGCCGCGAGGAGGTGATCCAGGAGGTCTATCGCCGCTTCGGCCGCCACAATGCCGCGCAGGTGGCGAACGTGATCAGCTACCGGCCGCGGTCGGCGGTCCGGGACATGGCCAAGGCGCTCGGCCATTCCCCCGGGCAGCAGGACGCCTGGTCCACCCAGATCGACTCCTATGGTGACCTCACCGCACCCGACGGCACGCCGGCGCCGGGCAGCCACGAGATCCCCGCCCCGGTGCTCGAGCTGGCCGAGGAGCTGCTCGGCGCCCCGCGCCATCTCGGCATCCACTCCGGTGGCATGGTGCTCACCGAACGCCCGGTGGGTGAGATCTGCCCGATCGAACGCGGCCGGATGGAGAACCGCACCGTCCTGCAGTGGGACAAGGATTCCTGCGCGTGGATGGGGCTGGTGAAGTTCGACTTCCTCGGCCTGGGCATCCTGGCCGCGATCCAGTACTCCTTCGATCTGGTCGCCGACCGGCTCGGCGAACGGTGGACCCTGGCCGGGATCCCCAAGGAGGAGGCCGGGGTCTACGACATGCTCTGCGTGGCCGATTCGATCGGGGTGTTCCAGGTGGAGAGCCGGGCCCAGATCGGCACCCTGCCCCGGTTGCTGCCGCGCCGGTTCTATGACCTGGTCGTCGAGATCGCCCTGATCCGGCCCGGCCCGATCCAGGGCGGTGCGGTGCATCCCTATGTGCGCCGGGCCACCGGCAAGGAGCCGGTCAGCTATCCGCACCCGCTGCTGGAACCGATCCTGGAGCGCACCCTGGGCGTACCGCTGTTCCAGGAGCAGTTGATGCAGATGGCGATGGTGCTCGGCGACTGCACCGGCGACCAGGCCGATCTGCTGCGCCGGGCGATGGGTTCGGCGCGCGGGGTGGAGAAGATCGAACGGATCCGCGAGCAGCTGTTCGCCGGAATGGCCGCCAAAGGGATCACCGGTGAGCTGGCCGAGTCGATCTATGCCCGGATCGAGGCGTTCGCGAACTTCGGTTTCGCCGAGAGCCATGCGATCAGTTTCGCCCTGCTGGTGTACGCCTCCAGCTGGCTGAAGCTGCACTATCCGGGCGCCTTCCTCGCCGGGTTGTTGCGGGCCCAGCCGATGGGTTTCTATTCACCGCAGTCGCTGACCGCCGATGCGCGGCGCCGCGGGGTCGAGGTGCGCCGGCCGGATGTCACCTGCTCCCAGGTGCACGCCGAACTGGAACGGATCGACCCGGGGCAGCCACCGGTCACCGGATCGCCGGACTGTCTGGCGACCGAGCAGCCCCCGGCCGGCCCGGCGCCCGAGTTCGACCGGGACCGGGCGCGCCGGGAGCACCAGGCGATGCTGGCCCGGCATCGCCGCGACGGGAACTGGGCGGTCCGGCTCGGGCTGACCGCGGTCCGCGGGATCGGCACCCAGCTGGCGGAGCGGATCGTCGCCGAGCGCGAACGCGGGCCGTTCCGTGACCAGGCCGATGTGCTGCGCCGGGTCGGGCTCACCGCCGCCCAGGCCGAGGCGCTGGCGGTGGCCGGTGCCTTCGATGCCTTCGGCCGCTCCCGGCGGCAGGCGCTGTGGTCGGCCGGTTACACCGACAACGAGACGATGCTGCCCGGTGCCGCGATCGATGCGGCACCGCCGGAGTTCGCCGAGATGCTGCCGCTGGAGCTCACTCAGGCCGACCTGTGGTCGACCTCGATCAGCCCGGACGATCATCCGGTCGATCATCTGCGGCCGCTGCTCGCCGCCCACGGGTTGCTGCCGGTCGACCGGCTCGGACCGGACCAGGCCGGCCGCCGGATCCGGGTCGCCGGGTTGGTCACCCACCGCCAGCACCCCGGCACCGCCGGTGGGGTGACCTTCCTGAATCTGGAGGACGAGACCGGGATGCTCAACGTGGTGTGCGGTGTCGGGGTGTGGGCGCGGTACCGGAAGGCCGCCCGGCGCGCCAATGTGCTGATCATCCGCGGCATCGTCGAACACGCCGAGGGGGTGACCAATCTGGTCGCCGACCGCATCGAGCCCCTGGTCGCGGTGCTGCCCGAGGCCCGGGAGCTGCTGCCGGCCACCCACCGCTCCCGCGATTTCCGCTGACGATCCTCGAGTAGCAACTCCGGCGCAGCGAAGCGGAGCCGGAGTTGCGTGTCGAGAGGATCACGCCCACGACGCTCCCGGCACTGGACTGCGGTCGTCCTGCACCCGTTCGGTCGACCTTGCACCCATTCCATGCGCAAGAAGTGGGTGCACATTGAACCGAACGGGTGCAAGTTCGGCGTACGCCCAAGCGAGGCACCGCAATTCGAAATCGCATCCGAGCGAAGCAACCAAGGGGCGTGGGGCGGAGCCTCTCAGTTGGCATACTGGCCCCGACGCGCCGATCACTGAACATGGGGAGAGCACCGATGGCCGATTTCACCTCGCAGGTCTACCAGAACGAGTTCCTCCCCGACGGCGGCACCGACGTCAACGCGATCGTCACGATGACCTGCTCGGGCGCGGGCACCGCCGGTCAGAGCTCCGGCGGCGGGGATGCGGGTGAGATCATCATCGTCGACACCTCGGGGTCGATGGGCGACACCAACATGGAGGCCGCGAAGAACGCCGCGATCGCGGCCCTGGATCACATCGTCGACGGCACCTGGTTCGCGGTGGTCGCGGGCAACCACCAGGCCTACCTCGCCTATCCGGTGACCCGCGGCGGCCAGGGCATGGTCCGGATGGACGCCTCCACCCGCTACCAGGCCGCGCAGGCCATCCGCTACTTCCACTCCGACGGCGGCACCGCGATGGGGTCCTGGCTGAACCTGACCCGGGCGCTGTTCAACTCGGTACCGGGGGTGCGCCAGCGGCACGCGATCCTGCTCACCGACGGGGAGAACCACAACGAGACCCCGCAGCAGCTCGATGCGGCGATCCAGGCCTCGATCGGGCAGTTCCAGGTGGACTGCCGCGGGATCGGCGTCGACTGGCAGGTCGGTGAGATCCGGCGGATCTCCCAGGCGCTGCTCGGCACCGTCGATCTGATCCCGAGCCCGCAGGAGATGAGCGCGGTCTTCTCCGAGTTGATGCAGAAGTCGATGGGCCGCGGCGTCGCCGAGGCCGAGCTGCGGGTCTGGGCGCCGCAGGGGGCCCAGGTGCTGTTCGTCCGCCAGGTCTCCCCCACCGTCGAGGACCTGACCTCGCGTTCCCGGCAGGTCAACCCGCTCACCACGGCGTACCCGACCGGAGCCTGGGGCGATGAGTCCCGCGACTACCACGTCGCGGTCCGGTTGGCGGCCCGCGCGGTCGGCCAGGAGCAGCTCGCCGCCCGGGTGCAGCTGGCCGTCAACGATCAGGTGGTCACCCAGGCGCTGGTCAAGGCGACCTGGTCCACCGATGACACGCTGACCACCCGGATCAACCCGGCGGTCGCACACTACACCGGGCAGACCGAGCTGGCCGACGCTATCCAGCAGGGGTTGGCGGCCAAGGCCGCCGGCGACGATGCGACCGCGACGACCCGGTTGGGCCGGGCGGTGCAGCTGGCTCGTGAGACCGGTAACGACGAAGCCACCGCCAAGCTGCGGAAGGTCGTCGACATCGACAACGACGCAACCGGTACCGTCAGGCTGAAGCGGTCCGTCGACAAGGCCGACGAGATGGCCCTCGACACCGCGTCCACCAAGACCACCAGGATTCGAGGCTGACCAGATGACCCCAGCTCAGCGGTCGCGCTGCCCCGCCGGACACCCCAGCGAGTCCAGTGACTACTGCGATGTCTGCGGGGTGCCGATGGGTGCCCCCGCCCCCTCGGGCACGCCCCGTTCGGGTACGCCCCAGCAGGCGGCCGAGGCGGACGAGCCGGCCGCGCCCGCGGGGGTGGAGTGCCCGAACTGCGGTGTGCTGAACGCGCCGGGGGCGCTGTTCTGCGAGGCCTGCGGCTACGACTACACCACCGGTACGATGCCCCGGCCGCGGCCCAATCCGCTCGATCTGGACGCCCCGACCCCGCCGGCCGCGGAGCCGCAACCCCCGGCGGAGCAGGAGATCCCCGTCCAGCAGGAGGAGCCGCGGGCGGTGCTGGTCGAGCCGAAGTCGACCCCGGCCCCGGCCCGCCCCGTTCCTCCCGTCCCGGCCCAGCCCGTCGCCCCGGCCGCGGAGCAGGACGCGGGACCGGAGAGTCAGGCCACCCCGCCGCGCCAGCCCCGGGACGAGGCCACGCCGGCGGCCGCACCGGCGGCGGCTGCGGCCGGGCCGACCGATTGGGTGCTGGAGGTGTGGATCGACCCGGAGTGGTATGCGCTGCAGCAGAGCCCCGATCCGATGCCCTCGCCGGGGTTGCCGCACGTGCAGCCGCTGCGCAAGCGGTCGGTGCTGATCGGCCGGCCCTCCCGCAGCCGCGGGATCGCACCGGACATCGACTGCGAGCCGGACAGCGGGATCAGCCGTCGGCATGCCCAGCTGTCCACCGACGGCAGCCGCTGGTTCCTGGAGGACCTGGACTCGGCCAACGGCACCTATGTGGCCCAGGCCGCTGATCCGCTGCCGACCCAGCCGATTCCGGGCAACCGGCGCAAGGAGCTGCAGGCCGACGACCGGATCTATCTGGGCGCCTGGACCCGGTTGGTGCTGCGGCCGGCGACCCCGGAGGAGCAGCAGCTCTACGCCGAGGGCTGAGACCTGCCGCGATACCGCTGCGCCGTGGGCGAACACCGCCGGGTACGGCTTCGCCGATGTGGCAACGTGGAGGCGTTACCCAAACAGGAGGCAGAAGTGGAAGTCAAGGTCGGGATCCAGCACATCGCCCGCGAAATCACCGTCGACACCGACGAGACCGCCGAGAAGGTCCAGCAGGCCTATCTGGACGCGCTGGACGGCAACGACACCCTGGTGCTGAGCGACACCAAGGGCGGCCGCACCCTGCTGCGCGCCAGCAGCATCGCCTATCTGGATCTGGGTCAGGAGCAGGCCCGCAAGGTGGGCTTCGGCTCGGTCTGATGCCCACCGCTCAGCAGTTGCAGATCGCAATGCCCGATGGGGGCGTCTGCGATGCCCTGCTGGCCGGCCCCGAGCGGCCGGCCAGCGGGCTGCTGCTGATCCCCGACATCTTCGGCCTGCGGCCGCAGATCGCCGCGATGGCCGAACGGCTCAGCAACCCCAGCCGGGCGGTGCTCGCGGTCAACCCGTTCTGGCGCCGCCGCCCGTCGCCGCTCATCGAGGGGCTCGATCTGACCACCGAGGAGGGCCGCGGCAAGGCGTTCCAGAGCGTGATGCCGCTGGCCAACGCCACCCCGCTGAGCGAGACCGTCGCCGACGCGGGCACCTGGCTCGAGGTGCTCGCCGACACCGGTGCGAAGCGGTTCGCGGTGACCGGCTACTGCCGCGGTGGCGTGCTCGCCCTGGCGATCGCCGCCGGCCATCCCGACCGTATCGCCGCCGCCGGGGTCTTCCATGCCGGCAAGGTCGTCACCGATGCCGCCGACTCCCCGCATCTCGGGGTGGGCACGGTACGCGGTGAGCTGCTGTTCCGGCATGCCGACGACGATCCGAACATGACCCCGGCCCAGCAGGAGCAGCTCGGTGCGGCGTTGACCACCGCCGGGGTGCGTTTCGACCAGCAGACCTATCCCGGCGCCCCGCACGGTTACACGATGGCCGACACCCGGGCGTACCACCAGGAATCCGCCGAGCAGCACTACACCGAACTCGAGGATCTCCTGCAGCGCAACGGAATCTGACGATTCCCCCGGTCAGGCTCACCTACCGTGCAGTTGCTGGCGGGTCTTGGCCAGCTCGGCGCGGGTCGCGGTGACCTGCTCCGGGGCGGCCTGCTGAGCCACCCTGCCCTCGGCGTCGGTCTGCCGCAGGGCGTTCTCGGTGCCGAAGTCGAGCCCGTTCTCCGCGGTCGCGGCCGGCTTGCGCTGGTCATAGAGCCAGGCCTTGAAGAACCCGTCCAGGTCCTCGCCGCTGAGCCGTTCGGCGAGCGCCTGGAACTCCTCGGTGGAGCCGTTCTTGTAGGTGCGCTCGGCCTGCCAGGTGCGCAGCACCTGCCAGAACGCCGGCGACCCGATCCGGTTGCGCAGCGCCTGCAGGCTCATCGCACCGCGGTCGTAGACGGCGCCGTCGAAGACGTTGTCCCGGCCCGGGTCGCCGATCGAGACCTGCCAGAACTTGTCACCCTCGGGGTAGGAGTCGTAGGTCTGGCGCATCAGCTGCTGTGCGGTGCCCTGGCCCTGGTTCTCGCTCCACAGCCATTCGGCGTGGCTGGCGAAGGCCTCGTTGACGTAGATGTCGTTCCACTGCGTGAGCGAGACCGAGTCACCCCACCACTGGTGTGCGAACTCGTGCGCGACCACGCCCATGTTCGAGCCGTTGCGCCAGAAGCCGCGGGTGTAGACCGGACGGGTCTGGGTCTCCAGGGCGTACCCGAAGTCGGCGTTCGGCGCGACATTGCCGAGCGCATCGAAGGGGTAGGGACCGTACTGCCGGGCCAGGAAGTCGACGACCTCCTCGGTGCGGGCGAAGTCTGCCTTGGCCCGCTGGATCCGGACGTCGTCGCTGACGGCGACCGCGTTGATGATCGGCAATCCCTTGCTGGATGTGGATTCGGCGACCTCGTACTGGCCGATCGCCATGAAGGCGAGGTAGGTGGCCATCGGCTTGTCCTCGCGCCAGCGCCAGGTGTCGCCGTTCGGGGTGAGGGTCTTGGAGACCAGCTTGCCGCCGCTGATCGCCTCGACCCCGCTCGGCACCTTCATGGTGATGTCGAACTTCGCCTTGTCCTGCGGGTGATCGTTGGACGGGAACCACCAGGCGGCGATCTCGGGCTGACCGAGCGCGATCGCACCGTCGGCTGTCTTGATCCACGGGGTGATGCCGTCGACCTTGACCGCGGACGGGACGCCGAAGTATTCGACCTTGACCGTCATCTGCTCGCCGTTGCGCAGCGGCTTCTTCGGCGTGACGACCAGTTCGTGCGGGTCGTTCTGGTTGAAGGTGGCGGGTTTGTCGTTGACGGTCACCGAGCGGACCCGGAGCGCGAAGTCGAGGTTGAACCGGCGCAGGTCCTGGGTGGCCTTCGCGGTGATGGTGGTGGTGCCGTTCAGCAGATCGCCCTGCGGCTGGTAGTCGACGTTGATGTTGTACCGGTCCACGTCGTAACCGGAGTTGCCGTAGTTCGGGAAGTAGTCATCGCCGAGTCCCGAGCCGCCGGCGGTGGGCGGCCCGGCCTGGGCGGTGATCGGGGCAGCGGCCAGCATCGCGCCCGCGACGGCGAGCGTCGCCAGTCGGGGCAGCATCCGGCGTGCGAAGGGCCTGGTGGTCGAGGGGTTACCTGCCATTGTTGGGAATCTCCTTCGATTCCGTACGCCGTCCGGTTGCGTCGGCGTACGAGGGGTGTCGTGCCCCTCTTCCTATCGTGGACACCAGAGGCCGACAAGCATCCCGCTGCCGACCGGTACTTTGGTCCAATTCGCCGCCGCCGCGCCTCGACCCCTGGGGTGCTGAGCTGAACCGAATGCCGTGCGCTGGGACATGCAGTCCTGCGAATTGTCGCGATTGCAAACCCAGTCCGACTGGGTTTGATCATGGAACTCACCGACCACTGCATGTCCCAGCGTCGGCCGGCTGCGGGCCGGGCGTACGCCTCAGCTCGCCAACCCCAGCCGATCCATCCGCAGCGCGTGGTTCTCGGTGAGCCGGGAGAACATCCGCCCGATGGCGGCCAGGTCCATTCCGGGACGATCCACCGTGCCGGTGAGCAACCCGGTCAGCGAATCCCGGTCGGCGGCCACCCGCTGCGCCTGGGTGAGCGCCTCCCCCACCAGGCGCCGGCCCCAGAGCGCGAGCTTGCCGGCCACCTTCGGGTCCTCGGCGGTCGCCTGGCGAACCCGGCCCACGATGTAGTCGCCCTCGCGGTCGTCGGCCAGCACCTCGTAGACCAGATCGCGGGTCTGTGGGTCGACGTTGGCGGCCACCTCGCGGTAGAAGTCGGCGGCGAACCCGTCACCGACATAGGTCTTCACCAGCCCTTCCAGCCAGGACCGCGGCCTGGTGAACTCGTGGTAGGCGTCCCACGGCTTGTGGAACGGCTCCATCGCGGCCATCACGTCGACGTCCTGCTCCAGCAGGTACTGCCGGACCCGGTCGAAGTGGTTGAACTGCACCGCGGCCATCGAGGCCATCATCACCTTGTCGGCCAGCGTCGGGGCGTGCGCGGCGTCCTCGGCCAGCCGCTGGAAGCCGGTCAGCTCGCCGTAGGCGATGATCCCGAGCAGATCCACCACCCCGGGGGTGGGCTCGCCGGGCGGGGTGCTCGTTTCGCTCATGGACGCAGCCTAGCTAGACTGGGGCCGTCGTACGCGCTCCCGCGTGCGCTGCCCCAGGCCCGCGCCGCGATCGCGCGCAGGTGCCGGGCGCCGAACACCTCCGGGTCCTGACGGGTCCGGGACCGAGAAGAGGAATCACTCTGTCCACCGACAATCTGCAGACCGAAGCCACACTCGAAGACGTCGTGGCCGCCGATCTGATCACCGATGACGAGCGGGTCGCCGATCCGCAGACCACCTTCGCCGACCTGGGCGTGCTCCCCGAGATCACCCAGGCGCTCGACGCCGTCGGCATCACCCATCCGTTCCCGATCCAGACGATGTCGATCCCGATCGCGCTGGCCGGCACCGACATGATCGGCCAGGCCCGTACCGGTACCGGCAAGACGCTGGCCTTCGGGGTCTCGCTGCTGCAGCGGATCACCGTCGACAACGAGTCCGGCGTCGCCCCGCAGGCGCTGGTCGTCGCCCCCACCCGTGAGCTCGCCCTGCAGGTCTCCAAGGACCTCGAGGTCGCCTCGAAGATCCGTCGCGCCCGGGTGCTCACCGTCTACGGCGGCGTCGGCTACGAGCCGCAGCTGGACGCCCTGGCCGCCGGGGTCGACGTGGTCGTCGGTACGCCCGGCCGACTGCTCGACCTGGTGAACCGCCGTGCCCTCGACCTGCGCCACATCAAGGTGCTGGTCCTCGACGAGGCCGACGAGATGCTCGACCTGGGCTTCCTGCCCGATGTGGAGCGGATCCTCAGCCACACCCCGGATTCCCGGCAGACGCTGCTGTTCTCCGCGACCATGCCGTCGGCGATCGCCTCGCTCGCGCGGACCCATCTCACCCAGCCGGTGAACATCCGCGCCGAGCACCACGACGAGTCGCAGACCGTTCCGCTGACCACCCAGTTCGTCTACCAGGCCCACGATCTCGACAAGCCGGAGATCATCGGCCGGGTGCTGCAGGCCGACGAGGTGGAGAAGGTGATCGTCTTCTGCCGCACCAAGCGCGCCGCGCAGCGGATCGCCGACGATCTGGTGGACCGCGGCTTCAACGCCGCCCCGATCCACGGTGATCTGCGCCAGGAGGCGCGGGAGAAGGCGCTGAAGAAGTTCCGGGAGGGCAAGGTACGCGTGCTGGTCGCGACCGATGTCGCGGCCCGCGGCATCGACGTCTCCGGGGTCAGTCACGTGATCAACCACGAGTCCCCCGACGACGACAAGACCTACGTGCACCGGATCGGCCGGACCGGCCGCGCCGGCGCCACCGGCGTCGCGATCACCCTGGTCGACTGGGCTGATCTGACTCGCTGGAAGGTCATCAACAAGACCCTCGGACTGGATTTCGACGAGCCGGTCGAGACCTACTCCACCTCCGCGCATCTCTACACCGATCTGGGCATCGCCGAGGGCACCCGGGGCCGGATCAAGGACGCCGAGCCGGCGCCCCGCAAGGA
This sequence comes from Enemella evansiae, assembly GCF_002250705.1. Lineage (GTDB taxonomy): Bacteria > Actinomycetota > Actinomycetes > Propionibacteriales > Propionibacteriaceae > Enemella > Enemella evansiae. The sequence continues at coordinate 307,241 of NZ_NMVP01000033.1, forward strand.
GCGCAGCCGCGAGGAGGGCACCGAACGGCCCCGCGAGCAGCGCCCGAAGCGCAACCGGAACCGTCGGCGTACCCGCAATGGCGAGGTGCTCGCCGAGGGCGAGCAGCAGGCGAAGGCCGCCGAGCCCGCGGGCGAGTCCAAGAGCGAGGCGCAGGGCGACGGTGAGCAGAAGCCGCGTCGGCGTCGGCGTCGCAGCCGGGGTCGCGGCCGCGGCGAGGGCGGCGGTCAGGCGACGGCCGAGTCCCCCGCGGAATCGCCCGCCAGCGAGGACTGAACCGGATGGGCCCTACCGGCTACGGTAGGGCCCATGAACGCGACAGAGTTGTACGCGGACGATGCGTCGTACGCGGCGGGCCCGACCGAAACCGCACTGTTGGACCAGACGATCGGTGAGAACCTGGCTGCCACGGTGGCCCGCCATCCCGATCGGGATGCGCTGGTCGAGTTCTGGACCGGGCGTCGCTGGACCTACCGCGAGCTCGCCGACGATGTGGAGCGGGTCGCCCGCGGTCTGCTGGCGCTCGGGTTGAGCAAGGGCGACCGGGTCGGGATCTGGTCGCCGAACTGTGCCGAGTGGATCCTGTTGCAGTACGCCACCGCGCGGATCGGCGTGGTGCTGGTCAACATCAACCCCGCCTACCGGACGCACGAGTTGGCGTACGCGCTGAACCAGTCCGAATGCACGATGCTGGTCTCGGCCGGGGCGTACAAGACCTCGAACTATGCGCAGATGATCGCCGAGGTGTCGGCCAACCTGCCGTTCCTCAAGCAGGTGGTGCTGTTCGGCGAGCCGGGTCAGCCGGATGCGCCGCTGCCCGACGGGTACGCCCCAGAGGGCATGCAGGCGCTCAGCTGGGCCGAGTTGCTCACCGCCGGTGACTCCGGTGACCCGACCGCCGTCGCAGAGGTGGAGCGCACGTTGTCCGCCGATGACCCGATCAACATCCAGTACACCTCGGGCACCACCGGTTTCCCGAAGGGTGCGACCCTCTCCCACCGCAACATCCTGAACAACGGATTCCTTGTGGGGGAAGGGATTTCGATGACCCCGGAGGACCGCCTGGTCTACCCCGTGCCGCTGTATCACTGCTTCGGGATGGTGATGTCCTCGCTCGCCTGTGTGACCCATGGCGCGGCCCAGATCCAACCGGCGCCCTCCTTCGATCCGGAGAGTTGTCTGCGGGCGGTGCAGGCGGAGCGGGCGACGATCCTGCACGGTGTCCCGACGATGTTCATCGCCGAGCAGAACCTGCCCGACTTCAAATCCTATGATCTGTCCACGCTGCGTTCGGGGATCATGGCGGGTTCGCCGTGCCCGGTCGAGGTGATGAAGAAGTGCATGACCCAGATGCACATGGCCGAGGTGAGCATCTGCTACGGGATGACCGAGACCTCGCCGGTGTCCACGCAGACCCTGCCCGATGACGATGTCGAACATCGCACCGCGACCGTCGGCGTGGTGCACCCGCACGTCGAGGTGAAGGTGGTCGATCCCGTCGACGGGAAAACCATGCCTCGTGGGGAAACCGGTGAGTTCTGCACCCGCGGTTACTCGGTGATGCTCGGCTATTGGAATGAGCCGGAGAAGACCGCCGAGGCGATCGACGACGATGGATGGATGCACACCGGTGACCTGGCCGTGATGAACCCGGACGGGTATCTGAACATCGTGGGGCGGATCAAGGACATGGTGATCCGGGGTGGCGAGAACCTGTATCCACGGGAGATCGAGGAGTTCCTCTACACCCATCCCGACATCACCGATGTGCAGGTCGTCGGGGTGCCCGATGAGAAGTACGGCGAGGAGCTGTGCGCCTTCGTCAAAACCCGCGACGGCAAGGAACTCTCTGCCGACGATGTCCGCGAGTTCGCCACCGGCAAGCTCGCCCGGCACAAGATCCCGCGGTACGTGCTGGTCGTCGAGGACTTCCCGATGACGGTGACCGGCAAGGTACGCAAGGTCGAGATGCGCGATACGGCGACGAAGCTGTTGGAGCTGTGACGCACCCCCGCAACTCGCGCAGTGACCGTGTCCCTCACGTTCCTCGAGTAGCTCGCGCAGCGAGCGGAAACCTAGCCCTGGTTGGGAATCAGGGCAGGCTGGGATTCCGGTGGAACCGGTTGCTTCGCCTTCTGCTTCGCACTCTTCTGTTTGCCTGCGTTGGCTTGGTCGCGGGCAGCCTGGCGTAGGTCGCGAAGGCGCTGGTTCTTCCGGGCGCGGCGGAGTCGCTCGCGTTCACGGGCTTCGTCGGCTGCTTGTTCGGCTTCGGCCTGTTCCTTCTCCAACTGGGTTCGCCCGTTGCACAGGGTCTCCCAGAGAAGCTTTTCGGTTCGGGAGAGTGAAGCCGCGGGGTCGTTGATGAGGTGGTCGGGTGGTGGATGGTCCCAGGTGCCGTGGCGGCTGACCCAGGCTTCCTGCCCGGCCGGTGTTTTCCAGTGGAACACCCCGGGTGAGGGTTGCTCGACCCGGAATCCGGCGTGGGTTCTGGCCCGGTGCGAGGCCCGGTTCAACGGCCCCAGATTGCCCGAGCTGGTCGGTCCCTCCGGGGCGGGGATCGTGTGATCGAGGTCGATCCCGCGGCCGAACGCACTGCGATTCGAGCGGGGGAACATCACATACCGGTCGCGGAGTTTGACCCGCTGGGCGAGTTCGTCACTGGGTCGGTAGGTGTTGACCATCACCGGGGCGGCCAGATCGATGACCGGCCGCACGCGAACGGTTCCAGCGCAGCGCTCCAGCAGTTCCTTCAGGTGTTGCAGGGTCACGGGTCCGAGGGCGTCGCCTTCACCGCCGCGGCGGTTGGCGAGGTCCTTCTGGTGGACGTGCAGGATCAGTTCGGCACCGTGCCGGCAGCGTTCGGAGGTGGCCGTGACGATCTCGCCGTGCTTGTTGACCACCTCACCGCCAGGGGTGACGGTGGCGCCGTCGAACAATGAGGGCTGCAGCAGTTGCCGGGCACGGTCGGGATGTGCCAGATGGCCGAGGGCTTCCGCGC